>JBHGBE010000002.1:0-134987 GCA_041946855.1 Phycisphaerae bacterium | reverse complement strand
AGGGATTTCGAGCCTTTTTTGCGCCACGCCTCGGAAAATCACGCTTGTTCAGGGACTAGGTAGCCCTTCCGTGTCGGGCTTGCGACACTTAGCTCTTGGCCCAAAACCGGGTTAGAGCGGCCGGCGGAAATCTGATGAAGATCCTCCGAATTCACTTGTCAGGTATCTGTACGGCATGGTATAATACCCGGTATGTATGGCCGTGCCGCATCGCGCGGCGGCCGGGAGTTGAGCGTGACGGGAAAGGCGAACTCTGTGGACCGGCGGCCGCAAGCCGCCCGATCCATCGCCAGGAGAAGAAGGGAGCTTCCGCGCACCGGGGCGGGCTGGACGAAGGCCGGCTGACATTCTGACATGCGAATATGTGGATATGCATATGCGACGGCCATGAGCCGACCGCGGACGGTTGGTTGTTGCGCCGGCCTGGCCTCAGTCCGGCCGGGAACAACGAAAATTACCAAACAAAGCCAAAGTTGCCCAGAATCAACATTGTCCCGCCCCGCCGAAGTGGGGCGATCCGGCGGGCAGCCCGGCCAGGGCCCGAAAGGCAAAAGGGACGAAACGAAGCCGAACTTATGGAAACTGGGTAATCTGGGCAAACCCGTTTCGCGCCGAGCGTAGAAACAAAGAGGGCCCGGCACGAGGCCAGGCCCGCGTTTAGGTGCCGCCGCATGGGCGGCAGGTCTTTGTTCATCTAGACTCTACGATACGCCCGGCCGGGAGGCCAAATTCCGCCCGAAATTCCGCGGGGCTCATCCTCCGCCGGCGGGCGCGGTGGCGGCCTGGCCGTCCGCGGAACCGGCGCCGTCACTGGCGGCGGGCCGGTCCTTGCCGGTCAGCTTGATCGTCTCCGTGCCGCCGCCGGCGCGGAGCCTGTCCAGTCCGAGCATCAGGTCCTCAATGACCGGCCCCGGCCGCGACTGCGACGACTGGTAGCTTGCGGTGACCATCGCGACTATCGTCCCGTCGGCCGGCGAACTGAAGACCAGCGACGCCTGCTGCAAGTGCATCTTGTACTCCTGGCGCACGCTGGCGACCAGCGGGATGGCGATCACGTAGTACTCCGGGCTGTCCGGGGGGTAGACGCCAACCTCCGCCACCAGGTCGGCGCCGAGCCGGCGGGCCATGGCGAGGGCCGAGCTGTGAAACGCGCCCGCGGGCCCTGCCCAGGTGGAGGCGGCCACGGCCGGGGCGGTGGCTGGCGCGCTGGCGGTCCGGGCGGGGGCCGGCGCGGTCGCCGCCTGCGTGGCCGAGGCCCGAGGGGCGATCCCGGCCGGATATGGCTTGACCACGACTACCTCGTAGCCACGCCGCATGAGCTCGCCGGCCACCAGCCTGAGGATCTCGGGGCGATGTCGCGAATACGCGGCCTGGTTGCCGATGGCGTCGACAAGGGCGATCCGCCTGGCGGCGTCCAGCTTCGCCGCCGCCTGCGGCGCGGCCACGATCGAAAGCCCGCCGTTGTTCGCGCATCCCGCGAACAAGACCGCCGCCAAAGCCGGCATCAGGGCCGCGATTCCACTTGCTCGCACTCCTCTATGACCCATGACAAACTCCTCTCACCCGCCGACAGCATACCACCGCGGACTATCCGGGTACATGGCTTGGGTGTCTGGAGCATTACGGACGTAGAATTGGACATTGAGCGACGGGGACGAAACCGCAAGGAGCAAACTATGTGCAATCGCAACAGTATCGGAACACTCGCATCCGTAGCCGCGGCGGCGCTGGTACTGGCCTCCACCGGTTCGGCCGCCCTGGCCATGCACCGCCCGCGGGAGGAGCGGCCCATCCGCGTGGAGGCGGCAGTCGAGACGGCCCCGGAGGTGCTGACCCGCGGCGTGGTGAACGAGGCCTTCGCCGAGCCGGTGGTCTGCGACCCTCAGTCGGGCGTCATCGTCACCGTGCAGCCGCCCGACCCGATCCCCGAGGTGCCGCCCGCCGAGGCCCCCGAGGGCAACAACGTCGTGTGGGCGCCGGGCTACTGGTCCTGGAGCGCCGACCTGAGCGACTTCGTCTGGGTCGCCGGGTGCTGGCGAATCCCGCCGCCGGGATATAGCTGGGTGCCCGGCTACTGGGCGCAGGTAGAGGGCGGCTGGGAGTGGACACCAGGTTTCTGGTCGCCTTCCGACGCCACCGAGGTGGAGTATCTTCCGGCCCCGCCGGCGTGCCCTGACGAGGCCATCCCGGCCGCGCCGTCGGCCGACGTGATCTGGTCCCCGGGCTGCTGGATCTGGCGCGACGGCCGCTACGCGTGGCTGCCGGGCTTCTGGGTCAACGCCCGCGAGGACTGGGTCTGGGTGCCCTCGCACTACTGCCGAACGCCGCGCGGCTACGTGTTCATCGACGGGTACTACGACTGCACGCTTCGCGACCGCGGCATATTGTTCGCCCCGTGCTACTTCCCGCACGGCAGGTACGCGGGCGCCAGTTGGACGCCCACAGTGGCCGTCGACCTGAGCCTGCTGGTCCACAACCTGTTCTGCTACCCGAGGTACGACCACTACTGCTTCGGCGACTACTACGATGCGCAATACAGGAAGGTGGGCATCTACCCGGCTTACCAGGCGCTCGAGACGCATCGGTGGTACGATCCGCTGTTCGTCCACGCCGACTGGACGCACCGCAAGAGCGACCCGAAGTGGTTCGATCAGCGCAAGGAGGCGTTCGAGCGGCGGGTGAGGGACGCCAACCTGCGGCCGGCGCGGACCTACGCGGACCTCCGGAAGCAGGAGGCCCGGCTGCCGGCGAAGGACCGCAAGGAGCTGGGCGTGGTCCGGCCGTACAAGGACGTCGTGGCCGACAAGACAGAGCCGCTGAAGTTCACCAGGCTCCCGCAGGCCAGCATCGAATCGCACGCCAGGGTCGCCAAGGACTTGAACGCCTACGCACGGGAGCGGAGCAAGTGGGAGCTGCCGACGGGCAAGCCGGTCCCGACGCCGAAGGTGATCGCGCCGCCGATCACGCCGGCGCCGCCTGAACGTCGCGTCACGCCCATTCCGACGCTTCCGCCGCAGCGCCGCATCACGCCGGCGCCGCCGCCAGTCACGCCGGCGCCGACGGTTCCGCCGGAGCATCACATTGCGCCGGCACCCCCGCTTGTTCACGTGACGCCGACGCCGGCCCCGGCCAGTCCGTACAAGGTCAAACTGCCGCCGTCGCCGCTAACGGTCAAGCTGTCGGTCGGCCCGGAGCATTACCGCAAGCCGCCGCCGCGGCCGGAGATGCCCAAGACCATCGCCGCGCCGCCGACCCCGACGCCGAAGGAGAGGGAGCGCGAGAGGCCCTGATCGGCGTAGCATGCGCCGCTATTGGCCGGCGTTGAACAACCATGACCTCGCGGACAAGCCCAGCGCAAACTGGTGCTTGTCCGTAACCGTGGAGGGCGCGGTTGCCTTGATGCCTGGGCCTGCCAGAGGATCAGGACCACGCCTCCGCCCGACGCGCCGGCGGGAATAAGCTCGATCACCTCCGGCCGTGCGGGGTCGATCCTCAGGCTCGTGCGGTCGCGGGCGGACTGCCTGGCCCCGCCTTCCGTCCACGCCGAGTCGTAGGCCAGCCTACCCTCTATCACGCCGTCGCGGCGATCGATGGTCTTGAGTTTCAGGTCGTAGCCGCCCGGCTGTCCCGGCGAGCGCGAGCAGGCAAGCTCCTGCCCCAGCAGCACGTCTTCGACCTCGCAGCGGTCGAGCTGCCACGCGCGGCCGTCACCGCGCCGCAGCACGGGCGCCAGGTCGCCGCCCTTGGCGATTGCCTCGCGAAGGGCCTTGCGCGAATCGGCTTTCACCAGCCGCACGATCGCAACGCCGAGGTCCAGCCGCGTCTTCTCGATGCTCTCGCGGATGCTCGCCAGAAGGTTGGCTATATCCCTCTGGTTCTCAGGCGTCTGCGTGATGACCATCATCCCGCCTACCTCCTGGATCGCGCCGACTGTGCCGGTCGGCCTCCACGAATCCCTGTCGACCGCGCTGGTTATCGCCTCGAACAGATCGCTCAATGCCTGCTCTTCCGGGCCCAGGTTTGGCATGTCCATCCCTCTCTGCCGGGCCGTCCGCGCGGGTGCCATGTCCATCATCCGCGCGATGATGTCCTTGACGGGGTAGATCCGGTTCACCGTGTGCCTGGCCAGGTCGTCCTTGGTGCTGATGTCGACCACGCCCCCGTCGATCACGTACCCCAGCCTGGTCGTTGTGCTGAGGTCCAGAAGGACCTGCCGGAGGGCGCACTCGACAGTCACATCCTTCAACTGGAGACTGATCGGCGTGTCCTTGGTCACGTTGGCCACCTGGAGCGCGGCCCAGTTCGGATGGAAGTTCGCGTGGCTGACGTCGCGAAAGAACTGGATGACGTTGCTGAATTCCAGGTTGTTGAAGTCGATCTCGGGGACCTTCTTCAGGAGTTTGAGCCGCGCGGCCTCGTCCGCCTCCTCGTCTGGCGTCGCCGGCCGCGTCTGGACCGCATATCGCGACGGGCCGGTCGGCGCTGTCGTGGGCTCAGGCGCGACCGCCTGGAGGTCCTCCGGCGCCGGCCCCGGCGGAGTGCAGCCAACTGCGCAGACGAGAACGACCAGCATCAGATTCAGGCCCGTCAGCGTGTAATGAGCTCTGCTCATGTTCAGCCCCTCATGTCAGTGCCTTGTGTGCCCGCGACACCGCCGGGTATGGATGATTTCGGCCGTCGTCGCGGCCGTGATGGCTTGATTATGCCCCGCCGCCGCAATTCCGCAAGCAAAAGGTCGCCAGTCCGCGGCCCAGCCAGCGGTGTTTGCATTAGATGGGCGTTTTGGAGATCATATAACCATGTCGCGATACGTGTGTGCGGCCGGCGTAGCCCTTGCCATCTTCTACGTCCCTCTTTCGGCCCAGGTCTCAAGGCCAGCCGGCACGGCACCTACCTCCGGCCCGGCCGGGCGGACAATCCTGTGCATGGCGGGCAACTGGCGGGCCTTCTACGTGCTCAAGGCGCCGGTCGTCCGCGACGGCGGCAAGCTCGACGTGCGCAGCCCGGAGGTCGATTCTCCCCCGCCGCCGGAGGGCTGGGCCGGCGCAGACTTCGACGACTCAACCTGGCAGCGCCTCCACGGCCAGCCCTGCCAGCCGAACCTCCACGGCGCCGCCTGCGCGGAGGCCAACGCGGGCTTTCACTACCTCGACGGCAGCTCGCCTTTCCAGTCGCTAATCTGCCTCCGCGGCCGGTTCCTCCTGCCCGACGGGTCCCAGGCCCGCGACCTGTCGCTGTCGGTCGACTACCGCGGCGGGGCCGTCGTCTACCTCAACGGCAAGGAGGTCGGCCGCGGCAACATGCCCGCCGGCGAACTGCGCCCCGACACGCCGGCGGATGACTACCCGCCCGAGACGTTCTTCGCCGCCGATGGCAAGCTGCTCAAGGAAGACTGGCGAACCAAGGACCCGCAGGTCATCGAGGCCTGGAAGCGGATCAAGCGCCATCTGGACATCAAGGTGCCGGCCGGCCTGATGCGCAAGGGCGTCAACGTCCTGGCCGTCGAGGTGCATCGCAGCGCGTATCCCAAGGCTTACGATGAAGCGGCCGCAAAGAACCGCGCATACGAAGCCGTGCCGTTCGTCCGCAGCACGTGCGGCATCACGGAGCTTGTCCTGACCGCGCCCGAGGGCGGCGGCCCGCGGCCCAACACCCAGCGCCCGGAGGGTGTGCAGGTCTGGAACTCCACGCCGCTCGCGCCGGACCCGTATGGCTTCGGCGATCCGTGTGAGCCGCTGAGGCCCATCCAGATCGTCGCCTGCCGCAACGGGCGATTCGGCGGCGAGGTCACCATCGGCTCGCGGACCGCTATCACGCATCTCCAGGCCCGCATCACGGACCTGGCGGCGCCGGCCGTCAAGGGCGTCATCCCCGCCGCCCGCGTCGCCATCCGCTACACCGGCGCTACCTCCGCCCCGGCCGAGATCAAGCCCGTCGTCCGCAGCCAGTACTCGCGGTGGAAGTACGCGGGCGCGCCCGAGGAACTGCCCGGCGCCGTGCAGCCCATCACAGTGACGGTCGATGTCCCCAAGGATGCCCCGCCAGGCGATTACGAGGGCAAGCTCACCGTCACCGCCGACGGCGGCGGCCCTTTCGAAGTCCCCGTCAAGGTGAGCGTGTCCGCCTTCACGCTCCCCGACCCGCGCGACTACCAGACGATGGTCGACATAATCCAGTCGCCCGACACGCTGGCGCTCCAATACGGCTGCCCGCTCTGGTCGGATGAGCACTGGAAGCTCATCGACAAGTCGTTCGAGGTCCTCGGCACGGCCGGCCTCTGCACCATCTACCTGCCGATGATCGCCGAGACGCACTTCGGCAACGAGCAGTCCATCGTACGCTGGGTCAGCAAGGGCGAAGGCAAGTACGATTACGATTTCACGATCCTCGAGAAGTACCTCGATGCCTTCGAGAAGCGCTGCGGGAGAGCCAAGGTCGTCTGCCTCTACGTCTGGGAGCTCACGCTGGAGGGCGGGTCCGACTGGGTGAACTACACCGGCGGCTTCATGACCCCGGAGATCGTCAAGGCCCGCGAGGAACACGCCAAGCTCAAGCTCGGTCCGGCCGTCACGTTGCTGGACCCCGCGACCGGCAAGTGCTCCAAGCTCCAGCTTCCCCAGTACTCCCAGCCGGAGAGCCTGGGGCTCTGGCAGGGGCTTTACGACAGGCTGCGGGCGA
Organism: Phycisphaerae bacterium; assembly: GCA_041946855.1. Lineage (GTDB taxonomy): Bacteria > Planctomycetota > Phycisphaerae > SM23-33 > SM23-33 > JBHGBE01. The sequence goes on along the minus strand of JBHGBE010000002.1, from coordinate 128,309 downwards.
TCCTCAAGAAGCGCGGCCTGGAAGGCAAGGCGATGCTCGGCATTCCTCTGGACCCCAAGCCGACCAGGGAAGTGACGCAGCTCTTCAACAAGCTCATGCCCGACACGCCGTGGCTGGTGCAGGACCACCTGTTTTCCGCGGGCGAGGTCATCGGCGGCATGCCGGTGGCCTACCAGGCCAACGTATTCCTTTCGGAGCTGGCCACGCACGATGTTGCAAAGAGCAAGTTCGGCACGAAGCACCCGGAGCTGCGGCTGGAGTTCAACCGGGACCTGGCCCCCAACAGGACGCCGCAGGTCTTCGCCCTCCAGGCGGAGCTTGACGTCATGTCCGGCCTGCGTGGCTTCGGCCGGCTGGGCGGCGACCTATGGCCGGCGCTGAAGACCTCACGCGGCGGCAGGCAGATGGTGACGTTCCGCTACCCCGTCGCGAGCGCGGGGGGACTGTCCGTCTGGACGTGGATACTCGAGCCGGGCGCCGATGGGCCAATCGCCCCGCCGCGCTTCGAGCTCTTGCGCGAGGGCGTGCAGCAGACGGAGGCGAGGATCGTCGTCGAGAAGGCCCTGCTGGCGGGAGCCCTTCCGCCCGACCTGGCCGCCCGGTGCCGCAAGCTGCTCGAGGACCGCAACCGGGCGACGCTGCTGGGCCTGCGTGGCAAGATCAACGACCCGCACGTCAAGCAGTGGTGGGAGAACTCGGCCGGCTACTCCGAGGCCACAAGCGCCCGGCTGTGGTACCTGTCATCTGGCTACGACGCCCGGAACAAGGCGCTGTTCGACCTGGCCGCCGAGGTAGCCCGCACCGCGAGCAAAGGGATGGACTAAGCGGGACCGTCGCCCTCAGTCCTTCTTCAGCAGGCCCTGCACATCGACGGGCTTGCCCGTCGCCAGGGACTTGTTGATAGCGCAGCCGATGAGGACGGCCTGCACCGCCTGATCCAGCGAGGCCATCATCTCGTTGGCCGGTTTCTTCCAGTCACGGCCGAAGAAGTCGGCCCGGAGCTGCGGGTCCGCCCCGCCATGGCCGCCCGCGACGCGCTTCAGCGAGACATCCTCGACGCCCCCGTTGGGGATGTAGAGCTTGACCGACTCGCCGGTGAGCTTATCGAGGCCCTGGAGCGTGGTCGAGCTGATCGCCCAGCCGGTGTTGTACAGGCCGTAGGCCTCCAGCCGGCCCTTGGTGCCCTCGATGACCACGCGGTGCGTTTCGATGGGCGAATAGGCCACGAGCGAGTAGTTGACCTGGATGCCGTTGGCGTAAGTGTACTGGACGGCGAGCTGGTCCTCGATGTCGATGGACTTGTCGAACACGCAGCCGTCGCGGATGTACCCATCCGCCTTCTCTGCCTCCAGGTAGGCCTTGCGGTACTCCTCGAAGTCGTACATGGGGGCGTAGAACGCGCACTTCTTCGCGTGCTTGCACCCCAGGCATCGCCTGCCGCGGAACGGCCCGTTGCGGCCGTAGAACCGCAGGCCGCCCTGCGCGGCCAGCGTCACGGGCTTCGAGCCGGCCCACCAGTTCAGGAGGTCGAAGTGGTGGCTTGCCTTGTGTATCTGGAGTCCGCCGGAGTTGGCCTTGTTGCGGTGCCAGCGGCGGAAGTAGTCGGCGCCATGGCGGCGGTCGAGCGTCTCCTCGTACTGCATGTGCAGGATGTCGCCCAGCCGGCCGGACTTGATGACCTCCTTCACGGCCCGGTTGCCCGCACCGTAGCGGGCGTTGTGCGTGGTCAGCATCACCTGGCCGGAGGACTTTGCCGCCGCGAGGATCGCGCGGCACTGCGCGGCCGTCGTGCAGAGCGGCTTCTCGCTGTACGCCCGCTTGCCGGCCTTAAGGGCCTTGACGACGTAGTCGGCGTGGAAGCAGTCGCGCGTGGCGGCGATGACGCAATCGGGGTCACATTCCTTCATCATCCTGTCGAAGTCGGTGTACTGCGACACGGGTCCGGGCAGGCGCGAGGCCCCGTAGGCCATGCGGATGGGGTTGTTGTCGACCAGTGCGACCAGCTCGGCCGTGTCCTTGAAGTCGGACATGATCGGCTTGGCGAACATCCCGATTCCCCGGCCACCCGCTCCGACGACGGCGTAACGCTTCCTCTGCATGGATACTCCTCTCAAGTAGAAAGACGAAGTGTACAGGCCAGAGGGACCGGCGTGCAAGCTGGAGGAAAATGTCTAATGTCCAATGTCTAATGTCTAAGTCTGCCCAGGCTCCAAGTTAGACATTTGGCATTAGACATTAGACATTGCTCATTCGGCCCTTGCCTCGTCGATCATAGCAGCCATGTTGGCCACCGGCACGTCGGCCTGCAAAGTTATGCCCGGCTCCAGTATGTATCCTCCGCCGGCGCCCATGACGTCCTTGAGGCGGCGGACCTCGTCGCGGACCTCGCCCGGAGTGCCGCAGGGCAGCAGGTCCTGCGTGCGGACGCCGCCGCAGAAGGTCAGGTCGCGCCCGAAATCGCGCTTGAGCGCCACGATGTCCATCGCCTCCGGCTGGATCGGGTGCAGGATGTCGAGGCCCGCGTCGATCATGTCGCCGATGATCGGCACGATGTTCCCGCAGGAATGGTGGAAGACCCGCCGCCCGCGCCGCTTGGCCAGCGAGTAGATCTCCCGCACGAGCGGGCGGATGAACCGCCGCCAGTGGTCGGGCGACATGAGAAGGCCGTGCTGCGTGCCGTAGTCGTCGCTGAGGGCCACGCCGTCGAACGTGAAGCGGTCGAAGAGTATCCCCATCGTCCGCAGTATGTGGTCGGCCAGGCCGCGGAGGAGCTGCTCGACGAACCTGGGGGCGAGCGTCAGGTCGAAGAGCAGGGCCTCCATGCCGCGCATGAACGTGGCCCGCTCCCACAGGTCGCCGATCCAGATGATGGTGAAGTGCCCGGCGTTGGCGGCGGTCCACTTGCCAAGGTCCTCGAAGCGGTACTCGGCCGTCGGGTCGGGCCACTTGAACCGCGACAGGTCCGGCTCGCGCAGCGGCGGACCGACGGGACTTCCGCGGTCGATCTCGGTGGTGGACCAGACGACGCCGAACTCATCGGTCACAGTCGGCCCGAACTGTGATGGATGGGAGTAGAGCGGCTTGATGGATTTGGGCGCGCTCATCCGCAGGGGGAAGTCCAGGACATCCTCCAGCGCGGCCGTGCCATAGTGCTTCTCGACCGCGGCCCTGGCCGGCGGCGAGAACATGAAGTTGTACGGCACGCGCGGCGGCTGGCGGTGGGCGAGCGTCGCGCCGATCCATTCCTTGTGGTTCATCTTGGCTCCACAATCAATAATCAACACTCAACACGCGATATTCAATTGCCAAGTGAAGAATCGCGGCCAGAACATGCTTGACACTCTCATGGACTGGGCGCGTATAATATACGCGGAAGGAGCACCGACATGTCCCGTGCCCGTCTAGGTAATCGTCGCAAGGCCTTCACGCTGATCGAGCTGCTGGCCGTCATCGCAATCATCGCGCTGCTGGTGTCCATCCTGGTGCCGTCGCTGGCGCAGGCGCGCGAGATATCGCGAAGGGCCGTCTGCATGATGCACTTCAAGGCGTTAGGCGAAGGGATCCACTTCTACGTCTCGGACAGCGCCGAGGTCATTCCGCCGGCTTACCTGGTCTTCCGGCCCGACCCGGAGTACTGGTGCTGGTATTGGGCGGACTTCATCGCTCCCTATGTCGACTCCAGGTGCAGGCCTTCCCATCCGGCCCCCGGCCAGCAATGCCAGCAATCCGTGGCCAGGCAGCCCCTCAACGGCGTCTACGAAAGGCTCACTTCATCCACGGCCAGCGGTCCTCCAACCTGGGGGGTGCCGATGGCTTTCTCCCGCATGATGAACTGTCCGGGCCAGAAGTGGACCACCGACTACAGGTTCCACTACGCCTGGAACGTATCCACCGGATGGGCCGGCCAAGTCTGGGACCTGGGCCAGTTCAACTGGACCAGCCCCCTGGCCTGGAAGCTGACAAACTTCAAGCGTGCGTCCGACTACTGCGCCATCCTCGAGCCGTCAGTGGCGGGCGAGGCGACTTCCTCCGGGTTTGCCGACTGGGCATGCACCAACGGAAACACCCCGGGCCAACTGTCGCACATCATCGCCACCCCCATCCATCTCAAGAGCTTCAACGGGGTGATGCTGGACGGTTCGGCCCGCAATTTCACGTATTCCTTCCTCGCCAAGTACATTCAGGAGGAGACCCAGCGAGGATACGGCGTCCTGCCGTTCACAAACTACTGATAGGGCGGGACCGCCCTGCGCGGTCGGCCGGACTTCGCTGAAACTGGGGATGAGTCGTGCTACAATCCGCGCCGAGCAATCACGGAGAACCGTATGCGCAGATGGCGTCTTCTCGTGCCGTCCTTGGTAGGCCTGGCCGCGTTCCTTGCCGAATCTTCGCCCGCCATGGCCGGCGGCGGGCCGGAGAACGTCCTTGTCGTGGTCAACCCCGAGAGCTGGGCGTCGCTGACGGTCGCCAACCACTTCATCCGCGCCCGCCACATCCCCGACTGCGACGTCGTCTTCCTGCCCTTCAAGCTCGACCGGCGCGACGACGCGACGGACGTCGAGGCCTTCCGCGAGAGGCTGCTCAAACCCGTGCTGGCGGCCGTCAAGGACCGCGGCCTTGAAAAGCAGATCGACTGCATCGCGTGGTCGAGCGACTTCCCAACGGCCATCGACTTCTCCGCCGACATGGGCGGCTCGCGCGGCGGGGCCATCGCCTCGATCAACGGCCTGACCTTCCTCTACGAGCAGGTGCTTGCCAAGGAAGGCCGCGCGTATTCCGCCCTCAACGCCAACCATTACTACCGTCTCCAGAGGACCGCCGGCACGGATGAAGCCGGCAAGCCCAGGTTCGACGTCCAGCCGCCTGTCGCCTTCTCCAGCCAGATTGCCTGGGGCGCCGACGGCAAGCCTGTCGCCGCGCCGGCGGATGCAGCCACCAGGCCCGCCGACTCCGGGCGGAAGTACATGCTGTCCATCGTCCTGGGCGTCACCAGCGGCCGGGGCAACAGCGTGATGGAGGTCGCCGATTGCCTTAAGCGGGCGGCCGCGGCCGACGGCACTTGCCCCAAAGGCACGTTCTACTATATGGCCGACGGCGCCATCCGCACCCAGACACGCGAGGCGTGGTTCAAGCCGGCCGTCGCCGCTCTGGAAAAGCTCGGCATGGCGGCGGCCATCATCCGCGACTACGGCACGCCCAAGGACAAGGACCACTGTGTAGCCATGCCCAAGGGCAAGGACGACATCATCGGGGCGATGCTCGGCCAGCAGTACCCGTGCCCGCCCCGCAGCGGCTCAAAGACTCTACCCGGCGCGATCGTCGAGAACCTCACCAGCGAGGGCGGCATCATGTCCTGGAGCGGCGGGCAGGTTCCCATCAGCGACTTCATCCGCTTCGGCGCGGCCGGCTCGTCCGGCACGGTGACCGAGCCGATGGCGATCTGGCAGAAGTTCCCGCACCCGTTCATCTTCTACCACTACGCGGCCGGGTGCTCGCTGGCCGAGGCGTTCTATCTGTCGGTACAAGGGCCGTACCAGCTCCTCATCGTCGGCGACCCGCTATGCCAGCCGTTCGCAAAGCCGCCGAGAATACAGACCGTGGAATACGACAAGGGCACGCTGAAGCCCACGCTTGCCGGCGATTCACCGAAGGCGAAGAAATGCTGGGTCTACGTCGATGGCGTGCTGGAGGAATGCCCTGGGGCTGAGCCCTTGCTGCCTGATAGGACGCTGAAGGGCGGCTACCACGAAGCGGTGTTCGTCGCGACAGGAGATGACGCGATCCGCGCCCAGGGGCGAAAGCCACTGGATTGGCTGCCCCAGGTCTATCAGCCCAAGCCTGTGCGTATCACCGGCCACAAGACAGTTGTGTTCGGCAAGCCAATCATGCTGTCCGTCGAGACTCAGAAGGCCAACAAGTTCGAGCTTCTTCACAGCGGGCGCGTCCTCGCAACAGCCGACGGCGCAAAGGTCAAGTTCGAGATCGACTCGCGCAGACTGGGCATGGGCACGGCCCGTCTCCAAGCCGTCGCGGATGACAATGGCCAGGAGATCGCCTCCGCCCCTTACGAGGTCGAGGTCGTCGCGGACAGGCCCCTCCCGGCCGTCGATGTGAAGGTTCCCGACGGCCAGGCGCTGCTCGACGGCCCGACGCTTGTCTACAAGGCCGACGGCAAGGACTCCGCCCCGCGCATCGTCGAGGACATGCGCCGCAAGGCCGCGCTTCAGGAGGCCAAGGTTCCCGCCGGCGCGGAGTACCGCATCGAGGCATACTTCGACGCGGCCGCCGATGACCTATACCAGTTCCAGGTGTGGACTGATGGCAAGGCGGCCGTCAAGGTCGATGGCGTCGAGATTGGCGCAACCGCTCCGCCGGCCCCGCCCGACAAAGCGGGCTGGACGTTCCTGCCCGTCGCCCTGGCCAAGGGTAAGCACCTCATGACGGTCACCGGCACGGCTGGCGCGGCACGCGAGCTTACCATCCGCTTCGGCGGCCCGGGCACGCGCGACATAGGCAAGCGGTGCAACAACTGGGAAATGCAGACCGAGCATCCGGCCTACCACTTCGCCCACATCGGCCCCAAGCCCCCGGCCACCGCGACGGCAGGGACGAAGGATTAGCGCCCGGCCCAGTGAAGAACAGCGCCTCGCGGCAAGCCCTTAATGTACCCAGCGGGCAAGAGTGAGGGTTTGCCGTGAGGCGCTGTTGAGGCTTGCGGCCTTGACTGGGTCTGTCCGGCGCGCCTAGAGTGCCATCGTGAGCCAGTGGGACTACATCTGGATGGGGCTGGTCATGGGCGCCGGCTCGTTCGGCCACTGCCTGGGGATGTGCGGGGCGTTTCCTCTGCACCTGGCGGCCGGGCGGGGAGTGCTGGGCAACCTGGCGCGGCAACTGCCGTGGCACGCGGGGCGGATCGTCACGTACGTCTTCCTCGGCGCGCTGGCCGGTTACCTGGGCGGCATCATCGGCTCGCCCGAGCGCCCGTGGATACAGAAGGGCCTGACCTGGCTGGCGGGAGGGGCGATGATACTGGCGGGCCTGGCGATGCTGGGTCTTTGGCCGAGGCGCGCGGCGCGCGCGGCGGACAGTCAAGCCGCGGCCGACCGGGACATGGCAGCGCGTGGTGACGGCCTGTTCGCGTCGCTCTTCCGCCAGCTCTTCGCACGGCCGACCCCGAGCGGGGCGCTCGTGCTAGGTCTGGCGTGCGGGTTCCTTCCGTGCGGCATCGTGTGGACGGCTCTGGCGCTGTCGATCAAGACCAGTTCCGTGCCGGCCGGCATGGCGACGATGGCGGCCCTGGGCGTCGGCACGGTCTGGTCGCTGCTGGTGCTCGGCCTGACCGGCGGCCTGGCGCGGCAGGCCCTGCGGAGATGGGCAACGGCCGTTGCGGGCGCGATCCTCATCATCATGGGCGCTGCGACGGTGCTGCGAGGGTCAGGCCTGTTGGGAGCCGCTCTCCCTCATGGCCAGGGCCATCCGGCGAGCGCTACGACAACGCAGGCGAGCGCCCACCCGTGCTGCAACTGAGGCATTCCGGACTGTGACTCGAACGGCCTGCTGGCATTGCGGATTGCCCGTTGCTGTGAAGACCGTCGCCGGGCGCGACGGCGAACGGGTCTTCTGCTGCCTGGGCTGCCGGCTGGTCAGCCGGATCGTCGGCGACCGCGACGGGCGGAGCTGTCTCGCCTGGGGCCTCTTGCGGCTGGGGGTGGGGGCGTTCCTGGCGATGGACGTGATGATGCTGGCGCTGCTCTTGTATACGGGGACTGTCGAGCCGCCGGCCGTCGGGGCGTTCAGGTGGATCATGCTGGGCCTGGCCGCGCCGGCGATGGCGATATTGGGCTACCCGTTCATCGTCGGCGCGGCCGGCGAGGTCGCGTCGCGCCGGCTGAGTCTGGACACGCTCATCGCCGCCGGTTCGTTCGCGGCCTTCGGCACGAGCGCCTACGCGGTCATCCGCGGCCAGGGCGAAGTGTACTTCGACACGGCCACGATGCTGCCGGCGCTGGTGACGTTCGGCAAGCTCCTCGAGGCGACGACCAGGGGCCGGGCGGCGGCTCTCGCCGAGGGCCTGGAGACGCTGCTGCCCGCCAGCGCGACGCGTCTTGAGGACGGCCGGGCGCGCGACGTGGCGCTCGATGAACTGCGGGCCGGCGACCGCGTCCTGTTCAAGCCTGGCGAGCGGTTTGCTGTGGACGGCGTCATCGTCGAGGGGCGGACCACGGTCGAGGAGGCGGCGTTCACGGGCGAGCTTGCGCCGCGGGCGTGCGGCCCAGGCGACGAGGTAATCGCCGGCTCGGTCAACGGGACGGGCGCGGTGACGGTCGAGGCGCGGCGGGCCGGAGCGGACCTGCTGGTGCGGCGGATCGTCGAGATGGTCCGTCAGGCCCGCATGGCCCCATCCCGCTGGCAGCGGCTGGCGGAGCGTGCGGCGACGGCGTTCATCCCGGCCGTGCTGATTCTGGCGGCAGGCGCGGGGATCTTCTGGCTGGCACGCGGCGAAGTGAGCCGCGCGGCACTGGCCGCCCTGGCGGTGCTGGTGGTGGCCTGCCCGTGCGCGATGGGCATCGCGGCCCCGCTGGCCACGGCGATTGCCATCGCGCGTGCGGCGCGCGGCGGCGTGCTGGTCCGCGGCGGCGACGTGATGGAGCGGGCCGGGCGGGTGAGGACCATCTTCTTCGACAAGACAGGCACGCTCACGGAGGCGCGGATGACGGTCGAGTCGGTCGAGGCGTTCGACGGCACGGCCGGCGCGGATGAGGTGCTGGCGAACTTGGCCGCGCTGGAGTCGCGGAGCGAGCACCCGGTCGCGCGGGCCATCGTCGCGGCGGCCGAGGCCCGGGGGCTGAACGTGCCGGCTGCCCAGAATGTCGAAGCTCTTCCGGGGCACGGAGTGCGCGGGCGGGTGGCAATCCCCGCCGGGTCTTGCGACGTATTCGCGGGGACCAGTGAATTCCTGCACGGGCACGGGTTGCGTTGGGACGGGAGGACGGGAGGAGTGGAGGAAAGGAGGAAGGAGCCGGCGCTGACGGATGAACCGTCCTCCCCTCCTCCCCTCCTGGCTTCCCCCCCCCTCAACTCAGACTCGCCGGCCCACTGCGCGGGGGATGGGACGACCGTATACGTGGGCTGGTCCGGCCGTGTCCGCGGGCTGGTGCGCCTGGGCGACGTCGTCCGCGCCGACGCGCCGGCGGCCGTGGCGGAGTTGAAGGCCCTCGGCGTGTCGTGCGTGCTTCTTTCCGGCGACAGGCCCGAGACGGCCGAGGCCATCGCCCGCAAGGTCGGCATCGACGACGTCCGCGCCCGGCAGACGCCGGACCAGAAGCTGGAGCTAGTCCGCGCGTCGTCAGGATTGCGAATTGCGAATTGCGAATTGCGGATTCCCGAAGACCCGGAGAAGGCGGATCGTCCCTCGAAACCGGCAATTCGCAATCCGCAATTCACAATTCACAATTCCGTTGTGGCGATGGTCGGCGACGGGATCAACGACGCCCCCGCCCTGGCCGAGGCGGATGTGGGGATCGCGCTTGGCGCGGGGACGGACCTGGCCCGGCAGGCGGGAAACGTCGTGCTTGTCTCCGGCGGCCTGGGGCGGATCGGCTGGCTCATCGCCCTGTCGCGAAGGACGCGGCGGATCATAATGCAGAACCTGCTGTGGGCGCTTGGTTACAACTCGGTGGCGCTTGCGGCCGCGGCGGCCGGGTGGCTCCATCCGCTTCTGGCGGCCGTCGCGATGGTGGTCTCCAGCCTGACGCTCCTGGCCAACTCAATGCGCCTTAACACAACGGCTATATCCTGATCGCGTGAATGGATTCCAGTAGGATTGCCGCGACAACGATGACAAGAACAAGCACAAGTCCCAATCCCCCAATCATCCCCATGGCCTTATAGGGACCAGCCAGTGCCTTGAGAGTCTGCCACCTCAACGGAAGGTAGATCGTGGCGAAGACGCCGCCTCCCAACGCCAACCAAGTGGCGCAACCGAAACTGATTGGGCTGCCTGGACCGATCATAATCTCCAGCAAGCTTGCCAGCAGTAGGACGAGAGCGACCAGGAATACGGCGAACAAGGTGACACAGTTCTGCTTGGCATTGCGTACCTTCAGCCTTTCCAGGGGCGTTGGCCCCGAGGGCAGCGGCGGCGGGCCGCCTGTCAGTTCGCTGGCGGTGGCCGCGGGAATCCAGTCCGTGAATCCATCGCGCCAGACCATGGTGTTCGGCGGCGCCTGGCCGGCGCGCATCATGGCCTGCATCTGCTCGGCCGACACGGGGCCGTACTCCTTGTTGTCGATCGAGTAGAACCACTTAGCCTGTTGGCCGCCGGGTGGGGGAAGGATGTCCTCGTCTGCCATGGTCGCTCCCGCGCGATGGGATGACGTCGAAAGGATATGGCCGTGTCGTTGCCAAGTCCACCATGGAGATTGTTCTTGTCGCCCGCCAGCGTTACGATACTCCCGTCGCACAGCACAAGGGGACGCACAATGAAGATCGCGCTGGTCGGGCCGGAGCTTGAAGAGAACCTGGCGCTTCGCTACATCCACGCCGCGCTGGCAGAGGCCGGCCATGAGCCGCGGATCATGGACTTCCACGCGGCCGGGCAGATCCCGCAGCTTGTGGATGAGATCGTCGCCTTCGGCCCACGGATAGTGGGCATGTCGATGGTCTTCACCGCGCGGGCGCAGGAGTACGTCAAGCTGGCGGATGAGCTGCGCGCGGCGGGCTACGCCGGGCACATCACGGCCGGCGGGCACTTCGCGTCGTTCCACGCCCAGCAGCTCCTGGGCGAGGCGACGTCGCTCGACTCGGTCCTCCACGGCGAGGGCGAGGAGGCGATGGTGGACCTTGCGGCCAACCTCAACGCCGGCACTCCCGCCAACGTCCGGGGCATGACCTGGCGCGACGCGGGCCAGGTCGTGGACACGCCGCCACGACCGCCGGTAGATGACCTGGACACGCGGGCCTGGCCCACGCGGAGCAGCCGATTCCACACATACCTGGGCCTGCCCATCGCCAACATGCTCTCCGGCCGCGGGTGCTTCGCCAACTGCCACTTCTGCTCGATCAACGCCTGGCACAAGCGGACCGGCGGCAAGCGCTTCCGCCAGCGGTCCGTCGAGGACATGACGGCCGAGATGGCCATGCTCTACCACCGCTGCGGCGTGCGGATATTCAACTTCCACGATGACAACTTCTTCCTCCCCCGCCGCGAGGACAACATCGAGCGCTTCACGGCCATCAAGGCGGCCCTGGACCGCCTGGGCGTTGGCCGGATCGCCATCCAGGTCAAGGCCCGGCCCGACAGCGTCGAGCCGGAGACGCTGGGCCTACTGCGCGAGATGGGCCTGTTCCGCGTGTTCCTGGGCGTGGAGTCCAACGCGGTAGCGGGGCTCAAGGCCCTGGGGCGCGGAATCCGCCGCGAGCAGAACCACACGGCCTTGCGGCTCATCAAGGACGCCGGCCTGCACGTCACGTTCAACCTGCTCATGTTCGAGCCCGACTGCACGCTGGGCGACCTGCGCGAGAATGTCGAGTTCATGCGCCAATACGAGGACGTGCCGCTGAACTTCTGCCGCGTGGAGGTCTACGGAGGCACGGCCATCGAGCGACGCCTGCGCGAGCAAGGCCGGCTCATCGGCGACTACTTCGGCTATACCTACCGCATCACCGAGCCCGCCAGCCAGCTTGCCTACGAGCTGTTCCGCGAGGTCTTCACGCCGCGCAACTTCCACTGCGACGGCACGAACCTGATGGGCATGTCGGTCGACTACCACCTACAGATACTGCGGCACTTCTTCCCGCGGGCGGCGACGCCAAGGCTCGTAGCCCGGTCCAAAGGCCTCATACGCAGGCTCAACCGGAGCAACGCGGAGCTGCTGGACGCGATATGCGATTTCGCGGCGGAGCTGGCGTGCGATTCAGACGTGGTTGCAGACGGCGAAGCCATGGCACCCGCAACCGTGCGTGAGGAGATAGAGCGGCTGTCGCGCAGGCGTGAACGGTTCGACGCGGCCATGACGGCCGACATGACGGCCATGATCGAGGAGATCCGCCAGGCGGCCGCACGCGACCAGGCCCGGCCAGCGGCCCGGTTCGGCAAGGCCGCCGGCGTGGCGGCGGCCGGCGTGATGCTCGCGAGCCTGGTCGCCAGCCACGGGTGCGAACGTGCGCCGCACCCGAACGAGATGGCCCCGGCCGGGGCGGGCGGGCCGACGAGCAGGCCATCCGGCGGCCAGAAGACCGGCGAGGCCCCGGCAGGCGAGAGCCCGACCGACGAGGTAACCCCCGCCGGTGGTCTGACAGCCGAGCAGCCAAGCATGACGTTCATGCAAGGGCCCGTCATTGTCGATCCTCTGCCGCCAAGCATTACGCCCCGCCCGACCACGACGCCAACGCCTAAGCCGACGCTGACGCCCGTCACATTGCCGGTCTTCACGCACACTACGGAGATGATCGCCCTTCCGCCAACGCCACGGCCGACGACGAAGCCGGCGACTTCCACCGCGCCGACCTCCACGCCCTCGACCTCGCCCGTCCCAACGCCAAGGCCGCGGCCGACGATTCTACACCCGGCCCCCACTGAGATGCCCGCGCCGCCGATGAACCCAAGGGCGACGCCCACCCCTCCGCCGGCCACGCAAAAGCTTGTCCCCGTGCCGCCGCCTTCCACGCTGCCGACCCATTTCGAGGAACGGGCGCCCGCGCCGATGGAAGACAAGTGAAAAGCCATTTGGAGTGCGGCGGCAAAGTCCCGCAGGGACGCGACGCCGCTTTGGCTCGCCATGTACAGTGCTAAGTCCAAAGCGGCGTCGTGTCGCTTCGCGACTTTGCCGCCGCACTCCAAAAGGCTACTTCTGCGCCGCCTTGCGCTCCATGTCCTGGACGAACGCGACGGCCGGGAACTTCGCCCCCTCGAAGACGCCCTGCTCGATCTGGCGCCACTGGGAAACGACCTGAAGGCGCTCGTCGCCTTCCATCGGCCGGACCTCGTCGGCCTTGGCCCGCATCGAGCGCGCGTCGGCCTTGGGGCGTGCGAGCAGGTAGGCCGTCATGCCGCAGGCCAGGTATGCCCTGGCGTCCGAGGCGTTGTCGCCGACGCCGAAGCGGACATCGGGGAAGAACGTCTTGATCGCCTTGATCCTCGCGGCCTTGATCTGGGCGACGTCGCCGAACATGTCCCGCGTCCGGCACGTCAGCAGCGGGCCGCGCGGCAGGCCCTCGCTCGCGAGCCATTCCTTCGTCCGCCGCGTGAGCGCGTTGGGGCGGAGGGAGAGATAGACCACGCCGTATTCCTTGGCGATCCGCTCCATCGCCTCCTCGGCCCCCCCTATGCACGCGGGATGGTCCTTGGTCAGCACGTCGAACCAACTGCCGTTCACGATCGTGTGGTCCAGGTCGATCACGACCAGCGGCGTGCTGGAGGGCCTGACGCAGACGAGGATGTCCGCGGATGTCTTCAGGGCCTCGCCGTGGCGGTCGAGCATGTCTTCCGGAAGCGCGGTCGGCCGGGCGGTGATCGTGAAGTCGCCCTCGCCTGGCGGCGTCCAGAGCAGGCGGGCCTCGCCCTCGCGGTCGGTCCTGGCCGAGCCGATGGCGGTCTGGCCGTTGTAGAAGGTGATGGTGGCGTCCTTGAAGCCCTTGAAGGAGCGCGGCTGCTGGAGGCGGGCCGAGAGCATCGCCCCCTGGCCGGGGAGCACCAGGCAGTCCTTGCCGTAGAAGAGCACCCCTTGGTCGGCGGCGACGGCCTTGCCTGACCTGAAGCAGGCGATCAGCTCGTCAGCCTGGTTCATCGCCTCGCACCCGCCCAGAGGCAAGGCCATGGCGACCAGGACCAGAATTCCCCGAGAAGCCAACATGCTACATATGATACGCATCCCAGAATGAGGATGTCCAGCCGCTTGGCAGTGTCAAATTGGAAATTGGGATTGCCGAAAGAATGCCAAATGCCCAATGCCGAACCCCGATGGCCGCCCCTGCGGGGCTACTTGAGTGTTTGCCATTTGGCATTCCTTTGGCATTTGGGAATTCCTAATTCGCCGTTCGCGCCTAGGATGAGGTTGAAAGGAGCCCTGAATGAAATCAGCGAAGTACCTCCTCATCGGCGGCGGCCTGGCTTCCGCGCGGGCCGCCAAGCGGATCCGCGAGCTTGACGCCGCGAGCCCGATTACCATCGTCGGCGCCGAGCCGCACGCGCCCTACGACCACCCGCCGCTGTCCAAGGACTTCATGCAGCTCAAGACGCCCGTCGAGAAGGTCTATCTCGACCCGCCGGGCTTCTACGCGAGCAAGTCCATCGCGCTGATGAGCGGCGAGGCGGTCACGCATCTGGACGCGGCGCGCAAGGTGGCGACATTGGCCAAGGGCGAGTCCATCGCGTTCGAAAAGGCTCTGCTGGCCACCGGGGGCACGCCCATCCGCCTGAAGGTTCCCGGCGCTGACCTGCCCAACGTCCACACCTTCCGCACGCTGGACGACGCCATGATCGTCTCGCGGGCCGCGCAGAAAGGCCGGCGTGCGGCCATCATCGGCGACGGGTTCATCGGCCTGGAGCTTGCCTCCTCGTTCGCGCAGCGGGGCGTGGGCGTGGATGTCGTCGGCCGGTCGCCGCACATCTGGTCGCGCTTCGCCGATGCGAGACTGGCCGATTACATCCGCGACTATTGCGCCGCCCGCGGCGTGACGTTCCACCAGGGCCAGGGCGTCGGGTCCATCGCGGGCAATGGCCATGCGACGGGCGTCGTGCTCACATCCGGCGAGATGATCGCGTGCGATTTCGTGATTATGGCCGTCGGCATCGAGCCGGACGTGCGGCTGGCCGCCGAGGCCGGCCTGAAGATCGACAACGGCGTGGTCGTCGATGAGTTCATGCGGACATCACACCCCGACATCTACGCGGCCGGCGATATCGCCAACTATCCCGACCCGCACTCCAGCCGTCGGAGGCGCGTCGAGCACTGGGGCCAGGCCGACTACACCGGCGCGCTTGCCGGCGCTAACATGGCCGGGCAGCAGGAGGCCTACAGCCTGCTGACCTACGTGTTCTCGGACATCTTCGACCTGCACCTGGAGTTCGCGGGGGATGAGAGCGGCTGCGAGCAGACGCTCACCCGCGGGCGCATGGAGTCCAACAGCTTCGCCATCCTGTACCTGAAGGGCGGGCGGATGAGCGCGTTCTTCGCGATCAACATGAAACGCAAGGAGTTCAAGCCATTCGAGCAGCTCATCGAGCAGAAGATCGACCTCCGCGGGAAGGAGGCCCAGCTCCAGGACACGGCGTTCGACCTCAAGACGCTCTTTCCCCAGCCGGTGGCGAAGTGAAGACAAGACCTCACACATGAAAGTCCGCCAGAGCGGAATGCCGGATGAGAGGATGTGGGAGGGCTTCTTCGACCCGCCGGCCGCCCTCGTCAGGCTGGGCCTTGACTCCTCCTGCCGCGATGCCGTTGAGTTCGGTTGCGGCTATGGCACTTTCACGATACCGGCCGCCAGGATCGTCTCCGGCACGCTCCACGCGCTGGACATCGAACCGGCCATGATCGAGGCGACGACGGCGAGGGCGCTGGCCGAGGGCGTCGGCAACGTCCGCGCCTGCCTCCGTGACTTCATGGCCGATGGCACGGGGCTGCCTGATGAAAGCGTCGACTACGCCATGCTCTTCAACATCCTGCACGCCGATGCGCCGCGCGTGCTCCTGGATGAGGCGTTCCGCGTGTTGCGGCCGGGCGGCCTGGTCGGAATAATCCACTGGAACTACGATGCTTCCACGCCAAGAGGCCCGTCGATGGACATCAGACCCAGGCCCGGGCAGTGCCGGCAGTGGGCGGAGGAGTCGGGCTTTGCGCTCGTCGCGCCGGGGGTCATCGACCTGCCGCCTTACCACTACGGCATGGCATTGCGGCGCCCGCCGGTGGCCATCTCCTGAACAAGGATGGGAACACGGATTTCACGGACGAGGCTGACTGCACGGAATCAACTCTCTGAAAGAAGTCCGTGGCATCCCCTTAATCCGTGTTCCCTATCCTCTGCTTCGGAAAGACTTACTTCCCCAGCGACCGGACGTAGAGCACCAGGTAGTCCCGATGCTCCGGTAGGACCGTGTACTCAAGCACGGCCTCTTTCCCCGTGTGGACGAGTATCGGCCTGTGGCCGTCGCCCGTGAGCATGGCGCGGAGGAGTTGGCCGTCGGACATGGACCGGACCTTGGGCGAGCGAAGGTCGGCTGGCGCGGGGACGAAGCTCTCGCCCACCGGCACACGGCCGTCGCCGGAAGGCCCGTGGCAGAATGCGCAGTAGTAGCCGTAGTAGACCTTGCCGCGGGCGATATTGGCGGGCGTGGCGGGGATCGAGACCTTCATAGTCGTCGCCTGGGCCGTGGTCGGCAGCGCTGGCCATACATCCTCAACCGGTACCGCGCCCTCCGGGGGCAGAGGCATGGCGGCGTGGTAGGGGCGGATGTTGGGCTGGGTGTATCGCATCGTCGGGCCGGTGAGCAACTCGTACCAGATGTACACCGTGACGGCCAGCCCGACCACGCCGATGAGCTTGACCCACCTCATTGCCCGCCTCCGTACTTCGTGCTGGCCTCGGGCAGGCGCTGGACCTGCGGCGGCGCGGGCTGGCTGGCGGAGGCCGGGGCGTTGGAGTAGACCGACTCGGCCGGCACATCCTCCAGCGCGCCGGAATTCCACTGGCGCGGAGCGTCGGGGATAAGGGCGTAGTTCAGCAGGCCCCAGCCAAGTATCGCCAGGCAGACCGCCGCGAGGATGATCCATGCGGCGGCCGTGCTGAACTCGCGATGCTCCTCATGTCCGAACGGCATCGGCGGCCTCAGATGTTCGGCGGCGTCGTCGCCGCCATGATGGTGTAGACGACCATGAACACGATCACAAACAGGAGCGTCAGAATCAGTATCCACGGCACGTACGAGCGCAGCCATTGGCCGAACGGAAGCTCGCCCGGCGGCGCGGGCTCGCCCTCTTGCGCGGGCGCGGCTCCCTCGCCGCCAGAGGGCGTCTGTCGCGGCCGCCAGATGGCCGTGTAAGCCAGCGCCATCGCCAGGACGAACACCACGCCCAGCCCCAGCGCCAGCAGGAGCCACTGATTCTGTATTATGTCCAATCTAAACACGGCCCACCTTCGCAATGCCAAATCTGGAATTGGGGAATGACGAAGGAATGACGAATGTCAAATGCTCACACTTCCAGAGCCGGACACTTCCGGCTGACGGCTGCACTTTCAGGAAGCATTTGGCATTAGACATTTGACATTCCTTCGTCATTTCTCATTCTGCCTTCCGCATTCGCGGCCGCCCGCGCCTTGTCTTCGTCATCAGGCCTGTCCAGCGCCAAGTACCGTGCGCGGTCCTGATCCGCAAACTGCCTGCTGCGTATCGCCCAGATGAAGACTGCAATCACGCCCGCCAGCGCCAGGACGGAGAAGACCGTCCACATGACAAGCAGCGCCATGTCTTCGCTCATGGCGATCATCTCGTTCCCCCATCACCGGCCGCGCGTGTGGCGGGCTGCGATGCCGGCTGAGTGGCGGCGGGATTGGTCCACTGCGGCTCGTACGCGGCCGGGATGCCGCGCGGCGGCAGTGTCGCATCCGTGTAGCCGACGAACCTGACCGCCAGGTAGTTGGACACATCCCATATCCGCGCCGACTCCAGCTCGCCCTTGAAGTACGGCATGGCGGTGCCGGTTATGCCGTTCATCACCTGGTAGTAGAAGATGCCGCCGACGTACGAGTACGTCCGGCCGTCGGGCGCCTTGGCCTGCGGCAGGTTACGCTTGAGCGTCGTGAAGTTGAGCGGCGGCGGGTCGAGCCAGCGGGCGGCCTGCCCCTGCCCGTCGCCGACCGGCCCGTGGCAATGGATGCAGAACTCCTGGTAGACCTCGTGGCCGCGCCCGACGTCGGCGTCGGTGGCCGGGTACGGGTTGGGCATGTCAACCCACACCCGCGGCACCTGGGAGTGCAACCACGCGATATTCCTGTCCGGGCCGGAGTCGTATGCCTCGACGGCGAGCCTTTTCCAGTACCGCTGGCCGCGGCCGGGCGCGTCCATGCGATAGTCGGCGTCCTTGAGGCCCAGCGACTGCACGTAGGCGGTGAGCTTGCGGATGCTGTCGTCGCCCAAAAACTCCCACGAGGGCATCAGCGACATCGGCCGGGTGTTCCGCGGGTTGACGAAGTGCGCGATCTGCCAATCATCCGGGTGCAGCCCGCCCTCCTGCGATAGGTCCGGGCCGGTCCGCTCGGTGCCCAGGATGGCCGGCTCCATGCCGACGTAATCGTCCTTGAGTGCGATGCGCTGGGCCTCCTGGTCGCGGTCGACTGTGCGGATGAACTGCGAGTGGCAGTAAGAGCAGCCGTTGGCGACATAGAGCTTGTGCCCGGCGGCCTCGTCGTCCGTCCACGGCCGCCAGTAGGCCGGCTGCGGCGTCTCGGGCATGGTCATTGCCGGCAGGAAGACGGCCACGAACACCGAGGTCCAGAAGATGGCCAGGGCGCCGACGACCAGGAATGCGGGGGTCATCTTCATGGTTCGTCCTCGTTCCACGATGGCCGGCAGAACAATGCCAAATTAGGAATTAGGAATGACGAAGGAATTCCAAATGTCAAATGTCCAAACTGCATGGCCAGGCTGCATGGACCATTGGCATGATTCAGTGGAGCGTCTTGGGAACTTGCCATTCGGAATTCCTTCGTCATTCCTCATTCCGCATTTGTGATTCCACCGACGGCTGTTGTCTCCGTGGCTGCCGGCGATCCAGCCAACTCCGGACCGCGGAAGATCGTCAATAGGACGTTCACCAGCCCGACCACGGCCGAGGCAATGATGAATATCCCCAGCATCGCCCGCAGGAACATGTACGGGATGATCTGCGGCAGAACCTTGTACACGCTCTGGCCGTTGAGCCAGGAGGAGCCCTGTATCAGCCCGGCGATGGTCAGGACGACGAAGAAGCCGCCCAGCCCGGTCAGCACCAGGCCGAACTGGAGGTTGACCAGCTTGCGCGACCATATCTCGCGCCCGGTCACCAGCGGCAGCACGTGCCAAAGCGCGCCCAGAGCGATGAACCCGGCGAAGCCCAGCACGGCAACGTGGGCGTGGCCGATGGTCCAATTGCCGAAGTGCGTCACCTTCTGCACGTCCGGCAGCGACTGGAGCGGCCCCTGCACGCACGTCACCAGGTACCACAGGCTGCCGGCCAGCACGAACCGCCCCGCGGGGTCGCCCCACATCGCCCCGGCGCGGCCGCGAACGGTCATCCACAGGTTCGCCAGCACCACGAACACCGGGAAGAGCATCCCGATGGAATCGACTACGCTGATGGTCTTGAGCCAGTTGGGGATCGGCGTCTGGAGGATGTGGTGGCCGCCGATGTGCGTGTAGAACGTCACCAGCGAGAAGAACCCAACAAGGGAAAGCGTGTGCGAGTACAGCGGGGTCTTCGCCACGCGCGGCATGATGTAGTAGGCGGCCGCGATCGCCAGCGGCGTCAGCAGCAGCCCGACGACGTTGTGCCCGTAGAACCATAGGAACACGGAGTCGATCAGCCCCTCCATCGCGCCGGTGCGCGGGCGCCACATGACGTTGCCGATGGGGTACACGCCGGCCGTCCAGAGCAGCATGCCCATGAAGTACCAGACCGAGACGTAGAGAAGCTTCTCCTGCCGCCGGCTGATGGTCATCGCCATGTTGAAGATCACCAGCACGAAGGCCAGCATGACGCACACGTCGAACTGCCAGACGTACTCCGTGTACTCGCGCCCCTGCGTAACGCCGAACGAGAACGTCGACGGCCCGCTGATGACCGCGAGCTGCCAGAAGACGAAGCTTGCCCAGGCGAGCTTCTCGGACCACAGCGGCGTCTTGAGCAGCGAGGGGATGTAGTGCAGGGCCGCGCCGAGCAGCGTGGAGACGATGAAGCCGAAAATGACCGTATTGATGTGGCTGGGCCTGGTCCGCCCGAAGACCAGCCACGATATGTTGTTGAAGAACTCCGGGGCCACGAGGTGGATCGCGGTGGTCAGGCCGTAAAGCGTGCCGACAACCATCCAGAACGCCCCGGCCGTCATGAAGGCCAGCGAGGAGCTACGCGGCGCGAAGCTTGTCGCCGCTATGCCGACCAGTACCAGCGCCACGCCGCCCGCGCCGACGGCCGTCGCCAGGACGGCCTGGTCGGTCCCGACGCCCATCGCGATCGCGCCGGCCACCACCGCTGCGCCCAGCACGTAGAACGCCCAGGCGGCGACGGGAACGCGGCGGGTTGTCAGTCGGCTCTGCATCGTGCTCTTCTAGCGGTGGCAGATCAGGCAATCATGCGAGAAGTTGTTGTCCCGGTGGCACTGGACGCAGAAGCCCATCAGGAAGTCCTGGTAGAGGTATACGCGGTCCATGCCTTTCACGTCGCCGTGGCACCGGCCGCAGTCGAAGCCGGCCCTTACATGGACGTGATGGTCGAAGTAGACGAACTCCGGCAGCGTGTTGACCCGCCGCCACTGGATGGGCCTTCCGGCCTCGTAGTCCTCGCGCAGCTTCACGATCTGCGGGTGCTCCGTAATGATCCGGCTGTGGCACATCATGCATGTCTCCATCGGCGGCACACCGCTGTGGGCCGTGTCGATCGCGCCCGTGTGGCACACAAAACAACTTATCTGCTTGTCCGTCGCGTGAACGCGGTGGCTGAACGAGATCGGCTGTAAGGGGCCTAGCTGGCCCTGGTAATAACTGTAGTACTCATACACGGTGAACACCGTCAAGACGACGACAAGAAGCGACAGCCACCCAGCCGCAGACCAGCGAAACCGGCGGCGGCGCGGCCCTGGTTGCCGGGGAGGCGCGGTCTGTGCGGGAGCCTGTGTCATGCGACAGGCCCCTCCCGCACGGGCACGGCGGAGTCAAGCCGGAACTGCCGCCCGGCAAGCAGGACGAACAGGCCCGCCATGGCGGCCGCCGCGAAGGGATCGGCCAGGCTGAAGACGGGGCGCCTCTCGCTGACCGTGGCGGCGACCAGCCACCATCGCTCGACCCACATGCCCGCCAGCACCACGACGGCCGCCACCGCCAGGTACGCCCGCGACTTCTTCGACCAGACCGTCAGCAGATAGACCAGCGGCCCCAGGTATATCACCGCCAGCAGCACGGCGCTGACCCATCCGTACTCGTCCATCCGCAGCCGCGGGATGACGAACCGGACCTCATCCGGCAGGTTCTCGTACCAGATCACCATCAACTGGCTGAACATCATGTATGTGGTCAGCAGGCTGAAGGTGACCACGAGCTTGCCCAGGTCGTGCCTAGTGGCACGGGCATCTTGCCCGTGAATAGCACGGGCGTCTCGCCCGTGTTCTGTCCCACTGATTGCGGGGGCAGGATGCTCCTGCGACTCATGGGCAAGATGCCCATGCCACTGGCCCGGCTGCCAGAGCACCGCCATGAGCGCCCAGGCGGCAACCGCGATGTACATGCCGGAGATGAAGAAGTACCCGCCGAAGAGCGTGCTGTACCAGTGCGGGTCCAGGGCCATCACCATGTCGAAGGCGACCAGCGACATGACGATGCAGTACGCGAAGACCAGCCACCCGGCCAGTGCCTTGGACGCCCGGCCGCCGCGACATCGGCGGGCGAAGACGACCGACATGATCCACAAGATCAACAGGCCCGCCCCGTCGCGGATGAACATGAAGTTCGGGGCCAGCCAGGCGGCGTTGTGGAGCGGCTTGGGCGGATAGATCCATGCCGCCGCCCAGCAATTGGCGGGTTCGACGCACGCAGCGGCGGCCCAGAGCGTGAGGAACACTACGATTGAGACCGGCGCGAAGGAGACGCCCGCCATGGCCGTTCGCTGGACCTCGCCCATCCAGCGTCCGCGCGACGCCATCACGACGGCCGGCCAGCAAGCCATGCCCGCGGCCATCGGCGTGAAGTACGCGAAGTTAATCAGCATCGCCCGCCACGCTCCGGCCGCATCCCACCAGAACGCGCAGGCCAACCAGCCCGCCACCCCCACAACGCAGATCGCGCCCCAGACGATCCGCCATGTGGACAGCCGCGATGCGGCAGCGCCGATTGTCGGCTCACTGGAGGACATGGACCTCCTCCGCGCCCGTCGCGCCCAGGAAATCCCTGGCCTTCTCAACCTGCTGGGCCGGGCAGGCCACCAGCAGGCCGAACTTGTCTCGCGTGAACCGCCCGTCGAACGACGGCGGCAGTCGATTCCTGCCCAGCCGACAGTGGACGAAGAGGCCGATCAGGTTCGCCAGCGTGCCGATCAGTATCGTGCCCTCAAAGCCCACGATGCAGTAGGGGATAATCGATACGGGATGCTTGCCGCCGGCGATCAGGCTATTGACCAGCGCCGAGCCGATGGCCAGCCAGAAGCCGCCGATGCAGCCGGATACCGCCCCGATCAGCGTCCACAGCCGCACCGGACTCGGCCCGCGGCCCAGTATCCTCTCTCCCTCCTTGAGGCGCATGGGCGAGTATGTCTCAAGCGCGCCAAGCGCGGCATCCTTTGCCTTGGCCAGTGCGGCAAGCAGCGACTCGGGCGTCGGGAATACCGCTAGAACACCGGTCGGTGGGGCGTTTCGATCCCGGATGTCGGAGCTTGGGGATAGGGTCTTCATCGTCTCCTGCGGCCCCTCCCCGGAGGATTCCCTGTACACATCTTCCTTCAGGTCGCCCATCGCCACGGTCGGGACAGTCTTGGCAAAGGCGAAGAAGAACATCAGGAACCACGTCAGCGCGCCGACGGAGATCGCGATCTCGACGAACCTGGGCGCGTATGAGTGCCAGTTGTGGGGCATGAAGTCGTGAGACAACGAGCCGGAGATTATCACGAACCGCTCCAGCCACATGCCGACGTTCACGAGGATGGAGATCGCGAAGAGCGCCCCAAGGTTTCGGCGAATGCGCCTGGAGAGGAACGCGATCGGCGCAAGCACGTTCAGCACAGGCAGCGCCCAGAACAACGGCGCGATCCAGCCGGTCGCCCGCCAGTAAGCGAACTGCTGCTCGAATCTGTCGCCGCTGTACCACGAGATAAACGGCTCGACGACGTACGCGTAGGCGACTATGAGCGTGGTGACGATCATCGTCTGCGCGACGGCCTCGAAGTGGTCCTTGGTTATCAGCCGCTCCAGGCGCAGCAGCTTGCGCATGGGGATCAGCAGCGTCAGGACCATCGCCAGGCCGGAGTGGATCGCCCCGGCGACGAAGTACGGGGCGAAGATCGTCGTGTGCCAGCCGGGGAGCAGCGACATTGAGAAGTCGAAGGACACCACCGAGTGGACCGACACCACCAGCGGCGTGGCCAGGGCGGCGAAGAACAGGTACGCCCGCCCATAGTGCCGCCACTGTGAGCCGCTACCCGACCAGCCCACCGCGAACCGGCCGTAGACCCGGGTTCGCGGATGGCCCGCGCCAAGCTCGCGCCCGAAGCGGTCGCGCGCGGAGGCCAGATCGGGGATCAGGCCCACGTACCAGAAGATCGTGCTGACGATCAGGTACGTCGTCACGGCGCAGACGTCCCATATCAGCGGGCTCAGGAAGTCCGGCCATAGCTGCCGCTCGGATGGATATGGGATGATCCAGAAGAACACCCACACCCGCCCCAGGTGGATGAGCGGGAACAGGCCCGCCGTCAGCACGGCGAAGACGGTCATGGCCTCGGCCGAGCGAGAAATGGCCGTCCGCCACCGCGAACGGACCAGGTGCAGGATGGCCGAGATGAGCGTGCCGCTGTGGGCGATGCCGACCCAGAAGACGAAGTTGGTGATGTACGTCGCCCAGCCGACCGGGATGGACATGCCCGTGACGCCCATGCCGGCCTTGACCTGGTAGATCCACGACATGACGGCCGTGCCGACACCGCCGATCAGAAAGAGCATCACGAAGTAATAGAGCAACCGCGGCCGGCGCATCGCGCCCAGCACATCGTCATTCACGTTGCCGTAAGTCAGTTGTGTCATGTCTCGCAGTCAGCTCAACGTGGGGACTGGTGCGTTTCTCAATGTCTAATGTCCAATGAGCTAATGTCTAATGAAGCACCGATGCCAAATTCATGTCGCCGAGGATGCCGCTGCGATTTGGCATTGAGCGTTTGGTATTCCTTAGACATTTGACACTAGGCATTAGACATTGCCGTCCGGCGCTTCATCGTTCACGATGCGCCTCAAGTACGTGATCGCCGGTTTCGTATTCAGGTGCGCCAGCACGTGATATCTGCGCGGATCGCCGGGCAATCCATCGCGCCCGCCCGTGATCCGCGATACTTCCGAATCAAGGTCCATCAGGTCGCCGAAGATGATCGCCCGCGTCGGGCAGGACTGGGCGCAGGCCGTCTGGACCTCACCGTCGCGGACCTTCCGGCCCTCCAGGCGGGCCTTGATCTCCGCCTGGCGTATCCGCTGAATACAGAAGGTACACTTCTCCATCACGCCGCGCTCGCGGACGGTTACTTCGGGGTTGAGCTGCCAGGTCAGCGGCTTGCGCCAGACGATGTTCGACCAGTTGAACCGCCGCACCTTGTACGGGCAGTTGTGCGAGCAGTACCGCGTGCCGACGCAGCGGTTGTAGACCTGGGCGTTGAGGCCCTCGTCGTTGTGGACCGACGCGAAGACGGGGCAGACCGGCTCGCACGGGCCGGTGTCGCAGTGCTGGCAGAGCATCGGCAGCCAGCCGACACGCCCAGCGTCGCGCTGGTCGCGGTACGGCACAACCCGGAGCCATGCCATCGTGCGGCTGCGCAGGATGTCCTGTTCTCCGACGACCGCGAGGTTGTTCTCCGCGTAGCAGGCCACCGCGCAGGCGCCACATCCGATGCACCGGTGCAGGTCGACGGCCATCGCCCAGCGGTGCTCCGGGTAATTGTGGGCCTTGTAGAGGTCCTTGTCCTTGCGATAGCCCTCGGGCAGCGGCAGGATGAGCTGGTCGCCGTCGCCGGGTTTCATCTTCTTGAGCTCGGAGAGCTTGACCCATTGGATGATGTCGCGGTCGTGCTGGGCCTGGGTGAATGAGCCGTAGGATAGCTCGCGCCGGCGGCCGGTCTTGCGGAGGACGACCTTCCCGAACATCCCGCCGCCGTTGCCGCCATGTCCGAGGAGGCGAAACGCGTTGCCGCCGCGCCCATCTGCCAGCATGCCCATCGACGTGTGCCCCTGGCCGAGTGCGATGCCCACAGTGCCCTCCGCGATATCGACGGCCGTCGTGGAGGGGTTGTCCGGCAGGACGATCTTCGCGACGCGCACGACGGCCAGCACTTCGGCGGATCCGGGGACTGTCCCGCTGTTTGGGACTGTCCACGGTTTCTCTAACGACGTGGGGACAGTCCCAGAAAACTGGACAGTCCCCGAAACCGGAGCCGGCGTGATCGCCACCTCATCGCCGTCGGAAAGCCCAAGCTGTGCGGCCTGCGTTGGGTGGACATCGACCCACGTGTTCCACGTGCAAGTCGTCGTCGGGTCCGGCGCCTCCTGTAGCCACCCGCGATTGGCGTGCCGGCCGTCATAGAGGAATATCGACGGCCAGACCCACAAGTCCACCTCATTGGCGGGGACGTTCTTGGGGACTGTCCCGCTGTTTGGGACTGTCCCCAGTTGTTGATTCCCGGAGGGGACAGTCCCAGAAGGCGGGACAATCCCCGAATCAGTCCCCGAATTGGGCGGATGGACCTTCAACTCCGGGAATGCAGGCGATGCGCCCGGAACGTAAATGCCCTTTCGCTGGGCGGATTTCCACAACTCGGCCGCGTCCGGCGCAGATGTCAGCAAAGGCTGATCCGATTCCCACCGGTCCAGCCAGCGATCATACAGCCAATCGGCGAAGCACGTGACCTTGCGATACGCCGGTTTGATAGTCTTCAGGGGGACGCCGAAGAACCCTCCTTCATAGGACTGCCCCGCAGGGTAGTTCAGCGGACCGCCGGCCGTCTCGGCCAGGGCGAGCAGGATGTCGCCCGAAAGCCGCGTGTCGTACAGCCGCTTCATGGTCGGCTGGATGATGCCGTGGTAGCCGTAGTAGGGGTCGTAGTCGCCCCAGCTCTCCAGCGGCGAGTCGATGGGCAGCACCCACCGGGCTAGTTGGGCCGTCTCGTCGAGCATCGTTCCCATGTACACGACGGCCCCAGCCTTGCTCAGTGCTTCATCCGCGCCGGGAATAGTGAAGGCTGGGTTTGTGTTGTGGATAATCGCCGTGTCATCAGGCCCTAGGCCGGCAAGCGCGGCACTGACTTGCTCAGTTCTGGCGGGCCCGCTGCCCAGCGCATGATTTCGAGAGAAGTCCACCGTCCCGCCGGGGTCGTAACGCCCCGCGACGAAATTGAGGACGGCGCAGACGGAGGCAAGGCGGGTCGCCAACGGCCCCGTCGCGCCAGTCGGGCCGGCAAGGGCCACCGAGCCCTTGGCCGAGATGAAGCTCTTCGCCAGGCGCTTGATCCGGTCCTCGTTCACGCCGGGCGGAAGCCGCCCCGCTCCGGGCGGCAGCCATGCGCCGGCTTCAAGCAGCCGGTTAGACTGCGGCAGCGAGTCCAGGAGAGCCTTGAGAAGCCCCTCCGCGACGGCCAGTTCATCGCCGGGCCGGACCTGGATGAACTCATCCGCGTTGCCGGCCGTCATCGAGAACCTGGGGCCGACGTAGACAAACCGGCCATGTCTGCCTTCCCTGTGACTGTGTGAATCCGTGAAGTCGCGGGCGAACTGGACCGGCGATATCCACGTCTCCAGAAAGTCGGCGGCGAAGCTGACGATCAGTTCCGCCCTGTCCAGGCGGTACATCGGTATGCCCCAAAGCCCGAATACCTGCCCGTGGGCCTCCCTCAGGGCCTCATAGTTGAAGGCCTCGTACGTGTAGTAGCCCCCGCCTCCGGGCCGGCTTGCGGAGAAGACCCCCATCAACTGGGCAAGGCTGCCCGTCTGGAGGTCGCTGATAAGTACGACTCGCGACGATTCCTTCAGCCGCGCCGCGACTTGCTCTATCGCGGCCGCCCACGTGATTGCCTGCCAGCGCGTTCTTGGGTCCGCTCCCGCCCGTCCGCCGGGATTGGCCAGCGGCCCCTTGACGCGGTCCGGGTCGTAGAGTCCCTGTAGCGCGGCCTGCCCGCGGGCGCAAAGTCCGCCGCGGTTGATCGGGTGATCGGGGTTGCCCTCGCACTTGACCGCCCGGCCGTTGGTGCAGCGGACGTGCATCCCGCAACCGGCCGGGCACTCGCGGCACGTAGTGGCGTAGGTCGTCCAGACGCCCGGTCGGATTCCATCTTCCGGCGGGATGACGTAGGGGATGAGCTTGTCGGCGGACTTCGCGCCAAGGCCGGCCGCGACGGCGCCAATGCCTCCATAGCCCGTGAGTTTCAGAAAGACGCGGCGCGAGATTTCACCCATGGCCGACTTTCCCAACGACAGACGAGCAAGCAGGTAACTGTCGAAGAAATCCTATTCGCGGCGCGCGGACATATCAAGCCGGCTGCCGGGGCTACTGGCTCGACAGCGCCTCGAGCAGCTTCTTCCGCGCGGCGCGGAACGCATCCACGTCGAGCGTGTAGTGCGTCCAGTCCTGAAGCACCGAATCGCAGATCGCCTTGGCCACGTCGCCATCCCTGGCGGCAAGCGCGGCCAGGAGTTCGTAGTCCTGTATGCCTTCGAGCATCGTCTCGTGGCGGATGGAGTCCAGCACGCCGCCTGGCTTGGGATAGACGATGTGGCAGTCGCCCGGCGGCAGGTTGTCCAGCTCGACGTTTCGGAACGGATCGGCCGGCCACGTACACCAGCCCCAGTGCAGGTAGCCGCCCACGCCGTACTTGAAGTTCGCCCAGTGCAGCAGCCGCGTCTTGAGCAGCGGGTAGTCGATGAACCGGTTCAGGTGCGGCTTGCGCGGATTGAGGCACGTGTAGAACCACAGTTCGTCGCCGGCCTTCCGGCGCTCATCGTAGAAATCCATCTTCCTGGCCATGTGGTCGGTCTGGGGCACCCAGGCGTCGATCAGCCCGACGAAGGCCGAGAAGTGATTGGCCTCCATGATCTTGAGCTTGGGGGCCGCCTCGCGGGCGATGCCCGCAAGTTCGCGGTACTGCTCGCGATTGGCGGCCGTCGGTTCGTCGAACACGTGCTGCCTGTACATCGCCAGCCACCCCTTGGCCTCGAGGTGGGACTGGAGGGCCGGCAGATACGCCTTCAGGTACTGCTTGTGCTCGTCGCTCCACGAGCTGATTCTCTCCTGCACGGCCTTGCCGTCCTTGACCGTCCAGAAGAGCGAGGTGTGGTCCTTCTGGTCGTACTTGCCGTCGGCCAGGTGGCCGCCCTCGATGATGCCGCGCCTGGGCGGCGCCAGCACACCGGCATCGGCGAACATCGTCACCCATCGGTCGAGGCGCGCGAAGTCAAAGACCATCTTGCCGTCGGCGCCGGCCGTCACCTTCACCAGGTCCCTCACCGGCGTGAGGATGGCGTTCTGGCGGTGCTGCGCCATGTTCTTCGCAAACGCCGCCAGCAGTTCCCAGTACCGCTCCTCGGCCAGGTTGCAGGGGAAGCCGTAGAGCTTGTCCATGGTCGGCTGGAAGCACGTCCAGTTGGTCACGCGGAGCGTTCGCTCGTCGCCAAGGACTGCGCTGTACACGGTCAGCTTGATTGGCAGTTCCGCCGAGGCCGTCCCGGCCGTGAAACTCACCTTCCCTGCGTAGTCGCCCGGGGCGGCGTCCTTGGGCACGGCGATGGTGACCCACACGGGCTGGAGCGCGCCGGCCTTGAGCGGCGGCGGGGACTCCAGCAGCGGATCGGGAAAATCCGCCGGCGCGGGGCGGATGGCCGAGTCGTCGGAGTTCTTCTTCACCGGCACGTAGCCGACGTAACGGGTCCGCGGGGCCGCCATCTTTGCCTCGCCGGGGCCGGCCAGCGGCTCGGTCTGGCACTTGAACTCATCCACATCCCTGGCGGCCCGGACGACGAACTGGGCGCTGACGACCTCGTTCCGGGCAGCGTGCAGTGTGATTGGCTGGCGCTCCGCCGGCGAAGTGGATGCCGGCGCGCTGGTCGAGGGCGCCATGGCCGGACCGGATGTCGCAAGAGGATATCGGAACACCTTTGTCATCGAGTCTTCCTGCCAGACCATGAGGTCCTCCTTCGCCAACGAGCAGGAGCAGCACAGACACAGGGCGATCATGCCCCACGCCACACCAGATTGAGACGCTCTGCCAATGCAGTTCATCTGGAGTCCCTTGCTCTTCAGGAGAATAGGATGATAGCCTACAGTGGAGGTCAACAGCCAGCGCGCCGACCGGCTGTTCCGCAAAAGCAGTGTCGCGGGCGGCGCGCCCGCGACACCGTAGCATCCGTTATCAGGACGGCCTTGCCGCCCCTCCTGGTCGCTAGCCGCTCGTCCCCGATCCCTTCTCAGAACCCCTCGACCGGCTTGGCCGTGGGCTCGGGCTTCTTCTCGATCTTGGGGGCGGCGTACTTGCCGCTCGTCAACTCCATCCTGGTCACGCCCTCCATCGTGATCTTCATGGCGGGCGATTCCTCGCCGTCCTTGGCCGGCGCGCCGACCTCGATCGTGCCCTTCATGTCCATATTGGCGGACACGGGCAGGCCCTTGGTGGCGTTGAACTTCGACGTGCCCTTCATGTCCATGTCCATCTTCCTGACGCCCGGCATCGCCCCCTCGGCCGCGGCGGGCTTGTCGCTCTTGAGCTTGCAGGCAAGGTCGAGCGTCGCAATCGTGCCGTCCTTGGTCGTCTCGATGTCCTTGACCTTTCCATCGACCTTCATCCTGGCCTCGCCCACCATGGGCATGTCCTGAGTGACTTCCTTCTCGAACGTGTCGCCCTTGCCCACGGGCTTGTCGGGCAGGAAGTCGCCCTGCTCGACCATCTTGGCCATCATCTTGTCGTTGAAGCTCTGCTTCATCTGCTTGAGCATGGCCTGGCCCTGCGGCGTGTTGTCGGCGATGCCCTCGAAGATCTTGTCCACCCCCGTGACCTTCGTGACCTTGCCCTTGGCGTCCATGGTGACTTCAATCGTCTTGTCGAGCATGGCCGAGAATACCTTGCCCATCGGGTTGTCGGCCGTGTTGGGGTCGGCGCTGTCGTACTCCATCTTCATGGCGCCCGCGTTCATGTTCATCGTGAAACGCTTGAAGGTCATCTTGAGGGTCTGGCCCGCGTCGGTGAGCTTGCCGGCCCCAATCTCGGCGACTATCGTCGAGAGCGTCTTGGTCTTCTGCTCGGCGCCGCCGATGGGAATGGTCATGGCCATGTCCTGGGTCTGGGTCATGACGTACGTGCCCTCCGGCCAGGCCTGCTTGAGCGTGACCTTCTCCTGGGCATTCGCGCCGGCCGACAGGGCCAACAGCGCCGCAGCGGCAAAGATCGTCAGGCGTTTCATCTGTTTCTCCTCTTGAGGTTGAATGGACGACACCGCGGTCATATCGGCCCGACGGCCGTTGGTACATGACTCGCTAATACTAGGCCCGCGTTCGGGAAGGTCAAGCGCCAAGGGAAGGGACCAGGGACGAGCGACTAGCGACCAGGCGTCTCAAGGCACGCGGTTCCGCCGGACTTCGAATTGCGCTCCCTGGGATCGTCATCGTCTTTGTGGTCGGCACACTGATGCCGGATATTGCAGAAAAAGCCGTTTGCCCAGTCGCTCATCCCTAGTCGCCAGTCGCTCGTCCCTGGTCCCCTCCTCCGGCTATTGAACTGACCAGTCAGTTCAGTTAGACTGCTAACGTGCCCGCTTCCGGGCGGTCTGATATGAAGGACGCGATGACGGCCAGGCTGGACAAGCGGCAGTTGATAATGCAGGCGGCGGAGCAGCTCTTCGCCACGCGGCGGTTCCACGAGATCACGATGGACGACGTTTCATCCGCCGCGGGCGTGGCCAAGGGGACGCTCTACCGCTACTTCGCCGACAAGGACGACCTGTTCTTCCAGACCTCCACCAACGGCTTCGAGGAGCTTTGCGAGCTGATAGCCCGCAACGTGCCGTCGGGCGCGCCGTTCGCCGACCAGTTGCTGCGGGCCTGCGTGCAGATAAGCGGGTTCTTCGACCGGCGGCACCAGCTCATGCGCATGATGCAGGCCGAGGACGGGCGGATGTTCCAGGCCAGGGGCCCGCTGAGGGCGCGATGGGTCCAGAAGCGCAAGAAGCTGGTGACGGCCGTCGCGGGGATAATCGCCAGGGGCGTGGCGGAGGGGCAGGTGCGGCGGGACATGTCCGCCGAGGTCCTGGCCGAGATACTGCTGGGGCTGATGCGGATGCGGGCGCGCGACCTGGCGGATGCGCCGCCGTCCATGCGCCGGCACGAGATAATGATCGACCTGTTCCGCCACGGCGCGGGCGTTCCCGATCGCGATATTTCACGGCCGGGGACGGCGTCGAGCCTCGCGCGGACACAGGCAGGAGACAATGCGTGAACCGAAATCGATGGTGGGCGGCCGCGGCGGCCGCAGTCGCAATCCCGGCGCTGGCGGCAATGCCGCTGGCGTGCTCGAAGGATGAGACGGCCAGGGCCGCCCAGGGCGGCGCCCGGCCGAACCCCGTTACCACCGCACCGGTGGTCGTCAAGCCGGTCCCCATCCAGATCAAGACGTTCGGGAACGTGCGAGCCAACGCCACCGTCGTGGTCAAGGCCCAGGTGGCGGGCGTGCTCAACAAGATCCACTTCGACAAGGGCCAGAACGTCAAGAAGGACCAGTTGCTGTTCAGCATCGACGCTCGCCCTTACCAGGCGGCGCTGAAGCAGCTTGAGGCCGGAAGACTTAAGGACGTTGCGCTGCTTGCCAACGCCAGGAAGGAGCTCGCCCGCCAGAAGGAGCTGCTGGAGAAGAAGATCGCGTCGCAGGCCGACTACGACACGGCCGAGGCCAACGCCACGGCCCTGGAGGCGGCGGTCACCGCGGATGACGCCGGCATCGAGAACGCCAGGCTCCAGGTGGAGTACTGCTCCATCCGCTCGCCGCTGGATGGCAGGGCGGGCGACAGGATGGTGGATGAGGGCAATCTCATCAAGGCCAACGACGTGAGCCTGGTCAGCATCGACCAGATTCACCCCGTCGAGGTCTCCTTCTCCATCCTGGAGACGGACCTGCCGGCCGTGCGGCGGCAGATGGCCGCGGGCAAGCTCGCGGTGGAGGCGACCATTCCGGACAGCGGGGGCCCGCCGGAGGTGGGCGAGCTGACGTTTGTCGACAACGCGGTTGACACATCCACCGGCCAGATCCGGCTGGAGGCGACTTTCCCGAACGCGGAAGAGCGGCTCTGGCCCGGCCTCTACGTCAGGGTGACGATGACGCTGGCGGTTGAGAAGGACGCCGTGACCGTCCCGTCGCAGGCCGTCCAGAACGGGCGCGACGGGAAGTACGTTTTCGTCGTCCTGCCCGGCAAGAGCGAGGGCGGCGCCAGGGCCGGAAGCTCGGGGACGGGGGGGCCGCGGGAGGAACTGGTGGCGCAGATCCGTCCGGTCACGGTCAACCGGCTGGTCGAAGGCGACGCAATCATAGAGCAGGGCCTGAGGGCGGGCGAGATCGTCGTGACGGACGGGCAGTTGCGCCTGGTCAACGGCTCGAAGATCGAGATCAAGGGCGTCGGCGGCACGAGCGGGGATGGCGCAAAGGGCGACAAGTCACGGCCGGCAACGGCGGCCGGCGCGGCGTCGCGCCGGGCGGCGCTTCCGGCGGAGGGGCCTCGGAAATGAGTCAAGGCATCTCCTCCGTATTCATCCGCCGCCCGATCGCGACGACGCTGACGATGCTGAGCATCCTTCTGTTCGGCATCGTGGCGTACAAGCAGTTGCCGGTGAGCGACCTGCCCAACGTCGACTTCCCCACCATCTACGTGAACGCCTCGCTGCCGGGGGCAAGCCCCGAGACGATGGCCTCGGCGGTCGCCACGCCGCTGGAGAAGGAGTTCTCCACGATCGCGGGCATAGACTCGATGACCTCCAGCAGTTCGCTGGGCGCCACGTCGATCACGATCCAGTTCGTGCTCAGCCGCGACATCGACGCGGCGGCCCAGGACGTGCAGGCCGCGATCGCCCGCGTCGTCAGAAGGCTGCCGTCCAACATGCCCTCGCCGCCGACGTACCGGAAGGTCAACCCGGCCGACATGCCTATCCTCATGGTGGCCCTGACCAGCCCCACGCAGCCGATGTACGTGCTGGACGACTGGGGCTCGAACATCCTGGCCCAGCAGATCTCGATGGTCGACGGCGTCGCGCAAGTGCAGGTCTACGGCGCGCAGAAGTACGCCGTGCGGATCGAGCTCGACCCGACCGCCCTGGCCTCCCGGAACATGGGCATCGACGAGGTCTCGGCGGCCATTCAGGCCCAGAACGTCAGCCTCGCCCTGGGCAGCCTCAACGGTCCGCACAAGTCGCTGACGATCCAGGACAACGGGCAGCTTCTGGACGCGCTGGGAAAGATGGCCGAGAAATACACGAGCCTGGTCGTCGCCTACAGGGACGGCAAGCCGGTGCGGGTGGGTGACATCGGCCGGGCCACCAACAGCGTGGAGAACGACCGGATAGCGGCATGGTACTGGTCCCTCAACCTGGCCGAACAGGCCCTGGCCGAAGCCCGCGAGCTGGGGGCCGGTGCGACGCAGGCGGCCGGTTCCGCCGCGCGGCCGGCAGGCCCCCCGCCCGAGGAGGAGCTTCGCAAGTATCCCATGCAGAGGTCCATCGTCCTGGCCGTCCAGCGCCAGCCGGGAACCAACACCGTCGAGGTCGCCGAGGCCGTCAAGAGCCTGCTTCCCAGGTTCCGCGACCAGCTTCCCGCCAGCGTGTCGCTGCACGTGCTCCGCGACGGCAGCCTCACGATCAAGGAATCGGCCAAGGACGTGCAGTTCACCATGCTTTTGACGCTGGCGCTGGTGGTGATGGTGATATTCCTGTTCCTCCGCAACCTGTCGGCCACCGTCATCCCCAGCCTTGTGCTGCCGATGTCCATCGTCGGCACGTTCGTCGCCATGTACGCGCTGAACTACAGCCTGGACAACCTTTCGCTGATGGCCCTGACTCTCTCGGTGGGGTTCGTGGTCGACGACGCCATCGTCATGCTCGAGAACATCGTCCGCCACATGGAGATGGGCAAGACCAGGATGCAGGCCGCGTTCGACGGGGCGAGGGAGATCGGCTTCACCATCGTCTCGATGACGCTGTCCCTGGCGGTGGTGTTCGTGCCGTTCTTCCTGATGGGCGGGCTTGTGGGAAGGCTCTTCCGCGAGTTCTCCGTCTGCATCGGGGCGGCCGTCATCATCAGCGGGTTCATCTCGTTGACGCTGACTCCGATGCTGTCCAGCCGGTTCCTCAAGGACCCGGCCAAGGTCGTCCACGGCCTGGCCTACAAGCTCACCGAGGCCGGCTTCGACGCCATGCTGAGGTTCTACGGCTGGTCGCTGCACAAGTGCATGAAGCACCGCCTGGCCGTCCTGCTGGCGGCAATCGGGCTGCTGGCCGGCACCTTCTGGATTTTCGGCAAGGTCCCGCAGGGCTTCATCCCGTCGGAGGACCGCGACTGGTTCATGGTGAACACCGAGGCCGCCCAGGACACCTCCTTCGACGCGCTGGTCGAGCACCAGAGCCGCGTCGCGGAAATCGTCAAGGCCGACCCGAACGTCGAGCGGTTCATGAACCGCGCCGGCGGGGGCGGCTTCGGCACGAGCAACAGCGGGGGCATGTTCGTCATACTCAAGCCGCGCAGCCAGCGCGAGCTGAGCGTCGATCAGGTCATCGAGCGCCTGCGGCCCAGGCTCAACGCCATCCCGGGCATCAGGTGCGCGCTGGTCAACCCGCTGACCATCCCGACCGGCGCCAGGCAGAGCAAGGCCCTCTACCAGTTCACGATCCAGGGGCCCGACACGGACGCGATGTATCGCTTCGCCGACGACCTCGAGCAGAAGATGCGCACCATGACGGATGTCATCCAGGACGTCAGCAGCGACCTCCAGATGAAGAATCCGCAGCTCAACCTGGAAATCGACCGCGACAAGGCCGTCACGATGGGCGTCACGCCGCTCCAGATCGAGAACGCCCTGAGCCTGTCGTTCAGCACGGTCCAGATATCGACGATCCTGGCCCCGACCAACCAGTACCAGGTCATAATGGAGCTCCAGCCCCAGTACCAGCAGGACCGCTCGTCGCTGTCGTTGATCTACATAAGGTCCAACAGCGTCGTTCCGCCTGCGTCGAGCGGGCCGCTTGTGCCCCTGTCGGCCGTGATGAAACTCACCGAGGACGCCGGCCCGCTGCTCATCAACCATTCGGGCCAGCTCCCGGCCGTCACGATATCGTTCAACCTCGCGCCCGGCGTGTCGCTGGGGCAGGCCCGCGATCGGGTCATGGCCGTCGCCCGCCAGATGGCGCCCGACAACCTGTCCATCGGTTTCCAGGGCACGGCCCAGGCATTCGAGCAGTCGATGCAGAGCCTCAAGTGGCTGACGTTGATGGCCGTCGTCGTCATCTACGTCGTGCTGGGCATACTCTACGAGAGCTTCTACCACCCGATCACGATCCTGTCGGCCCTGCCGCTGGCGGGCTTCGGGGCGCTGCTGACGCTGTGGGTCTTCCACACCGAGCTGACCATCTACGCGTTCGTGGGCATCATCATGCTCATCGGCCTGGTCAAGAAGAACGGCATCATGATGGTGGACTTCGCGCTTCAGGCGCAGCGCAACGAGGGCAAGAACTCCTACGACGCCATGCACGAGGCGTGCATGATCCGGTTCCGCCCGATCATGATGACGACGATGGCGGCCCTGATGGCCGGCCTGCCAATCGCACTGGGCTACGGCGCCGGCGCCGAGTCGCGCAGGCCGCTGGGCCTTGCGGTGGTCGGCGGCCTGATCTTCAGCCAGACGTTGACGCTGTACGTGACGCCGGTCATCTACCTGTGGATGGAGAGCCTGGCCAAGCTCCTCCGCCGCGTCCTGGGGACTCACCCGGCGGAGATGCCCGTCGAGGCCGAGCCGGCGCTGGCGACGGCCGGGGCGCCATCCGCCGCCTACGAGCCGACCGTCCTGCCGCCCGTGGTCCACGCGACCACCGTTCGCAAGCCGGCCGTCCCATTCCCGGCACCGGCCCTCGCGGCGGATGACCCCCCGCCCGCGCCCGGCGCCAGCCGCCTCCCCCTTGCGGGCCTGGTGATCGGGCTGCTGGCCCTGGCCGTGGCGGTCCCGCTGTATCTGAAGGACTTCGGGGAGGCCTGGCTGCCGCCCATGCTCCGCGACCGCGTCGCGATGATGCTCCTGCCTGTGGCGGTGGCCATACTGGGCCTGGCGCTCAGCGCGGTGGGCTGGGCCAAGGCCCGCGCGCGTGCGCTGCACCGCGGAGCGGCCGGCGCGGGCATGTTCCTGAACGTGATCGCCGTGCTGGTGGCTTTCTTCGCGCCGCAGCTACAGCAGGTCCTGATGCGCCTGATCCAGAGATAGGGCCGGTCGCCGTTGGTGACCGCGCGCGGATGGCTGTTCAGGAAGCGCCGGACAGCTCAACTGCCGGATGGCTCGCTCAGGAGCTTGCCGGGGCCGTGGCTGAGGAGTTGGCGGGGCATCCAGCCGTGCGGGCCGAAGGCCACGCTGCGCAGGCCGGTCCAGTACAGGTTGCCCCATGGCGTCTTGTAGTAGTCATTGATCTCCGGCTGGGGAACTTCCTTGCCGTCATAGAGCAGGACGCCGGTGTAGCCTTCGCTGCGGGTGCCCTCGTTGCTTACGGTGTAACGGTACTCCCATCTGTCCTGCTTATAGACGCCGCTCTTGGAAAGGTTCAGCTTTCCGGCGGGGGCGCTGGCGGGCATGCTGGCGGCCGTCGCCGGCTGTGTGGTCAAGCTCGCGCGGCAGTGCTCGCACTGCTTGAGCTGCCTTGAGCATTTCATGCAGAGCTGAAACTGCCCGCTGGCGGTGATGCCCTTGCACTCCTTGCACTCACCAATGTCCTTGGTGTACGCCTTGCCGGCGCACTGATTGCACAGTTGGGCCCAGGCGGCGGAGGCAAGAATCACAACGGCGACTGCACAGGCTACAAATGTACGCATTCAGGCTCCTTCTCCAGACTGTCGAATGATCCAAACACAGTATCGGATACCCGCAAAGCCGCGGCAAATTCCTCGTCCTTCAACACGGAAGTCGCTCATCGGTTCCCCGCAGGGGACGTGGCATGTTTTTTTTGTTTCATCCCAAAGGAATCCGTGTAATCTTCTGAGTCAGTGCAGTCGGTGTTCCCACGCGGCAACACGCGGATTGACCATATTCCAGAGGAGAAACCGCCCATGCCAAAGAAGATCGCGATGATCGGCGCCGGTAGCGTCGTGTTCTGCAAGACGCTGATGAGCGACATCATGGCCACGCCAGCGCTCGCCGACAGCGAGTTCGCCCTGATGAGCCCCACCGAGACCAAGCTCCGCCGCATGGAGGCCTTCGGCAAGCGGATGGTCAAGGAGAACGGCCTGAAGGCGAAGGTCTGGGCCACGACCAACCGCCAGGAGGCGATCAAGGACGCCGACTTCGTGGTGGTGATGATCCAGGTCGGCGGCATGGACGCGTTCGGCGTCGATTACGAGGTGCCGCTGAAGTACGGCGTCGACCAGTGTATCGGCGACAGCCTCGGCCCCGGCGGCGTCTTCCGCGGCCTGCGGACGGTGCCCGTGCTCATCGACATCGCCCGCGACATGAAGAGACTCGCCCGACCCCACGCGGTGATGCTCCAGTACGCCAACCCGATGGCCGGCAACTGCCTGGCCCTTGGGCAGGCGACGGATGTGAGCTTCGTCGGCCTCTGCCACGGCGTCCAGACGACGCTGGACCTCATCGCCGGCTACTGCAACGTGCCGAAGGAGGAGATCAACTTCACCTGCGGCGGCATCAACCACATGGACTGGTTCCTGACGCTGGAGCACAAGGGCCGCGACTTGTACCCGCGCCTCCGCGAGGTGTTCGAGAAGCCCGAGTACTACAAGAACGAGAAGGTCCGCGGCGAGGTCTTCAGACACTTCGGCTACTTCATGACCGAATCGACCGGCCATCTGAGCGAGTACCTGCCCTGGTTCCGCAAGAACAAGAAGGCGCTGGAACTCTACTGCGACGAGCCGGCCTTCGGGGGCGAAAGCGGCGCGTACTACAAGTACGGCTCGGCGCTCATGAAGAAATACGAGAAGCACGACCCGCTGGAGTACGAGACCGCCAAGATCGAGCGGCGGAGCGTGGAATATTGCTCATACATCATGGAGGCGGTGACGACGGGAAGGCCGTTCCGCTTCATGGGCAACGTCCGCAACGACGGCTACATCTCCAACCTGCCGGACGGCTGCTGCGTGGAGGTGCCGACCTTCGCTGATGACACGGGCCTGCACCCGACGCGCATCGGCGCCCTGCCGCCGCAGTGCGCGGCCGCGTGCATGACCAACGTCAACGTGCAGATCCTCGCCGGCAAGGCCGCCCTGGAGGGCGACACGGAAGCCGTGGTCCACGCGGTGGCGATGGACCCGCTGACGGCCGCCGTCTGCACGCTCAAGGAAGTCCGCGACATGTGCTCGGAGATGTTGGAGGCCCAGCGCCAGTGGCTGCCGCAGTTCGCGGGCAAGTCCATCCGCCCGACGCCAACGATCAAGATCCCCAAGAACTGTAAGCCCGTGGCCGTGCCGCTGGACCCGGCGCTGGCGATCAACCAGAGGTTCGGGAAACTGATTTCGCAGAAGACTGACTAGGCCTGTCTCCTGGCGAGCTCCCCGTTGAGTATGACCACGTGCCGCATCTCCTCCTTGATGATGTCGGCCACGCGGAACTTGCCCAGCTCCGGCGGAACGAACTCCATGATGCCCACGTAGAAGGCGATGGAGTCCTTCTCCAGGCCGATGGCGGTCCGCAGGACCTCCTCCGGCGGCTCGTCGCCTGTCAGCCGTGCGGCGGGGTCGCCGGCCGTGAAGACCCGCCCATCGGCCATCGCGGCCAGGTACGCCGCCGCCTCCCCATTGGGATCGGGGACGGCCGGGCGCTGCTCGCGCGCGGTCAGCGCGGCTCGCATATCGGCGAAGGTCTTCTGGTGCTTTTCCTCCATTGCGGCCAGCTCCATCAGCATGCCCGCCCTCGGCCCGCCGGAGGCGCGCTCGGCCGCCTTGCGGTAGAACCGCGCCCCGTTGGCCTCGATACGCTCGGCCACCGCGAAGATCTCGTCGGCGTTGAATGAGGAACTCATACCGATCTCCTTTGGTTCCGGGATAGGGCGCAGTCGCGGGGGGTGGAACACGGATCACACGGATTCAACGGATCGAGGGGCGATCCTCTGCGAGAACTCTTTCATACAATCCGTTCAATCCTGTAATCAGTGTTCCACTTCCTGAATCGCGCCTTGACCTAGCACTTGGCGCCTTCGCGCTTTCCCAGGTGGTGGTCCATCTGTAGCAGGCCGCCGGGGGAGTCCTTGGCCATCCGCAGCTTGGCGACGATCTCCGAGGCGTTTGCCTCCTCGTCCACCTGCTCGCTGATGAACCACTGGAGCATGACGCCGGCCGCGCGGTCCTTGGCGGCCTCGGCCGCGCCCGCCAGGGCGTCGATCAGGCCCGTCACCTTCTGCTCGTGCGCGTGGACGTGCTCGAACATCGCCAGCGGCGTCTTCCAGTCGGCCTGCGGGGCATCGACCGCCAGCAGCTCGACCCGCGCGCCGCGCTCGATTAGGTAGTCGAAGAACTTCATCGCGTGCGCGTACTCCTCGTGGGCCTGCACGCGCATCCAGTGCGCCATGCCGCGGAGCGTCTGCGACTCCAGCCACGCCGCCATCGACAGGTACAGGTACGACGACTGCAATTCCGCGTTGAGCTGCTTGCTCATCGCGGAGACCAGCTTCGGACTCATCATGTTCGTTCTCCTTATCTGGATTCTCGTTATCCGCAAAGGCCGCCGCACACGAACGGCCCGTCCCATGTCCACGCCGAACTCCCCCTCCCCACACCCCACTGTCCACTGTCTTCATTTGCCGGCCAGCTTCTTCGCCGCGTCGAGCGCCGGGGCGTAATCGGGCTCGGCGGCGATCTCCGGCACCAACTGCACGTAGCGGATGACGCCGCCCTGGTCCACCACGAACACCGCCCGAGCCAGCAATCGCAGGTCCGGTATGAGCACGCCGTACGCGTTGCCGAAGGCGGCCTCGCGGTAGTCCGAGAGCGTCGTGACGCGCTTGATGCCTTCGGCGCCGCACCACCGCTTCTGCGCGAACGGCAGGTCCATGCTGATAGTCAGTATCTGGACGCCATCGCCCAGGTTCGACGCCTCCTGGTTGAAGCGGCGGGTCTCAAGGCTGCACACCGGCGTGTCCAGCGACGGCACGGAGCACAGGATGCACACCTTGCCGCGCCAGGCCGACAGCCTGACCTCCTTCATGTCGTTGCCCACCAGCGCCACATCCGGGGCGCGGTCGCCGACCTTGAGTTCCTTGCCGGCCAGCGCGAGCGGCTGGCCCTTCATCGTCACCGAACGTGCCTGGTCCACTGGCATGGGTCTGGTTCCTCTTTCTGGATGCAAATGTGAGGGGGCGGCCACCGGCGCACCGGCCGGCTGGCCGCAGCCCTCCGTAAACAATAGCGCGGCGAAGCACGCGACGAAGTGAAATAAATAGGGACGCACCCTATTTATCGCTTCCCCAGGCCGGAAAATAGGGTGCGTCCCTATTTTCATGGTTCACCGCCAGACCTGGCCTGGGCCTCGCGGCCCTGCTGGAAGTTCCGGACGGCATCATCCAGGGCGTGCCGGTAATCCGACTCATCCTGCGCCCCCTCAAGCCGGTGGAACTTGTCCTGGCCGTAGAAGACCAGGACCGTCGGGTAGCCCTGAATGCCGTACTTCCGCACAAGTTCGCCGGCCAGGTCGCCGTTGACCTTCACGAACTCGACCTTGCCCGCATACTCCCGCGACAGGGCCCCTATCGTCGGGGCGATCTGCTTGCAGAAGGTACACCAGTCGGTGTAGAAGTCGACCAGCACGGGCTTGCCCGCATCGAGCACGGCCGTCTTGAACTCCGCCGGCGAGCTGACCGACGTAATCTTCTTGTACGACTCCGGTTCAGTCCCCACGCGTCCGCCCATCGAATAGGCCACGACCATCCCGACGATGGCGCCGAAAATCGCCCCGCCCCACGGGTTGCACATGAGTGGGCACGTCCCGCCGCGGGCCTTGCCGAAGTACCCTATGGCCGCCCCGATCAGCACGCCGGCCGCGGCTCCGATTACTAACCTGAACATATTCACACCTTTCTCAACGAGACAATCCTAGGGCCTCATTGCGAACGGACCATTGTAAGCAGCATCTTGAAACGGCGGCGGGCGCGGACGGCGTGCGGCACGTTGGCCGGCATGATGACGACCTGTCCGGCCGAGGCAGGCACCGGCTTGCCGCCGATTGTCAACTCGGCCTGGCCGTCGAGCACCTGCACGACCGCGTCGAACGGGGCCTGATGCTCGCTGAGCGATTGGCCGGCGTCGAACGCAAAAAGCGTGAGCGTTCCGGCCGGCGCGTCGAAGATCGTGCGGCTCACTATCGAGCCTTCGGCGTATTCCACCAGGCCGGCCGCGTCGAACGCCTTGGCCGCCTCTAGCTTCCGTGATTCGCCTTTGTCAGCCATCCGAACTCCTTTCCAATACCTGTCGTTCAATCTGAAATCCGCAATCTGCAATCTACAATCACCTGAGCGTGTCCTTCCTCTGGACCGCGATCCGCTTGACCTCATATCCCAGGGACTCCACCGCCTGGCGCAGGCCGTCTTCCTGGAGCCCCTCGCCGGTGACCGTGGCGAGCTTCGCGGCCAGGTCCACAACGGCCTTCTCCACGCCGGCCGTCTCGCGGAGCGCCCGCTCCACGGATGATGCGCAATGGCTGCACGTCATCCCCGCGATGTCGATCCTCGCCAGGTCGAAGCCTCTGGTGTCGATGCCCTCCTCGGAGGCGACCTGCTCCGCCTTGACCTTTCCGCGGACGAGCGCCACGGCGATTATCGCGGCAAGCGCGACC
Source organism: Phycisphaerae bacterium (assembly GCA_041946855.1). Lineage (GTDB taxonomy): Bacteria > Planctomycetota > Phycisphaerae > SM23-33 > SM23-33 > JBHGBE01. The sequence continues at coordinate 86,336 of JBHGBE010000002.1, read as the reverse complement.
GCGCAGGCGTGGTCGAAGATGCCCACCGAGGCCATCGCGCCGCCCATGTGATGCCCCTCATGGCCGGTGAACGGGATGGCAAGCGGGCCGGAGAAATAGACCAGGCCGTCCAGAAACGCCCCTCCCGCCAGGGCGCTTGCCGCGATGGTGAGCAGGTAGATGACGGCCGTGCGCGGACCCATGACCTTCCACACGGTCGCGATGGTCGCCGCGTTGGTGGCCGGGCCGGTCACCAGGAATGCGAAGGCCGCGCCGGGCGAAACGCCGGTCATTATCATCGCGGCCGCCATCGGCACGGACGCGGTCGCGCAGACGTAGGTGGGAATGCCAAGGGCCATCATGATGAGCATGCCCAGCAGCCAGTTGCCCAAGCCCGCCTGGAGCGAAGTATTGAATGAGCCCGCCGGCACCAGCGCGGAGATCAGCGCGGCTACGACCAGGCCCACCGCCAGCGCCTTGGCCAGGTCGCGCGGCAGCGTGGAGAAGGCGTAGGTGAAAATGCGGCGGATCTTCCCGCCGGCGTGTTCGCCAGCGCAGCAGGAATCTGTGCAGGTGTTGGCGGATGTCCCGGCCGGGCGCGGCTGTTCCTTGTCGGCGAGGTCCACGATCGAGCCGCCCAGCACGCCGCTGATGAGGGCGGCTATGGGGCGGAAGATGGCGAACACGCCGCCGAGCATGCTGTAGGTGACGGCGATGCTGTCCACGCCGGTCTGCGGCGTGGAGATAAGGAATGCGGTGGTCGCGCCACGGCTGGCCCCGTGCCTTCGTAGCGACGCGGCGACCGGAATCACGCCGCATGAGCACAAGGGCAGCGGCACGCCCACGCCGGCCGCCCTGAGCACCGGCCACAGCCCCCGCCCGCCCAGGTGACGCTCGACCGCCGCCGGCGAGATCAGCACCGAAAGTATACCCGCCACGAGGAACCCCAGCAGCAGATACGGCGCCATCTCGGCCAAGGCCATCCAGAAATGCGCCGGTATGTCCGGGGCCTTCTGAAGCAGATACTGAACTACGCCGTCAAGCATCGTGTCTCTTTCCGGCCCGCCTCATTGAGGGCTTGCCGTTCGGCGCTGTTGTGCGCGCCGGGATTATCCCTTCCAGCCCGGGCTCTCCTCGTATCCCCGGCCTCGTCAGACAGAAGTCGTAGCGGACTGGGTCCGCGGGTGATATCGCCGCGAACGCGGCCGTCAGCTCCAGCGCGGCCTTGCCATCCGGCGTCTTCCGCCTGATCGCGCCGGTCGACCGGCCGATGCGGAACATGTGGACATCCAGCGGCACGACCAGCATCGCCGGCAGGATGCCCTCCCAGCCGCCGGGGTCCACGTCGTCCTTCCGCACCATCCAGCGGAGATAGAGGTTCAGGCGCTTGCACGCACTACCGGTCTGGGGGTGGCTCAGCAGATGGCCGGCCCGCCCGCCGCCCGCCTCATCGAGCCTGCGGACGAACACCGCCAGCGCCGGCAGCACAGTCCTGTCATCACGGCCGATGCAGTCGGCGAAGCACCGGCCGAGCGTCCCGTGCCGCGCCAGGACGCCGGAAATCCCCGCCAGGAGCGCGTCGATCTGTGGGGCCTTGGCGAAGCGATGGGCGAAGCCCGCCAGCGGGCCGCGCCATGGCCTCGAGTGGCCATCGCGCAGCGTCCGCGCCGGGCTTGGGCCCAGCGCATCCAGCACGAGGCGGACGCTCCGCAGTATCTGGGCCACCCGGCCGTACGCCAGGCTGGACGCAATCAGCCCCACGACCTCGCGGTCGGCGGGGTTCTCATAGCCGTAGAGGAACTCCAGCGGATCCGGGTGGACGAACTGCCGCCGGTGGTACTTCCGGTGAAGCGCCTCGAACGCATCGACATATCGCCTCAGCGGCATTCCGCTAATTCCCTTTCTTTGCCCGCCCCGCTTCAGCCGGCCTCTTGCGGCCCGCGCCGCGCGATCCCTTGCGGCACCTGGGGCACAGGCCCACGAACTCCAGGTTATGACCCAGTATTTCGAAACCCATGTCGTTCTTGACCGCCTTGCGGATGTCCGGACAGGCGGGCAGCTCCACGTCATCGACCGCCCCGCACCGAATGCAGCGGATGTGGTAGTGATCGTCCACCCGCGCGTCGAACCTCGCCCGCGGGCATGGCGACTCGACCTTTAGCGCCTGCCCGCAGCGATGGAGCACGTCGATGTTGCGGTAGACCGTCCCCAGGCTGATCCGGGGCAGCGCCTTGCGGACGCGGCGGAATATCTCCTCGACGGTCGGGTGCCTGCGGCCCATCCGCTGAAGCTCGCGGAGGATGATCCGCCTCTGGGCGGTCATCCGCCGCCGGCATTCGTCGCGGCCGGGGCGTGCCTGCTCTGGACTCATATCAGGAACCGTTATCAATAATACTAACGGCCGGGCGGCCAATCAAGTTCCACGATTCACGTTCCGAATTCCGTTGTTCTTTCCCGCCGTTGTGGTTCAATATGGCCCTTCACGGTCCCCTACAAACTCACAGGAAAGGATAGACAGTGGCCAGGAAACTGAAGGTCGGAATCATCGGCGTGGGCACGATCGGCAACGTCCACGCGGATGCGTACAACGCGACAGGCGAGGCGGAGATCGCCGCCATCTGCGACATCGACGAGCCCAAGCTCAAGCGCGTCGGCGAGCGGCTGGGCGTCGCCAACCGCGTCACGAGCTGGCGCGAGCTGATCGCGCAGGACATCGACGCGGTGAGCGTCTGCGTGCCCAACGCGCTGCACCGCGACTTCGCCGTCGGGGCGCTGAAGGCCGGCAAGAACGTCCTGCTGGAAAAGCCGATGGCGATGAACGCGGAGCAGGCCGCCTCGATATGCAGGACGGCCGCCAAGTCCAAGGGCGTCATCCAGATCGGCATGGTCAACCGGCAGGCGCCGTCGGCGCAGGTGCTCCGCTCGTGGGTCAAGGCGGGGCGGCTGGGCGAGATATACCATCTGAACGTCAAGCTCATCCGCCGTCGCGGCATCCCCGGCATGGGCGGCTGGTTCACCACCAAGGCCCTGTCGGGCGGCGGGCCGATGATCGACATCGGCGTCCACGCCTTCGACCTGGGCATGTTCGTTGCGGACCTGTGGAAGGTGACCTCCGTGTCCGCGCAGGTCTACGCCAAGTTCGGCCCGGCCATGCGCGACTACAAGTACGTCGGCATGTGGGCCGGCCCGCCCAACTTCAACGGCGTGTTCGACGTGGAGGACTACTCCTGCGGCTTCGCCCGGTTCGGCAAGAAGGCCACGATGACCTTCGACATCTCCTGGGCCGCCAACGCCCGCGAGGAGTGCTACGTGGACGTGCTGGGCGATAAGGGCGGCGCGAGGATCTTCGACGGCTCGCCGCTGACCATCCTGTCCGAGGAAGAAGGGCAACTGGTCGACATCATGCCCAAGTACAAGGAGAAGGTCAGCTCCTTCGAGATGGAGATGCGGACGTTCATCGCCGCCTGCCGCCGCGAGGCCAAGCCCGCCGCGACCGCCGAGCAGGGCCTGGCCGTCATGAAGCTCATCGACGCCATCTACCTCTCCAGCAAGCACAAGAGGGAAGTGGCCATCAACTGAACGGCGTCACCCCGTTAATCGGTGAATCGGTTGATTGGTTAATCGGGAAGACGCCAAGGCCTGTCAGTGATCCCGATTGGCCGATTAACGGATTCACCGATTAACGTCTGTCACCAGTCCGGCATCTTGTCCTTCTTTGCCTTCAGGTAACGGTCAATCGACCCGGCGGCCGCCTTGCCGTCGCCCATCGCCAGTATCACCGTCGCCCCGCCGCGGACGATGTCGCCGCCGGCGAAGACGCCGGGCATGGAGCTCATCTGGTTCTTGTCCACCTCGATGTTGCCCCACTTGTTGAGCTTGAGGCTGGGGCACGTCGAGGTCAGCAGCGGGTTGGCCTCGGTGCCGACGGCCACGACCACGATGTCGGCCGGCAGCTCGAACTCGCTGCCCTTTATCGGCACGGGCCTGCGCCGGCCGGATGCGTCGGGCTCGCCCAGCTCCATCCGCTGGAGCCGCACGCCGCGGACCCATCCCTGCTCGTCGCCCAGTATCTCCAGCGGCGCGACCAGGAACATGAACTCGATGCCCTCCTGCTCGGCGTGCTTGACCTCCTCGGCCCGCGCGGGCATCTCCTCGCGGCTGCGGCGGTAGGCAAGGATCGCCCGCTTTGAGCCCAGGCGCTTGGCGGTGCGGACGCCGTCCATCGCGGTGTTGCCTCCGCCGAACACGATGGTCACGTTGCCCCGCGCGATGGGCGTGCGCCCCTCGCCGCCGAGGTACGCCCCCATCAGGTTCACGCGCGTCAGGTACTCATTGGCGGAGTAGACGCCCTTGAGGTTCTCGCCAGGCACGCGCATGAACACCGGCAGCCCCGCGCCGTTGGCGATGAAGCAGGCGTCGAACTCCTTCATTATCTCCGGCACGGTGATCGTCTTGCCGACGACCACGTTGCACTCGACCTTGACGCCCAGGGCCTCCAGGTTGGCCACCTCGCGGTCGACGATCCGCTTGGGCAGGCGGAACTCCGGTATGCCGTAGCGCAGCACGCCGCCGGGGGCGTGAAGCGCCTCGAAGATCGTGACCTCGTGCCCCATCCGCGCGAGCTCGCCCGCGCAGGTCAGCCCGCCGGGCCCGCTGCCGACGACGGCCACCTTGTAGCCGGTCCTCACTTCAGGCGGCTTGGGCGGCGCGGCGTGCTCGGCGGCCCAGTCGGCCACGAACCGCTCCAGCCAACCGATGGCCACGCTTTGCCCCTTCTTGCCGCGGATGCACGCCTGTTCGCACTGCTTCTCCTGCGGGCAGACACGCCCGGTCGTCGCGGGCAGGGCGTTGTCCGCGCGGAGCACCTCTGCGGCGCCCGCGAAGTCCCTGTCGGCAAGCTTCTCCAGGAACTCCGGTATCCGCACGGCCACCGGGCAGCCGGCCACGCACGGGCGGGTCTTGCACGCCAGGCACCGCTGCGCCTCGCGCACGGCCGCCTCCTCAAGAAGGCCCTGGTTCACTTCCTGAAAGTTCGTCGCCCGCGCCGCCGCATCCTGCTCGCGCATCGCGGTACGCGGGATGGCCATTCGTTCTTTCGGTGTGAGTTTCTTCGTTTCCATTCGTCGTTCGTTCCAATCAATGAGGGGACTAGGGGCTAGGGACTAGCGACCAGGGGCATCGGTGTCTGGCGCGGCATGGATCCTGGCAAGTCTTCATTGGCCCTGGTCCCTAGTCGCTAATCCATAGTCGCTCGTCCCTAGCTAGCCCCTCTGCTGAAGGAGGCGGCACTCCGCCTCTCGGTAAGTCGCCTGCCTTGCCGAGAGCTCCTTGAAGTCCACCTGGTGCGCGTCGAACTCCGGCCCGTCCACGCAGGCGAACTTGATCTTGCCCCCGACGGTCACCCGGCAGCCGCCGCACATGCCCGTGCCGTCCACCATGATCGGGTTGAGGCTCACGATGGTCCTTACGCCGAGGGCGGAAGTCTGCCTGGCTATCGCCGCCATCATCGGCACCGGGCCGACCGCGTAGACGGCCGCCGGCCTGCGGGCGGGGTCGTTGAGGATTTCGCCCAGCACGGCCGTCACGAAGCCCTTGACGCCCAGCGAGCCATCCTCCGTCGTCACCAGCACTTCCTTGGAGAACGCCGCAAGCTCATCCCGCAGGATCACCAGCGCGGCGCTGCGCCCGCCGATGATGGTGACGACCTCGTTGCCGGCATCGGCCAGGGCCTTGGCCAGCGGGAACAGCACGGCCGTGCCCACGCCGCCGCCCACGCAGACGACCTTGCCGAGCTTCTGGATCTCCGTCGGCCTGCCCAAGGGGCCGGCCACGTCGCGAATCGCACCGCCGGGCGGGACGGCCACGATCTGCTGCGTGCTGTGGCCAACGGCCTGGATGATGAGCGTGATCGTGCCCGCCGCCGCATCCGCGTCCGCGATGGTCAGCGGGATCCGCTCGGCCCCATCCTTCAGACGCACGATGACGAACTGCCCCGGCATCCGCGCCCGCGCCACACGCGGGGCCTCGACCACAAGCCGGTAAACCTGCGGCGCCAACTCGCTGTTTGCGATGACTCTGAACATCGGCTCAACCCATCCTCTTAGTGATACGATGCCGGCCGGACAAGGAAAGCTTTATCCTACCAGAACCGCACGGAGGGGCAAAGGCCGAGTCTGCCGAGTTCGCGCGGAACGCGCCAGCCGGCGGTACGGACGCATCACCTCGCAGGCATTCCCAGTCGAGGCCAGGAAGCGAGTTTGCCCAGATTACCCAGTCGCATATAAGTTCGGGTTCGTTTCGTGCCTTTTGCCTTTTCCGGGCCTAGCCGGGCTGCCGGCCGGATATCCCTGCCAAGCCGGGGCGGGCCAATGTTGATCTTGGGCAACTTTGGCTTTGTTTGGTAATTTCAGTGTCTCCCGGCGGGGCAGTGGGACAGCGGCTCAGACAGCAACCATCCGCGGCGGCGGGGCCGTCGCGTGTGCATATCCACATATCTGCATATCACAATGTCAGCCGGCTTTCGCCGCGGACGCCGCTGATCGCGTGCCGCGAACTCCGCAAGGCGCGGACACCGAACTTCGCTGAACAAGTGCCCCGAAAGCCTTTGGACTCCTTCCCGCCTTCAGGCGGGTTCAGATCTCCTTCCCGGCATGCTTCTTCGCCATGTCCATCGCCTCATACAGCCGCCGCACAATGCGGTGCGGCCTTGCATACCGGGTATTATACCATGCCGTACAGAGACCTGACAAGTGAATTCAGCAACATTCTCAGGTTTCCGGTGTGGCTGTCTTTGGCAGGCTTCCCGGGTCCCGCCAACGGGGGGTCATAGGCTCGAGTTAGCGGCCGGGGATGTTGAAAGGGTAGGCGGTGGTGTATCCGGCGTTGGTGTTGTAGTAGTCCAGGAAGAACTTGGCCGGCCAGTTCCCGGCGCCGCCGTCGAGCATGACGCCGTTGCAGGTCTTCATGTGCGGCGCAAGCTGGGCCATGCTGATCATGATGTTCTGGTTGTTGGACGCGAACACCGGCCAACCGCCTTGGCACCGAACAGGATCGCCAGAACTAGTCCTAGAAACGAGAGACTTTTGACAAGATTCGATGCAGACATGATTTACGCTCCTTTTGATTCAGACCCCAAGGATGAAATGACAACGATCCGAGATTGCGGTGGTATGTCAGATCATGGCGCACCACCTCCCCTGGACTGTGACTGGAAAGTTCAGATTCAAATCGCCCAACAGCTCAGCTCATCTGCCCCGACCAGAGGTGTATGCCATGGAGAAGAACACTCTGTAAGTCAATTGTCAAGAAGAATCCGAAGGGATTTCGCAATTTGGATCAGCGTCGCTTTCTGCGCCTCTCTGGACACGACTGCGGATTCAGCGAGTGCCATCCCAGGCCGGCCTTCGTGTCACGGAATGTCCCACGGCCGGCCCATGTTGACGCTGTTATTGGCCTTCTGCAATGCCGCCTGCGCGGCCATAGGCTTCGTGGCATAGGTGGAAGCGTGGCCGTCAAGTAGGAGAGCGTTCAGATAGCCTTTGTGCGGCGCGCCCGCAACAGCCGGAAGGATCCCATAGTAGGCCGCCAGGTTCAGGCTGCGATCCGGCATGTTGCCTTGGTTCGCAGTGGCCGCCAGTTCTATGTTGTCGTCTATTATGATGCAGAACTCGGATGGCTGTTTCATCTCTGTGATCTTCCGGATTGGGGTATTGTTCACCCAGCTTCCGCCGATGCCGGCGCCTGGAGTGGTCGCGTTATCCTGCCTGGCCCAGGCCCATGGCACGGCGTTGTATGCGAAGTTCCAGAGGAAGTGATAATCGTTGACTGTCGTCAACTTGATGGACGGGCAACTCATCTTGGTTGAGACACGAACAGTCGGCCAGTATATGTTCACGTCGCCGTTGCGCGGGACCACACCGACAGACCACATGTCGCCTACCGTCGTGGAAGGCTTGCAGCCATTGTCGAAATACGGGCCGATGAAGTCGGCCCACCACCAGGCCAGCCAGTCATTGCCGCTGGACCTCGGGCGCAGGAGGTACTTCACAGGCGGAATGACCTCCTGGCTATCTCCCTCATACATGCCCACGCCGACGCCCATGCCCTTGAGGTTCGCCAGACACGGCGCACGCCTGGCCAACTCCCTCGCCGACGCCAGCGACGGCACAAGGATCGAGACCAGCAGAGCGATGATGGCGATGACGACCAGCAGCTCGATCAGGGTGAAAGCGCCGGGCGCGATTGTTCTGCCTTTTTTCATAGGCGGCCTTCCATTCTCCGAACTGGGCAATCAGTAACCTGGTATGTTGAACGGATACCCGTGGGACGTATTGTTGAACCAGTTGATCAGGTAGACGCCGGTGTAGTTGTTGACGTGGCCGTCGAGCATCAGGGCATTCATCGTTTTCTGGTGAGGGGCGCGGGTTGCCATGCCTTGAACGTATTGCGGATCGTAGGAGCCGCCCGTCGAGAAGTAATGGGGCCCGAACAGCGGCCAATTTGCCGGGTATGCGTACCCGCCTGATGCTATCGAACCAGGCTCGATTACGGTGCAGAAATCGCTGGCGCGGTAGTCGCTGGTGCGCATGGGGTTCCGGTTCCAGCTTCCGTTCATCGTGTACAGCGTGCTGTGGATCCAAGCCGCCATCTTGCCGAAATAGGGCGTGTTCATGAGATAGTGGTAGCCGTCCACGTTCTTCTGTGAGGCGCAGTTCATCCTGCGCGAGTACTTCATGTTCTGCGATACCCAGCCGTAGCCTGGGATGGGCCGCCCGTAGTCGCGGCTGGCGGGCTGGACGGCCGGGGAGCCGGGCGGCTCGCCGTCCTCGTTGACCTTCAGGACATACGCGTCGGTGTCGAAGTACTGGACGATGAGCGCATCCCAGAAACGCTGCCTGTATCCATAGTCGGTGTATGGCAGGAAGTAGAAGGGTGGCACAACCTCGACGTTCTCGTTGCTGTAGGTTGCCACGCCAAGACCGACTGCCCTCATGTTGGTCGCGCAGACCGACTTTCGCGCGACCTCCCTCGCCGCCGCCAGCGATGGCACGAGGATCGAGACCAGCAGCGCGATGATGGCGATGACGACCAGCAGCTCAATCAGCGTGAAGGCCCGACCGCGATAATGAAAATGATAGGCGGACATGGCGATGCTCCTTCAATGGTCATTCTACACCGGCGCGGGGCGACATGCCAAGAGGGTCCCGGCGGGATTCGGCCATTTTTCAGGGAATTTCGGCGGCCCCGCCGGCGGCGGCCGTCGCGAAGATCGGGCAGCGCCGGCCGAAACGCCGCTCAAAGCCGCCGGAGACGGCTTCGCACGCGGCGGGCGCGGAGTCGGCCCGGCAGAGGATGATCGCGCAGCCGCCGAACCCCCCGCCCGTCATCCGAGCGCCGTGGACGCCCTTGCACGCCCGCGACAACTCGACGACGGTGTCGAGCTCCTCGCAGCTCACCTCGAAGTCGTCCCGCAGGGATGTGTGCGAGCCGTACATCAGCTCGCCAAGGAGCCTCATGTCCCGCCGCTTGAGGGCCTCCACCGCCGCCAGCGTGCGGGCGATCTCGGCGACCACGTGCCGCGCGCGCTGGGCCTGCCTGGCGTCGAGCTTGCCGCTTAGCTGGGCCTCCTCGATCGCGGCCAGGTCGGCCTCGCGCAGCAGCTTGACGCCCATGGCGCGGGCGGCCTGTTCGCACTGGCGGCGGCGGAGCGGGTAGCCGCCGTCGCCGATGTCGTGCTTGACCTGCGTATCGGCCACCAGCAGCACCGTGTCGGGATCGTCGAATGGGACCTGCTGCGTATCGCCGCTGCGGCAGTCCAGCAGGAGCGCCCGGCCGGGCCGGCCCATGACGGCGATGGACTGATCCATGATGCCGCAAGGCGCGCCGGCGTAGACGTTCTCCGCGCGCTGGCAGAGGAGGGCCAGTTCCCTCGGCGGAATGGCGCCGCTCGCGCCGGCGGCGGCGAGCAGCGCCATCGCGACGGCCACCTCCAGCGAGGCCGACGATGACAGCCCGCCGCCAAGCGGCACATCCCCGGCGATCAGCAGGTCCGCCCCGCGGAGGCGCACGCCGCGCTCCAGCAGGCAGGCGGCCACGCCCTTGACGTAGTTGGCCCACTTGGGCTCGCCAAGCGGGGCAATGGGCTTGGCCAGGTCGACGGCCAGTGGCACGGGCATCTTGCCCGTGAGTTGCCGGGGCATCCTGCCCCGGCCGTGCGCTGTTTCCACGGGCGGGACGCCCGTGGTACGCACGGGCAAGATGCCCGTGCCACTGGCCAAGGACTGGAAGTTGAGCGTGCTGTCGTCGCGCCCGGCCCACAGGGCGACGGTCCGCCGCTCGATGGCGATCGGCAGGACGAAGCCGCCGTTGTAGTCGGTATGCTCGCCGATGAGGTTGACCCGCCCCGGCGCGGACGCCGCCCCTTGCGGCGCACGGCCGTAAGTAGACTGGAACTGCTCTCGCAGCTTGTCCATTTCCATGCGGAGAAAGTAGCCAAAACGGGCCGAGGGGTCAATGCGACGTGAATCCGCGGTTCGTTACTTCGTTGCTACGTTACTTCGTTACCTCGTTGACTCGTCGGGCTATTGCAGCGTATCCCAGCTTGGCGGTTCACGAGACAACAATTTAACGAAGACACGAAGCAACGAGGTAACGAAGCAACGCCGTTGGCTTCGGCAGTTGGCCGGTTCTATAATGGCCGCGTCCATCGGGAGCGGAGCATGAACGTCCTTGTCACAGGCGGGGCGGGGTACATCGGCTCGCACGTGGTCCGCGCGCTTGGCGCGGCCGGTCATCGCTGCGTGGTGTACGACAACCTGGGCGGGGGTCACCGCCCGGCCGTCGGCGGCGCCGAGCTGGTCGTCGCGGACATGGCCGACGGCCACCGCCTGCGCAAGGCGCTGGCCGACGGGCGGATCGAGCTGGTGATCCACCTGGCGGCGTTCATCGAGGCCGGCGAGTCGATGGCCCGGCCGGACAAGTACTACCACAACAATACCGTCAACGGCCTGGGCCTGCTGGACGCGATGCGCGAGACGGGCGTGCGGCGGATGGTCTTCAGCTCGACGGCGGCGGTCTACGGCGAGCCGGCCCGCGTGCCGATCGAGGAGTCCGACGCCCTGGCGCCGATCAATCCCTACGGGGCGAGCAAGCTCTGCGTGGAGCACATGATGCGGTCGTACGCGCGGGCATTCGAGATGGGCTTCGTCGCCCTGCGGTACTTCAACGTGGCCGGGGCCCATCCCGACGGCGACATCGGCGAGGACCACCATCCCGAGACGCACCTGGTGCCGCTGGTTCTCCAGGTGGCGCTGGGCAGGCGGCGTTGCGTCCAGGTCTTCGGCGACGACTACGAAACGCCGGATGGCACGTGCATCCGCGACTACATCCATGTGTGCGACCTGGCGGATGCGCACCTGCTGGCGGCCGGCGCCATCGAGCCGGGGCAGGTCAAGGCGTACAACCTGGGCAACGGCGAGGGGTTCTCCGTGCAGGAGGTGATCAAGACGTGCCGGCAGGTGACCGGCCACAAGATTCCGGCCGAGATCGCCCCGCGCCGGCCGGGCGACCCGCCGCGCCTGGTCGCGTCGAGCGCGAAGGCGATGGCCGAGCTGAAATGGCAGCCGCGGTTCCCGTATCTCAAGGAGATCGTCGGCCACGCGTGGCAGTGGCATAAGTCGCATCCGACCGGATACGGCAAATGAAAGGAATATCGAATATCGAACAGAGAATAACGAATATCGAACGGGACCTCGGCTCGACAGGGTCCTCATCACTTCGTTATTCGATATTTCCTGTTCGATATTCGTGATTTCCTTCGTCCCGGCCCGTAATGGCCGCAGGCGTGTTCCATATTGAACCGTCCACAAGTCATCCAGCAACAAGGAGCAGTCCGATGATCCGAACAGACTTCCGCAGGATTCTAGTATCCGTCTTCGTTGTCGCGGCGTTGGCGGCGTGCGCGATGGCCCAGTACAAGCAGACCACGCCGCGCAAGCCGGCGGAGGGCGAACTGGCCGTCGACAAGCCCGGAAGCTACGCCCAGGCCGGCAAGACCTACGTGCTGACGGCCGATGTGTCCGGCGAGATGACGCCGATCTTCCTGGGCAAGGACGTCACGCTGGACCTCAACGGGCACACCGTCACCTTCGCCGCGGGCAAGTACGAGCACGTCCCCAACTACGGGTTCGAGGATGGCCTCAAGGACTGGGACGTCTCCAAGGCCCCCGGCGCGAAGGTCGTGTCATCGGCCGTCCGCCCGATGGTCGGGGCGAAGATACTGGAGCTGAAGGCCGGCGACGAGATCGTCTCGCAGTACATCAACCTTCCGGTGGCGGACCGCACCTATTACGCGATGTGCGCGGTGGCGACGGACAAGATGAAGGTGACGATCAACGTGGATGACGAGAAGGGCAATCCCATCACGTGCGAGTTCAAGGGCGGCAAGGAGAAGCGCGTCAGCCCGCCCGAGATCGCCCGCAGCCCCAAGCTGGGCGGCGGGGTGCTGTTCGCCCACATCCACCACATGCCGGCCGGCAAGTACCGCATCCGCATCAAGGCCGACACCGACGCGCTGATCGACGAGTGCGACATCCGCCCGGGCCTGGACGCGGGCGTGGGGATCGTCGGCGGCATCGCGCCGTACGCGACGTACAACGACGCCATCAAGTGGTACCCGTGCGCGTTCTTCGACTACTGCAAGAAGGACTCGGCCGGCGTGCCGGTGGAGGGCATTCCGGTCATCGGCAAGGAGGCGGGCACGGTCACGATCAAGAACGGGACGATAAGGAACGGCACGCTCGGCATGCGGACGCTGGGCGTGCAGTCCAACGCGGCCAACGTGACGGTCGTGCTGGACAACGTACACATCGCCAACGCGGGCATAAACACGAACTCCGCTCGGCTGTCCAAGGCGACGCTGAGGAACTGCCGCTTCGAGGTCGACACGCCGTTCATCATCAACCGCCACGACACCACGGAGATGAACGTCCACTGCGACAGCGCGACCGAGGTCGCCAAGTGCGAGTTCCTGGGCGGGCAGGGCAGCTTCTCCGGCGCGTGCCCGGACGTACACGACAACCTGTTCGTCAACGGCCAGACGGTGACCAACCATTACTCGATCGGCCCCGGCAGCGGGACGAAGATCTACCGCAACCGGTTCGAGCCGAAGATCGGCTCGGGCATCTACATCGGCGCGGGCACGGGCATCGAGGTGTACGACAACGTCTTCAGGATCGAGTCGGCCCCGCCCAACTGCGAGTACCGCTACAGCGGCTACAGCACCAACGCCATCCGCATCAGCGACTACGACACGCCGCCAACGCCGCCCGAGGCCGGCAAGCCCGACAAGCGATGCCGCGAGAACAAGGTCTACCACAACAAGATCTTCATCAGCGGCAAGAGCTATCCGGAGTTCGAGAGGTACGAGCCGCGGGCGTACGCGTTCTTCATCAGCGTCGGCGGCGGGACCAACTACATCTACGACAACGAGATCACCATCGACAAGAAGGACAACGGCAACGCCCGCGCCTACGCGTTCTTCGTCGGCGGCTCGTCCAACGGCGGCCAGATCGCCAACAACAAGGTGACGTCCAACTGCCCGGCCGCGTGGATCGGCAACGACTACGGCAACGCGGCCAACACCGTCTTCTACGGCAACACGTTCACCAAGGCCCCCGGCACGCCGGCGGGCGTGCGGCCGTTCATCATGGGCGACGGCGGCAACTCGGCCAACGACATTCAGTTCTTCTCCAATTCATTCGACGGCTGGACCGACCTGTTCGAGGTCCACACGACCTCGCTGTCATACCTGCTCGGCTGGACGCTGACGGTGAAGGTCGCCGGCAAGGACGGCAAGCCGGCGGCCGGCGCCGAGGTCGTCATCACGGACAAGGACGGCAAGGAGTTGCCGCGCCAGAAGACCGACGCCAAGGGCACTGTCGCCGTCCGCCTGGCCCAGTCGGCCTACAAGGACGGCAAGAAGGTCGAGTGCCCCTCCTATACTGTCAAGTGCGGCGCGGCCGAGGCCAAGGTCGAGATGACCAAGGACCAGGAAGTGACGCTTCAGGAAAAGTGAACAGCGAAGGCAGAATGCAGAAGGCAGAAGGCAGAATGATGAAGTGAAGAGACCGCGGCCGGCCTCTTCAGTTCTGCATTCTAGGTTCTGCCTTCTGCATTCTGCCTTCTGCATTTTGCCTTGGGTTTCCCAGGAGACAAGAGATGATGGGTTATCATGTCTGGTGCTGTGCTCTTGCGTCATTTTTCGTATTCGTGCTGGCGGTCTCATCCCGTGCCGCCGAAGGTCCAACGACTTCCCAGCCGGCGACCGGCCCGGCCGGGACGGTCCGCATGTACATAGGCACGTACATGGCGCCCAAGAGCAAGGGAATCTACACGCTCCAGCTTGACCTCGCCTCCGGCGCGCTGACGAAGCCCGAGATGGCGGGCGAGGCGGTCAATCCGTCGTTTCTCGCCCTGCACCCGTCCGGCAAGTACCTCTACGCCGTCAGCGAGGTCGCGAGCTTCGACGGCCTCAAGACCGGCGCCGTAAGCGCGTTTGCCATCGACGGCAAGACCTTCCAACTCAGGCTCCTCAACCAGAAGGCCAGCGAGGGGATCGGACCGTGCCATTTGATCGTCGATAGGGATGGCAAGAACGTCCTGGTCGCCAACTACTCCGGCGGCACACTGGCCGTGCTGCCCATCGACTCCGGCGGAATGCTGCTGCTGCCCGCCGACATCCGCCGGCACAAGGACCAGATTGAAGCGGCCGGCAAGGCGCAGCCGCACGCGCACTCGATCAACCTGGACGCGGCCGGCAAGTTCGCATTCGCCGCCGACCTGGGCCTGGACCGCATCTTCATCTATCGCTACGACTCGGCCACCGGGAAGCTGACGCCCGCCGATCCGCCCGCCGCCGCGCTGCCGCCCAAATCAGGGCCGCGCCACTTCGCCTTCCGGCCCGACGGCAAGTTCGCCTACGTCATCAACGAGACGGCCAACACCGTCGTCGCGTTCGCCTACGACGCCACCGCCGGCAAACTCACCGAGGTGCAGTCCATCTCGACGCTGCCGGCCGGCTTCAAGGGCGAGAGCTTCACGGCCGAGGTGCAGGTCCACCCATCGGGCAAGTTCCTCTACGGCTCCAACCGCGGCCATGACAGCATCGCCGTCTTTGCCATCGACGCCGAGACCGGCAAGCTGTCGAGCATCGAGTACAAGTCCACGCAAGGCAAGACGCCGCGCAACTTCGGCATCGACCCCACCGGCGCGTTTCTCGTGGCCGCCAATCAGGGCTCGGGCACGCTCGTCGTCTTCCGCATCGACGCCGCCACGGGCAAGCTCACGCCCACTGGCTCGACGGCCGAGATACCAGCGCCGGTGTGCGTGAAGTTTCTGCAAGCCGCTAAGTGATGATCTGACAGGGGCTTCGGAGCGTTCTTGCAGGTTCGGAATCAATTTTCGCTCTGCAAAAGGCTCCCAGCGTCGACCGGCGAGCCCTGTCGCCTCATCCAGTTTGTCAAGACCGCGGATTTGCTCGGCGCAGGTGCCCCACACCCCACGCCCTACTCCCCACTCCCCACTCTCTACTTGGCCGTCGGCGCATGCCGCCGGCCATTGCGGGCGATGGCCTTGCCGTTCCGGCGCGTCGGCTGATACGTGCCGTTGCGGTGCCGGCCGTTGCCGCCTTCTTCCTTGGATTCCGAGTCGCCGCCGTTGTCGCCCGCCTTGCCGGCCGGGGCGGCGGAGACGTCGGCGATGAACTGCTCCAGCATCGCCAGTGCCTTGGCGTCGGTGTACTGGCGCGGCGGGTGCTTCATGGTGTACGCGGAGACCGCCTCCAGCGGCCCGGCCAGGCCCTTCTCGCGGGCCAGCTTGCAGCAGCGGATGGCGTCGACCGTCTCGCCGGCGGAGTTTGGCGAATCCTCGACGGACAGGCGCAGCTCCAGGTTCAGCGGCACGCCGCCGAACCCCCGCGCCTCTATCCGCAGGAAGCAGACCTTGTTGTCCTTCTGCCAGGCGACGAAGTCCGACGGGCCGATGTGGACCTGGTCCGGCGGCAGCGGCACGTCGAGCTGCGACTGCACCGCCTGCGTCTTGGAGACCCGCTTGCTGGTCAGGCGGGACTCGTTGAGCATGTTCAGGAAGTCGGTGTTGCCGCCGGTGTTGAGCTGATAGGTCGCGTCGATCTTCGCGCCGCGCTCGTGCATCATGCGCATCAGCACGCGGTGGACGATTGTTGCGCCGATCTGGGCCTTCACGTCGTCGCCGACGCACGGAATGCCCGCCTGCTTGAACCGCCTGCCCCACGCCGCGTCGGACACGATGAAGACCGGCATGCAGTTGATGAGGCTGACTCCCGTGGCCAGGCAGCACTCGGCGTAGAACTCGACGGCCTTCTGCGAGCCGACGGGCAGGTAGCACATGAGGACCTCCGCTCCGCTGTCGCGGAGGAGGCGCTCGATCTGGGGGCCGGTGGCGCTGGGCCGGTCGGCGACGACGAACCGCTGGTGCTCCGGCCAGGCCATCATGTGCTCGCTGACGCCGTCGAGCACGTTGCCCATGGCGACGCACACATCGTCGTAGCGGAAGTCGTTGAAGAAGACCTTGGTGTTGTTGGGCGGGGCGAACATGGCCTCGTGGATGGGCCGGCCGACCTTGCGGGCGTCGATGTCGATGGCGGCGACGATCCTGATGTCGCCTGGCGCGTAGCCGCCGATGACCGGGTGCGACAGGCCGATGGTCCCTTCGGGACCCACCGTGCCGTCCGGCCCGCCCATCGAGCGCGCGTAGTAGTGGACGCCCTGGATGAGGGACGATGCGCAGTTGCCCAATCCGGCGATGGCGACTCGTATCTCTTTCATCTATCAGGCCTCACGCCCGTCTTCGCGGCGCATACAGACGGCCGCGCACGAAAGCCGGGCCGGACACGATAGCCGCTTGTCCTTCCTTACCCGGCGGATTGTAAGGGCCAATGGCCGGTGCGTCAAGGCGGGACTAGCCAATCCGGTCGATAGAAGCGACTTTTCAGCCTATGCGAGCGGGCGGCGAAGTTCAAGCAGTAAAACGAATTCCGCGTTGCCGCCCTTGCCCTTCAGCGGCGACGGCACCCACCGGCGCACGGCGCAGCCAAGTGCCTCGATGCGCAGGCACACGTCGCGGCGGACGCTATCGGCGCGCTCGGCGGAAATGGCCGCGTGGGGCTTGCGGCCCTCGGCCCTGGCCAGCTCGTAGTGCGGCTTGAGAAGCGAGATGATCCGGCCGCCGGGGCCGGCCGGCGTTGGCGGCTTGAGCCACTTCATCGCGGCCGGGACGATCAGCTCCTGCGGCGTCCAGGCCACGTCGATGGCCACCAGGTCCACCATCTCGGCCACCGGGCAGTAGATGGCGTTGGTCCGCTCCATGACGACTACGCGCGGGTCCTTGCGGAGCTTCCAGGCCAGCTCGCCGTAGCCGGTGTCGATGGCGTAGACCTTGGCCGCGCCGCGCTGGAGCAGGCAGTCGGTGAACCCGCCGACGTTGCAGCCGAAGTCCGCGCAGAGAAAATCGCGGACGTCCAGGCCGAACGCGGCCAGGGCCGCGTCCAGCTTCTGCCCGGCGCGGGAGACGAAATTCGGCTCATCCGCCAAGGATCGCCTCTACAGGAAGTAGTCGGTGCTGATCTTGAAGTGCCTGGCCAGTTTGACGATGTGCCGCTTGCTCAACTGCCGCCGGCCGGCCAGCAGCACGCTGCCCAGGCCGCGATTGCCCAGAAGCCGTCCCAGGTCGCTGGCGGTCATCCCGGCCTGCTCCATCAAGTACCTCAGCCGCGCAAGAGGGGTCGATCGGTCCGGCGGAAGGGGATGATGTTCATCCTCGTACCGGCGCACCAGGTCGCTCAGCACGTCAAGGTAATCTTCCTGGTCGCGCGTCAGGTCGTGGCCAGCCATGGCGTCGACAATCACCGTGGCGTTGGCCAGGTCGATCTCATCGTGAAGCGGCCGGAGCGGAAAGACGCCGATCAGGCCCGTGTAGTCCCGGGGCAGGGAGCCAATCGAAATCCCGGCCTTCGCCGTGTTAGCAGGTTTCATAGATCGTCCTTCCATCGGTCCTTGCTGTACTCGGCATGCGTCAGGAACAGCAGGACAAAGACCTTCAGGGAATTGTAGTGGATGGCAGTAATCAGCCTGAACCTGTTGCCGGCGATGTTGAAAACGACCACCGTTCTCCGGCTGGCGACAAGGACTTCGTCGGCCGAACGTATCGCAAGGCGCACATCTGTCAGGCTCCGCCATCGCGCCGCTTTGGCCAGCGCGAGCCAACGCTTCAGCGATGGTCCCGCGGCCGGGCGCCGCTGGGCAAATTCGCGGATGCGGCTGGCCTTGATGATCCACACTATGACCACATTATGTAGTCAGCCGGATTCGTCTGTCAATGGGAAAAGCGGCGTGGTCCGCGGCGGTTAGGAGGCCCGGAAAAAGTAGTGCCTGTCCCGACTTTCTAAAAGTCGGGACAGGCACTACTTTTTCAGATGGGAGTCCCGACTTGGACTGCGCCGAAGAAACTGGAAGGAAAACCGCCCGTCCCGGTGGGGCGAGCGGTCGGGATTGCAGTTTTCCGCCGCCGACGGGCGCGCGGCGGAGATGAATCTACGCGGTCGGCCCGGCCGGGGCCGCGGCGGCCATCATCTTGTTCAGACGCCTGGCCATGCGGGCCTTCTTGCGGTTGGCCGCGTTCTTGTGGATCGTGCCCTTGGCGGCCGTCTTGTCCAGCGTGGCATAGAGGGCCTTGAGCCGGGCCGGGCCGTCGTCCTTCCTGCCGTCGTGGATGGCCTGCTCCAGGGCCTTTACGGCCGTCTTGAGCCTGTCCTTGCGCCAGCGGTTGCGGGCGCGGTGCTTTGCGTTCTGGCGGATGCGCTTCTGCGCCGATAGCGAATGTGCCACTCGATTCTCCTGCTGCTTTCCGGGCCTTGAACTCCAGCGTCACACGAAGCGCCGAATTATACACGCCGCCCGGCGCAAGACAAGCTATTTCCCGCACGCCTCCACCTTGACGGCGCAGACCTTGAATTCGGGGATCTTCGCCTGGGGGTCCAGCGCGGCGATGGTAAGCCTGTTGGCCGGGGCCTCGCTGAAGTGGAACGCGAGGAACACCGTCCCCTGCGCGACGCGGGGGGTAACCTTGGCGGCGATCTCGATCTGGCCGCGGCGGGACCTGACGCGGACCTTGCCGCCGTCGGCGACGCCGAGCTTCTGGGCGTCGGCGGGGTTGATCTCGATGGCCCCGACGGAGACCAGCTTGTCCAGCACGCGCGACCGCCGCGACATCGTGCCCGTGTGGTAGTGCTCAAGTATCCGCCCGGTGGAGAGCACGAACGGGAACTCGCCGTCGGGCAGCTCGCGCGGCGGGATGAACTGGACCGGGTGGAACTTGCCCAGGCCGCGCGTGAACTTCTCGCGATGCAGGATCGGCGTGCCGGGATGGTCCCTGGACGGGCAGGGCCACTGGAGCGAGCCGTGCTCCAGCCGGTCGAACGATATGCCGCCGTAGGAGGGCGTGAGCGAGGCAATCTCGTCCATGATGGCCGAGGCGCTGGGGTAGCTCATCGGGTAGCCCATGCGGCTCGAGACGTCGCACAGTATCTGCCAGTCCTGGCGGGCCTGGCCCGGCGGGCTGACGCCCCGGCGGACGCGCTGGACGCGCCGCTCGGTGTTGGTGAACGTGCCGTCCTTCTCCGCGAACGCGGCCGCCGGCAGCACCACGTGCGCCAGCCGCGCCGTCTCGGTCAGGAAGATGTCCTGGACGACGAGGAACTCGATCTTCTTCAGCGCCTCCTCGACGTGGTTGACGTCCGGGTCGCTGATCATGGGGTTCTCGCCCATGATGTAGAGGGCCTTGATACGCCCGTCGCCGGCGGCGCTGACCATTTCGACCATCGTCAGGCCCGGCTTGCTCGGAAGCGTCGGGGACCCTAGTCCCCAGGCCTTCTCGAACTTGGCGCGGATGGCCGGGTCGTCCACCTTCTGGTAGCCCGAGAAGACGTTCGGCAGGCCGCCCATATCGCACGCGCCCTGCACGTTGTTCTGTCCGCGGAGGGGGTTGACGCCGGTTCCCGGCCGGCCGATCTGCCCGGTCAAGAGCGCCAGGTTCGCCACCGCCAGCACGTTGTCCGTGCCGGTGGCGTGCTGGGTGATGCCCATCGAGTAGACCAGCGACGATGCCCTGGCCGTCGCGTACATCCGCGCGGCCTTGACGATGTCGGCGGCCGGCACGCCGGTGATCTTTTCGCCCATCTGGGGCGTGTACGGCTCGACGGCCTTCTTGAGGTCCTCGAAGCCCTCGGTGCGGCCGGCGATGAAGTCCTTGTTCTCCAGCCCCTCGGCCAGGATCACGTGCATCATCGTGTTCAGCAGCGCAACATCCGTCCCGCCGCGGTGGCGCATGTGCAGCACGGAGAACTCTGTCAGCTCGATGGCCCGCGGGTCGGCGACGATGAGCGGGACCTTGCGGTCCAGCACGTTGCGTTTGATGGCCGAGCCGGCGACCGGGTGGCACTCGGTGGTGTTGGAGCCGATGACGAAGATGCAGTCGGCCACGTCGAAATCGCCGATGGAGTTGGTCATCGCGCCGGAGCCGAAGGCCATCGCCAGGCCCGCCACGGTCGATGCGTGGCACAGGCGGGCGCAGTGGTCGACGTTGTTGGTGCCGACGGCCGCCCGCATGAACTTCTGGAGGACGTAATTCTCCTCGTTTGAGCACTTGGCCGATGACAGGCCGCCGATGGAGTCGGGGCCGGAGGCGGCCTTGATCTCGCCCATCCGCTTTGCCACCAGGTCCAGCGCCTCATCCCACGTGGCGGGGACGAGCTTGCCGTCCTTGCGTATGAGCGGCTCCTTCAGGCGGGCGTCGTGGCTGAGGAAGTCGAAGCCGAACCGGCCCTTGACGCAGAGCATCCCCTTGTTGACGCCCACGCCGGGCTTGCCCGTCACCTGGACGACTTTGCCGCCGCGGACGTTGAGGACGATGGTGCAGCCGCAGCCGCAGTAGGGGCAGATCGTCTCGACGTACTCCATCTCCCACACGCGGCCGACGCCCTCCGTGCCCGCGCGGGCGAGCGCTCCAACCGGGCAGACGTCGATGCAGTTGCCGCACTCGGCGCAGGCGGATTCCTCGCGGGCCTGGCCCGGCGGCAGCGAGATCTTCGCGTCGTAGCCGCGGCCGTAGTAATCGACCGCGCCGCTGACCTGCTTGTGCTGGCAGACTTCCACGCACCGCCCGCAGAGGATGCACTTGGAGCGGTCATAGACGATGGCCGGGCCGTCCTGCACGGGCCGGGGCTTGACCGGCTCGACGGGAAACGACGGGCCCTTGACGCCTAGCTGGTAGGCGTACTTCTGGAGGTCGCACGCGCCGTTCTTCTGGCAGGTCAGGCAGTCCAGCGGGTGGTCGGCCAGCAGCAGCTCCATCACCATCCGCCGCGCCTGGCGGACCTTCTCGGTGCTCGTGCGGACGACCATGCCGTTGGCGGCCGGCAGCGAGCACGACGCGGCCATCGCCTTGGCCCCCTCGACCTCCACGAGGCACAGGCGGCAGGAGCTCGTCGGCGATAGCCCCAGCGCCGGGTCATAGCACAGGTGCGGGATGTCGATCCCGGCCGCCAGAGCGGCGTGAAGGACCGTGGTGCCCTTGGGGGCCTTCACCTCGACGTCGTCTATCTTCAGTAATATCTCATCACCCATTCTGTCGGCCTCTCAGGACTGCTTTCACCACAAAGGGCACGAAGGACACCAAGGTTTCAGGAATCCTAGTTCACGAAACGCTTGATTCCTCCGCGCGATACCACGGGGGTGTTGAAGTTGATCAGGTAGCCCAGTCGCAGCTTCGTGCTCCTAAGGTAACTCAGAATCTGGGCTGCATGGGCGTCAATCAACCGTTCGACCGCCTTCACTTCGGCTATCACACCAGGCTCAACCAGGAGATCAAGCCGCTGTCCGTCGATCCGCAGGTCTTTGTAGAAAACTGGCACAAGGACCTGCTGGCGGACAATCAGTTTTCGCAGTCTCAACTCATGAACAAGGGCCTTCTCGTAAACGCTCTCCAGAAGACCACGCCCGAGGTGCCGATGGACTTCGATTGCCGCGCCAATGATCTCCTTACCAACCCTTTCACACTCCGGCGGAATCGGATCGAACACGGAATGCCCCCCTGCCTTTTCTTCTTCGATCATGTTTCTTGGTGTCCTTTGTGCCCTTCGTGGCGAAGTCTTTCCTCATTCCAAATCGCACCGCAGGCATCGCCGGGCCTCGGCGAGGGCCGCCTGGCAGGTGTATCCCTTGAGCACTTCCGCGAAGTTGCCCTTTCGCTTTGCCCGCGGGACCGCGCGGACGGGTTGGCGCGGGCTGGCGGCCTCGGACTCGTCGCCCTTGCCGCGCGGCGCATGGGCCTCGTTGGGAGGCAGCTCGCCGCGCCCGCCCAGGAACACGTCGATGGCCTGCGCCGCGCGTTGGCCCGCGGCGACGGCCTCGATGATCGTCGCCGGGCCCGTCACCGCGTCGCCGCCGGCGAAGATGTAGCCCTCGCCGCTGCGCTGCGTGACCGGGTCGGCCGCAAGGCGCCCGCGCGAGACCACGAGTTGGCCGTCGGCGGATGCGAAGTCCAGTTCCGGCCCCTGGCCGATGGCCACTATCACGCGGTCGGCCTCGACCAGCTTATCGCTGCCGGGCTTGGGGACCGGCCGCCGCCGGCCGCTCTCGTCGGCCTCGCCGAGCGTCATCTCCGCGCACCGCACGCCAGTGGCACGGCCCTGGCCTTCTATCGCGATCGGCGCGACCAGGAACTGCATCCTGACGCCCTCGTGCAGGGCCTCGTCGATCTCCTCGCGGATGGCGGGCATCTGCTCCAGCCCGCGGCGGTAGAGCAGCGTCACCGAGTCCGCGCCGAGGCGCAGGGCGGTCCTGGCCGAGTCGATGGCCGCGTTGCCCCCGCCGATGACCACGACCCGCCCGCGAAGCTCCGCCAACTGGCCGAGGTTGACCTTTCTCAGGAAGGTCATCGCGTCCTCGACGCCGTCCGCCGTCTCGCCGGGGATGTCCAGGCGCACGCTCTTGTGCGCGCCGACGGCCAGGAACACCGCGTTGAAGCCCGCGTCGCGGAGTTCCTGGATGGACTTGACTTTCCTGCCGGTCTGAATCGTCACGCCCGTGCGCTTGATGTACTCGATGTCGCGATTGAGGGCCGCTCGCGGCAGGCGATACGTCGGGATGCCTGTGGCCAGCACGCCGCCGGGCCTGTCCATCGCCTCGAAGACCGTCACCTCGCGTCCCATCAGCGCAAGGAAGTACGCGGCCGTCAGGCCGGCAGGCCCCGCGCCGACGACGGCCACTCGGCCCTGCCGCGGGCCGCGCCACGCGGGCGGGCGTCCGGCGTCCTTCACGCGGTCGGAGACGAACCGCTTGAGGTGGCGGATGGAGACCGGCGCGTCGATGTCCCCGCGCCGGCAGAACTGCTCGCACGGATGGTCGCACGCACGGCCGCAGACCGACGGCAGCGGGTTGCGCCGCCGGATTACCTCCAGGGCGTCGGCGAACCGCCCCTCGGCGATGAACGCCACATACTCCGGCACGTTGACGTGCGCCGGACACGCGCTGACGCACGCGCTGGGCGCCAGCGCCTTGCACGTGTGCGCAAGGCACCGCTTCTGGAGGATGTGGGCCTCGTACTCATCGCGGAAGTAGCGGATGGTCGAGAGCACCGGGTTAGGCGCGGTCTGCCCCAGCCCGCAGAGCGACGCCTCCTTGATCATTCCGCCGAGCTGGACGAGCCGGTCGATGTCGGCCATCTCGCCCGAGCCCCTGGTGATCCGCGTGAGCATGTCCAGCATCTGCTTTGTGCCCACGCGGCAGGGGACGCACTTGCCGCAGGATTCCTTCTGCACGAAGTCGGTGAAGAACCGCGCCAGGTCGACCATGCACGTCGACTCATCGACGATGATCAGCCCGCCCGAGCCCATGATCGCGCCGATCTTCTGGACCGAGTCGTAGTCCAGCGGGATGTCGAGGTATCGCGCCGGCACGCAGCCGCCGGAAGGCCCGCCCATCTGGGCGGCCTTGAACTTCCGCCCGCGCGGGATGCCGCCGCCGATGTCGAAGATGATCTGCCGCAGCGTCGCGCCCATCGGCACCTCGACCAGGCCGGTGTTGTTCACCTTGCCGGCCAGGGCGAAGATCTTCGTGCCCTTGGAAGCCTCGGTGCCGATCTTCGCGTACTGGGCGGCGCCCATCTCGATGACGCGAGGGACGTTGGCCCACGTCTCGACGTTGTTGATGTTGGTTGGCTTGCCGTAAAGCCCCGCGACGGCCGGGAACGGCGGCCGCGGCCGCGGCATGCCGCGCTTGCCCTCGACCGAGGCGATCAGCGCCGTCTCCTCCCCGCAGACGAACGCCCCGGCCCCCTTGCGAATCTCGATGTCGAAGTCAAAGCCGCTGCCCAGGATGTTCCTGCCCAGCAGGCCCGCCGCCCGCGCCTGGTCTATCGCCATGGCCGTGTGCTCGATGGCGATGGGGTATTCCGCCCGCACGTAGATGACGCCGTGCCCCGAGCCGATGGCGTACGCGCCGATGATCATGCCCTCGATGACGACGTGCGGGTCGCCCTCCAGCACAGCGCGGTCCATGAACGCGCCGGGGTCGCCCTCATCCGCGTTGCAGATGATGTACTTCGGCTCGCCCTTGGATGCCCGCGCGAACTGCCACTTCCTGCCCGTGGGGAAGCCCGCCCCGCCACGCCCGCGAAGGCCCGACGCGATCATCTCCGCGATGACCTGCTCCGGCGTCATCTTCGTCAGCACGCCGGCCGCCGCGAGGTACGCGCCGTGCCCGACGGCGTCCTGGAGGCTCTGCGGATCCACGACGCCGCAGTTCCGCAGCACCAGACGCGACTGGTTCTTGTAGAACGGAATGTCCTTCTGGAGCGGGTAAGCCTTGCCGCCGGCGGACCAGCAGAGCCGGCGGACGGTCTTGCCTCCGAGGATCGTCGTTTCCACGATCTCCGGCACGTCGGCCGCGCTGACGGTCTGGTAGAAGATTCCCTTGGGGTCGATCACCATCGTCACCGCCCCGGCGCACAGGCCGTGGCAGCCGACGCGCACGACGCGGACCTTGCCGCCCAGGCCGCGCTGGGCGATCTCGCGCTCCATCGCCTCGCAGACATCCAACGCGCCCAGCGCGCGGCAGCCCGTCGAGCAGACGCGGATGACCATGCCGGCGTCCTTGCCGGAGGGCTTTGGGGAAAGCTCGCGGTGCGCCGCGCGGAGTTCGTCAGCGGATGCAAATGGCTTATCTGTCATTTTCCGTCTTCTTTGGAAAAACTCCTGAGGATGCCGGCGACCCGCTGGGGGGTGAGCTTGCCGTAGTACTGGGTGTCGATCATCATGGCCGGCGCAAGGAAGCACGTGCCCAGGCAGGCGACGGTCTCCAGGTAGAACTGCATGTCGGGCGTCGTCTGGCCCTCGCCTATGCCCAGGACGCGCTGGACCGAGTCGAGCACGCGCTCGGATCCCTTGACGTGGCAGGCCGTCCCGCGGCAGCAGCGGATCGTGTGCCGCCCGCGCGGCTCGGTGTAGAATTGCGCGTAGAAGCTCACCACGCCGTATATGCGCGAGAGCGGCGTCTTCATCCGCCGGCTGATGCCCGCCAGAGCGGAGGCCGGCAGGTAGCCGAACTCCTCCTGAACGTCCTGGAGGATGGAGATAAGGTTCGATTCGGGGCCGACGGCCAGCTTGTCCAATAGCCCGGCCGTGTCCGATTCGGTCGGCGCGCCGCGGGTCTGGACTCCGCTGCCGCCGCCCGGCGAGGTACTGTTCTTGTCCATTCGTGCGAATCTCCCGCGGACATTGTAACCGACGCCTGGCGTGGCCTCCAACACCCACAGATAAAGCCCCCGGCGTTAGCCGGGGGGCCCCGCCTTACGGCGGGGGCTTCAATTCCGCCTCGCGGAGCTCCTGCGGCGTGTTGATGTTGGCCAGCTCCGCCGCCATCTCGGCCGGCGCGTCAATCACGTGGGCGGGGATCGATCGCAGCAGGTCCGTCACCGACAGTTCGCCCCTGTCAAGGGCCTCTTCAATCGGCCCAAGCGCCCGCTGCTCATATATACCCGCAAGGGGCTCCAGGCGTTCGGTGATGGGATTTCGCAGGATTGTGGCGGATGAGTCCCGCCGGCGGTTCTCGAGCAGGAAATCGAGCAAGCGTCCCGTCAACGCCGGCATGTCGCACGCGACGATCAACGCGGCGCTCGCCCCGGCGACTGCCGCGACGCGCAGCGCCGTCGCGATGCCGCCGAGCGGCCCCATCCTCCCATCCTCCCATCCTCCCATCCTCCCATCTTCCCGTCCTCCCTTCCTCCCCTCCTCTATTCCTCCAGTCCGGCCATACTGGATGTCCAGGTGCCACCGCACACACTTGGGCATCCCGATTCCCCGCGCCGGGCCGCCGATGAGCCAGACCTCGCCCAGGAGTCCGCCGAGCATCTCGGCAAGGTTCGGCAGCACCGCCCGGCCGCGAACTTGCATACCTGCCTTGTCCGCGCCCATCCGACTGCTGCGCCCGCCGACGAGTAACGCACCCATCACGCCTTCGCCCAACCTCTTGCGTCGATCAAACCATGCGCGGACCCAAGCGGAGACGCCGGCGATGTCATTGCGCCCGACCGCGCCCGCTGGCCTGCCCGCCTGGTCAGCCACAACCAGGCCCACGGCCGGCCAGTCTGCCGGGGGCGGGGATGAATCACCGGCCGCCAGCACCGCGATCTTGTCCAGAGGCGAGTGCTTGAAGCCCTCCGCCAGCACCATGTCGCACGCCGGCCCGCACAGTGCGGCCAGGTCGAGCAGCGCCATGTCCAGCCGGCCGTGGGCAACGAGGCCGCTGGTCCCCGACGCGATGGACGCCGCCGCCCCCGCGCGGGCAAGTCGCGATGAATCCTTGCCTTCGGCGTCGAAGGTCAACTCGACCGAGGCCCGCTTGACGACTCCCGCCCTCAGCCCCCCCACCGCCAGCGCGGGGATCATCCGCTCCAGCAAGGTCGTTTTTCCGCTCCCCGAGGGGCCGGCCACGCACAGTATCGGCGGCAGCGCCATGCGTCGATTCTAGCAATCGCCGCCCGGCCGCCGCAAGCCATCCGCCGGCCTTGATTTGGCTCGCCCAAGTCCGTAGGCTTGATTCCGTGGAACCCAGGGCTTTCGCGCATGGCCAAGGCATCCATGACAGATGAACAGCTCCGCCGGGCGATTCGCGGCCTGTCAGTCAACGGCAAGGTCCCGTGCAAGGCGCTGCTAGACCTGGCGGCGAGGGCGTCCGTCTCGCCGGGCCGGATCGGCAGGCTCTGCGACGAGATGGGAATCCGCATACGAGGATGTCAGCTCGGCTGCTTCAAGTGACTCGGCCGGACAAGGCGCAAATGGACCTGATCCAGGAATTTCCCATCCGCCGTTTCGACGCGGGCAGTTCCGCGGCGGCGGTGGACCGCGTCATCGCCGAGGCGCGGATCGAGCTTGATATCAACGACGGCCGGGCGCGCCTCGCGATGCTCTGCCTGCCGCGGGACCTGGAGGCGCTGGCCGTCGGGTTCCTCGTCGGCGAAGGCATCCTCCGCGACCGCAAGGACTTAGGCGAGGTGAAGGCCGTGGCGGATGAAGGGCGCGTGAGCGTGCGCGGCGATTTCGACGCCGACGCCGTTGAGGCGCTCAACCGCCGCTGGACTTGGGGCAGCGGGTGCGGCTCGGGCGGCACCAGCCGCGACCTGGACTCGCCCGCCTTCGCGCCGCTGGGGCCGGGCAGGCCAATCGCCCCGGAAAGGCTTCGGGAGTTGACCGAGACGTTCCACGCCCAGGCTGGCCTGTGGCGGCAGACCGGCGGCGTCCACGCCTGCGCGCTGGCCGATGAGGGCGGCATCGTAGCCTTCGCCGAGGACATCGGGCGGCACAACGCGTTCGACAAGATCATGGGCCGGGCGTTTCTCGACGGCGTGGGCGTCCAGGACAAGTTCGTACTTACGACCGGGCGGATTTCCGCGGAGATCGTCTCGAAGGCCGTCGCGTGCCGGGTGCCGATGCTCGTTTCGCGTTCGGCCGTCACGAGCCTGGGCGTCAAGCTCGCCAGGCGGTTCGGCGTGACGCTGGTGGGCTTCCTCCGCGGGCGGAGGATGAACGTGTACAGCGGGTTCGAGCGGATCATCGGCCACCAGGCGGCCGCGGGAGACAAGACGTGAGACCGGGCAAGCTGATCTCTCCCGACGAGGCCCTGCGGATCGTGCTGAGGCACGCGCGCCCGCTTGCGGCGAGGCGCGTGGCGCTGGCGGAGGCGGCCGGGCGGTGGCTCGCCGAGGACATCCGCGCGGACCGCGACCAGCCGCCGGCCGACAGGTCGGCGATGGATGGCTACGCGGTCATCGCCGCGGACCTGAAGCGCCCGCCTGCGGCTCTGCGGCTCGTGGGCGAGGTGGCGGCCGGCAGTGCCGCGCGGATGCGCGTGCGGACGGGAACCTGCGCGGCCATCCTCACAGGCGGAAACGTCCCGCCCGGAGCGGACACGGTCGTCCCGATTGAACAGACCCACCGCGAAGGCCCCGATGTGGTCTTCAGCCAGGCCGCTCCGCGCGGCGACAACATCCGCCTGCGCGGGGAGGAGGCCCGCCGCGGCGCGTCGCTGCTGGCGTGCGGGACCAGGCTGGGGCCCGCCGAGATCGGCGTATGCGCGATGGCCGGCGCTTGCCGCCCGAAGGTCCATCGGTTGCCCAAGGTGGCCGTCCTGGTCACCGGCGCGGAAGTCCGGGATGTTGCGCAGAGCGTGGCGGCCCACCAGCTTCGGGACTCCAACGGCCCGGCCCTGCTGGCCGCACTGGCGCGGAACGGCTTTGCCGATGCGACGCGGGCGATCGTTCCCGACGACCCGGCCGCAATCGCCGCCGCACTCAAGGCTGCCCTGCGCCGGGCCGATGTGGCCATCGTCACGGGCGGCGTCTCCGTGGGGACATACGACTTCGTGCCGGAGGCCATCGAACGCATTGGCGGCCGCCTGCGCTTCCACGGCGTGCGGATGAAGCCCGGCCAGCCGCAACTCTACGCCACGCTCGGCCCAGCGCGCCACATCTTCGGCCTGCCGGGCAACCCGGTGAGCGTGCTGACCGGCTTTGCCGAGCTTGCCCTGCCGGCGCTGCGGCGACTCGCGGGCGCGCCCAAGGATGCCTGCCGCCCATCCATCCGCCTGCCGCTGGCGGAGGAGGCCCGCTCCAAGGGCAAGCGGGCGTACTTCGCGCTGGCGCGGATCGTGCGGATGGACTCCGGCCCGGCCGTCGCGATGGTCAGGTCCGCCGGCTCGGCCGACATAATCGCCGCCAGCCGGGCCGACGGAGTGATCGTCATCCCAATGGGCGTCAAGCGGATCGCGGCCGGGGAGTTCGTCGAGTTCCATGCATGGAGGGCGCCGTGGTGAACATGGCCGGGCCGATCTCGCTCCGCGTCTCCGTGACCGACCGCTGCCGGCTAAGCTGCCTCTACTGCACGCCGGCCGAGGGCGTCGAGCGGTTCGACCCGGCCGGCATCCTCAGCTATGAAGAAATCCTGCGGGTCGTGCGGGTTCTCAGGTCGCGCGCGGGCTTGGCGAAGGTCCACATCACCGGCGGCGAGCCGCTGGACAGGCGCGAGATCACGCGGCTTGTCGAAATGCTGGCCGGCGAGGGCGTCGCCGACCTGGCGATGACGACCAACGCCCAGCGCCTCGGCGAACTGGCCGGCGAGCTGCGCCGCGCGGGCCTGTCACGCGTGAACATCAGCCTCAACTCTCTACGGCCGGATGCGTTCGCCCGCATCTCCGGCGGCGGGGAGCTGTCGCGGACGCTGGCGGGCATCGACGCCGCGATCGGCGCGGGCTTTCCCGCGAAGACGCCGGTGAAGCTCAACATGACGGTGCTGCGCGGCCTCAACGGCTCCGAGGTCGCAGACATCGCGCAGTTCGGCCTGGACCGCGGGGCCGAGGTCCGCTTCATAGAACTCATGCCGCTCGGCCCGGCGGCAGCGCACTACAGTGAATGGTTCGTGCCGTCGGGCGAGGTGCTCGACAGCCTGCGGAGGCGATTCGACCTCGCGCCGCTGCCGCGACGGGCGGGCAGCTCGAGCCGGCCGTTCCGTGCGACGGATCGCGCGGGACACTCGGGCATCATCGGCGTGATCTCGCCGTGCTCCGCGCCATTCTGCGCCGATTGCAGGCGCCTCCGCCTGGCCGCCAACGGCGATCTGATCGGCTGCCTGGCAAAGCCCAATCGCCGGAGCATACTGGGCCTGCTTCGGGCGGGCCCCGGCGCGCCGGCGCTCGACGAGGACGGCGTCATGGATGCGGCCGCGGCCGTCATGGGTCTCAAGCGCGGGCGTGAAGGCTTCACGGCCGTGGCGGGCGCGGCGTGCATGGTCAAGGTCGGAGGCTGAGCCGATGGCCGCCAAAAGGATTTTGAGCCACATCTCCCGCCGGGGCCAGGCCCGGATGGTCGATGTCTCGGCGAAAGTGGCGACGCGTCGCACGGCCGTCGCGGAGGCGTGGGTCGACGTTGGCCCGGCCATCGCGCGGCGGCTGCGGGCCACAGGCGGCGTGGCCAAGGGCAACGTGCTCCAGACCGCGCGGCTCGCCGGCATCATGGCCGCCAAGCGGACGCCGGAACTGATTCCGATGTGCCACCCGCTGGCGCTGGAGAGCGTCGAGGTGGAGGCAAGCCTTGTGGGCCGGCGCGTGCGGATAGTGGCGGCAGTTTCGTGCGAGGGCAAGACCGGCGTGGAGATGGAGGCGATTTTCTCCGCCGCCGTCGCCGCCCTGACGGTCTACGACATGGTCAAGTCCGCCGGCAAGGGCGTCGAGATCGGGCCGGTACGATTGCTCGAAAAAGCCGGCGGCAAGAGCGGGACTTGGAGCAGAGAAGGAAAGGCGAAGAGGGAAGAGGAAAGAGAGAAGACAGAGAATGGGGAAGGTTGAAAGCCTGTGCATCGGCATCCAAAAGGGCCAGCCGAAGTCGCCGGTCCAGACGGCCGAGTTCCGCGCCGGCCACGGCATCGTCGGCGACGCCCATGCCGGCGACTGGCACCGCCAGGTGAGCGTGCTCGACGCAGCGGACATCGCCTCCGCACGCCAGAAGCTTCCCGACATCAAGCCCGGCGACTTCGCGGAGAACGTGGTCCTCTCCGGCCTCGACCTAAGCGCGCTTGGCCTTGGCAGCCGAATCAGGCTGGGCGGCGGCGTCATCCTTCGCGTCTCGCAGATCGGCAAGGTCTGTCACGCCCCCTGCCGCATCGGGCAGATCACCGGCGACTGCATCATGCCGCGTGCGGGCCTCTTCGCCCGCGTCGAGGCCGGCGGCAGCGTCCGTCCCGGGGACGCGGCCGATGTCGTCGAGGCCGTCGGACGCGACCGGTTCCAGGCCGTCGTGCTGACCATCTCCGACCGCTGCTCGCGCGGCGAGGCACGCGACACGGCCGGCCCGGCGACGGCCGACCTGCTCTCATCCGCACTCGGCGCGCACATCTACCGGGCTGAAATTCTGCCTGATGAACAGGAGACAATCGCCGCCCGCCTGCGCCACTACTGCGACGGGCACTCGATCGACCTGGTGCTGACCGTCGGCGGGACGGGCTTCGCCCCGCGGGATGTCACGCCGGAGGCCACGCGGGCGGTCGTCCATCGCCTCACGCCGGGCCTCGACGAGGCGATGCGGGCCGCCTCCGCCGCCAGGACGCCCCACGCCATGCTCTCACGCGGCGCATCGGGCATCCGCGGCGCAACGCTCATCGTCAACCTCCCGGGCTCCCAGCGCGCGGCCGTCGAGAACCTCCAGGCGATCCTGCCCGCCCTCGGCCACGGCCTTGCCAAGCTGCGCGGCGACCCATCCGACTGCGGCAGGCGATAAATGATCTGCCGAGCGCGGCCTTTGGCGGTAACCGATACTTTTGCGCAAGAAGCGACCTCTTCGCGGACATGGACTCCAATGCCGAATTAGGAATTAGGAATGACGAAGGAATGTCAAGTGCCAAATGATCAAATGGGCGCACCCCAAGGCCCGGCCCGCCGCGGCGGCTTCCGCCTCCCGCCTCCGCCATAGAAGGATCCTCGCCGGAGCATTCATTTGTCATTTCGTGATTTCGCATTCCTTCGTCATTCCTAATTCCAAATTCCTAATTGCAGACGAGGCCCCCGCGCGGCCACAACATCTGCGCAAGAAATGTCTCTTTCGCGGATATGGACTCCAACCCCTTGCCCGGCCGCGAGAGCAGACTATAATCACGCACGCTCAACAGCTCGATGCACGTGCAGGAGGATCGTGGATGAGGATGCTCGGGTTTGTCGCGCCGGCGCTCGCGTTGCTTGTTCTTTCCGCATCCGCCCAGGCGGCCTTCACGCCGTGGGATGCGTTGCCCGCCGATTCGTGGATCTACGCCGGCACGTCGCAGACGCGGATCAAGCTCTACACCGCCAACGCCGGGGCATACGATGTCGGCTTCGACGTCGCCCAGGCCAACCACTCGGCACGCGGCGAGAACGCGCTGAAGTTCTCCCTGTCCGGCTCGACCAACGGACACCTCGTCTCCAGCCAACTGGCCGGCAGCTTCGGCGTGGCCAACGTCGGCGGCACGCGGACCTTCAGCGACCTGGTGATCCTCGTGGCCATAGATGCGCCGTCGCTGCCGGGCGATTTCGCCATGTCGCTGGCGCTGCACGGGACGACCGCCTACAACTTCAGCGCCGCCGACTTCGCCTATTACACGCAGGGCGCCAACGCCACGGGCCGGCCGTCGGGGTACTACTCGGTCACATCGCCCAGTTCGGAAGGCGTCGCTTACAGCTTCTCCTCCGGCATGGTGACGCTCTTCGCCGCGCAGGGGGCGAACCTGGCGCCGGCGTCCACCGTCACGTTCGACTACTCGTTCACGGACCTGCCCGGCACGGCCGTGTTCAGCGTCTACGGCCTCGACCCGAGCGTAGGGTGGATCTACCACACCAACCGCTCTGTCATCGACGCGAATAACCCAAGCTCCCCGGTCTCTACGTTCGAGGTCGTGCCCGAACCGGCTGCCGCCCTGCTGGCTGGTTTCGGTCTGCTGGCGGCCCTCTGGAAAAGGCGAAAGGCGTGAAAGAAGCCGAAGAGAGAAGAGGGAAGAGAGAAGAGAGAGAAAGACCTGCGCATCCGGGCGGCCGTCCCTCTTCCCTCCTCCCTCTTCCCTCTTCGTCTTTTGGTCGCTGTCGCGGTTTCACGCTCATCGAGCTTCTCATGTCGATCTTCATCATCGGCCTGCTGACGGCCGTCATCGTGCCGGCGGCGGGGCTGGCACGCGACCAAGCGGCGCTGGTCCTGTGCCGCACCCGCCTGCACAACGTCGGCACGGGCCTTCACGCATACGCGGCCGACAACGCCCAGGCCCTGCCCGTCGAGCCGACGCTCGACAACCCGCATGCCACGCTGCTGGCCTGCCTCAAGGGCTACGTGGACAACGCGGAGAACTTCTACTGCCCCGCCCAGAGGGCCGATGACCTGCGATTCTCTCCGCCCAATGTCCAGGCCGGACGGATCGGCTACTTCTACTACTCGTGCAGCCGCGCAACCGGCGACGGCGCCGTCAGCACGTTCCTGCGATGGGAAGTGGCGTACCCCCGCGCGTTGCGGGCCGACGGCGACGGGGCGAGCTGGGTCTTGAGCGACGCGTGGTGCAGCGGCGCGCCTACCGCCCACCGCGGATACAAGAAGGGCGTCAACTACCTGGAAGTTTCCGGCTCGGTGAAGATGGTGACCGACGCCCCGCGCCAGGCGTTCAAGTGATTGAGGAATCTCAACGCAGAGGTCGCAGAGAACGCAGAGAGAGGCAATTCAGGGGACAAGGCGGAAACGAGAACTGGGCCTCTACACAAACCTCTGCGTCCTCTGCGAGCTCTGCGTTGAAGAAGAAACTGTGTATGGTCCGAATCCTGATCGGCATCGACGACACAGACAACCACGCCAGCCGCGGCACGGGTTACCTCGCGCGGCTCGTGGCCGATGAGTGCCGGCGGCGGGGCATGCGGGCCATGGGCGTGACGCGGCACCAGTTCCTCGTCGACGGCCGCATCCCTTACACCTCGCACAACAGCGGGGCGTGCGTGGCGGCGGACGGCGAGAGCGGGGTCGAGTCGGCGGATTTCGCCTTTGAGTTCGTCGCGGCGCGTGCGGCCGAAGGCTCTGACCCCGGAGTTTGCGTTGCCCAGCAGGAGAGTGTCGGCCGGGAGATCATCGCATTCGGCCGCGCGGCCGGGCAGCGAGTGCTCAGAACCGACGAGGCATTGGCCCTCGCGGACCGCGACAGGATCAAGCTGCGCGCCTTGGGCGGGACGGGGCAGGGCGTGATCGGCGCGCTTGCGGCCGTCGGGCTTCGCGCCGAGGGCAACGACGGCCGGTTTATCGACCTGCCGGGCCTGCGGGAGCTTGGGCCGCGCGTCGATGCGGCAGCCATCACGGGCCTGGGCATCGCCATCCAGCATCCGCCGCAAGGCCGTTGCCCGAAGCCCGGCGATGCATATCATACGTTAGGTTGGGTCCGCCCGCGGCTGGTGGGCGGACGGCCAGTGTTGCCCGTTGAGTGGAGCGAGAAAGGCGATGCCTGGGTCCCAGTGGACAAGAGGGCTGGCAGGGCTCGGTAGCAGGCCGCTGACGCGGCGGGAGCTGGCCCTCTACGCCGTGATGATCGCTGTGGGCGTGACGGCCGGCCTGGTCGCCGCGAGTCGCCTGCACCTGGGGATGCCCGGCCACAAGGCTCTGTTCTGGATGACGCCGATCGTGGTCGCACGGCTTCTGTGCGGCGTGAGGGCGGGGGCGACCGCGGGGTCGCTCGCGGCCGCATTCACGACCTTCGCCGCCGGCGGCAACTTCGCGGGGAGCTTCCTCCAGCCGCTCTTGATCGCATCCGCGGGGGTCGTCCTAGACGCGGCCGCGGCGCTGGTCGAACGGTCCCGCCTGGCCGGCAAGCCAACGCAGGTCGATGGAAATCCCGCTGTCGGGCGGTCGCGGGTGGCTGCCGAGGGACCGGGACCGGGCGATAGGCCGCGCCTGGCGTGGTATCGGGCGCTGCCGATTATGGCCGTCGGCGGCCTGGCGGCCAACCTGCTGTGCATGGTGCATCGCCTGGGCAGCCCGGCCGGCGCGATGCGCGGGGCCTGGGGAACATCCGGCCTTGTGGCACTGGCCTTGTCCTACGCGGCGTTCGGCCTCCTGGCGGGAATGGGCGGAGCTGCCGCCGCCTGTGCAATCGGCCGACTGGCCAGACGATGGCATCAAAAGTAGTGCCTGTCCCGACTTTTAGAAAGCCGGGACAGTCACTACTTTTCGGCATTTCCCGATGCTGATCGTCGCCTCAAGTCCCGCGCGGCGGCCAGGCGCTGGCGATGGCCGCAGTATGGGGCGGCGTAGGTGGCGGCGTCCGCCTCGGAAAGCCGCTTGGCTATCTCCGGCACGCCGTCCCACACCGACTGAGCCTTCTGGAGGTCCGGGCACGGGTCCACGTCGCACTGTGCGTAACTGCTCAGTCCCTTTGACCGGCAGCAGAGGCGGGCCTTGCACCCGATGCTCGTGTGAAATAGCCCCTCATCCGGCCCCAGACAGCCGCCGCAGTTGATGTTCGCCGGCTGCTCGCCCAATTCGTAGATGCGTCGCCATGCCTCTGCCGTGCGCTCCTGGTGGGCGGCGCCCCTGGTCTTGCCGCGATACGCGGGGCAACCGGAACACAGGATGCCGCAGGCGGACATTCCTATATCCATCTGCCGCACCTTCATCAGGACGGGGCGGCTGCCTCGGCGGATCGCCCCTGGCCGTTGTGCCTGTCGATGATGGCCGGCAGTTCCGCCAGGGCCTTGATGCTGTAGGCGGGCCTGACCCGGCCGTTGGCGTGCCGCCCGGCGGGGTCCTTGAGCACCGACACCATGCCGCAGCGGTTGGCGCCCGCGATGTCCGCCCGCGGCGAGTCGCCGACGAAGACGGTCGCCGGCGCGGCCGTCCCGATCCTGCCGAGGGCGATCTCGAAGATCCGCGGGTCGGGCTTGCGGATGCCCACGTCGCAGGAGTAGACGCGGACGGGCAGCAGGTCCAGCAGGCCGTGCTGGGCCAGGTGGCGGTCGAGCACCTCGCCGGGCACGAAGGTGTTGGAGACCAGGCCAATCGCCATCCCCTGCCCCGCGAACCGGCGGAGCATGTCGCCCACGCCCGGTTCCACCGTGGCGCACCTGCTGAGCGGCTCGTACCACAGCCAGGCCAGCTCAAGCACCTCCGCGTGGGTGAGGTTGTGGCCCATCGTGCGGGCGATCTTGCCCATGATGTCCAGCGCGTTGAACTCGCGGCGGGTGATGCGGCTCTTGAGGTAGCTCCAGCGGATGGCCCGGAGCTGCCGGCGGTGGTACTTGGCGAAGCTCGGAAGCGGCTGGCGGAGCCTGGCGGCGTACTCGTAGGTCAGCCGCGCCCCGGCCTCGAACAGGCTGGCGATGTCAACCTTGCCGAAGTCAAGGATGGTGTCGCCGAGATCGAACAGGATGCCTTTGATCGCAGTCTGCACGGCGGAGAATTGTAGATTGCAGATTGCAGATTGTAAATTGAACGACGGCGCACCCGCTCTGTTCTCCAATCTGCAATCCACAATCTGCAATCTGCAATCATTCGCTGGGGGCCCAGACCATGTTGCCCTTGCGGTCGATGTAGCCGAACTTCTTGTCCACCTGCACGCGCGACAGCCCGCCGTCGAACGCCTCGACGCTGTCGTACTGTGCGGGGATGACCATCTTGCCCGTGGGGTCGATGAACCCGAATTTCGGCGGCGACTTGATCTCCATCGAGATCATCCCCGGCCCCTCCTTGAAGACGTTCTCCGGCGGGTCGATGCGGACCGAGGCCAGGCCCTCCTTGAAAGTTCCCACGCCGGTCCACTTGGCCTTGATCGCCACGTCGCCCTTCTTGTCGACGAAGCCCCACTTGTACGCCCCCTCCGCGTAGCCGGCCAGGCCCTCGGACAGGTTCGTCAGCGCCCTGAACTTCGGCTCGACGACCCAGTTGCCGGCCTTGTCGATGAAGCCGAGCTTGGTGTACTCCTTGCCGGCCACCGCAACGCCTTCCGAGAAGTCCAGGGCGACCTTGAGCGTCGGCTCGATGACTACCTTGCCGGTCTTGTCGATGTAGCCGTGGTGCTCGCCCATGCGGAAGCGCAACATGCCCTCGTGGAAGTAGTAGCCGACATCATCCGCCGGAAACGGCTTGATGACGATGTTGCCCTTGTGGTCGATGAAGCCGAACTTGTTCTGCCTCTCGCCGCCTTCGCGGGCGACCTGGTACATCGCCAGCCCCTCCGAGAACGGCCACGCGGCATCGAACTGCGCGGAGATGACCATCCTGCCCGTCCTGTCGATGTAGCCGAACTTGCGGATGTGTCTGTCCCTGACCGGGGCCAGGCCATCGACAAAGCGGTCGCAGTACTCGAACTGCGGCTCGATTGCGAACTTGCCTGTGCGGTCGATGTACCCCCATTTGTTCGTCTCGACCATCACGCGGGCCATGCCGTCGGAGAAGCTGTCGATGGAGCATGGCGGCTTGTTGGTCATCGGGAACTTGGGCTCGATGACGATCTTCCCGGTGGCGTCGATGAAGCCGTAGAGGCCGTCCTTCTTGACCATGAACAGGCGGCCGGCTGGCGCGATGGCGGGCGAAGAGGCCGGCGCGGCGGACGGAGCGGACGAGGTGGACGGGGCGGCGGGCACGCCTTGTGCCAGCGCAAGAACGACGCCCGACGCGATCATGGCATAGACGCACAAGGCACGTTGGATCATTGCTTTCTCCGACGCTCCGATGGCTTGGACGCCTCAATGGCTATCACGTTCCCAATCTCGAAGCACGAATCAGCCACAGGAACGGTCCGAGCATCTCCGGCCGGGACTCCCAGAGGTCCTCGGGATGGCACTGCACGGCCAGCATTGGAAAGCTGTCGCTGGACTGCGCGGCCTCGATTATGCCATCGGGCGACCATGCGGTCGCCCGCAGGCCGGGGGCGATCCGCTCGACGGCCTGGTGGTGCCGGCTGTTAACCGTGAGCCCGTCGCGCCAAAGGCTAGCCGCGAGCGAGCCGCTCTCGATGCGGATAGCGTGGTCCTGGCCGCCGTGGTTGACGCGAACGCCCGCATCGTTGCCGCCGCCATCGGCCTGCCAGGATGGGATGTCCTGGATGAGCGTGCCGCCGAGGGCCACGTTGAGCACCTGGATTCCCCGGCAGATGCCGAGGATCGGCTTGCCGCGGCGCACGGCCTCATCGACGGCCGCCAGTTCCGTCGCGTCGCGGATCGGGTCAACGGTCGTCACCCTGGCGTGGCGCTGCTGGCCGTAGCGGGCGGGCGACACGTCCCACCCGCCGGTCAGGAGCAGGCCGTCGCAGGCCCGCACGGCGGCCCGCGCGTGCTCATCCCGCGCGGCGTTTGGCAGGAGCATCGGCGCGCCGCCCGCCCGCTCGACCGCGCGGATGTAGCCGGACTTGAGGCACCATCGCGACTGGCCGTCAACGTCGGCCTTGCACTCGCAGCTCGCCGCGGACCGGCCCGACCGCGAGTCTTCCAGGTCAATCCTCCGGCCGCTGCACGTCAACAGAATGACGGGGCACATAGTCACCTTCAGGATTGGCCTGATTATACCGCACAGCCCGAAATGCTCCCAAGTTCAGGTGAAGGTGCAATCGTCAAACTTCAATCCGCAATCGGCAATCCACAATCTGCAATCATTCTTCGGTGTCGCTGTGCGGGGCCTGGCTGAAGGCGAGCACGCGCCGGGGGCGGATGATCAGCCGTTTCTGCACCTGCGGCACGGATGGGGCGCCGGGGGCGTAGCCATCCATGATCGCACAGTCGTCCACGTGCTCGACCCGGCCGAGCACCTGGTAGCCCTCGTCGCTCGCGGGGTCCCAGGCGACGATCGAGATCCGCGAATTGGCCTGAAGGTTCTCGACCGTGCCGGGGCAGAACCACTCGCGGACGGCCACCAGCCCGTCGCCGGCGGCCTCGAACCTGCGGGCGGTGGCCAGGTGCGGCGAGCCGTCGGGGCCGGCCGTCGCGATGAGCACGTGGCCCACTCGGGCCGCCAGCGACAGCGCCTTGTCGAGCGCGGCCGTATTCATGTGGCCTTGCTCCCGGCGGCTTGTCGCGCTAAGAGCGCGATGACCTCCTCGTCGGTCGTCTGCGAGAAGTCGCGGTAGAACTGCCCCACCGCGTGGAAGTACGGAGGCGCGCGGAGGCAGACCAGCTCATCCGCATCGGCCGCGAGGCGATGGGCCGTGTCCTCGGGCGCAACCGGCAGGGCGCAGATGAGCCTGGAGGGCCGTTCATTGCGGAGCGACCACAGGGCGGCCTGCATTGTCGAACCCGTGGCCACGCCGTCGTCGGTGACGATCACCGGGCGGCCATCGAGCTTCGCGCGCGGCCGGTTGGGGCGATATGCCGCCGCGCGGCGGGCAAGCTCCGCCATCGCCTCGGCCCGGGCCTGCTCGATGTACGCCTCCGACGCCCCCGTCATGCGGGCAACGTCCTTGTTGATGAACATCCTCCCGGTCTCGGTGATGGCGCCCATCGCCAGCTCCGGGTTGCCCGGCGCGCCGAGCTTGCGCGTCAGGACGACGTCCAGCTCGGCCTCCAGCGCGTCGGCCAGTTCACGGGCCACGACCACCCCGCCGCGCGGTATGCCCAGAACGACCGCCCCCGCGCCGCAGAGCGGCCGCAGCTCATCCGCCAGCGCCGCGCCCGCGTCGACGCGGTCGGCGAAGGGCTCATCTGAAAACGTCAGTATCCGCAAGTTGCCCATCATTCACCTGATTCATTCTAGGAACGACGGGGCCGCCCGCCGGCGTGGGGCCGGGAACGCGGCCACTGAATCCCCGAAATCCGCGAAATCCGTGTTTCCCGCCTGCGCAGGCGTGTAAACTATCGCATTATGCCCAAACTCAAGCGACATGACGGCCGGCGGGCGGATGAACTCCGCCCGGTGACGATCCACCCTAACTTCGTCAGCACGGCGGATGGCTCGTGCCTCATCGAGACGGGCGGCACGCGAGTCATCTGCACGGCCTGCTTCGTGGCGGGCGTGCCCGACTGGCTGGAGGGCCGCGGCGCCGGCTGGGTGACGGCCGAGTACGGCATGTTGCCCGGCTGCGGCGGCGGGCGCAAGGGCAGGCCGATTCTCCGGCCCGACGGGCGCTCGGTGGAGATCCAGCGGCTCATCGGGCGGGTGCTGCGAAGCGGCGTCCGCATGGCCAAGCTGGGCGCGAACACGATCTACCTCGATTGCGACGTGCTGGAGGCCGATGGCGGCACTCGAACGGCCGCTATCACCGGTGCTTACGTCGCGCTCGCGCTGGCGATCCGGCGCGCGGCGGCGGCCGGCAAGTGCGACGCGGCGGCGCTGGGCGGCGCGGTGGCGGCCGTCTCGGTCGGCATTGTCAAGGGCTCGCCGCTGCTGGACCTGGATTACTCGGAGGACTCGGCCGCCGAGGTTGACATGAACGTGGCGATGACTTCCGGCGGGCGGTTCGTCGAGGTGCAGGCGACGGCCGAGCGGGCCGCATTCGACTCCGACGGCCTTAGCGCGATGCTCCGCCTGGCCGCCAAGGGGGTCCGCAAGCTGCTGCCGATCCAGCGGAGCGCCATCGAACGAGGGCTGCGAAAATGAGGCGAGTGATTTCACTGGGCTTGCCGGCGCTGCTCCTGGCGGCGATATTCGCCGCGGGCGGGTGCGACGGCGCGGGCGGCTGGACCGGCATGGGATCGCTGGGCGCTATCGGCGGGACCAACAACGGCGACGAGGAATACACCATCGGCCTGACGGCCTACATCGGCAAGGACCATAACGAGAAGGCGCAGTACCTGGAGGCCCAGACCAGGCAGCAGACCGGGTGGAAGAACGTCTACGCGATCCATAAGGAGTTTCGCAGCGAGTTATACGTCGGCAGGTACCGCACCGAAGAAGAAGCAACCGCCGACATGAAGCGGGTAAAGAGATGGCGGGACAGCACCGGCACCGTGCCCTTCCCCGACCCGGCCGTCGTGGAGATGCCTGGTGTCGAGCCCGGCCCGCCCCAGTGGAACCTCAAGAAGGTCCCCGGCGAATACAGCGTCGTCGTGGCCGTCTTCAAGCCCCAGACCGATCTCCAGTTCGTTCCCAGGCGAAAGCTGGCCGTCGAATACTGCAAGGAGCTGCGCGGCAAGGGCGAGGAGGCCTACTACTACCACGGCCCCGTCGAGTCATCCGTGTGCGTAGGGCTGTTTGGCAAGGACGCGATAGGCGAGCAGTACGTCAACGGGGCGTGGCAGCCGGTCATCCAGGACAAGCGCATAAACGCGATAATGCAGAAGCACCCGTATCTTGCCGTGAACGGCGGGATTTACCCGATGAAGACGATGGGGGTCTCGCCGGAGGGCAAGCCAGTCATCAAGGAGATCAAGCCGCCGACGTATCCATTCCGGATACCGCGCGAAGGGGCGCTGCCTGAGCCGCCGCGAGCTACCCGGTCGTACGCGCCAACCAGCCTGCCCACGGGAATCCGGCGGTGACGGCGCGGGGCGTGATCGTCCTGGCGACGCGCAATCCCGGCAAGATTCGCGAAATCCGCCAGGTGCTCGCCGGCCTGAACGTCCGCATCGCCGGGCTGGAGGAGTACGGCGACATTCCTGAACCGGCCGAGCACGGCCGGACCTTCGCCGAAAACGCCCGCGACAAGGCCCTCTACTACGCCCGCGCGACCGGGCAGTGGTGCCTGGCGGATGATTCGGGCCTGGCGGTCGATGCGCTGGGGGGCGCGCCGGGCGTCCGCAGCGCCCGCTACGCCGCGGATGATTGCCCCGCCGGCTCGCCGCGCAAGGTGATCGACCGCGCGAACAACGCCCGCCTGCTGCGGGAGCTTTCGGCCGTGCCGGATGAGCGGCGCACCGCGCGGTTCATCTGCCACCTGGCGATGGCCGACGGCGCCCGCGTGCTGATCGAGGCCTCCGGCAGCGTCGAGGGCGTCATCGGCCGCCAGGAGCGCGGCAGCAACGGCTTCGGATACGACCCGCTGTTCATCCTGCCCGACAGGGGCCTGACCACGGCAGAGCTTCCCGCCGACGAGAAGAACCTCATCAGCCACAGGGGAAAGGCCCTGCGCGAGTTCGCGAGTTTGCTGAAGGAATATCTTGTCAAGGGCGCCTGAAATCTGAAGCAAGAAAGGAAATAGCGAATATCGAACAGGAAATATCGAATGTTGAGGGGAAGACAGACGCGGGAAGTCAGTTTACTTCGATATTCGATGTTTCCTGTTCGATATTCGATATTCTCTGGTCTGCTATGTCCCCGCCCCAGTGTGAGTGTTCGCCAGTTTCCTATCGATGAACCGCCCCCTTACGACACTGACCAGGACCAGCATCACCGCAATCACCCCGTATCGCACAACGGAGTCATACCAGTGAATAGCCCCGACCGCCTGGTTCTGGGCGAAGCGGACGTCCTTGTACATCACGTCGTAGAGGCTCCAGGGCTTGTCGGTCCTGCGGGCGACGGGCAGGCTGACGGAGTAGAACGGGTTGAACTCGGCGGCCGTGGCCACAATCCGGTAGCGGCTCTCCGGCCGGGCATGCTCGCGGATGCCGCCGGTCCAGAAGGGCGTCGCCAGCGCCGCCATGAGCGCGACGGCCGAGGCAACCGCAATCGCGTACCTGCCGGCCGGGCCGCGGGCGCACTGGACCGCCGCGACCGCCGCCAGCGAGAGCACGGCGAAGGTGCAGTAGATTTCGACTATGTCAAGGAACCCAAGGACCTGGTACTTCGCCGGCCAGGCCAGCCCCAGGAGCCACGCCGCCAGCAGCGAAATGCCGGTTGCATCGGCGATGACGCCGCCCCGCAGCGTCGCGCTGATCCATCCCCTGCCGCCGGCCGCCATGACGCCCGATGCCAACGCGGCCCACACGCAGCACGCGGCCAGGAACCCCATCGTCGGGTACTGGAGCGGAAGGCCCGTCGCGATCTCCATGAGTCCCTTGGCCTGCTCGCGCCCGCGGTCCTGATAGGACTGGCTGATCAGTCCTCCCAGCGCGGCCAGCAGGACTCCCAACTCCACCGCCACTGTCGCCACGCAGGCCCACACGACGGCACGCCCATCCGCGGCCCACAACCGCCGCAGCGGCCCGCCCCCGCCGTCCTGCGCAGGCGCATCGGCCATCGCGCTAGTCTCCGCCGCCGGCCCTGCCGGGCGCGGGTTTGCCCGCCGGCTGCGTGGAAGCGCGGTAGT
Source organism: Phycisphaerae bacterium (assembly GCA_041946855.1). Classification (GTDB taxonomy): domain Bacteria; phylum Planctomycetota; class Phycisphaerae; order SM23-33; family SM23-33; genus JBHGBE01. Next base: position 43,057 of record JBHGBE010000002.1, on the reverse strand, counting down.
CCGCGGCGGCCTTGCGCAGCTTGGCCGCGTAGTCCTTCAGCAGTTCCTTGCCGGCGTCCTGCTCCGCGATGTACTGCGCGATGTCCTTGAGCACGCCGTCGGCGTCCTCGCCGGGGTCCATGATGTAGTCGCGCGGGTGGGCGAACTTCTCCGCCCAGACCGACAGCGCCTCCTTGACCTGCGCGGCCGTCCGCGGCAGCACCGTCGCGTCGGGCGTGAGGAATTGCTCGCGGAAGCTCCTTATCCCGCCCAGGCGCATCGCCTGCTTGGCGGCCTCGACGTCGTAGACCAGCGCCCTCCCGTCGGCGCGAATGACCACCTGCGCCTTGTTGTGGATGTCCGAGAAATGCCCGGCCCAGTCGGAGAGCTTGTCGGCCGAGACGGCCTGGCCGTCGATCTTCAACTGGCCCAGGCGGTCGATCTCCAGCGTCGCGCGGGCGTAGGGCGACTTGTCCGCGCCCTCAAGCGGCGTGATGACCACCTCGACCGGCGTGCCCTTGTCGGGGATCTTGTCCGTGTTGGCGGCAAACTCCAGCGCCTCGTCGCTGGAGGTGCTCTCGAACGGGACGTCGATGACGGAATCGGGGAAGTTCGACACGGAGATGATGTGCCCCAGGTCCGGGTGGTCGGCGATGTACATCCCGTTGGGCGCGATGTCCGAGCCGACGAAGACCCACTTCTTTGGCGGCACGGCCTTGCGCTTGTCGGCAGTCACGATCCATTCGCTGGGATCGGCCTCGCGGGCCTTGCCGTCCTTGTCCTTCCAGCGGAGCGTGAGCTTCAGCTCCGCGCCGCGCGGCGGGAGGAATTTGCCGTTCTCGTCGTCGCCGGACCACTGCGCCGGGATGCCCTGCGCCAGGCCCAGCGCCAGCAGCGCCGCGTGCAGGTTGGCGCCCTTGGCCTTGGTGCTCAGGATGCTCTCCCGCTCCTTGGTGTCGGTGCGGCAGACGAGCAGCTCGAGGAACGCCTTGCGATTGCAGACGGTGGTGTCCAGGACGATCTGCCGCTTGTCGAGGTCGACCGTGAGGCCCGGCAGCTTGAGGACCTTGCCGGCGGGCTGGCTCGACGTGGCCGGCGTGGTGGCCGGCGCCTGGGCCTGGCAGCATGTCCAGGCCATCATCAATGCCGCCGCAAACGCTATAAGTCTCATTGCTCTCTGTCTCCCTGCGTAGCTTAACGCCGCAACCGCCTATTATTACGTCGAATACCGCCCGATGCGACACGCTTTCCACCTGGGATTGCGCGTATCTGGCCCTACCGCCCGCCCCGCCCGGCCTGGGCCGCGCGGAGGTTCCGCTGGGCGTCGGCGTAGGCCGGGTTGATCCGCAGCGCGGCCGTGTAGTGCTGGATGGCCTCGCCGGGCCGCCCGGCGCTTTCCAGCGCGACGCCCATATTGTTGTGCGCCTCGGCGCTGGCCGGGTTGACCGCAAGCGCGGCCGCGTAGTGCGAGATCGCCTCCGCGGCCTTGCCCTCGACCGACAGCAGGTCGGCCAGCCCCTTGTGCGCGTCGAAGTTCCGCGGGTCGGCCGCGATGGCGAGGGCGAACTCCTCCCGCGCCTCATCCGGCCTGCCGCGCTGCCGGAGGACCAGGGCGAGGTTATTGTGGGGGTCGGCGAAGTCCTTTTGTAGCCCCGCGGCCCGGCGGAACTCCGCGACGGCCAGGTCGGTCCTGGCCCTGGCCGTCTCGGCGTCGCCGAAGTCGCGCGAGAGCGCCGCCATTCGCACATACGCCTTGCCCAGGTTGTTGTGGATGCCGGCGTTCGACGGTTCGAGCCGCAGCGCGTCGGCGTACTCCTTGACGGCCTGATCGAAGGCTTGCGACACGCTCTGTGTTGTCGGCGCGGGCTGGAGCTCGGCCATGAGGACCAGGGCGTTGCCGATGTTGTTGTGGGCGCGGGCATTGTCGGGCCGGACTTCCAGCGACTTGCGGCATCGTTCCATCGCCTCGGCGAGCAGCTTGCGGCGGGCCTCCGGCGCGGCAGATGTGTCCATGGCTTGATCGGTCAGCAGTGCCCCAAGATTGTTGAGCGCAAGCCAGCATCGCGGATTGTGCCTCAGCGTGTCGCGCCAGAGGGTTTCCAGGTTGGTATAGATGCCGCACTGCGCCCAGGTGAGCGTCCCGAGCGCCGCCAGGACCACGGCCGCAACGGCGATCCCCACTTGCCTTGCCCTCGGCCCGGCCAGGCGGCGGATGGCGGCCGTAGCCAGGGCAGCGCCCAGCGCGATCAGGGCGATGCTCGCGTGGTATTGGAAGTGGTCCGCGACGTAGGAGTACTGAACCTGGTAGTAGACCTTGAAGAACCCCAGCGCCGGGACGAGCGTGCCGGCGAAGATGAGCACGGCCGCCAGCGGCCCCTTGCCTGTCCGCCCGCGAAGAAGCCACAGCGCCGCGATGACGGCGGCGGCCGCAATGGGAAACACCCACTGCCACCACGCGCCCACGTCGATCTCCCACCGTGGGTACACGAACACCAGCGGCCAGGGCGCCAGCAGCTTGCCCGCGTAGAACCACAGCGCCCGCCCCGCGACCAGCACGCGTCCCAGCGGCGGCAGCGTCCAGGCCACATCCTCGGCGCGGACGTGTACGCTCTCCATCCAGGCTGTGACGCACGCCATGGCCGCGCCGATCGCGAGCATCGGGGCCAGCGGCCAGACGTCCCGCCACGCCAGGCGGCGGCGCTTCCACCACAGCGCCACCAGTATGGCCGCCGGCAGGGAGCAGGCCACCGTCTTGGCCAGAAGCGCCAGGATGAACAGCCCGACCGCCAGCGCGTAGAAACCCCACCGCCGGCCGAACGTCGCCCGCGGCCCGCGCTGGCCCGCCGGCGCTGGGACCGGATCGTCCTCGGGCGGAGTGAACTTGAAGTACGCCAGCGCCGACGCCAGGTAGAGCAGCAGCGAAAGAACGTTTTTCCGCTCGGTGATCCAACCGGCCGACTCCACGTTGACGGGGTGCAGGGCGAAGACGCACGCGGCCGGCATCGCGCCCGGCACGCCAAGCCGCCTCAGGAGCAGCCACAGCAGCATGGCGCTGGCCGCGTGCAGGAGCACGTTGTGGACGTGATACGGCAGTGGGTTGGCGCCCCACAGCCGCCAGTCCAGCCAGAAGCTGGTGTACGTCAGCGGGTAATACTGGCTGACCGCGCCCGGCGCCAGCCATATCCGCGCCAGGCCCCCGGCGTCTTGCAGGCAGCGGTTGTGCGTGACGTAGTCGTCGTCGTCCCAGACGAACCCTCCGCGCAGGGCGGGTATGTACGCCGTGAGGGTCATCACGGCGATGATGGCCGCCCCGGCGGCAAGGTGTCTGAATGGAAGCTTCATGCACAAGGCCACGCCACCGTGGGGACAGTCCCAAACGGCGGGACAGTCCCCCGCGGAGCGGAAATATCACGGGCCGCGAGTCCCGTCGGAACGCGCGGCCCGTGGTCAAGCGCCCATGCGGACGGGCGCTATCTTATTGGCGGGAAGTTTTCCTCCTCAAGCTCGCGCGGAATGATGATCTTGGGCTTGATGAGTATCAGCAGGGTCTGTTCGTCGCGGACCTTGCCGCGGTTGGTGAACAGGCGGTTGAGTATGGGGATCTGGCTGAGCATCGGGACGCCGCCCTCGCGCTCGACCTCCGCCGCCAGCTTCTGCCCGCCCAACAGCAGCGTGCCGCCGTCGGGCACGTTGACGGTGGTCTGGATCTGCTCGACCGTCACGTTGGGCAACTGGAGCACGCCGGCGCCCGTGTTGAAGTTGGTCAGGCTGTTCAGCGTGGTGACGGATGGCCGGACGGTCATGGTCACGTAGCGCCGGTCGGCCGTGACGGTTGCCTCCACGTCGAGCACCGAGCCGGTCATCACGCTGGAGACCGTGGGCTGGATGGACACGGCGTTCTCGGAGACCACCGGCGTGAACTGGGAGACGTAGGCCTGCTGCGTGCCGACCGTGACGAAGGCCCGCTGCCCGTTGAACAGTGTCAGGCGCGGCGCGGTCAACAGCCTGGTCATGGCGTTGGCCTGCGTGGCCTGGACGAGGAAGTCGACCTGGACGTCGTCCAGGAACGTGCCGGCGATCGAGAGGGCCGGCGTGGTGACCTGGCCGCCGATGCTGTTGGGGGCGGGGGTGCTGACGCCCAGCATATTGCCGAAGCCGATGGCCTTCTGGCCGCCCTGGGTGATGACGCCGATGGGGGTCACGTTCTCCGTGCCGGGCTTGCCCGCGCCCCAGGCGCTGGTGCCGTGGGTGGGCACCCTGGCCCCGGTGGCCGGGTCGGTTACGAAGCCCTGCCCGCCGCCGGGCAGGACAACGCCGCCGGGATTGCCGCCGCCGAGGCCCGAGCCGAGGTTGAAGAACAGGTCCACGTCAACGCCGATGCTGTTGAAGAACCCGTTGCTGACGGAGATGAACCTGGCCTCGATGGAGATCTGGAGTGTCCGCATCTCGCGAAGCTGGTCGATAAGGCTGACGAGCTGCTGGTGGTTCTCGGCGGTCTGCGTCACGATGAGCTGCCCGCCAAGCTCGCTTATGGAGCCGACGGTTCCGGTGGGGCGCCACGAGTCCCTGTCGATGTTGTCGGTGATGGTCTTGATGATGTTCGCGATCAGCTCGGTGCGGGTCACCTCATTCTCGACGCCGTTGCAGGTGCAGCCGCAGCTCGTGCAGCATCCGAACGGCCCGTTGTTGTACGAGCAGGAGCAGTTGCCGATGTTCATCGTCTGCATCTGTAGGATCGGGCCGGCGAAGTTCGGCACCTTGATGATCAGGTCGCGGATGTCATACACGCGGAGGATTGGGCTCTTGGCCAGGTCGTCCTTGGTGGAGATCTGGACGATGCCGTCCTGTATCACCTGGCGAATCGCGGTGGTCGTGGACAGGTCCTGTAACACCTGCTTCAGCGCCGTCTCGACCGTCACGTTCTGGAGGCTCAGGGTGATCGGCGTGTCCTTGGTGACGTTGGCGACCTGGAGGGCGTTGTAGTTCGGGACGATGTCCACGCCGGAGACGTCCTTGAAGAACTGGATCACGTTGCCGAACTCGAGGTTGTTGAAGTCCAGCTTGGGGATGCGCTTCTTGAGCTTGAGCGCCGCGGCGTGGTCGGCCTCGGACTCGCTGGCGGCCGTGGCGCTGAACGGCTCCCTCTTCTCGGTCAACTGGCGCCAGTCCTTGGGGTACTTGACGTAGTCGTACCAGGGGATTTCGGACTCGCGGATGTCGATGGCCGTCTTCCGCATCTCGACCGTGTACTGCTTGTACAGATCGCCCTCGGTGCGCAGGAGGTCGCTGGTCAGCATGTAATCATGCGCGCCGCGTGCGTATGCGTCGTTGGGGTCGAGCTTGAGGATCTGGTCGAGCAGGTCCAGGGATTCCTTGTACTTTCCCTGGTCGCTGAGGACCTTGGCCTTTGCCCTCAGGTCGGAGATCTTCTTTCGCTTGGCCTGCTCCATGTCCTCGATGCGCTTCTTGGCGGCGAGCTCGATCTCAAGAGCCTGCTTCTGCGCCTGCTTGCGCTCCCAGGCGTCCTTGCGGTCCAGGACGAACTTGATCTGGTCGTCGGCCTCGGCGATCTTGTCGCGGTAGACCTTGTCGGGGAAGAGCGTCTTGTTGTCCTCGATGGCCTTCCTGGCGGCGCGGGCGGCCTCGACCGCGGTGTCAAAGGCCGCCGCGCTGTCGGCGGCGGAGGCGGACTCGCGGGAGCGCTTCATGGAGCGGTCGAAGTCCAGCAGCGTGGCCTCGACGAGCACCTTCCGCTCCTTCTCGAGTTGGCTCAGCGGGCCGGTGACCTCGACGGCCGCCGCCTGCTTGGCGACCTTGTCCTGCGCTATCGCAAGGAGCTGCTTGGCCTCCGCGTTGGCGGGGTCGAGGGCCACGGACCTCTTCAGGAGGTCGACGGCCACGTCGGCCTGCTCGTTGTCCAGGGCGGCCTTGCCCTGATCGAGCAGCTCCTTGGCCTTGGCGGCCCGGTTGGCCTCCATCGTGGCCAGCGGCGTGCTCGCGGCGGCGGGGGCAACCTTCGGCGTGGGCGCGGCCTCCACCGCGGGCGCCGCGGACGTGGTCGCCTCGATCTTCTTGTTCACGACGGCAAGCTGCGCCTTGGCGTCTTCCTGCTCCTTGGCCGTGACGTACGGGCTCTCGGAGGCCTTCGCGAAGCCCTCCTTCGCCTTCGCCAGGTCGCCGGCCTTGAGGGCCTCCTCGGCCTTGGTGTACGCCTCGCGGGCGGCCGCCTGATCGGTGATGGCCTGGTCCACCTTGGCGAGGTGGTCCTCCAGCGCCTTCTTGTCGGCGTCGCCCAGGGAGGCGCTGTCGACCTTCAGCAGCGTCGCCTTGGCGTCCTTGAACTCCAGGGCCTTGAACTGGTCGAGGCCCTGCTTCAGTAGTGCCCTTGCATCGTCCGCGGCCTTGTCCTGCGCGATGACAGGATATGCGCACGCGAGGACAAGTGCGGCCGGCAAGGCGAGCATCAGGAATCGAGCTTTCACTGCCTGGCTCCTTTCAGAATACGGCTTCAGTCGGAACCGCTTCACGAACCCGGATAGCACGGCAATGTATTTATTGCGGTGTCAGTCGCATCCTCGGCTTTCGGGCTTTCCGCCGGGCGAAAAGAATACGCCAGGCCGAATATCCAATGCAAGCCAAAATTCGCCGCCGGGCGCGCCAAAGCGCGCTCCGGCCTGGCGTGGGCCGCGGCCCGTTTCGTTATCGGCCAACGGCCCTTCCGGGCAACAGCCTGAACGTCACCTGGCCTGGTCCGCCAGGTCCTTGTAGGCCCTGGATTCCTCGTCGGTGGCCATCGTGCGCGACCGCAACTGTCCGGAGGCGTCCAGATAGAGCATCTCCGTCGTCTTGCGGACGAAGCCGCTCTTGAGGACTATCGTCTTGTTGAAGTTGACCTCCATCACCACGGCGCCGGTGGAGAAGTCGATGTCGCGGGTCTCCATCGCGCCGGTGACCGGGTTGGCAACCTTCATACCCTTGACCATCCCGCCGATGGGCTTGCCGGGGGTGACCTTGTCGTTGAACTTGACGACCTGGCCGAGGCTGGTCGTGAAGATCGTGACGGTCACCTGGTTGTCGTGCTCGAAGGAGCCTGTCAGGAAGAACTCCGCCAGGCGCGGCACGCTGACGGCGTCGGACCACGCGCTCCACGGGGTGTCGAGCGTGATGACACTCGCGGCCGACTCGTCCTGCACGTCGTTCACGCAGGTCAGCAGCGGGTTGATGAGCCTGAGGCGCAGGCGATAGCGATACGTCTTGCCGGTCTGGAGCGTGCTGTCGCTGAACCAGACCAGGAGCTTGCCGAGCTCGAACTGCCTCTGGAGGATGGGCAGCGCATCCATCTTCGGAGGCGCGCCTAGCTCAACCGCCCTGGCCCCTCGCGTGGTGGGCGGGGGCGTGGGCCGCGGCGTGGGGACCGGCGTCGGAGGCGGCGTCAGCCGTGGTCCCGGGCCGGGACCAGGGCCAGGGCCTATGCCCGGCCCAGGGCCTATGCCGGGACCGGGGCCAATGCCCGGACCGGGGCCTACGCCAGGTCCGGGACCAGGGCCGGGGCCCGGACCGGGATACGGACCTGGGCCTGGACCGGGGCCGGGGCCTGGACCAGGATATGGACCTGGGCCGGGGCCCGGACCGGGACCTGGAGCGGGCGTCGGGCCGACGCTCGTGGCCGCGGGAAGCGGTTCGCCTTCCAGGTTGCTCAGTTCATTGTGCGGCAGGAAGACCCTCCAGTTGGCCCACTGGTGCGTGGCGGACCACCATACATCCGGGTATTGAGGCTGGAGGATCTGCTGCTGCCATTCGTACTTGCCCAGTTCATCGACGGCCTTGAGCACCTCATCGGTGTTGCGCCCGTCATAGGCGGGGACTTGCGGTATCGGGAGGACCTTGCCGGTTGAATCGATGAGCGCCAGCGGATCGAGCCTGGCCGCCCGCGGCGCGGACCACGTGCCGTCGGCGTTCTGCTCCTGCACCTCGACCTCCAGGGCAGCGCAGACGAACTTCGGCCTGACTGAGCCGGCCTTGAACTTCTCGCTCCATCGCCGCCAGAGTTCGCCGACCGGATAGACGCTGACGCCGTTGGCCACATTCGAGTCGGCAAGGGCGGCCTGGTCGGAGCGCGGCTTCAGCAGCATCCTGCGGGCCAGCACCGCCGGCTTGCCCGGCGGCGGAATGAGCTTCTGGACCTCATCCAGCGTGTACTTCGCTACGGCCGGCCCGCCGGCCGGCGCCGTCGTGGGCGGTGTGGCGTTCGACATATCGACCAGCGCCAGATAGCTCGTCGGCATCGGGTTGCTGATCTGCCGCTTGAGCGATTCCACGTAATTCGGGGGCCAGGAGACGGAGGCCTTGTAGTCTCTGATCTTCGTGTACAGGGCCTCGGACTGGTCCGCAAGGAACCTGTCCACCTTGCCGAGGGCCACCTTGCCTTCTTCATCCGCCAGCGCGCTGGGCTGTATCGGCTGCACGCCGCCTTCCTTGGGGAACTTGGTCGGCCATAGGAACGCCTGTAGCGCCGTGTAGACCAGGAAGAGCACGCACAGCGCCAGGACGCCCTTCTCGACATGCTTTTCAATCACACCGGAGCCATTGGCCTTGGCCATTCTAAGGCCTCCTCATCATCCGCAAAATGTACGAAGGCTGCACCATCGCCCAGCGCCGGCCGCCATCAGATTCCCTCGCCGGGCCTCCGGCCAAAACCGGGGCCCGGACCGCCCGCGGGGCTGGGGCCGGGACCAACGCCTGGTCCTGGGCCAACGCCCGGGCCAGGGCCAACGCCTGGACCGGGGCCGACGCCTGGACCCGGACCGGGAGTGACAGCGGGCCCTGCCGCCGACACCCGGTCGGCGTCCTCCGGTTGCCGGAGGATTGCCGCGGGCAGGCTCTTCAGGACATCAACAGGCATCAGCGGCGGATACTGCCACACCTTCTCCCGCTTGAGGCCCTCGCCCTTCTCAACAGGCCTGCCGTCCTTGTCCAACAGGTAGCTTCCGCGCTCCCAGGCCGTCAGGAGCAGCAACTGCCCCTGGAAGGTCACGGTCATCACCGGGTCGGTGCCGAAGTAGTAGAGGCTGGACGGATTCTGCACGTACTGCGTCATGTCCACGCTCAGGATGGTGTGGTAGTTGCGGGCCATCAGGTTCTTCATCAGCAGGTTGATGTACCGCGTTGGCATGACCACCGTGAAGGAATACCGGACCACGTCGTAGTCCTTGGTGCAGTAGCGCTCGCCCAGCGTCGCGCCGGTTGGAGTAGCGGCGCCTGCCGTTGGTTCGGGCGTCGGCATGAAGCCGGGGCCAATGCCCGGGCCTGGACCCATTCCCGGGCCTGGACCCATGCCGGGTCCAGGACCGAAGCCTGGGCCAGGACCCATGCCCGGACCGGGGCCCATGCCCGGTCCCATGCCGGGGCCTGGGCCGCCTGGAGCGCCCGTGCCGCCGGCGGCGCTGGTGGGGTAAACCGGGTCAACGTTGATCTGGCCAAGGTACTTGACCGCGGAATGGACGACGCTGTCCTTGGCCCTGCTGCCGCGCAGCACCTGTTCGTTCGTGTCCGCTATGGCCCCGACGATGTCCGACTGGGCCCACAAGCCCTTTTGGGCATTCCAGAGATCGGTGGGCGTGCCGCCCTCGGCTGCGCCCTTGGGGAATGCGTCGCACATCGACGTGCCCGACACGAACAGGCGCCCCTCGGACGCCTTCTGGAGCCTGAGAATCTTGATCGCCCTGTCAGTCGCGTCCTTCTGCTCATTGGCGCCGGTCGGCGCAAGGCCCGGGCCAACCCCTGGGCCGGGGCCTACGCCGGGGCCTATGCCGGGTCCGGGTCCTATGCCGGGACCGGGGCCAATTCCCGGGCCCGGACCGATGCCAGGACCGGGGCCCATGCCGGGACCGGGGCCAATTCCCGGGCCGGGACCGATCCCCGGTCCGGGTCCTACGCCGGGACCGGGACCGATGCCTGGGCCGGGCGTGACGCCGGGCATGGTCGCGGTGTTCGTGGCGGCCATCCTCAGCGCGGCGGCTGCCTCGGCCTGGATCAGCCTCAACTGATGCTCGTACTCGCGCTTCTGCTCGTTGAGGTCCGCGGCCATCGTCGGCTTGAGCTGCTGCAAGAGCGTCGCGAGCCGCGCCTTGTACTCCTGAATGAGGTTGTACGTCCCCAGTTCACGTTCAGTATTGGAACTGTAGGGAAAGACCGGAGTCTTCGCCCGGTCGCCGTAGGTCAGGATCTGCGCGAGGTATGCGGTGCTGTTGCGCTTGATGCTCTCCTGGCGGACGCCGGCGTCTTGCTCCCTTTGCACCTCCAGGCGGTTCTTGGTCAGCTCGATCAGGCCCAGGTTCACCGGCTTGCCGCTGTTAAGGTTGCCGATCCGGGTGAGCAGTTCCTGGTCCTGCGCCATTGCCTGGTCGTTCTCGGCCCCGACCGACGAGGTCAGCAGAAGCAGCACCACCGCGCCGATCACCGTGATGGCCGCCAGGACGACGTAAAAGATGTTCTTACGTAGGAAGTTCATTGTGACTTCTCCGCGCTCCTATCGGCCGGACTGCCCGGCTGTCTCGGCGGGGATCTCCACGCCGTCGCCCGAAACAGCTATCTTCAGCTTGAGGGTGAAAGCAGTGTCCCTGGTCGCGTCTTCATCCGGGAAGAGCCAGTCTATCTTGCTGGCGTCCGTCGGCGTCGCGGCCGGCGCCGCGGCCGGTGTGCCGGCCGGCGTCCCCGGCGCGGCGGCCGGCAGCAGCTTGTACGACGACTCGACCACTTCCAGGTCCGCGCCGGCCTGCGCGGCCTTGGCCGCGATGGCCCTGATCAGCAGGCGGCACTTGGAGTCGGTCTCCCGCTCTTCCAGCGGAGTCTTGATGGTGATGGTGATGTCGAAGCCGGGGCGCTTCTTGCTGTTGGGCAGCCCGGCCTCGATGTCCGTCTGGTATACGGGCTTGAAGCTGTCCACGAACGCGAGGTATCGCTTCCGCCGCTCCTTGGCGGCCAGCGGCGCAAGCGCCTTGGCGAACGCATCCTCGTCGCGGGCCTCGCCAAGCGCCGTCAGGACCTTCTGGTCGGGGAACTGCTCGAGTATCGCCGCGCTGAACATGCTCACGATGCCCGGCCAGACCTTGTGGTAGCCCAGCAGCTTGAAGTTCGTGGCGATCGCCGCGGTGCTCTGCTCGCCGGACCTGACAGTCTGGTTGTACTCCTTCGTGAGCATGTCCAGGTACGCCAGCCTGGCCGTCGCCTCCAGGTGTGGCACGTCCCGCACCTGGCGGCCGTCGGGCAGCCTGGAGTCCAGAGCGCGAGTGAGGATCGCCTCCGAAGGCTGCGTGGCCGCGCTGAACATGCTGTTCACGCGCGTGATATCATCCGGGCTGAAGCCGTGGCCCAGGGCCGCGCCGTCCATGTGCCCGCGGATAAGTCCCACGGCCAGGCCCAGCAGCACGGCGGCGGCCGCGCCGGCGAACCACCACTTCTTGGCCTGCCACAGGTGCTTTCTCGCCACCTCCTGGGGCAGGAGGTTGGTTGTGACGGCCGTCTGGCCAAGGCCCTGTAGCGCCAGCCCGTAGGCCACCGCGAACGACAGCACGTTCTCCGTGAACATCGGCACGTTCACCGTCGCCGAGGGCGTTATCTTGTTGAAGCTGTCGATGCGGACGACCGGGATGTTGAGGTTCTGCTCCAGGAACTTCTGAAGGCCCGGCAGGCGGAAGCCGTTGCCCAGGCCGATGAGCCTCTTGAAGCGGGTCTCGCGGTGCAGCGACGTGTAGTACCCCACCGAGCGCTGGATCTCCTGCACCAGGTCCGAGAAGACCGGGCGCATGGCCTGGAATATCTGCCGCGCGTACTTGCTGCTGGCGGCGGTGCGCTTGAGCTTCTCGGCCTTGATGAACGAGAGCTTGAACGCCCGCACCAGGGCCTCGGTGAAATTGTTGCCGCCGATCTGGACGGTGCGGTTCCATATCCTCGCCCCGTCGGCGACGACCAGGTCGGTCTTGTCGGCCCCCACGTCGGCCAGCAGCGTCGCGCCGTCGGAGGCGAGCTGGGAGTCGAAGGTCATAAAGTTGTACAGCGCCAGCGGCGCCATCTGCACCACGTCCACGGGCATCTCGACCGTCGTGAAGTGCGAGAGCATCTCGTTCACGTCCACGCGCTTCATCGCGAAGATGCCCAGCTCCACGTCCGGGCTGTCGGGGTCGTGGAACGTCTGGTAGCGCCAGATCACCTCGCCGATGGGGAAAGGAATCTGCTGCTCCGCCTCGAAGCGGACGATGTCGGGGATCTTCTTCTCCTCGACCGGCGGGAGCTTAACGAACCGCGTGAAGCTCGCCTGCCCCGGCACGGCCACCGCGACGGATGAGCCGAGGATGTTGTTGCGGGCAAGGAACTGCTCAAGCGCCTCGTGGATGAGCTGCACGCGGTCGCTGTCGGGCTGCGAGAGGATCTTGGGGTGCTCGATGATGTCGAAGGCCTCGACCTGGAGCTCGCCTTCGATATTGGAGAGTTTGAGGGCCTTGAGGGCACATTGCCCGATGTCAATGCCCCACACGCTCTTCGGTGTCGCCATAGGCACTCCTTGGCTGTCCGGCAGCGATGGGCGGCCGCGTACACGCTTCCGGCCTCCTGACGGCTGCGTGCTCGACGCCGGCGAAACCTTCGCCGCTGGGCCGGGGTTGAATCATCAGCCTGCCAACATCGCTGTTGCCGCGCCCGCGCGGTTTGGCCGCCGGGCGGCGGAGGGGTATACTATCGCCTTTGCCGGGCTTTGACAATCGCCCATCGCGGAAATTATCCGCGGTTTTCTTCTCCGAAAGGTCCGCGCTGAACAATGCACCGATTCGCCATCACAACGCTGGGATGCAAGGCCAACCAGTACGACTCGGCCGCGCTGGCGGCCACCCTCGAGACCGCCGGTCTCCGGCCGGCGGGAACGGCGCCCGGCGGCGACGCCGAGACCGCGCCCGACCTGGTGGTCATCAACACGTGCTGCGTGACGGCGACGGCCATGCGGAAGAGCCGCAACGCCATCCGCCGCGCGGCGCGGCGCGCTCCGCGGGCCGCCGTCCTGGTCGCCGGCTGCTACGGCGATTACGCGCGAAAGAGGATCGCGGACCTGCTGGCTTCGCTGGGCCTCACGAGGCAGCGGGCGTTCATCGCCGGCCATCACGGCGACGTGGCAAGGCGTGTCATGGAGATAGCTCACTTGCTTGGCTCCGGCCCTTCGGCGCGAGGCAACTCGCGGGACGGCGGGTGCGATCCAACAGCATGGCAGGATGGTCAGGATGACCTTAGTATGAGTGACGGGCCGGAGGGCGGCAAGCGAACCGGCCTCGACCTCTGTATCAAAGCACGCCGCATGGGGGCAGTCAAGCGCAACGCAATGGGAACGAGGGGATTAGCGCAACTTTCACAGTTCCCCGGCCATCAGCGGGCCTTCGTCAAGGTGCAGGATGGGTGCGACGCCTTCTGTGCGTACTGCGTCGTGCCGTACACACGGCCAGTCGTCTGGTGGCGGCCAGTAGAGCAGGTCCAGCGCGAGTGCCGCCGACTGGTCGCTTCCGGACACAAGGAGATCGTGCTCAGCGGCGTCTTCCTGGGCGCTTACGGGCGAGCGACCGCCATCCGCCGCGAATGGGACCGCGGGCCTTCGCTTCTGCCGGACCTGGTCAGGCGCATCGCCGCCATCGAGGGCCTGTGGCGCGTCCGGCTGAGCAGCCTGGAGCCGCTGGATGCGGATGACCGCCTGCTGGATGCGTGCGCGGCAATGCCCAACTTCGCCCCGCATTTCCACCTGCCGCTCCAGTCGGGCTCGGCGCGAATCCTGCGGCGGATGAACAGGCAGTACGCGCCGGATGACTTCCGCCTGGCCGTCGAGCGGATTCGGGCGCGGTTCGACCGTCCCGCCATCACGACGGACATCATCGTCGGCTTCCCCGGCGAGGATGAAGATGACTTCGCCGCGACGTTGGAGATGGCCCGCTGGGCCGGCTTCTCGAAGATCCACGCCTTTGGCTTCAGCCCCATCGAAGGCACGGCCGCGTGGCAGTTCCGCCGCCAGTCGCCGCCTCCGGCAGCCGTCAAGGACCGCATGGCCGCCCTCGCCCGGCTGGAAAGCGACATGGCGGCTGGCTATGCCCGGCAGTTCGTCGGCCAGAGGGTCGAGGCCCTCGTCGAGGCGGCCAAGGCCCGCCAGCCCGCCCTGCGCCAGGCGATGACCGATAGATACCTGACGGTCTTGTTCCGAGGCCAGCGCGCCGCGCCGGGGGACATCGTCCATCTGCGAATCACCGGCCAGGACTCGGATGGACTGCGGGGCAAGGTCGCCGGGCCTGATGTAGCAGCGAACGATCCCTGAGCGGGAATCTCGTCGCGGCTCACGTGGGTTCTCCTTTGGAATCATCCGCAAAAGTAGTGCCTGTCCCGACTTTCTAAAAGTCGGGACAGGCACTACTTTTTGGGGCTCCCAGAACCGCGTGAACCATGCCGGAATTCCCCTCGCCCCACAACTATTTCCTTGGCGATCCGCCCGGCACGGTGGATAATGCGTTCGCCCAAAGCATGGAGGATCAAATATGGGCGACAACTCGCGCAAGAAGGAACGGCGGCGGATCAAGCGGCTGCGGAAGCTCCGGGAAATCAGGCGGCGCAACGCCGTGAGCCCGTACATCCGGGCGGCCGAGGGGGCCCAGGTCAAGGAATGTCTGGTCAACGATGGTTGGCGCGAGAAGGGCATTGCCTCCGTTATGGTCCTGCTGGATGTCCGCGGCGGGTTGGCGGTCGCGTCATTCCTGGTCGATATGTGGTGCGCGGGTCTGAAGGACGCATGGGGAAGGCTTGACATCACGCGCGAGGAATACGACCGTGCGGCCGACAACATGGTCGACGGCGCGGTCGAGATAGACCCGGACGCCGTCCGGCGTCTTGTGGCCGGGGCCATCCGATTTGCCAACCAGAACGGCTTCCGCTTGCCGCGGCATTACGAGCGGTGGACGGCCATGCTCGGCGGCGTGCCGGACTGGCGGACGGCCGACCTGAGCGACTTCGGCTATGAGGGTGGCCTGTTCTGGATGGGGACGATGGAAGACCTCCGCGGCAGGCTCATCGGGTGCAGCGCCGAGGAATTCCTCGCCCGCAAGGACGTCCACTACACCATTGGCGGGCCGATGGCCGGCCAGTACATATCCGAAGACGGCGAGGGATTGGAGGACGGGGATGAAGAGGATGACGCCGCCATAGAAGAGGAATGCCGCAGGGGATTGGAGGACCTTCGCCGCCAGTTCTGCGATGCGGCGCGCCGTTGGTGTTTCGCCAACGGCGAGGTCCCGCTTGCACTGATGGCGGACGCCGCCTTTTACATGATCGTGGCAAGCCACCTTGATTCCGAAGACTTCGCGTGCGACACCCTAAAGATGGGCGATTCCATGTTCTGCCCGCTTGCGGTGGAACTGGCCCGCATGAACAGCGATTTGACGGCCGACAACACTCAACGCGCCAAAGATCTCCGAGCCGCGCTCGACCAGCTCCGGCGGTTCAGCGGGAGCTTCAGGGACGCGGACGAATTCGCCCGGGCAATCACTCCCGACCAACCCATTGACCTCGCGCCCGTGTTGCGGCTGGTGGGCGCGGCCCCGCCCTCAAGTCCGATCGCCAATCCTCAATCGTAAATCGCCAATCCTACCTGGCCCCGTCGTTGGGCCCCGTCTTGGCGGCCGTGCGGAGAAGCTGGCGCTTGGCCTCCTCCAGACGGTCAACCGTCTCCTGGATGGCATCCGTGAAGGGCTTGAACTCCTCGAACTTGGACAGGACCGCGATCTCGTCCTTGAGGTTCTTCTGCGCGTTGGACAGGTGGAACCTGCACAGCCCGCACTGCGTCCGAAGCGTCTCGGCCGACTTGGGCGTGTACCGCCTCGTGTCGCTGTAGTACTCGTACTTGAAGTTGATCGGGTCGTTCTCGTTGGCCAGCTTCATGTTGTTCCTGAAGTCGGTCTCGATCTTCTTGAGGTCGGCCTCCAGGGCATCGAGCTTCTTCTTCCTGTGCTCGGCCAGGAGGACGCCCAGCCCCTTGCACTCCTTCCAGTTCTCCATGCCCAGGGCCTTGCCCAGCTCGGCGTAGTCGGCGGCCTTGCCGGCGGCCAGCCCGTACGCGACCGCCTCGTCGGCCGTCATCGTCAGCAGGCGGCCCTTGCGGAGGACCATCTTGTCGCCGGGGCCTTCGCGGACGGTCTTCTTGCCGTCCTTCTCCTCCAGGTGAAGCTCAAGCTGGGGGTCGATCATCCCCTCGGCCAGAAGGCTCTCGTGCCCGCCGCACTGGGCGGAGCTCCTGGCCGTCGCCCGCCAGACCGACTGCATCTTCTCGCTTATCACCGCCGGCATGGGGCCGGACATGTAGGCCGTCGCCGCCCCGATGAGGCCGGGCGGCTTCATGTATATCTCCTTTGCCGACATGCTCAGCACGGCCGCCGCCGAGAGGTCCTGCCCGGCCAGAACCACGATCCGCTGCGTCGGGGCGTGCTTGCGGATGACCTCGACGATCTTGGCCGACTCCGTTATCAGTCCGCCCGGCGATTCCACGTCCAGTATCACCACCGACGGCTTGCGCTTGGCCGAGTCCTCAAGCGACTTCTCGATGATGGCGGCGGTGATGGTCCGCCCGACGCTGCCGTGGAGGGGGATGACGTAATAGCTCGGGCCTGCAATCTTCTCGATCGGCGGGGCGGCCGGCTCATCATCCGCGACGCTGGCCTGCGAAACCGCTTTCGGCGCACTGGTCGGAAGAGGCGCCGCCTTCCGCGTGATCGAGGCCACCTGCCTGGCCTCGAACGACATGGTCATCTTGCTGCCGCTTGGGTAGCGGACCTCGAACGTGACGGTGTCGGCGGTCTTGCTGACGACCTTCCCCTCGAACACCTTGCCCTCGGTCGTGGTCAGGACGTCGACCGTCTCTGCCGCGTGAACCGCGCCCGCCAGGACGGCCAGGACAGCCAATGCGAAAACGCGCCTGCACATGAGCTGCTCCTTGTTCCCGTGCCCGATTGAACTCCCGATTCTACAGTTCCCATCCGCCCGCGCCAAGAACCGCTTTGCCCACTTTACCGGCCGAACTCACTCGTCCATGAGCAGCCTGGGCGCCTTGTCGTCCTTGGGGGCCTTGGCGGTTCGCGCCGGCCGGGGATTGCTGTGCTTGTACACCCGCGTCTCAAGCGACTTGTGGAAGCTGGTGAACGAGGCGGCCGCGTCCGGGTCGCTCTCGATGGCGTGCGTGGTCATCCACACCTTGGCGTCCAGGTTGTCCAGGTGGTGGACCACGAACGCCTCCGGCACCATCGGCAGCTTGGGCGAACCGAACTCCGTCGAGCCGTGGTGCGACAGGATGATGTGCTGGATCAGGTCCAGCAGCCGCTGCGGGAATGGCTCGCCGGTCTCGGCGGCGACCTGGGAGGCCTTCTCGGCGACCCAGATTGCGGCTATGACGATGTGGCCGACGAGCTGTCCGCGGTCGGTGTAGGTCATCGATGTGCCGGCCGTCAGCTCGGCCGCCTTGCCGATGTCGTGCAGGAACACGCCCATAAGCACCAGGTCGGCGTTGACGCTTGGGTACAGCGGCAGCACCGCCCGCGCCGCCCGCAGCACCGATAGCGTGTGCTCCAGCAGGCCGCCTATGAACGGATGGTGCAGCGACATGGCCGCCGGCGCCCGCTTGAACGATGCCACAAGGTCGCGGTCCTCGACGAACTTCTTCATCAGCAGCCGCAGCTTGGGGTCCTTGACGTCGCGAAGGATCTCCACAAGCTCGGCCCACATCTGCTCGATGTCGAACTTGGTGACGGCCAGGAAGTCGGCCAGATCAACCTTCTCCGCCGCGAACGGCCGGCAGGAGTCGATGATGAACTGGAGCGTGCCCTTGTAGTCCTCGACGCGGCCCTTGACGTGCAGGAACCCATCGACCGCGATGGCGTTGTAGATGCTCTCGCTGACCTGCCACATGCGGGCGGGGATCGTGCCGGTCTTGTCGGCCAGCGTGCAGGTCAGGTACAGCCCGCCGGACTTGGTGGTCCGCAGGTCCTTGTCGCGGACGAGGAACACCTGGTCGAGCGTCTGGCCGGGCATGAGCTGGGTGATGAACTGGCGCTTGGCGTCCATGGGCCGGATTGTAGATTGCAGATTGCAGATTGTAAATTGAGTGCGATCAAGGACGCTTCGATCTTCCAGCCGGGCGACCGGCCGGCCTCTTCATGGCATTGTACAGTTTGGCCTGATACGAACGAACTTCGCGTTGAGTGTAGTTCTTCGTCTGGCTCGTCCTCGAGTCGTAACTGTCGTGGTGATGAAGACAAAGCCAAACGAAGTTGTTCTTTGAGTTGTTGGAGTGGTCATGGTCGATATGGGCGAACTGGCCTTTCTTCTCCGAATCGTCTCGATCCAACACGAAACAAAGGCAGCACCGCCGGCGGCACTTCGCCCACAAGGCGACTTCATCCTCACGAGACAGTGAACGGCGCTTGCCCGATTGTGCCCTCTTCCCTTTCTTGGGATTTCCCGTACGCGCTCGCATGTGCGGTGAGGCAGCGGGCCTGGGCCCGCGTTGCTTGCCGCCTCTCGCCCCCGGCGCGACGTCCTTTGTCTTGCCTTTGTCTTTTGCCTCGGCCTTGCCGTCCACGCCTGCGGCGCTGACGCACCAGTTGACATAATCTACGCTATCTTCACTTGTAGGCACGGACGGGTATTCGGGATGCTTGTCTCTCATCCTGAGCATCATCTCCTGCAATAGCCCGACGTAGCGCTTGAAAGGCCGGCGAGTACTTATGCGCTCAAACCTGTCGAGCGCGAAGTCATCCTCCTTCCGAATCACTGTCAGCGCCCATTTGAGATCATCAGGTGTGTCTGCGTTTCCTATCGCTTGCGCAGCCCAATCCGAATCGTCTTCATCGTTCACGGTTCACCTGTCTGTCTTCGGGTCGCCCCGTCGGGTCCGTCGGACAGGTGGAAACGGCGACCGCCGCCGGGGCGATTCGCCCGGTAGCTGGCCGGGCTTCCCGTTTGCCGAGATTGTACCGTGTGCGCGGCGGTTAGGAAAGCGCGGCTTCGGCCCGCTGTTCAGTGTTGCATTGGTGAATTTTCTTCTGTACCATCGCCAGCCGTATGAAGTCCGGGCACTGGGCGCTAGCGAGTCCGCCAGGGAAGACGGCGCAGGTTGCCAGCGCAAGAGATTCCTCAGGGAGACGCAAAATGAACAAGATGCTATTTGGTCTTGTGCCGGTCCTCCTAATCTCATACGGGTGCGCCACTCCCTATCAGGAACTTGGCGAAGCTGGCGGGTACTTACAGAAGAAGCTCACCGAAGACACTTATCAGGTGACGTTTCACGGGAACGGTTACACGAACCGCCCCAGAGTACGGGATTTCGCGCTCCTGAGAGCGGCGGAGATTGGCCGGCAGCTCGGGTATGCCTACCTGACTGTTGAGGGTGAAGAGGATTGTTCCAGGACATCAATCGCCAACATGGGTTCCACGAGTCATACGACCGGGACAGTATACCCGTCTGGATTCTACACAGGCACTACGACTTCTTATGAACCGGACGTTCCGGTTGTGAAGCCTGGAGTGATCCTCCAAGTGAGGTATTACGAAGGCGAACCCGCAGGAAGGCATCTTGAATCCTACCGTGTCGATGACGCAATCAACACGATCCGCGCCAAGTACAAATTGCGGTAGTCGCAAGCCTATCGTCGAATCTGCCGGCCCCGGAAACGCAACATCATCGGCCGCACCCGGCAGTCCGGGAATCTGGCGCACGGCCGGTGGCCTTCCCATACGATCTCTCCTCGTGTGCCACCCTCAAGTCCCGGCACTCCGGGGCTTGGGGGTGTCCTGGCGTTGTTTCTTGCCGGACAGGACCGCGCGAAGACAGAGCGGCGGCTCGTAATTGCAGCGTCCATCTCAGCACCGCGGGCGCGTCCTCTGTAGCTACGGGTGAGCCGGAAGGCCGGCCCGTGGAAGGCGGGCGCAACCCCGCCGCAAGCTTCGCAGAAGGGCCTTGCAATTTTGCATTTCGAATGCATAATTGCACATGAAGGAGACTGACTTATGGCCGGCAGATTCATAGAGCGGACCTTGGGGCCGGTGGTGCTGCGGGCGGCGCGCCAGTTTCCGGCCGTCGTGCTCACGGGGCCGCGCCAGTCGGGAAAGACCGCTCTGCTGAAGCGGCTCTTTGGCGCCAGGGCGCGATACGTCTCGCTTGAGCCGCCCGACGTGCGCCTGGCGGCCGCCAGCGACCCTCGCGGGTTCCTCGACAACTTCCCGCCGCCGGTCATCTTCGACGAGGTCCAGTACGCCCCGGACCTCCTTCCGTACGTCAAGGAGAGGATCGACGCGGCCCGCTCGAAAAAGGGCCAGTACATCCTGACCGGCTCTCAGAACCTGCTCCTGCTGGAGCGCGTCACCGAGTCCCTGGCCGGCCGGGCGGCGATCCTGAAGCTCCTTCCGCTCTCGCGGCGCGAGGCAGAGGGCCGTCCCGACGCGCCTCTTCCCTGGCAGGCGCGCAAGAGCGGCGCGCGGACCGCGGCGCCGACCGGCCGTCAGCTATGGTCGAGCTTCCTTCGCGGCGGATACCCAGAGATCGTCGCCGACCGCAGACGGAACGCGGCCCTGTGGCACGCCAGCTACATCCAGACATACATGGAGCGGGATGTCCGTTCGCTTCGCCAGGTGGGCGACCTGACGCAGTTCCAGAACTTCCTTCTCGCGCTGGCCGCCCGCAGCGCGCAGCTACTCAACCTGGCCGACCTGGCCCGCGACCTGGGGGTCGCCTTCAACACCGCCAAGGCATGGCTGTCCGTGCTGGAGGCCACGTATCAGGTGATAGTCCTCCGGCCGTACTTCGCCAACATCAACAAGCGGCTGGTCAAGACGCCCAAGGTCTACTTCACGGATGTCGGCACGCTCTGCCATTTGGTGGGCCTGAAGGACCCGCGGCACGCGGCCGCCGGCCCGATGGGCGGGGCGATCCTCGAGACGGCCGTCCTGGCCGAGATAGTCAAGGCCATCCTCCACCGCGGCGAGGAGCCGAAGGTCTACTTCTGGCGGACATCCACGGGCGCGGAGGTCGATTTCCTCGTCGAGGCCGGCGGCAGGCTCATCCCCATCGAGGTGAAGCTCTCATCGACGCCGCGGCCGGCGATGGCCTCGGCCATCCAGGCCTTTCGCCGCGACATGGGCCCCAAGGCCGCGCCCGGCTACGTGGTCCATCCCGGCGATGTGAGGCTCCCCCTTGGCCAGGGCGTCACGGCCCTGCCGTTCAATGAGTTGTGAGCGCCTCCGATGTCCTGCGATCCCACCTTCGCTTGAAATCGGCCCGCCTTCCGGCTAAACAGTCGGCATGAGATACTCGCAATTGCTGATTCCCACCGTGAAGGAAGTCCCCGCCGAGGCGGAGATCCCCAGCCACCAGCTCATGATCCGCGCCGGCTACATCCGCAAGCTGGCCAGCGGGACGTACACGTATCTGCCCCTCGGCTGGCGGAGCCTGCTGAAGATCATCGCCATCGTGCGGCAGGAGATGGATGCGGCCGGGGCGCAGGAAATCTCCATGCCCATCCTCCAGCCCATGGAGCTTTGGCAGCAGACCGGGCGGGACGTTGACTACGGGCCGCTGATGTGCAAGTTCGAGGACCGCACCGGCCGGTGGAACGCCCTGGCCCCCACCGCCGAGGAGGTCGTCACGAGCCTGGTGGCGGCCGAAGTGTCGAGCTACAGGCAGCTCCCGCTGAACCTCTACCAGATCAACGCGAAGTTCCGCGATGAGCTGCGCCCGCGGTTCGGCGTGCTCCGCAGCCGCGAGTTCCTGATGAAGGATGGCTACAGCTTCAACGCGAGCCTGGAATCGCTGGAGGAGACCTACCGGGCGATGTACGACGCCTACGTCCGCATCTTCAAGCGGTGCGGGCTGGTGGCCCTGCCGGTGGAGGCCGAGAGCGGCCCAATCGGCGGCTCGGCCAGCCACGAGTTCATGGTCCCCTGCACGGCCGGAGAGGACATCATCGTTCATACCGAGGACTACTCCTACGCGGCTAATATCGAGAAGGCGGAGGTGGACCCGCCAGGGACGAGGAACGAGGGACTAGGGACTAGGCAGCAGGCAACGGGCAACAGGCAGCAGGTTCCGCCGATGGAAGAGGTCCATACGCCCAATGTCGGGTCCATTGAGGCCGTGACCAAGTTCCTGGGCTGTCAGCCCAAGGACATGATCAAGACGCTGATCTACTGGGATTGTCCCGACCAAGAGATACGGAAGCGAATGAACGCATACCGCGTTGCCCATCACGACGGAGCCAAAGACCTCGCTGGCAGGGCCGCAGACAGCGCTTCGGGCGGTTACAGGATCTACGCCGTTCTCGTACGTGGCGACCACGACGTGAACGAGGGGAAGTTGCGTCGTCTGACCGGCAGGAATTCCGTGGGTCTTGCCGAAGACGCGATTGTGAACATGGTCACCGAAGCCAAGACTGGTTTTGCCGGACCAATGGGACTACTGGATCAACCTGACGTAACCTTGGTCGTTGATTACTCCGTCGCGGTGATGCCCCTCGGCATCACGGGCGCGAACAAGACTGACTATCACATGAGGAATGTAGTTCCGGGCCGGGACTTTCCGCTCAGCGCCGGCGAGACGCCGGCGGGACGCGCGGGCGAGACGCCCACGCCACGCGTCCTCGTCGCCGACATTCGCAACGCCTCCGAGGGCGACACGCACGGCGGCAAGCCGCTGAAGTTCTCGCGCGGCATCGAGGTCGGCCACGTCTTCAAGCTAGGGACCAAGTACAGCGAGAAGCTTGGCGCGAAGTTCCTCGACGAGAAGCAGGCTGCCCATCCCTGCATGATGGGGTGCTATGGCATAGGCATAAACCGCATCCTGGCGTCGGCCATCGAGATGGAAGGCGGCCACGACGACAACGGCTGCAACCTGCCCGTCAGCATCGCGCCGTTCGAGGTGGAGGTCGTTTCGCTCGGCGCGGCCGGGACGTCCGTCATGGCCGAGGCGCAGAGGATACACGACGAGCTGGCGGCTGCCGGCGTCGACGTGCTGCTGGACGACCGCGACGCGCGGCCGGGAGTCAAGTTCAAGGACGCCGATCTCATCGGCATCCCCCTCCGCATCACCGTCGGCGAGAAGGGCCTCAAGGACGGCAAGGTCGAGATCAAGCGCCGCACGGAGCCCAAGCCCACGCTCGTGCCGGCTGCGGAGGCCGTGGCCGCGGCCATAAGGATCGTTGAGGAAATGAAGGCGGCACTGAGATGATTGCGAATTGCGAAATGCGAATTGCGAATTTCCCTTGCCCGGACAGAACGCCAGACCTGCGACTAATGGCAATTCGCAATTCGCATTTCACAATCCGCAATCCGCAATAGAGCATGGCCAGACCCCGCAATAACCTGAAGGACTTCCTCGCCTTCGTGGTCGTGCGGCTGTTCGTTATGTTCGTCCACATGTTCGGGTGGGAGACGAACTACCGGGCGGCCGCGTGGCTGGGCAACCTGCTGTACCGCTTCGACCGCCGGCACCGCAACCGCGCCGTCGAGCACATCCGCCTGAGCTTTCCCGACTGGCCGGAGGACAAGGTCCGCCGGGTCGCCATGGCGTCGATGCGCAACCTGATGTACCTGGGGCTGGAGGTGCTGTTCACGACGCGGCTGATCTGCCCCGGCCGGTGGCGCAAGCACGTCAAGCTGGGCAACATGATGGCCGAGACGACACGCCTGCTCGTGGAGCGCAAGAGCGGCGTCGTGATGGCCACGCCGCACTTCGGCAACTGGGAGGTCGTCGGCTATACGATGGCGACGCTGGGCTTCCCGGTCGTGGCGGTCGCCCGCCCGCTGGACAACCCGTACTTCAACGAATACGTGATGGGCGTCCGCGAGAAGACCGGCATGAGCATCCTCTACAAGAAGGGCGCGACGCAGTCGATGGACGACGTGATCGCGTCAAGGGGCGTCATCGGCTTCATACCCGACCAGGACGCGGGGCGCAAGGGCGTCTTCGTGGACTTCTTCGGCCGGAAGGCCAGCACCTACAAGTCCGTGGCGCTGATGGCCATCAGGCACAACGTGCCGCTGATGGTGGGCTACGGCCAGCGGCTCGACGAGGAGTATCACTTCGAGATGGGCATGCAGCGGATCATCTATCCGCACGAGTGGGCCGACAAACCCGACCCGCTGCTGTGGGTGACGCAGGAGTGGACGACGGCCATGGAGCAGATCGTCCGCCGCGCACCGGAACAGTACCTGTGGGTCCATCGGCGGTGGAAGCACCGCCCAAACGGCGAGCAGCCCGGGCCGGATGGGATCGCGTGAATCGCCAATCGTCAATCCCCTGCCGCGTGCTGTTTGATCTCCCTTGAAATCCTCACGGCGCACCAGTCGCGTCCGCACATGGAGCAGTAGTCCTCCTGCGGGGTGTGGTCGCGCTGGCGGATCTCGCGTGCGGCCTGGGGGTCGAAGGCAAGCTCGAACTGCTTTTCCCAGTCGAAGTTCGCGCGGGCCTGGGCCATCCGGTCGTCCCAGTCGCGGGCGCCGGGCAGCCTGCGGGCGACGTCGGCCGCGTGCGCGGCGATCTTGTACGCGACGCACGCCTGCTTGACATCCTCCGGGTGCGGCAGGCCCAGGTGCTCCGAGGGCGTCACGTAGCACAGGAAGCTCGCGCCCCAGTACGCGGCCGCCGTCGCGCCTATGGTCGAGACGATGTGGTCGTAGCCGGGGAAGACATCCGTCACAACCGGCCCCAGCACGTAGAAGGGCGCGCCCGCGCAGACCTGCTCCTGGCGCTTCATGTTCATCTCGATCTGGTCGAAGGGCACGTGGCCGGGGCCTTCGACGATGGCTTGTACGCCCGCCTTCCGGCTGCGCGCGACCAGCTCGCCCAGCACGTCCAGCTCGGCGAACTGCGCGTCGTCGGATGCGTCGGCCAGGCAGCCGGGCCGCAGGCCGTCGCCCAGCGAGATCGTCACGTCGTACTCGCGCATGATGCCCAGGATGTCGTCGAACATCTCGTACATCGGGTTCTCACGGCCGTGATGGATCATCCACTTGGCCAAGAGGCTCCCGCCGCGCGAGACGATGCCCATCTTGCGCCTGCCGACAAGCGGCAGGTGGCGGCGGAGCAGCCCGGCATGGATGGTGAAGAAGTCGACGCCCTGGCCGGCCTGCTTGCGGAAGGCGGCGAGGATGTCATCCCGCGTCAGGTCCTCGACCTTGCGCCCGACGATCATGGAGTAGATCGGCACGGTCCCGATGGGCACGGTGGCGCTGGCGATGAGGAACTCGCGCGTCGCGTCGAGGTCGCCGCCGGTGGACAGGTCCATCACCGCGTCGGCGCCGTAGCGGACGGCCCACTGGAGCTTGAGCAACTCCTCATCCCTGCAACTCGAAAGCGGGGAGGCGCCGATGTTGGCGTTGATCTTGGTGGTGAGCGCCCGGCCGATGCCGCAGGGCTGGAGCTTGGCGGGCTCACCATTCAGATGCAGCTTGTTGGCGGGAATGACCAGCCGCCCGGCGGCGAGCTCATCCCGGATGAACTCCGGCGTCAAGTGCTCGCGCTGGGCCACCGCACGCATCTGCGGCGTGATCGAGCCGGACTTAGCTTGTTCGTACTGCGTCGTCACTGTCCGCTTTCCTACGCAACTCACCCCGCTACACGCGCCGCGTGGTTGCTGCGCTGCGCTTCGCAAGCCACGCCACCGCACGCGGGATTCGTTGATCAGGTTCCAAGGGTCTTCTCAGCCCAGGCGCTGACTCGCGCCGGGGCGCCCCTAGCGAACTTGGGAACATGATAGCACGGCCGGGATGGACACACAAGCGCAGCGCGGCAGCATGCATGGCCGAGAGAAAGCTTTGTAAATATATTGCCATAGTGATATATTCTCTATCTGACATTGCAGGCGTGAGTTCACGGTGTCAGCGGCATAAGCCGCGTTCAAACAGGAGGCCGGAGCATGGAATTGAATCGTCGCGACTTTCTCAGGGCGTCGTCACTGCTGGCGGGCGCGGTGGGGCTGGGGGCTTCCGGGCTGTGGAAGCTCCAATCGGCCCTTGCCGCCGTGGGCGGCTCCCCTCCGGTGATCTGGCTCCAATGCCAGAACTGCACCGGCTGTTCAGTGTCGTTGCTGAACACCATCTGCTACAGCACGCCCGAGAACCTGCTGAAGAACGTGATCGACCTGGAGTATCACACTACGCTGATGGCGGCCGCCGGAGACCTGGCTATCTCCGCCGCGACTGCCAACCTGAACAAGCCGCACGTCCTGGTCGTCGAAGGCGCGGTGCCGACCGCCGCGGGAGGGAAGTACTGCTACCTTTGGCCGGGCATGACCGCACTGAACGCGGTCAGGCAGTTCGCCAGCAAGGCAGCCTTCATCATCGCGGTCGGCACGTGCGCGAGCTTCGGCGGCATGGCGGCCGGCAAGCCCAACCCCACCGGCGCCAAGGGGGTCAGGCAGGTCCTTCCGGGCAGAACCGTGGTGAACATCCCCGGCTGTCCGGCGCACCCGGACTGGGTCGTGCAGACGGTCGCCTACATACTCAGGAACGGCAAGGCCCCGCCGCTCGACGCCAACGGCCGGCCGAGGGTCTTCTACGGCGTCCGCTGTCACGACAAGTGCCCGCGGCTGGAGAACTACCTTGAAGGCGAGTTCGCCAGACGCCTGGGCGACCGCGAGGACTGCCAGGACCATATCGGCTGCCGCGGCTGGAAGGCCTACTGCGACTGCCCGACCCGCAAGTGGAACGGCCCGGCCAAGGGCATGCCGGGCATCAACTGGTGCATCGGCGCCAACAACCCGTGCATCGCCTGCACCGAGCCAGACTTTCCGGATGGCAGCAGCCCGTTCTACATGCTTGACCCGGGCCAGTACACCGGCGCGACACCGACGCCTGCCCCGACACCGACACCGGCGCCCGGCTCCGGCGGCACCACCGGCGCGACCCCATCAGCCAGCGCGGGCGGGACGACCGAGTCACGGAGCACCCTCGGCTCTTTGACGTGAACCACATTCGCCGATAGAGTCTTCGGTGCGGGCACGGAAGCTCGCGACGGCAAAGGAGACACTGGTCGACCTCCGCCTCAGTGCCCGGTAGAATTCCGGCTCCCGAAGTGCATCGCTTCCGGTGGGCGAGGGAGAACATATGGACAAGATTCCCGCATATGCTCAGCTCAACGCCAGAATCAAACCTCTGCAGCGTGGCGAATGGTTCGAAGACCCGCTGGCCGAAGCCTTTGAGCAGAACGGCTTTGGTGAAGTGACTGGCGGCGGGACGTTACAGAGGGAGAAGGGCGGGGAGATCATCTACTGTGGGATCGACATCGACTTCCCTGACATCGTGAGAGGCGTTCCCTTCGTCTGCGACTTCCTGACGGGCAAAGACGCACCGAAAGGGTCTAAACTGCTGTACGAGAACGAAGGGCGGAAGATCGAAGTGCCATTTGGCGAAGTTGAAGGCTTGGCCATCTATTTGAACGGGACAGACCTGCCTGAAGCCGTCTACCGGAGTAACGACGTCAACGAACTGGTGGACCAAGTCCTGCGCCTGCTCGGAAAGTGCGGCGCCTTGCAGGGCTATTGGGAGGGGCCGCGGGAAACAGCACTGTACCTCTATGGCCAATCAGCCGAGGAGATGCAGCGATTGCTTGCGGCCTTGCTTGCCGAACACCCGCTTTGTCAACGATCGCGTGTGATTAGGATAGCTTGACAACCTTGCGAGCCGCCCTGCCGATTCACACCGGCATCAGCGACGGGAACCACTTGTAGAGGACCAGCATCCAGTTGAAGGCGTTGGACGCGGCCGCGAGGCAGTAGAACAACCCGCAGATCGCGATGAGCCACTTGCACCAGCCGCGCCAGATCGCCGCCACGAACACCACGAACGCCGACTGGACCAGCTTGGCGAAGAACGGCCCCGCCCACACCGGCATGATGCGCAGCACCAGGCGGACATCCGGGCGCAGTTCCTCATCGGGGCCGTACCTGGCCAGGAACTGGTAGGTAGTCACCGCGTCCAGCAGCGCCCCGGCCGCCAGCACCGCCAGAGCCCACCAGTACGCCCGCGCGAACACGAGCGGCGTGCGGCAAAGCAGTCTCAGGTTCGACTTGCGGCCGAGGAACTTCATCTCAATCCCGTTGAGTCTGTCCGCCGGCTTAAGGTAAAAGAAGGAAAAGGGGACATTCAACTTTTCGCCGGCGTTGCCGGTATTCTACTGACCCACGATGTAGCGCCGCATTGGAATCCAGGGCGCTATCGCGGAGGCGAAAAAGTAGAATGTCCCCTTTTCCGGTCTGTAGAATACGAATTCGCCTTCGGTGATTCATGGAAAGCTATCTGAAAGCGGAAGTCTCCTCCTCGGCCGTCGCACACAACCTAGAGCTTCTGCGGGGCATGACCGCGCCGGGCGTCAAGCTCTGCGCGGTGGTCAAGGCCGACTGCTACGGCCACGGGCTGGAGGTGCTCTTGAACCCCATCGCGGCGCACGCCGACTGCCTGGCAGTCGCCACCCCGCAGGAGGCCGTGCAGCTTCGCGACCTGGGATACGAGCGGCCGGTGCTGGCGTTCTTCTCGCCGTGCGCCTACGCCGCCGGGCGCGAACTGGCGGCGGCGCTGGAGGAGCTTGTCGCCCGGCGGATCACCATGACGCTGACGAGCGAGGCCGACCTGGCGCCCGTGGCGCAGGCGGCCGCCCGCGTCGGCGCGACGGCCGAGGCACACCTGAAGATCGACACGGGCATGGGCCGCAGCGGCGCGCCGGCCGATTCGGCCGCGGCGCTCATCGAGCGGATCCGCGCCACGCCCGGCGTCAAGCTCACCGGCGCCTACACGCACCTGGCCAGCGCGGATGAGGCGGACAAGTCATCGGCCATCGGGCAGCTCTCGCGGTTCGTCACGGCCGTGGGAGCCGGCGGCGGGCGGCGGACCGAGACCTCCAAGGGCCTCACTCTCCACGCGGCAAACTCCGCGGCCATCATCGACCTGCCCCAGGCGCACCTGGACATGGTCCGCGCCGGCATCGCCATGTATGGCTACCAGCCGTCGGGCCAGATGCGGAACCGGCCGCCGCTTCGCCCCCTGCTTCGCCTGACCGGGCCGCTGATGCAGGTCAAGACGCTGCCGGCCGGCTCGGCGTGCGGCTACGGCCTGACACGGACGTTCGACCGCGACACGCGCGTGGGCCTCGTGCCCGTGGGCTACGCGGATGGCTACTTCCGCTGCCTGTCCAACAAGGCGGCGATGCGCGTCGGCGGGCGCGAGGCCCCGGTCCTCGGGCGGGTGTCGATGGACCAGACCATCATCGACCTGACCGCCGTCCCGCTGGCCAAGGTCGGCGACGAGGTGGAGATCCTCTCCGACGATCCATCCGCCCCCAACAGCGTCGAGGGCCTGGCGGCGCTGGCGGGGACGATCTCTTATGAGATCACGTGCAGGCTCGGAAGACGAATCCGGCGAGTACTTATCGATTGACAGAGGCGATGGGCGGGAAGAGCAGTAATCAGTGAGCAGTAATTCGTAATCAGTAATCTGCGGCGCAGCGTCGAATCGGGCGCCAGTGATTCGCGTCACTGATTACGAGTCACTGATTACGAATTGCTGATCACTGCTGGCCCCGTTTCCGAGGACTGAGAGAGCAAAGCTCGTGCCGACCTATGAACGTTCGCAAGTAGAGGACTTCCCGAAGATCGCCGCGCTTGATCGCGAGGCTTGGAAGGCCAACCGCAATCCCGACTTCATCCCCGACGGCGAGCACGTCTGGCGGATATGGGTCGAGCACGCCCTGATGTTCTCAGCCAAGGAGGGCGACGAGGTCGTCGGCGCGATACTGGCGTTCCCATGCGCATCGGGCGACTGGTGCGTCCACAAGGTCTTCGTCCGCGACGACCAGCGGTCAAAGGGCGTCGGCGCGCGGCTCTTCGAGTTGCTGCTGGCGGAGGTCGACAAGCTCGGCGTCGACTGCTTCCTGACGGTCGATCCGGCCAACACGGCCGCCATCCGCCTGTACGAGAAGTGGGGCTTTGGCGAGCGGAAGTTCATCAAGGGTTACTACCGCGACTACGAAGACCGGTTCGTGATGACGCGGAGGGCAAGGAGATTGTAGATTGCAGATTGTAGACTGTAGATTGCAGAATCGGTGATCGGGGCCCCTTGTTTCCAATTTACAGTGTGCAATCTACAATCTCTTGTCAAATGCCCCTTCTCATCGACGGCAACAATCTGATGTTCGCCCTGCGCAAGGCCGGCGTGGATGCCGGGCGGGCGACCGTGTGCAATTTGCTGGCCAATCTGGCCGGCGGGGGCCAACGGGTGTGCGTCGTATTCGATGGCCGGCCGGCCTCCGGCCCGCTGGCCGAGCAGATCGACGAGCCGTCGGTTGAGGTCGTCTACTCCGGCGGGCGCGTGGCGGATGATCTGCTCATCGAGCGTATCAAGGCCGACACCGCCCCGCGCCGCCTGGTCGTGGTCAGCACCGACCACCAGGTGCGCCAAGCCGCCCGCCATCGCCGCTGCCAATCCATACGGAGCGAGGACTTCGTCGGGCCGCTCCTGGAGGCATCGCAGCCGCGCCCGCCGAAGAAGCAGGGCGAGCCAAGTGAGAAGTTCCGCGGGCTCTCCGAGGAAGAGGCGAGCCAGTGGCTCCGCGAGTTCGACCTGGACGACGGCCGGTAGCCTCCCGGATTTGGCTAAGCCTTCCCGCCCCTGCCGCCAAGCAATAGCAGAGTTCAGTGTGCCAGGTTCCGCAACGAAACTAGAGAAGGAGACGCGATCATGAGGAAAGGATTGTGGTGCGTGTTGCTGTGCGCGGCCGGGCTTGCGATCCTGGCCGGGCCGGCGCTGGGGCAGGACAGGGAGCGGCGCGAGCGCCGGGGCGGGGACGATGAGGCGAAGGCCGCCAGGGAAGCCACTCCGCGCGAAAGGGCGCTTGAGGCGCAGGTTCGCGAGCTGACCGAGCAGTTGAAGGCCCTCAAGGAGGCCCTGACCAAGTCAACGGCCGGCCGCGAGGGCCGCCCCGAGGCCAGGCCCTTCGGCAGGGAGCCTGAGCGCCGCGAGGCAGGCCCGGCGAAGGAGCCCGAACGTCGCGAGGCAAGGCCGGGCCCCGAAGGCCCGGGCAACATCCTGGAGAGGATGCGCGAGCGCAGGCAGCAGGAAGAGCGCGGCATGGCGCCGAAGGAAGGCCCCGGCCGGCCGTTCACCGGCCCGCCCGGCCCGTTCGTCGGCCCCGGCCCGATGCCTGGCGCGCCCGGCGGGTTCGGCGGACCGTTCGGCCCGCGTGAAGGCTTCGGCCGTCCACAAGGCCCGCAGCCGCCGCAAGCGCCCAAGGCCGGCGCGCAAGGCCCGTTCGCTGGGCAGCAAGGTCCTTTCGGCGTTGTTCCCCGGATGGCCCGCGAGGGCATGGAGCGGATGCGCGAAGGCATGGCCCAATGGGGCCGGCAGTTCATGGGCAGAGGGCCGATGGCCGGTCAGGGCTTGGGCATGAGGCAAGGCCCGTTCGGCCAGTGGATGCAGCGGCAGCCGTATGGACAGCAGCGGCCGGGATTCGGCTTCCAGTTCGGCCGAGGGCCGGCGCTTGGCCCGCAGGGACGACCCGGCGCGTATGACGCGACGGCACAGGCAAAGGCGCTTCTGGAAGAGGCCAAGGGCCTCATCGCCAGGGCGGAGCAGCTCCTCGGCGGGCCCGCCCGCCCAGGACCGCGAGGCCCGATGGTCGGCGCACCATTCGGCCGCGGCGTTCAGGAGCGAATGGCCCCCCGCGCGCCGCAGCCGCCCGCCCGTGAACAGATGGGCCGTGGTCCGTTCGGCGGCCGAGGCGAGCGCGGGATGACCGCGGGCCGGCCCGGCCGTAGTGCCGAGCGCGGCGAAGGGCGATTCGGCCGTTATCGCGATCGCGACGACGATTGACGGCGGTGCGTGACATTGTGCAAAGGCGCGGCGACTGATCGGTCGCCGCGCCTTTGCGCTCATCCGCCTGATTCATCCCCCCGGTCCCCTGATGCGGTCCGGCTGCCCGGCTATCAGGCCTTGCCGGATTGCATCTCGGACAGCCGCCTGTTGTAGGCCGCTATGACATCATGTCGTCCCAGCATGCCGATGATGTGCCTGGACGTTTCCGAGTTCAACACCGGCAGCTCCTCGTATTCCAGGCGGGCGAAGCTGACCATCGCCGTCGAAAGGTCCGTGTCCAGCCGCAGCGGCTCCACGTCGTGCATCGCCACGTCCGCGACGATCGCGAACTTGTCGAACTCCCTCTCGTAGATCACTCGCCTGATCTGGTTCAGCGTGAACAGGCCGCAGTAGTTTCCGTCCTTGTCCAGCACGGGAAAGGTCGTCTGCGTCGTGACCGGGATCATCTCCATCACCTTGGCCAGGGGAGTGCCCATGGTGAAGGTCACCAGTTGCCGGCCATCCGGTCTCCATACTTTGCCGACCGTCGTGCCCTTCAGCACGCCGACGACGAAGTCCGCGCGGTGCGCCGGGGAGTAGAATCGCGACGGGACCTGTTCGCTGTAGATCGACCAGCCGCGGCTGAGCAGGTAGGCGATGGCCGACACCCACATGGACGGCAGGAGAAGCTCATAGCTGGTGGTCAGCTCCGAGACCATGATGATCGTGCTGACGGGGACCTTTGCCGCGGCCGAAAAGAAGCCGGCCATGCCGAGGATGACGAACACATCCACTCGCGTCACCACCGACGGCATCCACTGCTGGAGCAGCAGGCCCATCGCCCCGCCAAGGGCGCCGCCTATGACCATGCTTGGGCCGAACACGCCGCCCGACCCGCCCGAGCTGATGGTCAGCGACGTGGTGAGTATCTTGCCCAGGCCGATCGCCCCCAGCAGGACGATTGCGCCGGTCGGGCCGTAATGGAACTGCCCGGCCAGCAGCTTCTGGAGGATGCCGTATCCGAAGGACAGGACGTTGAGCGAATCCTGCTGGGCCTCCTGTCCCATGCCCGATACGGCGTAGAAGATCCCCAGCGCGAATAGGCCCGTGGCCAGTGCGCCGATGGCGGGCTTAAAGTGCGGAGGCAGCCTCAGCCGCTTGAAGAGCTTCTGAAAGCCGTAGAAGCACCGCACGTAGATCAGCGACGCCACCACCATGCCCGCCCCGAGGATCGTCAGCGGCCCGAGCAGCAGCGGATTGTTGAACGTCAGGCCTTCCTGCACCGAGAACAACGGCTCGAAGCCCGACCCCACCCCGAAGCCGTAGCTTGCCACCAGGGCGAACACGCAGTAAGCGACCGTACAGGAGATGAAGGCTGGTATCAGCGCCTCGGCCTCGAAGTCCTCGTCGCGATAGAGCACCTCGATGGCGAAGATGGCCCCGGCCAGCGGGGCCTTGAAGATGGCCGCGATGCCCGCCCCCAGGCCGGCCGCCAGGAGCATCCGCCGCTGCGACTCCGACAGCTTCAGCAGCGTGCCCAGGAAAGAGCCGAAGCCCGCGCCGATCTGTGCGATCGGGCCTTCGCGCCCGCCCGAACCGCCTGAGCCGATCGTCACGGCCGAACAGACGATCTTCACCAGAGGTACCACCGGCCGGATGATGCCGCGGTTCCTGTGATAGGCCTTGATGGCGGCGTCAGTGCCGTGCCCCTCCGCCTCCGGCGCGATCGAGTAGATGATGAGGCCGGACACAAGCCCGCCAGCCGTGATAACCGCCAGGATAAGCCAGGGCAGGAAATCGCCGAACAGGGGACGGATGTTCTCAAACAGGCTCCAATCACCGGTGGGGCCGCCAGGCTTGTAGCCCGCGACGAACTCAAGCCCGTACTTGAGAACAATGTGCGACAGATATTGAAACGCCACCGCGCCCAGGCCGGCCACCACGCCCACCAGCCCCGCAAGCAGGATGATACGGCCGACCGCACGAAAGTGCCCCCGCTCGGTGGGAAGAAGCCCTATGCGTCTGAGATAGCCTATCATTGCCCTGGTCTACTTGACGATGGCTGCTTCCTCAGTCAACCAGGCACGAGCTTCATCGGTATGATTGTGATCGAAGTAGCGCACTTCGGCCTTCGTGAAGGGCTTGCAGAACGTCGCCATGCCTCGCTGCCACTTCTTCTCACCGACGACGGCAAGCCGCTCGATGTCCCGGAAATGGCGGAATGCGAACTTCGTGTCTTCCCACAGGGCGCCGCAGCTCCATCCGTGGAAGTCGTGCATCTCAAGCAGCATCCGGATCCGGCCGTGCCTCTCGACCAACCTGTCCACTTCCGGAACAAACCGCTCGTAGTCCTCCTTCGCCAGCCTGCCGCTGACGCGGATCACGACGACTTTGCCATCATCCACTTCATCCACTTGTACTGACATCGCCCACCATCCTTATCTCAGAACTCACAGGATTATAGGCGTGAACTTACCGAGCGCGAAAGTCCCGAGCCCATTGGGATCTGGCGGCGCAAAAAAAGGAAGCCCTCGCCTTGGCGAGGGCTTCCTTGTGGTCGTGGCAAGGGCTATATCTTGCGGACCTTGACGGCCTTGGGGCCCTTGGGGCCCTGGGTCATCTCGAACTCCACGTTGTCGCCTTCGGCGAGGGTCTTGAACCCGTCGCCCAGGATGTCGCCGTAGTGTACGAAAGCGTCCGTCCCGTCATCGGCCGTGATGAATCCGAAACCCTTTGCGTCGTTGAACCACTTAACCTTACCGGTAGCCATTCCAGGCTCCTTTTGCGAAACGGCGGAAAGCGGATTGCGAGCGATAACCGACTGGTGATGGTCGCGTCGGGGAGAA
This sequence comes from Phycisphaerae bacterium, assembly GCA_041946855.1. Lineage (GTDB taxonomy): Bacteria > Planctomycetota > Phycisphaerae > SM23-33 > SM23-33 > JBHGBE01. Next base: position 8,339 of record JBHGBE010000002.1, on the reverse strand, counting down.
AGCCGCGAGGTGTTGCGATGCTCTCAACTCAACATCTGCCATGCCAGGCGTATCCTGCAAACGAACCCGGCCGCCGCCCGGGCCCCGCCGACGGGCCGAGAAACGCTTCTACGATAACCCGCCAGCCCTGCGTCAATTACGAATTCTCACCCCACTTGGCGGGCCTGTCAACGAAATTCCGCCAATTCCGCCATGAAAAACACGACCCGAGGCAGCGCGGAGATAGTATGCCGGAATCCCCCGCAGACGGCAGGACGGGAAGACAGGAGCAGGGGAGGACAGAACGGCGCGGCGCGGGTAGCTCAATGCAACCACTTGAATCGACGCAGGTTACGCTATCTGACGGCCTGGCGTGTCACCCCTCTTCCCGTCCTCCCATCCTCCCTTCCTCCTGTCCTCCCTTCCTCCCCTCCTCCTGTCTTCCCATCCTCCCTCTCCCCGTCTCCGCGTCCGCCCTCACGTGGCTATCCGCGCCGCCTTGAAGACGGCCAGACACCGCTTCAGCAGTGCCTCCATCCCGTCCAGCGGCACCTGGCTGGCGGCGTCGGAAAGGGCCTTGTCAGGGTCGGGGTGGGTCTCGATGAACAGTGCGTCGGCCCCGGCCGCCAGCGCCGCCGCCGCGAGCATCGGCACGTACTCGCGCTTGCCGCCGGATGCCTCGCCCAGGCCGCCGGGCTCCTGCACCGAATGCGTCGCGTCGAACACCACCGGGGCGAACTGCCGCATCTGCGGGATCGACCGCATGTCCGTTATCAGCCGGTTGTAGCCGAAGAACGTGCCGCGCTCCGTCAGCATCACCTGGCTGTCGCGGGCCGACTGCACCTTCTCGACGGCCAGCTTCATGTCCCACGGGGCCATGAACTGGCCCTTCTTGATGTTGACGGGCTTGCCCGTCCGCCCGGCCGCCACGAGCAGGTCCGTCTGCCGGCAGAGGAACGCCGGGATCTGGAGGCAGTCGAGCGCCCTGCCGGCCGGGGAGCACTGCGACGGCTCGTGAACGTCGCTCAGCACGGCCACGCCCACCTTGCGCCTGACCTCCGCCAGCCACGCCAGGCCCTTTTCCAGCCCCGGCCCGCGATAGCCCCTGGGGCTGGAGCGGTTGGCCTTGTCGTAGCTGGCCTTGAAGATGTAGCCGATGCCCAGCTTGCGGCAGACCTCGGCCAGGTGCGCGGCCACGTCCAGGCAGATCGACTTGCTCTCTGCCATGCACGGCCCGCCGATAAGCGCCAGAGAGCCACCGCCCACCACACACTTGCCCACGCGACAGGTGCGATTGCCCATCGTCAGTCTCCTTGCCAGGGCCAGAGCTTCCATCCCGCCTGGCGCGGGGGCACGAGCAGCTTGATCCGCCCCGTGGCCACCGATATGTCCAGCGGCAAGGGCGGCCCCAGGTCGCCGTCGACCTGGCACGGCGCGGGGCGGTCCGACTCTATCCTAGCCGTCTTCACGCGCCGGTAGAGCACGTTGCCCTTCAAGGGGTGCAGCCGCAGGAGCGTCCACGCCGCGTGCAGCACCAGCGATCCCTGCTCGCGGCACGAGAACACGACCAGGTCCAGCAGCCCGTCGTCGAACCGGGCGTCGCGGCATATCCGCAGCCCGACGGAGTAGCGCGAGATGTTGCCGACGAAGGCGAGGCCCTGGCCGTCGAATATCTCCTCGCCGTCGGCGACCACCCGCAGGCGCGGGAAGTCGTGCTCCCAGAAAGTCCGCCACAGCGGCCAGAAGTAGCTCAGGTGCGATATGTGCCCCGTCCGCACGGCCGACAGGCGGCGGATGACCTCGCCGTCGAACCCCACGCCGATGATGAGCAGGAAGTTCCGGTCGTTGACGTGGCCGATGTCGCACTGGACGACCTGCCCGGCCGTCAGGACGCGCACGATGCCCGGCACGTCGGAGGGGATCCGCAGCTCCTTGGCCAGCAGGTTCTCCGTGCCGGCGGGGCATGGCAGGACGGCCACATCCGCCCCGGCGACGGCGTTGGCGACCTCGTTGACGGTCCCGTCGCCGCCCCAGACGATGATGGCCCGCGCCTCGGATGCCACCGAGCGGGCGTATCGCGTAGCGTCGCCGCGGGCGGTGGTGGTGTACTCGACCAGCTCGATGCCCTCCGCGCGGACGGCCGCGCGCAGGTCGGCAAGCAGCAGCTTCTGCCCGCCGTACCCGCTGTGCGGGTTGACGATCAGGTGCATGGGGCGATTTTCGGCGCGGTCTGTCATCGTTCAAGTGCCATTGCAGTAGGGCCGCCGGAGGATATAATACCGCGACTTCGGCCCAAGGCCATAGAAGGGCCGGACAAACGACCTTACCCCAGGAGAGACGCTGATGGAAAGCGCTGTGCAGGACAGCATCGCCGAGATCATCGCGAAGGAAACCTGGTCCGCCGAGGACCACGCCGCGCTGCTCAAGGAGCTTTTCCAGACCGCGGATGCGCCGCGCCGGATGCGGCAGATCCTCGCGGACCTGGAGACCGCCAACCCCGACGCCAAGGGCGGGGCGGCGCTGAAGATCGGCATCGCGCGCTACATGGTCAGCCGGCCCAACGAGGCCCTGGCCGCCCTGGCCGAGGCCACCGACAACAAAGACCGCCGCTGGTTCGGCGCGCTGTGCTACAAGGCCCTCGGCCAGTATGCAAAGGCGGCCGAGGAGCTCGAGCGGGCCAAGGACCGCGGCGCGGACCGTACGATGATCGACGCGGAGCTTGTCGAGGTCCACGCCCTGTCGGGCGACCTGGAGCACGCCCGCAAGGAGCTTGATAAGCTCCGCGGCAAGATCGGCGACAAGGCCGAGGTGTTCTACCTGGACGGGCTTGTCAACGAGCTTGCCGGCTTCAAGGACAAGGCGGCCCAGGCCTACGAGAAGGCCCGCGAGATCGACCCGTCGCACGCCGGCGCGACGTTCCGCCTGGCCTACTTCTGCGACCTGCACGGCGACGAGGAGCAGGCCATTGAGCTGTACAAGGAGTGCCTGGCCCATCCGCCGGTGCATGTCAGCGCGCTGATGAACATGGCCGTGCTCTACGACGACGCCGGCAAGTACGACAAGGCCATGAAGTGCCTCCAGAGCGTGCTGGCCGCCAACCCCAACCACCTGCGTGCGCGGCTGTTCCTCAAGGATGCCCAGGCCTCGCAGACGATGTACTACGATGAGGAGCAGGCCAAGCGCACCGCCCGCCGCAACGCCGTGCTTGACATCCCCGTGACCGACTTCGAGCTGTCGGTCCGCGCCCGCAACTGCCTCAAGAAGATGAACATCCGCACACTGGGCGACCTTATCAAGACGACGGAGGCCGACCTGCTGGCGTACAAGAACTTCGGCGAGACATCGCTGAAGGAGATAAAGGACATGCTGACGGCCAAGGGGCTGCACCTGGGCCAAGCCATCGAGGAAGGCGGCCAGACGGCTCCCGGCGCGCCGGGACCGGCCAAGCCCGCCGCCGCTCCGCCCGCCCCCCCGGCCGCGCCCGCCGCCAGCGCAAGCGTCCTTGCCAAACCCGTCGAGGGAATGGAGTTCTCCATCCGCTCGCGCAGGGCGCTGGACAGCCTGGGCGTCAAGACCCTCGGCGACCTCGCCGCCAGGACCGAGGACGAGCTGCTGGCGTGCAAGAACTTCGGCCAGACCAGCCTCAACGAAATCCGCCAGAGACTGGCCGAGTACGGCCTGACGCTCAAGGAGCCGGGATGAGGGAGCGACTACCCCAAGCTCGACCAGGTTAGCCGACACGGACTTCCGACATTCCGGTCGTTCGGGCGGCGGCGCAGACTTCTCCCCAGCTCACGAAGTACTGGTCGAAGTACATCATCGGGTACTTGCTGTGCCGGGCGACCTCGTCCCGTGTGGGAAGTCTTCCAAGCCGCTTCGCAATGGCTCGCACCTCAAGCTGGAGGGCCTTCTTACTGACCGCGTAGGGCTGGCCCCCCATCCGCGGGACACGGCTGTTCTTGGCCTTGGGGACGCCATTGGTCTTGGCGAACGGATCGCCTCCCCGTTCAAGAAAGGCGTGCCGGTCCTGCGCTATGGCATGGTACTTCTCCGACAGCTCTATGCCGATGTACCGCCGGTCGAGTGATCGGGCGCACAGCGTGGTCGTGCCTACCCCGTTGAATGGATCTAGGACGACCTCACCTTCATTGGTGAAGTAGGCGATGAGGCGGCGCATCAAGGCCGGCGGCAACTGGCAGGGATGGTCCATCCTTCGGGAATTGTGCTTGAGGCGGTGAATGTCCCACCACAGATCCGTGATGGGTTCTCTGTCGGCGACTCCCAGGGCTAATCGCTTTCGGATGCAGTCGGGCCGAGCGCAGAAGAATTCGCGCGAGCCAGTTATCGCTTCAAGCTCCCGCGCACTGTGCCGCGTCCTCGACTGGCCGGGCGGCGTCACAGGAGGGCCTTTGGCAAAGCACACAATTGAGTAGTGGGAGGGCATTATCATCCGGACCGGAAGCCCCATCCCTTCCCACGCGATCCAGTTCTGGAATGTCAGGCGGGTCTTCATGAACTGGAAATGCCGCACGGCCCATAGCGGGATGTTCAGGACGGCGCATGTCCGCCCCGGTTTCAAGACCCTGGCCAACTCCCCAAGCCAACGGTCGCACCATTGGAAATACTGGCGCATCTCCATGGAATCGTCCCAGTTGTCATAGGTCTTGGCCAGATTGTAGGGAGGGTCGGCGAACGCGAAGTCGACCGAGCTATCAGGAATCGCGGATAGCAGTTCCACGCAATCGCCCAGAACGAGGCGGGACGCCAACGGCTCCGCGCGAAGACGCGAGGCATGGCCTTCTGAGAAGAGCGCGGACGGCCCGGAAGCCCTGGGTTTGAGCTCGGGTACGGATCGCAGGTCGAGCAAGCGCAATCGTCTGTGCGGATCTATCCCGAACACATCCGCCAGGCGCTCAGCTATCTCGTCCGGTTCCTGATCGGGCGACCACTCAATGTCCCTCCACACGTCGGACATCAGCGTGCCGTAGTAGTGGTAAGTGTGCTTCTTGCCGCCGTAGTCCTTCGTCGTCCTGTCACAGGCGGGGCAGAAGGAATAGGCGATCCTCGTCTTGGCGTGCCGAAGCGGACCTCTGTACTTCGACAGCACAAGAAGGGAGGCATGATGTTCGGGAAGCCCGTGGGAATTGGGCCGCGGTTTCGATACCTTGACGGCAGTCCATAGCTGGAACCGGAGAACACCCTCAAGCAAAGTGACCGACTCGGCCGCGTCCTGGGGAGTAGTGAGCAGGCAGAGAATGCCGCCATTGTCCATGTCGCGCGCCAGGCGCCGCAGGAGGCCCATGTAAGCCGGCGACCGTCCCATGTCGACAATCGCTCGCCTGTAAGGCGGGACTATCAGGAACACATCGCCCGTATTCGTCTCGACTGCACGGTCCAAGTCACGAGGCAAGAGCTTCTCCCTGAGGATCGGCAAGCGATTGGCGTTTTCGCTCTGATGGCTCATAGAGTCGCTCTGATCACGATCGCTCCAGGCGTCGGAGGAACCCGGCCAACTTCCGAATCTCGTCATCCCTGAAGGTTACGGTGAAGTCACTGTGCTCGAGGATCGTGGTGAGGGCCGACCGCCGTTCGAAGTTGCCGGCCCCATCAACGACATAGGCAATCCGATGCCCGACCCTGTGAAGGAAATTCTGTCGGTCGGCCGCCTGGCCGGACTTGCGCTCGATAACGCTGTTGGTCGTGACTTGAAACGTTACCTCGATCGCGCAACACCGGCCTTCGGGCGGCCTGGCGACGAAATCGAAGGACATGTCCGTGCGCCCGCCGGTCTGGCTGACGCCGGGAATTGTCTTCATGTCGAAATTCCAGGTAGGCAGGTAGTCTCTAAGGCATTCCTTGACGTATGCCTGCGCCAGTTGCCCCATCTTGTTCGACTGCGCCCCGCCCGTGATCCGGCTTACCCAGATGTACCTCTGCCGCACGAAAGCGTCCAGTGCATCCTTCCTGCCGACAAGCGCCCCGAGAGTGCATTTCTCCAGTGCATCCGTAGGCAGTCCAGGGTTTGTCGCCGCGGCACCGTGCATAATGAGCAAGGCGACATCGGTCATTGGGTCATCCATTGCCCTCGGCGTCCCAAGCCCTTTGCCGTCGACACCAAGCTCCGTGTTGCTCCATGATGAACTGGCCCGCACTGAAGCCATGTCGTGCTCATGTAGCTTGTTTCGCCAGACGAACTGCAAGGGCCCTTTGCCAAGGGCCTTGCGAAGGCTCGATTTGAGTCGTTTCAGCGGTTCGCCTCCAACATCCGACAAGACCATAAGGTGCTTGAGGAACAGGTTCCCTGGCATCCCGCTCGTGACCGAAAGCACTTGCTGCCAGGCCATCGGGCTGGCATCGGCAACATACAGGACGCCGATGAACTTCTCCTGCGTCTCTATCAGTCGCGGGATGATGCTCGACTTGCGCTCGCGGATACCAAGCTCATGCGGCCAGAAGAGACATGCGTTCTTCCGTAGGCTCTCTACTGTTCTCTTCGCGGCCATCTCCGGCTCCGTCCTTCCCGTAATACACACGGGTCTTGCGCTTTCTTATATTCCAATGGCCGAGCCGCGCCAAGCGCTTCCGAGCTAATCTTGTGGGCGCATTCCCACACTAATGGCTTCGGGCCGCATCGAATCTCTTTACTTCCGGCCACAGAATCAGTACAAGCCATGAGTAGCGACGTTGGGTCGGCGGATGGAACCGCCGGCCGCGAATGGTCCGTGGAGTCGTGCATGGCCACAAGGAAGCGACGGCCGGTAAGTTGGGTCCGCGGCGGGCTGCGGTCGATGGGGCCGGCGATCAGGCGCATGCATCCCGCGCTGCGGCGGTTCGGATGGCGGCTTGGCCGGCGGAAGGTCGTCCCGCTCGTCTCGCTGGCGGCGCTGGCCTGCATCATCGCGGCCGGGGCGCTGTCGAGCTGCTACCACAGCGACGGGCCTTCCCCCGACCGCGTCCGGCCAGAAAGCCCGGCGGTCGTCCGCGTCAAGCTCACCTCCCACGGCCCCGACGCCACCGTCGCCACCACCGCCGGCTACCAAGTCTTGATCGACGGCCGGCAGTTCAGCCAGTCCTCCTCGCCGATGCCGGCCGTCACCGTCCGCCGGGCCGGCGGCGCCTGGCGGATCGGCAACCGCTCCGGCGCGGGCCAGACGTTGGAGATCCACGTCGCCGAGGGGGGCCTGGTTCAGTTCGACGATGCTCGCTATCGCGGCCACCTGCGGCTGATCGCCACGGGCGAGTCCTTCATCGCCGTCAACCACGTTGACATGGAGAGCTACGTCGCCGGCGTGATATCGAAGGAGCTCTTCCCCGCCTGGTCCGTTGAGACGTACAAGGCGCTGGCCGTCGCCGCGAGGACCTTCGCCAGGTACGAGGCGATGAACTTCGGCGCGACCGCCGCGTACGACGTCGCCGACGACCAGTCCTCTCAGGTCTACGGCGGCCAATCGGCCGAGACGGCCAAGTCGCTCTCCGCCGCCCGCGCGACGGCCGGCCTCATGCTGACCTACCCCCAGGGCGGGCAGGACCGAATCTTCCGTGCCCAGTACTCCTCGTGCTGCGGCGGGGTGGTCAACAGCGCAGACGTGCTCAAGACCGTCGCCCTCATCCCGCCCACCACCGGCGGGCAGCACTGCGACGACTGCTCCGACGCGCCGCACTACCGCTGGCCGCCCGTCCGCGTCAGCAAGGCCGACGTGTACCGCGCGGTGCTCCAGTCGTACCCCTCGGCCGCCTCGCTGAACGGGGCCGTCACCGACATCCGCGTGGCCTCGACGACGCCCTACGGCCGTATGATGTGGCTGGACATCATCGGCCGCAACGGCGCCGAGTCCATCCGCCTAAGGGCCGACGACTTGCGCCTGGCCCTGCTGCACTACCACGGTCCGTCGGGGAAATCCGCCAGCCCCGCCGCGGCCCTGTACTCCATGAACTGCCGCATCCGCTGCACGGGGCTGTTCGTGGAGTTCTACGACGGCAGGGGCTTCGGCCACGGAGTTGGCCTCTGCCAGTGGGGCGCGGAAGGCAAGGCCCGCAAGGGCTGGGCGTACACGCAGATACTGGGCTTCTACTACCCCGGGGCGAAGCTGACGCCCGTGCATTGACAATGCGCAGGCCTCCGGCGCCTAGGCCCTCTTGTGGATCTTATGGATCCTATGGGTCCTATATGTCCTATCCGTCCTATTTGTCCCATAGGACTCATAGGACATATAGGACTTCTTGGACAAATAGGAGCAATCCGGCGTCGGGCTTTTCTATCGTCCTCGCCTTCGCACGAGCGGCAGGCCGAGGGCAAGCAGGGCCAGCGTCGCCGGCTCGGGGACGGCGAAGCTGCCCTGGTCGTCGCCGAAGTAGTTGAA
>JBHGBE010000019.1:0-68819 GCA_041946855.1 Phycisphaerae bacterium | reverse complement strand
ATCCCCGCGTGCCTGTGGTATCCGTACCGCAACCCGATACTGGAGAAGCTCTCGAAGAAATACGGCGTCGTGGGCAAGTGGGTCGAGCCCAAGCCTTCCGGCCAGAAGGCGACTGACGGGGCGGCCCAGGAGGCGGAGGCCACGGCATGAGGGCGGCCAGGGCAGCTTCGTGCGCCGCCATCGCCATCCTGTGGATGTGCCCGGCCGCTTGGGGGGATGCGCCCCCGGCAACGGCCGGGGCCTCCGCGCCGGGCGCGGCTTCTTCCGCGGCGACGCCAGCCTCCGCGCCCGCGGCACTCGAAGTGACGTACTTCTACTCGCCGACGTGCGTCAAGTGCCGCGAGGCGGTCAAGACGGTGGAAGCGGTGGCCCTGAAGTATGGCCCGCGCATCCGCCTGGTCAAGCGAAGCATCGATGATCCCGAGAACGTCGAGTTGCTGCTGGCGATGGAGCAGCAGAGCGGCTCATCGCCTTCGCCCCCGCCCAAGATCTTCGTCAACGCCCAGTGCCTCCAGGGGCTGGAGGCGATCCAGCAGAGGCTGGATTCCACCGTCCAGGCCCAGCTTGCCGCCGCGGTCGTCGCGCTGCCGGAGGTGACGGGCGGCAGCGCCGCCGCGTCCTACACGTTGGGCCTGATGATCGTCGCCGGGCTGATCGACGGCGTCAATCCGTGCGCCTTCACGACCATCGTCTTCCTGCTGTCGATGCTGGCGTACCTGAAGCGGACGCGGATGGAGCTGGCGGTCGTCAGCGCGGCGTTCACGCTGTCGGTCTTCCTGACGTACCTGGCGCTTGGCCTGGGCATCTTCTACGCGCTCAAGGCGCTGTCGGTCGCCACGGGCGTTTCGCGGGGAATCACGTACGCGATGGCCGGCCTGACCTTCATCCTGGGCGGGTGGAGCTTCATCGACGCCATCCGCGTCGCCCGCAGCGGCAAGGTCGAGAAGGCGACCCTCGGCCTGCCCAAGAGGATCAAGCAGGCCGTCCACAGCGTCATCCGCACGGGCCTGAAGACTCGCGGCCTGGCGGTCGGCGCGCTGGTCGTCGGGTTCCTGGTCTCGATCCTCGAGTCATTCTGCACCGGCCAGACCTACGTGCCGTCGATTCAGGCCGTGGTGAACTCCATCAAGACGCCCTGGCGGGCGGGGCTTTACCTGGTGATCTACAACGTCATGTTCATCCTGCCGCTGGTGTTCGTGACGGCGCTGGCGTACTGGGGAGTAGGGTCGCAGCGGATCGGCAAGGTCCTGACGGAGCACCTGAGCCTGGCGAAGGTGCTCATGGGCATTCTCTTTGTGGGGCTGGGGACACTGCTTCTGTTCACAGTCTGAGCGCCATGGTCACGGCACTACCTGACACACGACGCGAAGCCGGATCATCTTGCGCTGCGGGTCATCGGTCAGCACGAACAACTCGCTGCTATACGGCTCCTTGACGCGGGGGCCCACGAACCGGGCGGTTATCCGGGTGGCCGATTTGGCGGCCAGCTTCGTCGGGGGATCGACGGCCGAGATGCACTCACAATCTGCCCGCACCTGGCGGATATTCACATCCGTCGCGCTCCGGTTCTCGACGGCAAAGATAACGGTGTGGACGCTGTCGGGCCGGACCTTGCCCAGGTCGTGCGTGGCGAGGTTGCCTTCGACGGTGACGACGGCCGCCTGGGTGGTCGCGGCCGTCGTGGTCGTGCCGGCGGCGGTCGCAGTCGGCGCGCTTGATGAGGCCGGAACCTGGCATTCGGTGACCTGAACGAGCGTCGCCCAGACAACGGCGAGGATGCACGCCGCGACAGGCGGCTTCACGATCAGGGAAGTCATGCGCTTGATTGCGGCGATCACCTTGATCTCCTTTCGGTTATCGTAAAGGTATCCCGTCCGGCGGCTTCAGTGCCGGCCATGACATCATATAGCGCACCGGGCCTCGTATATAGACTTGACGGCTCAAGCCAATGATAGGCACGCGGCAGAGGCTTGACATCCCGACCGGAATGGGCGAAACCGGCCGTGACCGCAGCCGGAATTCAAGGAGATAGATCATGAAGAGGATTATCGCGGCCCTGGTTCTGATGGCCCTTCCGCTGGCCGGCGCGAATGGCCAGGACGTCAAGGTGCTCAATGGGTTCAACGATGAGGCCCAGTGTGCCGCCTTCAAGTGGGGCGTAAAGTTCGAGCTCACGGAGGAACGCGTCACCGAGGGCAAGAAAGCCGCCAAGGTGACATTCCCGGCCGGCAAGCAGTACGCCGGCTTCGGGATCCCCAAGGAACTGCTCGCCCGCTGGGGCGATTACGATTACTTCGCCTTCGACGTGTTCAACCCCAACGATGCGGACGTCGACATCATGATCCGCATCGACGACGACAAGAGCACCAATGACTACTCCACCCAGTACTGCGGGACGTTCCGGGCGCTGGCGGGGGCGAACCACTTTGAGATCAAGACTGCCAGGCTCCCCAACAGCGTCCAGCCGTGGTTGCAGCGGAAGCTGGACCCGAACAAGCTGACGCTCTTTGGCCTGTGGTTGAGCCCCACGCCCGCCAAGGACACGGTGCTTTTCTTCGACAACTTCGTGCTGCGGAAGAACGCGAAGGTCGAGCTGCCCAAGGGGATGCGGGCGTTCAAGTTCGGCCCCGCGGATGCGGACGGCTGGCCGGGGTTCGCGCTGGTTGGCCCCAAGTCGCAGTATTCCGACGAGGCGGGCTTCGGTTTTGAGGACACAAAGAACCTGGCGGGCCTGGATGATTCGTTCGGCGAGGGCGCCAAGAGCGGCGAGATGCTCTGCTGTAGCGGGGTCTACCGCATCGGCGGGCCGCTGGCCTTCACCGTGAAACTCGCCCCCGGTCGCTACAAGCTCTGGTGCGCCGCCGGCATGACGATCTACCCCAAGCGGCAGTACACCGTCTCGTGCGACGGAAAGCAGATCTTCAAGTGCGCCGCGGGCGACCGGCTCAAGGACCTGGAAAGCGTCGGCCGCGATTACACGACCAAGGGGACGATCTGGGAATCGCTCATCGCCGGACAGCTCTGCGACGAGTTCACGGCGGAGATCGACGCCAAGGGCGACAAGACACAAATCGTGCTGGAGGGCCAGTACGCGTCGTGGCTGAGCGGTGGCCTGCGGGCGATGGTCATCTATCCAGCCGGCGACGCCGCGTGCGAGAGGACCTTCGCGGATATCCAGCGCCAGCGGAAGGAGCAGTTCCTACAGCGATGGAAGGAGCTCAAGCCCAGCAAGATGCCCGCGCCGCCGGAACTGACCGCCGAGGAACAGTCTCGCGGCTTCCTGCTGGCGTACCGCAACTGCGGCGAGAACATCACGCCGTATTTCGTGCCCAAGGCAGAGGACCGGCTGGCGAAGCTTTCCATCGCCGCGGCTCCCGGCCAGAAGGAGCCGGCCGTCTTCATCGTCTATCCCACGAGGGATGCGCCCAGGTGCGAGGTTAAGGTGAGCGAACTTACCGGCCCGGCCGGCGCGATCCCGGCCGGCGCGGTCAAGGTCGAGTACGTTCACTATCGCTACCTGAAGGGCAGAGGAAGCATGGAGGTCGTCCCCAGCCACGTCGTGCCGCGCAACACCGTGGCCATCGAGAACGGGCTGCCCAGGCAATTCTGGATGACAGTGGCCGTGCCTGACAACGCCGCGCCGGGGAAGTACGCCGGCACTGTCACGGTGACGGCCGGCGACGGCACGGCGTCGTTCCCGCTGGAACTGGAGGTGTATCCGTTCAAGTTGGACTCGATGGCGGATTGCGGCCTGATCTACGCCCACATCTGCGCAGTCCCGACCGACATGGACGACTTCGAGGCGGCCGTGCGGTGCATGGTTGAGCACAACTGCAATTCCGCGACCATCGGCGGCGTGATCAGCCTCGACAAGAACGCGATGAAGGGCGGGAAGCTCAGCTTCAACTTCGACCGGCTTGACGCGGCGATGCAGATCATTAAGAAGGCGGGCATGTCCGGCCCGGTGCCGCTGTTCGATATGTCCATTCAGGGCGAGGGCGGCGGAAACTCGTACTCGCACATCAGTTTCAAGAACGCCCCACCGCCGTACAACTGCAAGCTGACAGAGCAGGGCTACTTCGACGCGATGACCGAGCTTTGCCGGCAGCTCAACAAGCGGGCCAAGGATAAGAACTACCTGCCGGTCCTGATGTACCCGGTGACGGAGCTTTCCAACGACCCGAACATGGGCCCTCCGTATCTCAAGAAGCTCGTGGCGGCGTTCCGCAAGGCCGGCGACGTTAAGCTCGTATCATCCCTGAACACGCCTCAGGACATCGTCTGCGCAAAGGACCTGGACCACATGATGGTCAACTGGGGCCTGAAGCCCACGCAGGAGCGGCTGGCCCAGATTCGCGCCGACGGCGCCAAGCTGTGGTTTCAGAACATCGGACAGAGCCGCTACACGGACGGCTTCCTGATGCTCAAGACCGGGGCCATCGGGCGGAGGCAGTGGGTCGTCTCGTGCGGCGCGGGCGGCGAGGTCCAGGGCGGCGATCCGTACAACGGCTTCCTGGGATACGGCAACTCATCCCTGCTGTTTCGCACCGAGGGCGGCGCGATCCCCAACGTTACCTTCAAGCGGATGGCCCAAGGCGCGGACGACTGCCGCTATGCGTTCAAGCTCCTCAAACTCATCAAGGAGGCCAACGCCAAGGGCACGGAGCAGGCCAAGTCTGCCGCCGCTGAGGCGCAGAAGGCGTATGACCAGATCCTCGCCGCGATCAGGATCGACACCGACGGCGGCAGGATCGAGTCCGACGGGCGGTGCGACTCCATCGGCGACTTCACCGACAAGTCGGTCTATGACCGGTTCCGCAGGACGATAGCGGAACATATCATTTCCGTGGCCAAGGCCATGGGCGCCGAGTGATGTCGGCCCCGGCCGCCTTCAACCCAAGAGGATCAGCTATGCGAGCTATAGCCTCTCTACTGGTCGTGCTTGCCGCCGCGACGGCGCGGCCCCAGGACCTGCCGGTCTTCCAGGACCTCGACGAGGTGACCGGCCGAATACCCAACCTCATGGACAAGCCCTACGCCAGGCTCATCGAGGCCAATGGCGGCTTCCTCCAGAGCGAGGCGCTCATCTTCAAGGACGTCCAGACGGGCCACGAGGTCTGGTCGCTGTCGCGCGAGGAGTGTACCGACATGGCCCACACCGGGCGCCGGCCGGCTTGGAGCACCAACGGCCAGTACCTGTCCTATCTGGGCAACGTGGTCTTCCTGAACGCCGCCGAGGGCAACAAGCTCTGGAACCGCACATGGGCCGGCTACACGTACATCTCCGAGGCCGACGGCTCGAAGCGCCGCCCGCTCTACGGCACGGCCGACGGCAAGGTCATCAAGTTCAATGCCGCGAAGTACAACGCTTGGGACGCCAAAAAGCCGGGCGTGTGGTACACGGTCAACGGCGACACGCTCTGGCGGCTGACCATCGCGCCGGAACTGGCCGCCAACAAGGCCGAGGGCATCTACAAGTTCCCCAACGCCCAGCCCAAGACCATCCAGGAGCTCTGCGACGCCAACTACATGCTCGTCGAGGAATCGGGGGCGGCCCCCAACTGCTATGTCGTCAACCTGAACAAGGACCCGAAGGATGGCAACTTCTGCATGACCGCCCCGCTCAAAGGCGCGATCCACTCGGGCAGCTTCCGCTTCCACCGCACGACGCCGCTGATGATCACCGGCGGCTACGAGAAGCCGCTGGCCGGCGGGGTGTGCTTCCAGGTCGATGACGCCAAGGGCCTTGTCGAGGCCGCGATGCCCAAGGAAGAAGGCGCGAAGGTCGAGATGGCCCACCTCTGGTACGGCCCGCCGGACGACCGGGTGGGCTTCTTCGGCCGGGTGGATGGCAAGGACGGCCTGTGGGTCCGCATGCCGGGCAAAGCGCCGGTCATGCTCGCCGACGTGCCGGACGGCCATGTCACCTGGTGCGGGCGCGACCCGGAATGGTTCTTCGCGGCGGTCGGGCCTGGGGAGGGAAAGGACTCGCAGTACATCCGCAAGCTCATCGCGTGCAACATCGACGGCAAGACCATCAAGACCGTTTGCACGCCGTTCGACCGCCGCCGGCCGGGCGGCGAGAAGGACTACGGCGCGATTCCTCTTCCCACTGAGAGCCGCGATGGGACCAAGTGCTGGTTCCATTCAAGCATGCTGCTGAGCACCAGCAAGCACACGGGCAGTTACATAGCGGTGTTCCGTCGGCCGTACGCCCCCACCGAACTCAAGCTCAAGGTTGGCGCGGGCGTGGAACTGGAATGGACGCCGCACGCCGTCAACAGCGAGGTCAAGGGCTTCCATGTCTATCGCAGCGACGATGACGGCAAGACCTTCGTCGAGCTGACCGACAAAGCCATCGACGGGCGTAGCTACAAGGACGCCACGGCACAGAACGGCAAGGCGTACATCTACGCCGTGACGGCCGAGGAATGGTCCCGGCTGGAGAGCGACACGACCTCTCCAACTCTGAAGGTCGAGTTGGCCGCGGGCGGGCCCAAGGCCGCCGGCACGGGCACGGGCGTCAAGGGCTGGGACAAGACCGCGCCTGCCGCTGTCAAGGAGTTGAAGGCAACACTGAAGGACGGGTTGATCACGCTACAGTGGCCCGCCAGCGCCGAGCGGGACTTGCGCTACTACAACATCTATGCATCATCGGCAGGCAAGGTCGCTCCGGCGGCCAAGCCGGAGATCAGCCAGAAGCGGCTGCTTGTTTCGCCACCGCACGATGAAACAAGCTACATCGACTGGACCGCCCCCAAGGACAAGACGGTCAGTTACGCCATCACCGTCGTCGACCGCCAGGGCAACGAGTCCTCGCCGGCTTACGCCGCAGTCGAATCGCCGGCGACGGCTCCAGCCAGATAGAAGCAGGCATGGGCCGCGCCGCCGTGCCTAATCCCGGCGCGCATGGATTGGGGGCCCCTTACTTCTTGCTGTTGAACCATGGAGTCGATCCCCAGGTCGTATATGAGTCCGGGACCTGGCCGAAGTAGTACTTCTGCACGTGTCCGTCGTGGAACATCATGTGCGTCTGGCCAGCAGGCACCTGGCCATGAGCAAGTCAAAGGCGACGCGGTTAGGCTTGCCCTGCTTCAGCAGGTTCTCCATCGCGAGTTCCTCCCTGTAGAGCACGGTGGCATCCGAGAGGAGGACGTAAACGTCCGGTGCATCGTCGCGACGGATCATCCGGCTTCGCAGCTCCTGTATCTCGGCGTCGGCTGACAGCGCGGGGTCCTCGTCCAGTCGCCGCAAGCGCTGCCTGGCCCAGCCGCCGTGTACGATGTCGTACGAAAGGTGATTGAGCACCACGCGGGCTGCGTCGATCCGCCCCTTGGCCAGTTGGATGCGGGCCAGTTGCCGCATCGCGCTGGGGCGGTGGTGCAGCATCGCCACCGCCTCGCTGGCGACGTGCTCCGCGTCGTTGATCAGGCCAAGTTGCAGGTTCTGCTCGCTGAGCGTCTGGAGATATGGCGGGAAGTCGTTGTCCATGTCCTTGGGCACCACGTCCAGGCAGTTCTGCCGGTAGGTGAACATCTCATCCAGCAGGCGTCCCGACTGCTGAAGGGCGAAGTTCCTGATTATGTTGAAAAGGTACCCATCCTCCTGGGGCGGCAGCTCCCGCATCGCCACGAGGACGTCTTCCCACATCCGGTGATGCGCGTAGTAGTATATCCCCACTTCGCGCCGCCTGGGCCGGTCGATTGAGACGAGGACCGCCACCTGGCCCGCCGCGACCAGCAGCGTGGTCCCGGCCAGCCATAGCAGCGGGCCGGCCAGGGGGTTTGCCCGCGGCTGGGACGCTGATTTTCGCCTGGGCTCGCCGGACTTGGAGGACTGAATTGGCATCACCAGCCCGATCTTCCGGCGCAGCGCGCCCAGGACCAGAAGGGCCTTGGCTCGGAAGACTGCCCAGGCCGCCGAGAGCACCAGCACGCTGCACAGGGCAATCTCAAGCGCTCGCACCGAACGAGTTTCCGCGGCATGCCAACTCACGTCCAGCGGGAGAATCCCCCCGACGCCCGCGGCCGAAGCCACGACAACCAGGCCGGATAGCAGGATCGTGACGACAGCCGGCGCGAAACGCCTGCCAGCCAGGTCCAGCAGGAGGATCATCCCCGCCAGCAGGAACACACCCGCTCCAGCCAGGTACGTCACAAGTGCAAATAGCACTACAAGGAGCGCCAGGCGAGACACCACCGCGCGCCGCGCCGTCCACCCATAGACCGCGGCGCCTGCCAGGGCGGTCAGGACGACGAGGATGAAGCCGAGGTCCTGATCGTACTGGCTGGCCAGCATCGCGTAGACCACGGCCGGCAGAGACCTGAGGAACCGCATGTCGGCCGGCATTCGGCCACCGCCCGCGACGGCCTTTAGGTACACATACGTCAGCACCACCAGCACGCCGGTCTGGGCCACGATTATCAGCGCGCCCGCCCACTGCCACGCATGGAACTGCGACAGGAAGAGCGAGGCATACTCGACGGGGCCGCCCAGCTTGCACAGGAATGGCCGGGCGAACCCATCCTCAAGGGAGAAGACAGGCTCTTTCCAGAAATAGACCAGCGGCGTCTGGACGTTCGCCAGGACGTGCAGGAGCAGCAGCCCCAGCAGCAGCGCATCGCGCGCCGGCAGCGTTCTCAGACGTCTGGCCAACCAGCCCAACGATGCCGCCACGGGAAGATGCTCCTATCAAGTCCGGCTCCGGCGGGCCGGGCCTTGGCCTTGGCCCTGCCAAACCTGCTCGTAGTATACAAGACGGGCAAGGCGCAGGGATTTGTTCGATTTTGCGCGACACATTCCTCCTTGAGTCTGCGAAGTAGTAGTGTCGGCCTCCGAACGAAATCGCGGCAGAGGCGTCCAAAGGCTATAGGCAGCACGTACGAATCGGGGGTGCTCAAGGCCATCGCGTCGCTGGGCGGCGGTTCCGTCCGGCAGATCAGCGGCGAGCACGGCCCGCGCGATGTGGCGCTGGAATTGCTCGGCGAGATGGCCCGGCCGCCGCTGCACGACCTGAAGGTCGAGTTCCGCGGATTGCGGACCGCACGCGTCTATCCGGAGGACCTGCCGAACCTGCCGGCCGGCTGCCAGCAGATATTGCTGGGCCGGTACCTCCCGGAAGGCGCGGACCAGTCCGGGGAGGTGGTCGTCACGGGCATCCGCGTCGGACAGCCCGTGCGATACGCCGCAAAGGTCTCGCTCAAGGACGCCGAGCAGGGCAACGAGTTTATCCCGCGCCTGTGGGCGCGGATGCACCTGGACTTCCTGCTGGCGCAGGGGGCATCGCAGGCGATCCAGGACGAGATCGTCGCCCTGTCGGAAGAGTACCACATCATGACGCCGTACACGTCGCTGCTGGTACTGGAGAGCGACGCCGACCGCGAGCGGTTCAAGGTCAAGCGCCGGTTCCTCATGCGCGATGGTGAGAAGTTCTTCCAGCAGGGCCGCGACAACGCCAACTACGAGCTGACCCAGCAGCAGATGAAGCGCGCGGGGACATGGCGGCTGGGCCTCCGCCGCGCGGTGCTCGCGCAACTAGGCCTCCTCGGCAGGAACACTGAGGTCTTCCAGTGGGCCTCTCCGTCGGACCTGCGCACGAATCTCTTGTTTGGGGGCGGGTTCATGTACTCCGGCGGCAAGGCCGGTACGTGGGGCGGACGTGACGAGGCCCGCAAGCACGGGGAGAAGCTGGGCTCGCTGGGCGAATCTTATTCCGCTCTGGAGCGGGACAGGGGCGGATGGGACGGGGAACTGGCTGCCAGCGACCTGAAGGACGACCTGGCAAAGACAATCGCCGGTCCGGCCGAGGAAGCATTCGGCGATGCTACGCCCGCATTCGAGCCCCCCAGCGACTGGGGAGTCAATGATCCCGCTCCGGCTTCGACGCCGGCCATGGCAACGATGCCGTCGATGACAGAGCGGCCGCCCATGAACCACACGACCGATGGCCGGTTCATGTATGACGACACTGACTCTAACGAGTATCATCGCAAGAGCGCCAGCAAGCTGGCCTATGACGGTCAGGTTGGTGACTACTACCTCGGACAACGCTGGCAGTCCGGTTATGACTACGCGCAGTGGCTGGGCACGCTCTTCCCGCGGGTGCCGACGGCCGCCAAGGAGCCGCCGCCGCTTAAGCAGCGCTGGCCGGCCGAGGCCCGCGCAATCTCCGACAGCCTCATGCGCAAGGCGCAGATCGCGGCGCTCAAGGGCGGGCTGGCCGTCGAGCAGCAGGCCGATTCGTTCGACCTCCAGACCAATCAGCTTGCCGGCCGCAGCAGCACTCTCTGGCTGGTCTGCCCGACGGGCTGGCTGGTCCGCGCGGGCGGCGACGGCCAGCAGACCAGCGTCCAGTGGTGCGACGGCAAGAGCCGGTCTATCTTCCTGAGGGGATTCCTGCTGGGCCGCAGGCGCACGGCCGTCGCCGACGACACCGCCAATCCGCCCCTTGGCTTCGGGACATACACGTTCTCATCGCTTGAAAGGGCGTACGCCAACCACAAGGTCGAGCTCAAGCCCCAGGGCGACAAGCAGACGCTGCTCGTCCTGACTCATCCCAACGCCCCCAGGCAGGAGACGCGCATACTGGTCGATACTGACAAGGCCGTGGTCGTCAGCATAGAGCAGGTCAATGACGGCAAGGTCGTCAGCACGCGGGAGTTCAGCGACTTCGTTTGGGCCGCCGGCGGGTGGTGGGCCGGGCGGGCGGAGTCGTTCGACGAGAAGGGCCGCCGCACGAGCGTCGTCACCGAGAAGTTCGCCGAGGCGACGCAGGATGAGTTCGACCGCCGGACAAAGGATGAATTGGCCGACGTCGCGAAGGTCCAGTTCCTCGCCGAGCCCGGAAAACCGTCAATGCCGGATCCATGCCGGCCGCGGGCGCAGCCGACTGGTTGCCCAAAGGCCGTCGCCGCGGTAGACTCAGGCTGGACGCCGCTCGCCTTATGTCTGAAAGGATGACGCCCATGACCGAGATGACCAGTCACGAACGGTTCAAGCGAATGCACGAGCACAAGGAGGCCGACCGCGTTCCCATGCTGGGCGGCCCGTGGGGCTCCACGCTGGAGCGATGGCGCCGCGAGGGCATGCCGGCCGATGCCGATTTTGCCGACTACTTCGGCCTGGACCGCCTTGTCGGCGTCGGCGGCGACAACAGCCCCCGGTTCCCGACCAGGACCGTCGAGGAGACGGATGATTACATCATCATGTACGATTCCTGGGGCACCACCGCGAAGAACTGGAAGCACGCCAGTTCCACCCCGCATTGGATCGACCGGACCATAGTGGACCGCAAGAGCTGGGAGATGGCCAAGGCCCGCATGGTGATGACCCGCGACCGGATCGACTGGGACCGTCTAAAGGCCAACTACGCGACCTGGCGCGAGAAGGGATGCTGGATACACGGCGGGCTGTGGTTCGGGTTCGACGTGACTCACGCACGCATCGTCGGCACCGAGCGGCTGCTGTTGATGATGGTGGACGATCCGGAACTGGTCATCGACATGTTCAACACCCAGTTGGACTGTAGCCTGCAATTGCTGGAGATGATCTGGAATGAGGGCTACACGTTCGACGCCATCTTCTGGTGCGACGACATGGGCTATCGCAACGGGCCGTTCTTCTCCGTGAACACATACCGCGAGATCCTCAAGCCCGTCCAGAAGCGGGCGATAGACTGGGCCCACGCCAAGGGCATTTACGCCCACCTTCACTCCTGCGGCAACATCAACCTTCTCCTGCCGGAACTGGTCGACATGGGGTTGGACGCGCTCAACCCGCTGGAGGTCAAGGCCGGCATGGACCCCATCCGCATCAAGAACACCTACGGCGACCGGCTCGTGCTGCACGGGGGCCTCAACGCGATGCTGTGGGACCACATCGACCGGATCGAGGCCGAGATGCGGCGGCTGATGCCGGCGCTCAAGCGCAATGGAGGCTACATCTTCGCCGAGGACCACTCCATACCGGACAGCGTCAGCTTCGAGGACTACAAGCGGATCGTCAAACTCGGAAAGGAACTGGGGTCGTATCGCTAGTGCAACATTGAGGTCGAATGTATGGATCGGCATCTTGGAGATCCGCATCGAAACGCCGAAAAGTAGTGCCTGTCCCGACTTTTCGAAAGTCGGGACAGGCACTACTTTTGGGCCTTAGGCTGCAATGGGGGAGGCCGTGAGGACCTCGCGCCTTTCCTCTGCTTCATGTTCGGAAGGATGCGATCCTGGACCATGGACCCCAGTCGCCGCACGTGTCCTTCGCGCGGACCTTCCAGTACCAACGCTTACCGGGGACGAGCCAGTCGCCCACGTCGAAATGAGTCGCGTTCCTACCGGTCGGGCCGCAGAGGTTCACGCAGTGAGGCAGGCGGCAGTGGGCCCAGCGGCTCACGATGATCTGGTACTCGGCGATCTGCCCGTTGCCTTCCGGCTGGCGCCATTCGAGGACGGGCGACGGGGTATCGACCTTCTCGCCGCCGGCGGGCGAGAGATTCGCGGGGGCCTGCGGGGGCTCGCCGCCAGAGCGCTCGCGCCAGATGTGGATGACTCGCACGTCGCGCCCACCTGGCGTCTCATCGGTGTAAACGACCTCGTTGCGGCCGACCTCCAGGGCCGGAAGCGCTCCAGGCGCGACCTGCACGTCGGTTGCAAGCTGAAGCCCGTCCAGGCCTGTGATGCCGGGTTGCGAGTCTTGCGCGCCGGCCCCCATCTCGACGACGACCTCGTAAAAGTAGTTTCCCTCATTGCCCCAGGGCTGGATGCCCGGCGCAAGGTCAATCTCCGTTACGATCTCGCCGGAGCCGAGGGCCTGAAAAAGTACCTTGCCCTCGCGCCTCGTCCCGTAGGGAATGACGCGGACGGCGAGCGTGTCGCGCTCGCCCTCGCCGCTCTTGACGCCCCTGATCCCCAGGCGCCCGCCGACGATCACGTAGCCGCTCTTCACGTCGTAGATGAGCGCCGCGGGCAGGTCGTGGACGGAGTCCTGCGGCCGCTCTACGCGGAGAAACGGGCTCGATCCCTTCGTCCACGCCAGGTTGCGGGCGTAGGCACGGCCGTCCTGGAGCCACGTCAGGGGATTGGCCTTCGCCAGGTCCGGCTCGTAGATGAATCGTCCGTTGGCGTATCGCTTCGGCGCGGCCGGGCAGTTGGCCTGATCGTGATACTTGAACGCGACGGGCTTCCAGTATCGCTCGAACCGCTCGAACGGCTTGAGCGCGTACCCCAGGTTCCGGTCGGCCATCGCGTACTCGCTCTGCGTCGGGTAGTGGTGGTGATAGTCCTTCGTGGAATACCAGGGCGCGTGTTTGCGGAGGTCCCGGCCGTTGGGAAGCGTGACGCGCGCGACGAGGTCTGGGTCCTCCTCGAGCTGCGCGATGGAGGCGATGGTCCAGTTGTCGCGGTTGAGGTAGAACGCGGGGACGTTGGCGTCGAGCATGTGCCAGCCGCCGTCGAAGAAGACCTCCGTGACGGTGTGGTGATTAAGCTCCCAGTATCGCGACTTTAGGCCGGCCCTGGCGGCCAGGGATGACTGCGCCGCGGCCGAGTGCCCGCAGATGCCGTAGCCGTAGGAGCCCAGGAGCACCGACGGGTGGACGCTGTGCCGGTCCACGTTGCCGCGCTGGTAGCGCGTGCCGTCGAAGAGGAAGCACAGCGCCAGCGCCTTCTCGGCATCCGTGCGGAAGCCCTTGATGGTGTCGGCGACGATGGTCCGGGCGTCGAACCAGTCGGACCGGCCGCCCACGCGAATCCGCGGGTTGTAGACGTACGTGCGCCCCGCATTCTCAATGATGATCGAGTGGTTCTCGGGATTTCGGGCGCCGCCGACGTTGACCGCGTAGACGTGCCGCTTGGAGCGAATCCGCTCGACGTGCGTTCGGAGCTTCACCACAGGTGCCTTGGCCATTCTGTTCGGACTCCTTATCCTGCTCCCCCATTATCTCTCGCGACGAAGCTCCCGCAAGCGTCTGGCAACTGACTTGCCGGGCAACCCAAAGGATGTATGATCGAAGGGCCGGAAGCCGGAACGTTTCGCAAGCGGAACGCGAGAAAGCGATGGACGAATCTAACACGGAAATGGAGCTACGCATGAAACTGAAGTTCGGGAAGCGTGTCGTTATGTTCGCGGTGCTTGCTGCTTCCTGCGCATTTGGCGCAGGCGACGAGCAGGCGCCGGCCTCCATTGGATGGCGTGGTAACCAGACCGGCCTCTTCCCCGACGCCGCGGTCCCCATCCAGTGGTCGCTCATCTCCACGGGGCCGATGGAGGGCCTGACATCTGCGGTCACCGAGGATGAGAAGGACGCCGTGCCTGTGGAAGGCGGCCTCGTGGCCAAGTGGCTTGTCATCGGCCCCTTCGCCGTCAAAGATGGGACCGCGGATTTCGCGAAGGAGCTTATCACGGGTGAAGCGACGGCTCAACCCAAGCCCGGCGACAAGGTCGGCGAACTGGAATGGAAGGCCGTTGAGCCGGCGACGGACGGTGTGAGCTTCAAAAGCATCAACGCCGGCGGCGGGAAGGGCAAGGAGAACCAGGGCGCCCTGGCCACCGCGTGTCTGTTTGCCAGAAGGGCTGGCAAGCTCCGCGCCGTCATCGAGCACCCCGTGCAGGTCAAGGTCTTCATCAACGGCAAGGAGGTCTACAGCAACGAGAAGTACGGCTGCGCCGTGGGCAGCGCCTACGGCCAGAGCAACAACCGCGTCGCGATGACATGGCCGGTCGCCCCGTCGTTCGAGTTCGACGTGAAGCAGGGCGTCAACCGAATGACCGTTAAGCTCGTGAGTTCCAACCGCGCGGGATGGAACGACTTGATGTTCATGCTGCGCCTGAGCGACGCGGCCGACGTGAAGTACGAGCGGAAGAACATCCTGTGGGATACGCCGCTGCCCGACCACAGCCACGGCGCGCCAATCGTTGTCGGAGACAAGGTCTTTGTCACCAGCGAGCCCGACGAGATGATCTGCGTCGACAAGAACACGGGCAAGGTGCTCTGGAGCGCGACCAACACCTACTGGGACGCGATACCGGAGTTCGAGCGAGCGGCCAATCCGGCCTTCAGGGAGAAGGTAGAGCCGGCCGCGAAGGAACTGGCGGACGAGAAGGACCCCGTCAAGCGCTGGGCCGCCCGTAAGAAGCTCTACGACGCCCTGAAGGAAGTGGACAAGCAGAAGTACGGGCTCAATTTCGACGGTCACCTCGGCGGCCACTTCGAGATCGTGGGCTTCACCAACACGCCGGTCAGCGACGGCAAGAACGTCTACTTCTGGAACGGCGCCGGCGTGGCGGCGTGCTACAGCCTCGAAGGCAAGCGCCAGTGGATCCGCAGGCTGGAGGCCGACAAGCTCTTCTACTCCGCCGCCCCCGCGGTGATTGGCGGCAAGCTGGCGGTCTACTTCATCCAAATGTACGGCTTGGACGTGAAGACCGGCGAGATCGCGTGGAAGCAGCCCGCGGTCGACAAGACTGTCGCATCGCTCCTGTCGGCGCGGATCGCGGGCGTCGATGTCTTCATCTCGCAGCAGGGCGAGGTGGTCCGCGCATCGGATGGAAAGATGCTCTGGAAGAACCCGCACAAGATCATCAATGACACCGGCTGGGCCCCGCCGACGGTTTTGGGCGACGTGATGTACATCCCCTGGTACGGCACGCAGATGATCTGGGTGGAGGACTTCACCGGATGCGCCGGCGACGAGTGGAAGCCCAAGGAACAGGCCCTCCAGGGCTTCGGAGCAGGCTTCCCCGAGCTGCCAAAGGCCCCGCTGGGGATACCAAGGCAGCAGACGGCCGGGTCGCCGCTGATCCACGACGGACTTGCGTATGTCGTCGATTGGTGCGGCGGCTACTACGTCTACGACATCAAGGCGGGCAAGACCCTCGCCTACCGCGAGATCGGGCTGAAGGGCGACGCCCACTACGTCGCGATGCCCGTGGCCGCGAGCTGCACGCTCGTCGGCAAGCACATCCTGGTGATGGACAACCAGGGGCACACGGTCGTCCTGGAGCCGGGCGGCGAGTGCAAGGCCGTCGCCACGAACCGCATCGCGATGCAGATCCAGCGCGACTGGGCGATCACGACGCAGGAGTACACCGCATACGCGCCGCCCGTCGCCGACGGCAATCGGATGTACATCCGAGGCGAGCGGCATCTCTACTGCATAGGCGAAGACAAAGGCAAGTGAGCTGAACTGGCCGCGGCTCATCGTGCGACCGCCATCCGGTGCAACATGACAGATCCTCCGGCGTATCGCGATCCGACAGTGCCGGTTGATGATCGGGTCGCGGACTTGCTGGGGCGTATGACGATCCGGGAGAAGGCCGGGCAATTGCGGCAGGTCCTGGGCTTCAAGTGTCACGGCCGTATCGACGGCGTCCCGCGGCTCAACGACGCGTTCCGCAAGGCGATGGACGATGGAGTGGGCGCACTGTACGGCCTTGCCCGCGCGGATGCGTGGACTGGGGTCGGCCTGAAGACCGCCCTGCTTCCACGCGAAGCCCTGATGCTCGCCCGCGAGATCCAGCGGTTCGTCAGAGACGGCACGCGTCTTGGCATTCCGCTGCTGTTGGCGGAGGAAAGCCCCCACGGCGTGATGGCGGCCGGCACCACCATGTTCCCCTCCCCCATCGGCCTGGCAAGTGCATGGGACGAGGACCTGGCGGCCCGCGCGGCAGGCGTCATGTCAACGGAGCTTCGCGCAATCGGCGCCAGCATCGCCTACGGGCCAGTGCTGGATCTGGCGCGCGATCCTCGCTGGTCCCGCGTGGAGGAGACCTTCGGCGAAGACCCGCTTCTGGCCTCGCGCCTCGGCGCGGCGGCGGTCCGCGCGATGCAGGGCTCGCCGCCCAAGTGCCTTGCGACGCTCAAGCACTTTGCCGCGTATGGCGAGACCCTCGGCGGCCACAACGGCGGCACGACGCACGTCGGCGATCGCGAGCTTCACGCCGTCCTCCTGAGGGCATTCCAGGCCTGCGTGCGCCAGGGCGCCGGGTCCATCATGAGTTCCTACAACGAGATCGACGGCGTGCCGTGCAGCGCCAGCAGGCCGCTCTTGACCGACACGCTCCGCGGGCAGTGGGGCTTCGGCGGGTTCGTCGTATCGGACCTGTACGCCATCGACGGCCTGGTACACCAGGGCGTCGCCCAGAACCTTCCCGAGGCCGCCGCGCTGGCCTTGAAGGCCGGTGTTGACATGGACCTCGGCGGCAACGCCTTCGGCGAGCCGCTGTTGGAGGCGCTGCGCCGCGGGCTGGTCACCATCGCCGACATCGATCTGGCCGCCGGGCGCGTCCTGCGGGCCAAGTTCACGCTCGGCCTGTTCGACGCGCCTACGGCCGGCCAGGAAGAACCAGTGGAGATCGCCGGATGCCAGTCGCACCGCGATGTCTCGCTGGAAGCAGCGAGGAAGTCCATCGTGCTGCTCCAGAACAGCGGCGTCCTGCCGCTCAAGGCCGGGCTGAGATCCATCGCGGTCATCGGCCCGAACGCCCACAACCTGGGCAATCAGCTCGGCGACTACACTCCGCCGCTGGCGCCCCAGACGGCGACGACGGTGCTTGAGGGCGTCCGCGGATGCGCCCCACCGGGCGTTGCTATCAGATACGCAAAGGGCTGCGCGGTCCGCGACCCATCGACGGCCAGCTTTGCGGAGGCGATGGCCGTCGCGCGGGACTCGGATATGATCATCGCCGTCCTGGGCGGGTCGAGCGACCGTAACCGCGGCGTGGAGTTCACCGCCCGCGGCGCCGGCGACGCGAAGCCGGATTCGACGCTCAACGACATGGACTGCGGCGAGGGATTCGACCGCTGCACGCTGGAGCCCTCCGGCGCGCAGATGGACCTGCTGGAGCGCCTGGCCTCACTGGGCAAGCCGCTGATCGTGGTGCTGATCAACGGCCGGCCGGTTGTGCTCGGCCGGATGGTCGAATGGGCCGGGGCGATCGCCGAGGCCTGGTATCCCGGCCCACAGGGAGGCCAGGCCGTTGCGGAGGTTCTGTTCGGCCTGGTGAACCCATCCGGCAAACTGCCGGTGTCGTTTCCGCGCACCGTGGGGCAGCTTCCCGTCTACTACAACCATCATCCGCAGGCGCGGGGCAAGTATGTGGAGATGGACGGCCTGCCGCTGCTGCCGTTCGGGTTCGGCCTGAGCTATACACGCTTCGATTACGCGGACCTCCGAATCGCCCCGTCCGAAGGCCCCGTTGGCACTTCCCTCCAAGTCAGCGTCGATGTAGCGAATGCCGGCAACCGGGACGGCGACGAGATCGTGCAGTTGTACGTGCGGGACGTGGCCGGATCGGTGATGACTCCGGTCAGACAGTTGCTGGACTTCCAGCGAGTTCACCTCGCGGCCGGGCAGCGCAAGCGCGTGACTTTCACCGTGAGGACGGACGACCTCGCCCTGCTGAATCAGGACCTCCAATGGGTCGTCGAGCCCGGCAGCTTCGACTTCTCAGTCGGCGGCGACAGCCAGAACGTCCTGACCGGCCGGTTCGAGCTTCGAGCGTGATGGATCGACCGGCGCGCTGCCGCCTGCATGAAGGCTAAGCTATCGCCTGTCATTCCTCCAGATTGCTGCCGGTTGCGGGCCGGTTCCGCGCGGCGACTCGCAGCCGCCTCAGAAGCTCGCCGGTGAAGGCCACCACCAGAATTCCGATCACGAGTCCCAGCCCGTCGCGCCAGGTCACGTGCAGCACGCCCAGACTGATTATCAGCGTAGTGGCCGCCGCGGGCGGATGATAGGCTCGAAGCAGGACCTGACCGAGCATCGTAATGCCCACGGCCAGCGCCGAGGCGGCCACCCTTGAACGCACGGCGTGGTCGATTGCCGCCACCGAGGGCGCGCCGACCGCCCCGGTAAGGAACACGCACCCGAAGCCGGCCGCTATCCCCAACGTGTGCCCGGCGATCGTGCTGTAGAGAGTCGCGGTGCGTGAACTGGGGCGATGGGCCTGGATGAACGCTGTCGGCCCCAGACTTGGGAACAGCCACGGCTGGCGCAGCAGGAAGCTGAGCAATCCCGCCAGGAGCACAAGCGCGCCGGCCATGACCGGCGACCAGATCGGCTCCGGCGCATCGGCCAGCCGGCGAACCCAGGATGGCATCCGTCTGCTCAATATCGCGGCCTTGATCCGGCACGAGTCGCGCAACGTGCCATCAAGCACTCTATGGCCGCCGGGAGCGCGAACGCACTTGGGCACGGTATCAGGGCTCGCCGGCCGTTTCTGGGGGAGCGGTCGGTTTGCCGGCCGTCAAATGCCCGCGTTCGGAAAGGTGGTTCAGGAGCATGAAGAAGTAGATGAGGCCGCCGTATGCGCGCCATCGTCGGATGACGCGATGGACGCCTTCATAGTCGAGCTCTTCGTCCAGGTGCAGCCATTTGGCAAGCTTGTTCTGAAAACCGACATCGTCGGCGGGAAACACATTCAGTCTACCCAGCCCGCGCAGGAGCACGTACTGCGCCGACCATCGCCCGATCCCGTCAAGGCCCGTGAGGAACTCCACGGCCGAGTCATCGTCGAGTATCTCAATGCCTTCCAAGTCGAGCCGGCCGTCTGTGACCGCCCTGGCCAGTCCAACGATCACGCCCGCCTTGCGATGGTTGAAGCCCATGCCGCGAAGGTCCGCGATGCGCGCCTTGGCGAGGTCCTGGGGCCTGGGAAACGCTCGCGTTGAGCCGGCGGATGGCAGGCCGTATTGCCCGGCAAGGCGGTTCATCAGGCTAATCCCCACCGCCAGGGACAACTGCTGGCAGGAAATGGCGTTCACGAGGGCTTCCCATACGCCGGGAAATCTGGGCGGCTTCACGCCGCGGAACCGGCGCGCAAGCGCACCAAGCCGAGGCCGGCCGGCCGCGAAGCGATAGAAGTCGGCAAGGTCCAGGCTGATCCCCAGCATCTTGTCCAGGACTGCCGCCACCCTCTTCTTCGCTTGCGGCACAGCGGCGGCCGCCGATACCTCCACGAGGAGCCGGGGGCTTTCAAGCGGCGCAGTTTGTGTCACCGCCACTTCCACCGGAACATCGCCGACCGGCAGGACGCGGCGGTAGGTCCGCCCGTCCCAGCGGTCAACCTCGTTTCGCGCGTCGCGGCGGAGCGTCCACGCCGTCAGCTCCAGGCTGAACGGCGCCACAGGCTGTAGCGTGAATCTCATTCTCGCGCTGCCGGTCTCAAGTGATGTGCCGCCCAGCCGTGTCCAGCAGGAGCATCGCGGCGTGAGGCATTTTCACGGCGCGGCCTCCGAGGCCTGGGGATTTTGCCAGCCCATCAGCGGGTTGGCCAGGCGAAAGTAGACCAGGTTCTCCACAGGCTCTTTTCCCAGGTAGTGGTCTATCCGGAAGATGGCCGATTCGGGGAAGAACCGATGGAGCGTCGCGTTGAGTTGCTTTGCCGAGGCCAGGTCGCGTCCGAACGGCTTTTCCACGACGACGCGAGCGTTCTCGACGCAGCCCGCTCTCGCCAGCCCCTCAGCCACGGTGGCGAACATGCTGGGCGGAACGGCCAGGTAGTGCAGAGGGCGCCGGGCGCCGCCCAGCGCCTGGCGAAGCTGGTCGAAGGTCGCCTGCTCGCGGTAGTCCCCGTCAATGTAGCGCAACAGCGAGGATAGCTTCGCGAACGCGCCGGCATCCAGCTTGCCGTGCTTCTCGACGCTGTCCCTGGCGCGCGCCCTCAACTGTTCGAGCGTCCAGCCGGCCTTGGCCACGCCTATCACCGGCATGTCCAGCCGGCCGCGCTTGGCCAGGGCCTGAAGCGCGGGAAATATCTGCTTGTAGGCCAGGTCGCCGGTCGCTCCGAAGAAGATCAGTCGGAATCGGTTTCAGTCATCTCGCGCCCGCCTTTTGCGCCGGTGGCTGTCGGGCATGCCCGCCCAGTGCGCGCAACAGCCGGTGCAATTCTATGCATGGCCCAGGCGGGCTACTGGTATTCCTCATCCGCCTGCGCCGCCTGGCCCCGGAAGACACGATACAAGTAGAGGTTGTAGAGCAGCATCAGGGGAATCAGAGGTCCTATGCCCACCAGCATGAAGATAAGCGTGGGCGTGCCCGAGGCCGTCTCCACGATCCGCAGCGATGGCGGCAGAATGTACGGATAGGCCGCCGTCAGGCCGCCGGCCAGAGCCAGCAGGAAGAACACGATACAAGATGCAAAGGGCAGATATCGGCTCCTGGCCAGCCTCGTGGACAGCAGGATCATGACGAGTGCGAACGCGGCGCCCACGCCGAAGGCATATAGAAAACCCCTCGCGGGGTCCTTGATCCACCGCCGCGCGAAGATGTCGTGAAGAATCGGCAGCAGGATCGTCACCGCCGCCACCGCGGCGAACATCACTACGGCGAAGACCAGGACCATCGTTCTGACGTGCCTGCGCATTAGGCCATCCGCTTTGGCGATCAGATACGCCCCGCCGATCATCACGTAACCGAACCCGACGGCCACGAATGTCAGGGCCGAAAGCGGCGTCAGCCAATCCCAGGGGCCGCCGGCGAATTCACCGCCCGCGCCGACGTTGATCTCACTCAGCACGCCGCCTAGCGTGAAGCCCTGCCCGGCCACCGCCAGCAGGCTGCCCAGGCCGAAGGCCGCCTCCCACGCCCGCTTGTGCCGCGAATGTGCGCGGAACTCCAGCGACACGGCCCGGAAGACCAGCCCGAAGAGCATGACCATGATCGGTATGTACAGGGCGTTGCACGCAACCGCGTATGCCGCCGGGAACGCGCCAAACAGCGTCCCGCCAGCCAGCACCAGCCAGGTCTCATTGGCGTCCCATACCGCGCCGATGCTGGCCATCATCTGCCGGCGGTAGTCGGAGCGAGAGACGAACAACGACAGTACCCCGATGCCCAGGTCGAAGCCGTCGAGGATGACGTACATCGCCAGCATCAAGGCCAACAGCAAGGCCCACACGTGCGCGAGGAATGCGTGTTCCATGCGTTTTTCAAGGACCTCCCTCGGCCGCGCGGGGCGGACCGCCGGGCACGGGGGGGGACCCCAAACGCGGTATGCCGCGTTTGGGGACCCCGCTGGACAGGTCCGGGCCCTTGCGGATGATCCGCCCGGCGTACACGAAGAACGCCGCCAGCAGCAGCGCGTAGATGAGCGTGTAGAGCGCCAGTGTGACCGCCGGCGGCAGCCAGTGCAGGTTCGATGCGCCGTCGCTGGTCCGCATGACGTTGTAGATGACCCAGGGCTGGCGGCCGACCTCGCGAAGGACCCAGCCCAGATCAGTCGCCACGAAACCCATCGGCACAAAGGCGATCCATGACCGCATCAACCATCGCTGACCCCCCGCATCTCGAGGCGTGAGACGCCCTCGAGCCCAACGCCACAAGGTCCAGAGCATGAGCAAAAACATCAGTACGCCGATGGCCACCATGATCCGAAGCGCATAGAAGGGCAGCACTATCGGCGGACGGTCCTGGGGCTGGAAATCCTTCAAGCCCACGACTTGGCCATCCGCCGTGCGCGTCGCCAAGAGGCTCAACATGCCGGGCACTTCTACCGCCCAGGCGTTCCGCTCGGCGGCCTCATCCGGCCATGCCAGCAGGGCAAGTGGCGCGCCCTGGCCGGGCGGGTTGGTCTGCCAGTGCGACTCCATGGCGGCGGCCTTGGCCGGCTGGTACCGGGCCACGCCCCGGCCGGAAAGATCGCCCAGCCATATCTGAAGCGGGGCCACGGCTATCGCCAGCGCCAGCGAGGCCTTGAAGGACTTCAGGAAGAACTCCGTGTGGAGTCCCTCAAGCAGATACCACGCGCTGATGCCCCCGACGAAGAACAGGCTCGTCTCCAGGCAGGCGGCCAGCTTGTGGGCGAGCGAGTATCCCATCGACGGGTTGAAGACGGCGGCGGCGTAATTGGTGATCGTGGTCTGCCCGTCCTCGATGCTCACTCCCGCTGGCGTCTGCATCCAGGAGCTTGCATCCATGATCCAGAACGCCGAGAGCGAGGCCCCAAGCGCCACCATGACCGTCGAAAAGAGGTGCGTGCCGCGCGAGACCCTCTTCCAGCCGAACATCATGATGCCCAGGAACACCGCCTCCAGCATGAAGGCCATGGCCCCCTCGAAACCCAGGATGTTGCCGAAGAACCCGCCGCTGGTGCGGGAGAACTTCGCCCAGTTCGTGCCGAACTCGAACTCAAGCGGCAGGCCGCTGGCCACGCCTATCCCGAAGGACAGCAGCAGCAGGCCCGCCCAGAACCGCACGTGGCGGAAGTAGTCCTCCTGGCCTGTGAGCAGCCACAGTGCCTCCATGAGCACCAGGAACAGGCTGATGCCGATGGTCAGCAGCGGCCAGAGCATGTGGAACAGCGTCGTCACGGCGAACTGGAGCCGCGAGAGAACCACCGGGTCGCCTAGCGCTTCCATCAGATGAGTCCTCATGCCCGCGAGCCAGGAACGCAGGCCACCTGGAAGTCGCGCCCTTCCCATCGCCCGCAGGCCGGCCAGAAGAACGTGAAGCGAATCGGCGCCTGCTGGCCCGGCCGGGTCTGGATGTCCGCGTACTCCTGGCCCGTGCCGACCGGCGACGACGCCGTGTCGTGGACCTGCGCCCACTCATCACAGGTCCAGCGTAAGCGGAACGGGCTGGCCGCCTGGATTCTCAGGATGTCGCCGGCGTGCATGGACCGCACCTGCCGGCAGAACTTCCATATCTCCATCGGAGGCGCCTTGCGGCCGGTGGTCCCGCCACGATATCGCTCCTCCACTTCCGGGATCAGATCGAAGACCTTGCCATCCGTCGCGGAGCGGACAAGCTGTATGTACTCCGCATGGGCCCATGCAAGGGGCATCGCGCCGCCGGTCGGGCGGCCCAGGTACATGTGCGCGCTGCTCAGGTCGGGCAGGGCCCAGACCTGTTCGGGCAGAAGGCCCGTGGCCGCGGCGAAATTCTCCATGGCCCGGATGAACGGCCTCGCGTCGCGCCCGGCCGCCAGTTCATAGTGGCCCCGCTCCCCGACGAGAACCGGCCAGGCGTGCCCGTATCCCCAGCCCTTGTATGGCTTGCCGTCTTCGCGCTGGCCGTAGCCGTCGTGATTGTACCGCCGCCAGCAGGGACCGCGCGGAGTGTCCACCTTGAGCACGGCATCGACCACTCGTAGAGAATCTTCGATCAGGGAGTCACCCGGACTGCGTATGCCGTAGCGGACCAGTTCCAGGAATCCGGCGTCGACGACGTCCTTGGCCGGGAACGCGAACCATGCTCCGGGCCTTTGGTTCCTCACCTCCAGGATTCCACCGTTGGCGTCCTCATCCGGGCAATCATCTTCCGGCAAGGCTGGATGGATGCGGATGAAGTGGCGGCGGATGCCGTGTACAAGCGATCCATCCGTTGTCACAGTCCACTTCTCGATGTGTGCCTCAAGGAAATCGGCGTATTCCTCCAGGTATTGCGCGACGGCCGGCTGGCCGTGCTGGCGCGCGAATGCGCCCGCGCAGATAAGGGCGGCGATGTGCGCCGCCAGCGTGGAGGGCGAGTAGCCGCTGTTCTCCTCCCACCGCTCCTGCGGGATGACAGGCCCGTTGTGGATCAGGTAGCCGGCCGCCTTCAGCACCATGGGATACGGATCGAAGCTCTGAAGGGCGTTGGCGCGGTGCAGCATCCACGCGAGCATGACGGGGAAAGCGGTCTCGTCCAGTTGGACGCCGCGCCAGTATGGCTCGCCGTCGATCCAGAAGTTCTGGGAGAACCCGCCGTCATCCTGCTGGGTCCAGGCCAGGTACACCAGCGCATGGAGCGGAATCTCGGTGCTGCCCGCCGCGAGCAGGCCGGTCGCGCTCTTGCACATGTCGCGGGTCCAGACCAGGTGATAGCCGCCCAGGTCGTCGTCGCCCTTGGCCGACCCCCACGGGATGCTCAGCGAGGCGACCACTGCGCCGTCATAAGTCTTGTCTTCGTGGGCCAAGAGGATGCTGTGGCTGGTGCGGAATAGACACCCGCCGTCGCCTGTGACAAGCTCTTTGCCGCCTGATACATGGCCGCAGATGCGCTGCCACTGCTCGATGAACCTTCCGCGGTGGTCCTCGAAGGGCGTGCCCAGCGATTGGCCGGCCGTCACCAGCGCATGATGCAGGCTCTCGCCGAACGCGAGCGCCAGGACGAACTCTCGCCGGTTGCGGATGTCAAGTTCCCCCGTCAGGGCAATGTTGCCGTCGGAGGCGCAGGAGAACTCCCAGTCCATCCGGAAGTCCTGCGCCAGGTCGCGCCAGCCATCCGTCACCCCGACATAGCCACAGGAACATCGAAGCAATGGGACGGACGCCATCAGCACCAGCCACGTGTCGCCCTTGTGGGCGGCCAGCGCCTTGCCCCAGCTAGTCAGGACAACGTTCCCATTGTTCCCCCGGCCGCCTACGTCCAGGTGCGGCGCAACCAGCGCGAAGAGCCGAAGCTTGTCGGACAAGCCCTGGTCCGCCTCTAGCACCGTGTGTATGAGAACGCAGGGCTGATGCGGGTCGGAGATGACTTCCTTCAGGATGCGATAGCGTTCCTTGGGATCGGCATTGGTGATGCGGTAGCCCAGGGCGTGCGGATCCAGGCGCTCGCAGGTGTTGTTCATCCTCCGTTCGTCGCTGAAGAACGTCTGGCCGTCGGTGACGAGATACTGGAGGTCCCGAATCTGCGGGTGGTCGATGGTCGGGTAATAGACCTCGTTGATGATGCCCTTGGAGACGGTGAACCAGACGCGGCTCAGAGCGGAGTACGCCGTGCCAACGCCGTCCTTGTCGCTCCGCGTCCAGCGGGGCTCGATGCCGGGTCCGCCCCAGGCCGGATTGTCGCGCACCAGTGACGCCATAAACTCCAAATTATAGGAGGGCACCGGCCGCGACGGGAGCAGGGACTGACCGGCAGCGCGGCAGACATCCTGAAATACGGCTTCCGGGAGCCGGGACGAGTCAGAATCGGGAATCTGGAATTAGGAATGTCGAAGGAGTGCAAAATGCCAAATGGCCAAACTCCGGAAGCGGCATTGGTCATCCTGCCTTTGCCATTCCTTCCTCATTCCTAATTCCTGATCTCCAAGACGGCCCAAGGCGCGTCGGGCTTCCTTGCCCGTCTCCGTTTCGACTATCGTCACGCGGCCCGACGCAGTTCCCTGTGTCTGCGGGTGAACTCCAGAACCTCGTGCTCGATGACGTTCACCACGGCGCCGTTGATCGGCGACGCGCTAAGGAAGACGGTGCTGCCGACAACCAGCAGGCCAACCACGTTCAGAGCCATCGGCGCGACGCCCAGGAGGGCCACTATGCCGATGGCGACGGTCCCGATGCCGGCCAGCAAGCTCCCTCCCGCGTCGATGATGGATGATTCGCGAGTGAGCTTCAGGTAGTTCATGCTCTCGGCCGGCGGCTCCGCCAGCGACGGATTCGTGGCCACCGCGTTGGTCAGCGCCCTGGACAATCCGCCCAGAGCTATCGCCCCGCCGAACGTGATAACGGCGGCGCTGGTCAGCAGCAGCGGCCAGTAGCCAACCAGTGCCAGAATGCCCAGCACGATGCCGGCACAGCCGGCGAGGCACTCGGCGCTAAGGCCGCGGACGAATCGCGACTCGCCCTGCCTTACGCCTGTCTTCTCGGACAGGTAGCTCAGCCGGCTCACGATCACGCCGCTCTCGAACAGCAGCGCTGTGGCCGCGACCAGGACCGTGACGGCCATCAAGATGCGGCCGGCGGTGCTCCCCAGAAACGCGGCCATGGTGATGATCGCCAGGGCCACCGTGGCCGCGCCCAATAGCCACATCGCCATGGGCCAGCCAGTCATTGCGCCCAGAGAGAAGGCGCGACCCGCCTTGCTCTGAGTCATGTCCGGATTCTGAATCGTGTCCATAATTCTTACTCCTCCAAGGGGTGATCCCTCTTGCCGCCCCAGTAAATCCTATGCGCGTCGTCGTCAGCATGAGCGCCGGAAAATGCGTCACTTCGCGGGACGATCATAGGGAAAGGAGATGGGCGAGGAATCCCAACAGGCCACGGCTGAACTGCGAACTGTGGTCTTTCCCGGCCTCGCCTAGAAATCGTACTTCAGGATGTCCATCGTGCGGCGTATCAGTTCGCGCGCGTACTCGGTCCAGCGCCCGCTGCCCCAGTATCTAAAGCAGCTTGTCTGGCTGAGCAGAAGGTGATACAGGGCGTTGAGGTAGCGATATTCGGTGGTCGGGATGTTCCTCTGGAGGACCTTCTCGGAGAACGCGGCGCTGGCCTCCTCCATCGGCCCAAGCACACGATCATAGCCCCGAACCCAGGAGATGTTGTTTGTCCAACTGCCGCCTTCCATGTGGAAACGGTTATCCTCCTTCGACAGTTGCCTGATGAGCGCCTCCATTGCCTCCGGCCCGGCGCCTTCCTGGAAGCGGTCCCATATCCGCTTCTGCATGATCGGCTGGAGGGGCGGGAGATCCTCTTCGCGGACGCCCATTGAGCGAAGATACGCCAGATACTCGCTGACGTTGACGGCCGGAGTGGCGCTGTAGGAACACTGCGACATGGTCGCCATGTACATCGACGGGAACTCGTTCATCATCACGCCGCCGTTCTCGCCGTCGCCTATCTGCGTGGCCAGCGGCGGAATCGACGCGCCGGCCAGCGGCACGCGAGACAGGCCCTTGGCCTCGTGGTACGGCTGCATCTGGGCCACGAGCTTCGTGTCGCTGCCCTGCGTCTTGATGATCGCCACGATGGAAGCTGTCTGCCCGCGCGAGTCGCGGGCGACCAGGCGATGGGGCACGTGCGGCTGGCGGACAGGTCCGCCGTCCTCGGGCCTTTCCACTGTGTGCTCCTGGACCAGCACCCACTCGTAGCCGCAGTCCTTGAGGGTCTTGACGAACTCGTAAGCGACGTCGGGATGGTTGGGCAGCGCCATCTCGCAGGGCGAGAAGCCGCGGACACGGCCGAGCGCCTCAAGGCCGAACAGCCCGGCAAAGTGGTGCTGCCAGGCCCTGACGTGCAGGCGGTAGTCCTGCACCGGCGTTGACGGCGCCACCGGATGCCCCCAGGCGGTCCCCAGCCATTCCACGCACCGCGAGTACCGCGCGTCGCAGGTGATGAGACGAAGGCCCTCGAACACATCGTCGGCCTCCATCTTGCGCAGCCCCCACAACAGACAGCCGGAGTAATCGAGCATCACGCGCGGCTGCTTCTTCTGGGCCACCAGCGACGGGATGAACTCCCCCATTCGCTTGTAGCACCATCGGAACACGGTCGCATTGTAGTTGTCGCCCGAGCCGGGGTGTTCGAGCATGTACTGGAGATTGCTGATGACCCTGGCGGTCTTCAGGTCCGCCCCGCCGGCGGGAATCAGCGGCTGGTGCATGTGCAGGGCGATGGCAAAAGCGGAGTTGATCTTCTCAAAGTCGATTCCGCTGTCCGCCAGGTGGACGGGCCCCTTGTTCGCCGTGGCCTGCGCAACTGCGTCCTCGTATCCGCATAGAGTGGGCCGGCCATTGGTCTGTTCTGGGATCTGCATAACAGCCACTGCTGCTCCTCATGGTCGTCTACATGTTCCACCAGTTCAGGTCCACGTTCGCAAACACCGGGTCATGCACGTCGGCGTCCCGGATCTCCGACCGCTCGACCTCCGTGAGTTTTCCCAGGTACTTCGAGTCGCCGACGAGCTTCTCCGCGATGTCGGCCAGACACTCGAACCGCGAGACGTGCTGCATGAAGCGTTTGATCCCGTAATCCACCGCCTGCCCGCGGGAGATCATGAAGGGCCAGTCGCTCGCCTGGGCCAGGAGCATCTCTCGCCCGGCCTTCTGGAGGATCTCTCTTATCTCGGCTCGCTTGCGCCATGGGAGCTCGAACGTCAGCTTGCCCAGCAGCGCCTCGCAGCGGTACTCGATCTCCCACATCCAGTTGACCTTGTCATTGGCCCACACCCGGTCGTCCCCGCCCTCGCCCCAGGAGCCGTTGGGCATGGAGACCGTCTTGTCGGTGGGAAAGTCCTTCATGTGCATCGCGGGCGTGACGAGGTCCACGTCGGGGTCGGCGTTGAGCGTCAGGATAACATCTCGCAGGAACTGCGGCCCCTCGAACCACCAGTGGCCGAAGAGCTCGGCGTCGAAGGCCGCCACCGCAACGCCATGCCGCCCCGTGCGGTCACGGTGCTCGCGGAGCCGGCCCTTGACGAAGTCGCAGAAGTGCCGGGCGTGCTCGAATATCCTGCCCTGAATCGCGTCGGGCTCGTAGAGATGCTTCTGGCCGAGGTCGACGTTCTTGCCCGTGACCTTCCAGTAGCGCAGGCCCCTCTTGGGCCCCCATTTCTTGTGGAACTCCAAATAGGACGGATGCGCGGGATAGCCGACCCATCCCGACCAGACCTGCTCGCATATCCGCGGATCGCGGGCGAAGGCGGTCACGCGGGCCGGACCGGACGCCTCGGAATTGAGGCCCTGCGATTCGTGGACGGACCGCCAACCGCGGCCCGGGTACTTCGCGGCCTCGTCCCAGCCGACTCTGTGCCAATGGCCGCCGTTGAGGACGAACTCCGAGTTGGATTGCTCGACCAGGTGGTGCTCCACGAAGCAGTGGGTGAGCGATTCGTCCGCGAGCATGTGTTCGATCGCCAGGCGATTGTCGCAGCCGGCCCAGGCGATGGGCGGCTTCCACGGCCCGCCGCGGCGGTAGGCGCACTCCGGCAGCCAGAACCCCGACGGCTTGAAGCCGAGCACGCGCTGCGAGCTGGCCAGCCCGGCGCGGATCTGGGCGCGTATTGACGAGTCCTCGTGCAATAGCGGCAGGTATCCGTGCGTGGCGGCGGAGGTCAGCACTTCGATGGTCCCCTCGCCGGCCCGCCGGGCGAACGCCTTGGGAATGTTGCGGTCGATCAGCCGGAACTGCTCCACCCGCTTGGCGTACCAGTTGATCCATCGAGTCGCCAGTTGCGCCATCCGAGAATTGCCCATCGAGGTGAACTCCCGATGGTCGGCGCGAGCGCGGTCGATGCGGTCCTGGAGGTACTTGTCCAGGCCGTCCTTGAAATCGTCGTGGGCGAGCTGCTCGAGCAGCACTGGCGTCAGCCCGACGGCGATGTGGGGCCGGGCGCCGAGGAATATGCACTCATCCAGCATGGCCAGGAGCGGCAGATACGTCTCGGCGGCGGCTTCGTAGAGCCAATCCTCGCCGTGCGGCCAGAGCCCGTGGCGCAGCACGTAAGGAACATGTCCGTGCAAGACCAGGCAGAAGCTGCCGATCGCCATCACTGGCCTCCCTGTCCGGCGGATGTTACTGAGGCCGGATAGAGGGCGGCCAGGGCCTGTTCGATCAGTGCGGAACGGCGGGGGCGAAGTCTTGCCCGCCTGGGCGGCTGCTCCTTCCGGCCGTCGCCATTGCCCCCGGCCTCGGTGGCCTGGGCTTCGGGCAATACGACGGAGGCGGCCACCGACGGCGCAGGCAGCGCCGCTTCCGCGGGCATCTGGGCTTGCGCCGGTTCAGCGGGCATCTGCGCTGGCGCCGGTGCGGCCTGGACCTGCGGGGCGGCGGCTTGATTGGGATAGGCGGCGAGAACCTGCCGCGATATCGTGTCCCATGTGAAGCGCTCCTCGACGTCCCGCCGGCCGTTCCGGCCCATCCAACGCGCCCATTCGAAATTGCCGAACAACGTGCCCAACCCCCATGCCACGGAATCCGGCCGCGGAAAAATCTTCAGCCCGTTGCGCTCATGGTTGACGAACTCGCTGGGGCCGCCGTTCTGCGTTGCAACGACCGGCTTGCTGGCGCTCCAGCCTTCCAGCACGACTATGCCGAACGGCTCATTCCGGCTCGGCACGCAGACGGCGTCGGACATCTTGAACAGCCGGACCAGATCGTCGCCGCTGCGGAACCCCAGGAACCTGACGGCGTGGCCAACGCCCATCCCTCGCGCCCGCGACTCAAGGCTCCCGCGCATCTCCCCGTCGCCGACAAACACGAACTTCGCGTTGGAGTAGTGCTTGAGGACGTACGGGACCGCTTCGAGGAGAAGGTCCGGCCCTTTCTGCCAGGCCAGACGCCCGCAGAACAGCACCGTGGGATCCAGCGGCCCTATCGCGCACGTGCGCTTGACCCCTCCAGGATCGATGTCCACGTCGAATCGGTGCGGGCTGACGCCGTTGTAGACGACCGAGACCTTCGAATCAGGCACCTCGTACATCCAAAGCAGCTCCTTCTTGGTCGCATGGGAGACGGCCAGCACGCGGTCGGCCCAATAGGTCGCCGCCCGCTCCTGGCATCGGATGCGATGCGACCGGCCGTTGGGAAAACAGTTGCCGCAGCGGGCATATTCGGTTGAGTGAACGGTGAAGACGCACGGGTGGCCGCGGCCCTGCTTGATCCAGATCATCGCGTTGGCGGTCAGCCAGTCGTGTGCGTGGATGAGGTCGAACCGGCCGAGCAGGTCCTCCACATCGAAAACGCGGTCCACGAACCAGCGGCACATGTTGTTGACGTCGTCCACAAACTCCGGGCAGCCCGGGTAGTTGCAGCGGTGGTAGTGGACGCCGTCGATCCAGTCGTGGCTGCGTTGGCCCGGCGCGCGGCGGGTGAAGACATGTACCTGGTGGCCCTGCCTCACCATCGCCGCGGCAAGCTCCGACACGTGGGCGGCCACTCCGCCCACCGCTATCGAGTGCAGCGATTCCCATGACAACATCGCGATCCGCATCTACTGACTCCAACCGTCCCGATGACAGTGTAGCGCTTGTGAGCGCTGCTACACGCCCGAAGCCATCAATTCCTCAACGTCCTGGCCCGCGGCCAGGCCGATCGTCTCATTGTAGACACCCAGGCACTTCTGCGCCGCGGCGTCCCAGGTCAATGCGCGCACCTCCGCGGCGCCGCCGTCCCTCATCGCCTCGGCAAGCTCCGGGCGGGTCAGGATCGCGATGATCCTGTCGGCCATGACGTCAACGTCCCAGTAGTCGCACTTGAGCGCCCCGTGCGACAGCACCTCGGCGACGCCCGAGTTTCTGGACAGAACCACCGGGACGCCGTGCTGAATCGCCTCCAGCGCGGTCAGCCCGAAGGGCTCGCTGACGGAGGGCATCACGTAGACATCCGCCGCGCAATAGGCCTGATCCACCTCCCTGCCGCGGAGGAACCCGGTGAACTGGATCTTCTGTCCCAGCCCCATCGCCACGACCTGCTCGATGATCCGAGGCCCAAGGTCCCCCCAGCCCGCGATAACGAACCGCGCATCGGGGACCTTCTCCAGCACGCGTCTTGCGGCGCGCACGAAGAACTCAGGCCCCTTCTGCATGGTGAGCCGGCCCAGGAAGAGCACCATCTTCCCGCGCCGGCCGGCGCCGGGCGATGGCACGAACTGCCTGCGGGCAATTCCGTTGTGAATGACCCGGACCTTGTCAGCGTTGATCCCGTAGCGGTTGACCACGATGTCCTTGGTCAGATTTGACACGGCGATAACGCAGTCGGCCTCGCGCATGCCCTCGCGTTCTATGTCATAGACCGCCTGGTTGACCTCTTCGCCGGAACGGTCGAACTCCGTCGAGTGTACGTGGACGACCAGCGGACGGCCGTGTCGCCTCGCGACGGCCCTCCCCGCAGGAAACGTGACCCAGTCGTGCGCGTGAATCAGGTCGAACGGCTCATCGACGGTCATCTTCACGCAGTGGTCGGCGTACTCGGCGATCCGCAGGATGAGGTTGCCT
Organism: Phycisphaerae bacterium; assembly: GCA_041946855.1. Lineage (GTDB taxonomy): Bacteria > Planctomycetota > Phycisphaerae > SM23-33 > SM23-33 > JBHGBE01. Next base: position 36,197 of record JBHGBE010000019.1, on the reverse strand, counting down.
TCGTATCCTCCCGCCGCGCCTGTTCCTACCACGCGCAGCAGCCGACTGCATGCCTCCGGGCTTCCGACAGGGATCTTGCGGCTGAGTTTGCTCTCCCGCCATCTGCCCGTGCCGTAGGGGCTGCGAAAGGCGCAGGGGACTGACATGAACCGCACCAGCCTGCGGTGGAGGCGCCGCGCGGACGGCACGTGGCCGGAGTGCCACTGCTGCCCTGCGTCGGAGGCCGTCGGCAGGACGAAGAGGATCTCCACCCCCATCTCAGTCATCGCACGCGTCAGACCGTGGCAGGCGGTCCCAAGACCTCCGCTGATGAACGGCGGAAACTCCCAGCCTAACATCAAGACCTGCACGGCAGATTACCTCTGTTTCGGATGCGCGACGAAAAGTACCCTTCGCGAAATCCAGCGTCTCCAAGCCCGCTTCGGCGGCAAACGTTGTGCCGTCAGGCAATGCCGACCTCGCGGTTGAGCAAGACAACACGATGCGGCCAATCAAAGGGTTGCGTGAAGGCAAAAGAATGACGGCTTGCCTTTGCCCGAACTCACGTCGAGCCCGTTATCGACGGCCGGGCGTCCTATGCTGAACGTCAGTTATCTATAGGCTGGTTCCCCGGCCGTTTTCAAATCACGCGGAGGATATTTGCGGCAGCACTGGGACCTCCGGAACGGGCGCGGCACGGCGAGCGTGTTCACCAGGCGCCAGGACAAGGACCCCCAGGCCCACCGCTGCCCCCCTGGACTAGCTGTGCTTCCCCATGAGGCGCAGCAGATCTACCGGCACATAGTACTTCCTGTACTTCTTGCCGTCCGAGTAGGCCATTCCTCCCCCATCCTCCACAAGCACAGTCGCCCTCCTGCTGATGCGGTTGACGCGGCCGACCTGGCTGCGTCCCTGGAACTCGAACCCCACCATGCTGCCCACGCGCAGGCCGTGCTGGACGAACGCCTGCTCGCGGGGTGTCACCAAGTCGTGCTTGGCGTCCTTGTGCCCGAAGATCCGCTCCGCGAGCTTCCTGAAACGCGGGCGGGAGCAGCTTGATTCATCCCAGACGATCATCTCCGCCAGGTGGATGATCTCGTGCTCCATGATCCGCTGGAGGGCCTGAAGGCGATCTGTGCATGCCAGGCCGCAGACGGCCACCGGCCGCTCGATGCCGCCGAAGGTCATGAAGAGCAGGCGGCTGGCGATGGCGATTTCATAGTGCGTCACGAGCAGGACCCGCTGCCAGGACCGCCAATGCCTGATGGTCTTTCCGCCGGCCCGCGTCATCCTGGATGACAGGCTGAAGACAACGGCAGCGCCGGTCCTGTCCTTCACCGCCTGGCCCAGCCAGCCTCCGAAAAACCCCCGGTCATAGAGACTGAACAGCCGCGCCAAGTCGTCGGTGGCGATACGCTCGAAGTTCGGCTGCCGGATGCATCGGGACTCCCGAAGGACAGACTCACGTATGGCTGCGGTCCTGGCGGCGATAACGTCCTGCGAATTATTGATGGCCAGGAGGTCCACGTTGAGGTCCTAGTGGAACAGCTTCGCCGGTGGCGTCTTGTTGACATTGCCGACGGCGTTCCGCGGCAACTCGGCCAGCGGCATTATCCGCGTTCCGCTGGTGTAGAGGATCTTGGCCCGGCGCTCCAGGGCAACGGATGGGAGGGAGGTCCCCTTGGCCTGCATCGCCTCCGCGGCAGTCAGGAACCGGAAGTTCCGGGCGCTGCCGGATGCCGACAGGGCCGTCGCCCAATGGTCTTGGGCAATCATGATCGACGCCTGGGAGTCTTCGATGACATATTCCATCTCCGGCAAGGGATGAAGTTCGCACAGCGGGACGGCCAGGCCGCCCGCCATCCAGACGCCCCACTGAATGGCGGCATACTCGAACCCCGGCCGCGCCATGTAGGCTACCCGCGCCTCGCGCAGGTCGTCCCGGCCGGCGAGCAGATTCGCGGCGACGCTCGTCGCGGCCGCCAACAACTGTTCATACGTGAACGTGCCTTCATCAGAAATCACGGCCACGCGCCGCCCGTGCTGCTTCGCCCTGGAGATGATGGGTATGCCGCGATCCTCGCTCATTCATGCCATGCCTCGCCAACCTGCTTGCCGGAGCCCCAGGCCCTATATAACGCTGCGCACCTCGTGCATCAACTGGAAACTCCCGTTGACCGGCCAGGCGCGCCGGTCTAACATCCGTGCCTTGTCTTGCATGGAGCCTCGAATCGCGTGGTGCGAGGCTTGGTTCGGCAAAGTATCGACATCCATCGCGAGGAAGAACAATGCGACAGGTGCCGCGGTTGAGTGTTCTGGCGGGGATTCTGGCGGCCGCTTCTCAGTTGGCCCTGGCTCAGCCCAAGGCCGCGTTTCCACTGAAGAACGGCGACATCTGGGTGATGGCCGGCGACAGCATCACGGCCCAGCATCTGCACTCCAACTACTTCGAGGCGTTCTGCTTCGCCCGATACCCGAACCTTAAGTTCGCGTTCCGCAACTCGGGCGTGGGCGGCCACACAATCCCGACCACGCTTGCCCGCTTCGACTACGACATCGCCGCCTGGAAGCCCACGGTCGTGTCGGTCGAGCTTGGCATGAACGACAAGGGCGGCACGTCCACCGAGAAGTTCATCGCCAACATGGGCACGATGGTCGAGCGCATCCGCGCCATCAAGGCGCGGCCGGTGATCTTCTCGCCCAGCCCCATGAACAACGGCGACACATCCGCGAAGATCGGCTCCAACAGGGCCCTCGACGATTACGCAAAGGCCCTCAGGGAGTTCGCGGCCAAGGAGAACATCCCCTACGCCGACCAGTTTCATGCGCTGCTGGATGTGTGGGGCAACAACAAGCCCAAGGAGACTCTCGCCAACACGCTGCCGGTCCTAAAGCAGCTAGCGGCCGACGACTCGCTGGCCGGCGTGGAGCAACTGCGGGCATTCCTGGCCGCCCAGGACAAGGCCCCATCCAAGCCGATCTCCATGCAGGGCGACGCGGTGCATCCGGGCCCGCCTGGCCAGCTCATGATGGCGGCGGCGCTTCTCAAGGAGCTTGGGGCCGATGGCTTCGTCAGCAGCGTGGTCCTCGACGCCTCCGGCAAGGTCGTCGAAGCCAAGGGCTGCAAGATCGACGCCGCCAAGGCCGACGGCGACAAGATCGAGTTCGACCGCCTCGATGAACGCCTGCCTTTCCCGATCCCTGACGAGGCCCGCTCGGTGCTTCCGCTTTGCCCGGCCGTCATGGAGCTCAGCCAGTACACGCTGAAGGTCACTGGCCTGAAGGATGGCAGCTACTCGCTGAAGATCAACAACATTGACACGGCCGTGCTCACCGCCAAGGAGCTCGATGCCGGCGTGAACCTCACGGCCTTCGACCCCCTTCCGCAGGCCAAGGATGTCAGCCCGATCATCGCGCAGATGCGAGCGGTCCTTGCGGCCGTCGCCGCCAAGGAGACGCTCGTGAGCCAGTGGCGGTCCCTGTCAAAGCAGGCCACCGCAGCCGATGCCACGGCCGAACTCAAGGACCAGCTTGCCGCCCTGACAGAGAAGGTCGAAGAGGCCGACCAGAAGATTCGCCAAGCCGCGCAGGCCCGAAAGCTGCACTTCGAGCTTGTCCCGGCCAAGTGACCGCCATCCGGCTGATACGATGTCAAAGCGGCGCCACGGCAGATCATGGCCTTTCCCACCGCCCGCATGGTATGATCCTGCCCGGCGTCGGCGGCTCTGTTCTGGAGACAGGGAGACACCATGGCCCGAGGAGCTTTCGGCATTGTTGTGACGGTCGTGGGATTGGCCCCGCTGCTGTGCGCGGCCGGCGGCTGTGGTTCACAGGCCGCCGCTGTCCCCAATCCCGTCTACCAGGGATGGGCAGGCTTCGAGCCCGGCTCGAGCGTAACGCTCAAGTGTGATCGCAAGAGCGGCGATACGCAGCGGACCGTGGAAGTGACTCAGCGACTGGTCGAGCGGACGCCTGAGCACATCGTGCTGGAGCGGACCATCATTACTACCGGCGGACAGCAGCGGCCGCCAGTTGTCACCACCAAGGTCGAGCCGGCGATGATCGAGCCGGTCGATAGCCCGCGGACACACCCGCAGGCGCGCTTTAGCGATCTTGGCACCGATAGCGTGGAGATCAAGGGTCGAAGCTATCCGTGCCGGGTGAGCCAGTGGGAACTGCACGTCGCCTTCGGCGAGCCGGTCCCTTCGAGCGAGGATGTGCGGCTTCGGCTGTCCACCAACCAGGAGATCCCGGGCGGAACGGCTCGAATTCATCTGGTGAGGCACAGCCCAAGCCATGACATGGAGTTGTCCGGCCAGGCCATCGATTTCAAGGCGGTGCGGAAGGGAGGCAAGTGATGGCCGTCGGGATCAACACCCCAGTCGAAGGCATGGACCCGTTACGACGATGGCCGGCGGCGCTGACAATCCTGGCCGCAATGGCCGCGCTGTTTGCGACCGGCTGCGGCATCAAGGACAAGGTTGACCTGGACGCCAAGTACGTCAACCGCGAGCGGATGGCCAAGGGGCTGGTGATCATCCTGCCGGGCATCGAAGGCGAGAGCGCCGCCAACCGCAACATCCGCAAGGGCCTTGACGAGGCCGGTGTTCCATACGCGCTGGCGATCTATAGATGGGGCTTCCCGGTTCCCGGTTTGGGGCTGCTCGTGAACCAGACGGATACGGCCGGCAACCGCCGGGCAGCCGCCGAGCTGGCAAAGGCCATCGTCAAGTACCAGGAGCGGCGGCCCGACGCCCCCGTCTTCCTGGTGGGGCATAGCGCAGGCGGCGGGGTGGCGGTCTTCACGCTCGAGGCCTTGGCCGACATCCCCGGCGCCCGCCCGATCACGGGTGCAATACTCCTGTCCAGCAGCATCTCCGCCAATTACCCGCTCGACAAAGCGCTCGCCATGACCAGGCGGGGGATTGTCAACGGGTACAATCCCGACGACATGGCCCTGCTGAAGACTGGCACGGCCATCTTCGGGAACGTGGACGGCGAGCACGGCGACTCGGCGGGTCGCACCGGCTTCAGCGAGGTCAATCCCAAGTTGTTCCAGTTCAAGGCGACCTCCGAACGAACGGGAATAGAGGCCGACCCGCACTTCCTCCTCACGGATGCGGGACTGATCGCCAGGCACGCGCCCCGATGGCTGCTCAGCCAAAGCTGGCCTCCTCCAAGAACCAAAGGCAAGCCAAGCGGGGCATAGCATGAGGCGCATCGCAGGGATCGGCGGGACCTGGGTGCTCGCGTGTTCTGCGGGGCTGATCTTCGCGCGCAACGCCGGACCGGTTACGGCGACTCCCCCCGATGCCTCGTCAACGACATCAACCAGCAGTCCGTCCCCTTCTGCCACCACCTCCGAAGTGTCCGAAGTGGTGGCTGCGGTGGCGGAATTGGCGCGCAAGGATGCGGCGGTCCGCGATACCGCGATTGAGAAGCTCTGGCGTCTGCGGGCGCAGGCATGGCGCGCCCTGGCGTCGAGCAAGGACAGTCCAAATGCGGATGTAGCCAGGGCCTCGCGCGACCTGCTGGGGATGCTCGCCAACGACAGGTACGTCGGCATGACTTGGAAGGGCGCCATCCTGGCCGAGACGTGTACGCGCGAGGGGCTTGCGCACGAGGCCATATTCGCGCGGCTGTTCGACCTGGGGCCTGCCCACCGTGGCGATGCCTATCGCTGGGACCGCGACGCCTATCGCGCTTTGATCCGAAAGGCGCTCGAGGCGGACGATTTCGACAATGCACAGGAGCTGCTGGCGGATGCCGGCCGGTATGCCTGCATTCCGACGGACTACGTTGCACTGCTGGAGGCCCGCGTGTGCCTGGACGCCATGCCAGCGCGCGAGGGGCCGGTGCTCCAGATCGTCCCGGCGCTTGACCGCGCCGGCCGGAAGCGCGACGCGGACGGACTGTTCGACCTGATGTTTGCCAGGTTGGCGAAGAACGCGGATGCGATGGGCGCCGCGCAGCTCGCCAATGCGGCGGCGTGGGCGGCGGCGCTCTGCGGCCGGCAGCTCGACAAGGCGCTGGGCTACGCGAGGAAGGCGTGCGAGCTTGACCCCAAGAGCACTGACTTCCTCGACACGCTGGCGGAAGTTCACTTCCGCGCCGGCAGGACCAAGGATGCGATTGACATCATGGCCAGGTGCGTTCAGATGGAGCCCAAGCGCGCGTACTTCCAGAGGCAGTTGGAGCGGTGCAGGAAGGGAGATGTCACCGCGCCCCTGCCGGCGGATGATGGACTGTCCCCAAGCCAATCTCAGCCTGCTTCCAGCCAGGTGAACCCATGAAGATGACCGTCCATTCCCGTGTAGCCGGCTTTGCGCTGCTAAGCTCGGCGTTTGCGGCCGCATATCTCTGTGCCGGCCAAGGCAACTTATCGCCGTCCACCTTTGGTCCGACCATGGGCGTAGCCACGAGCTCGGCTCCATCGTCCAACGCGGTGGCCCACGCGCCCGGCGCAATCCGCCTGGAGGTCACCACCCGCCCGCTGTGCGCCGCGCCACTTTCGGGAATGCCTCCCCGAGTGGAGACAGCGCTCTACTTCTCAAACGGCATGGACCACGTCGCGTTCGTCCAGCCGCGTGAGGGCAAGCAGTCGCTGATCGTCGACGGCCGCGCGCTCGGCGCCGTCGACAACATCGACTTCCGCTGCTTTGTTACCTCTGCTTCAGCCCCGATGGACGCCACGCCGCCTGTGTGCGTCGAACGGAAAGAGGCGTCCTCGTCGCCGTCGACGACAAGACCTGCGGTCCGTTCGACGCCATCGTCCCCGACCGTTCCGGGGACTCGCGCCCACTTGAGTTCATCGCGCCGGATGTGCTGCGGGCGGCGGTAGTCATCGACAAGCAGCTTGTGAGGCTGGAGGTCCACATCGTTCACGACGGCGGCAATGATGAGCCGGGCGCGCCATCGCCACGGGCGACTCCTGTCCCGCACGCCGCCTCGCCCGCAACAGGTCCGACCAGCCAATCGCGCCCGGCCTCGCCGCGGATCGCGGTGCTGGGACCGGCTCGATCTACCGACGGCCGGCTGGTCCTGTCGGCCGACCGCCGCCATGGCGCATTCCGCCAGCGCGTTGACAACGGGTGGCGCGTGGTCCACGACGGTAAGCCGGGAAAGACCTACGACTGGATCGGCCGCGACTGGCCCAACGCCACAAGCCTCATCCGCCGCTCCTCTCCCTACGGGCCGCCCGACCCGATGGCGGCCGCCCTGCACACGCTGACGGACTCGGACGGGCCGGGGCCGGAGAGCATCGAGCTGTCGCCGGATGGGCGCCACATCCGGTACATCGCCTGGCAGGATGGCCGGGTCCGCGAGTTGCACTTCAGCCCCGATAGCAGGCACTTCTACCTGGAGGCCCTCTTGTCGAAGAAGGACAACGCATGGCGGGCGGTGCTTGACGGCCAGCAGCTCGACGCGGACGAAGTGGTCGAGATCGCGTCCAACGCCGCCGGGGCGTGGGCCGCGCACCTGAGGCGCGACGACCGGCACACGATCCGCATGGGCGACGGCCGGCTCGTAGACTGCGGCGGCGTGAGCGAGTTCGACGGAATCAACTTCGTGGGCCTCGACGCGGCCGGCAACGTGTCGGCCGTGGTTCGGCTCGCGGGCAAGTACCACTTGCTGCGCGATGCCCGGCTGGGCCCGGCAGTGGACTGGATCAACACGGCCAAGCGCCCGCTGTCTCCAAGCGGGCGGATGCTCTATGTCGCACAGCAAGGCAGGCGGATGGTTGCGATGCTCGACGGAGAGGAGCTGGCCGCCTTCGACGACCTGCTTGACTACAGCCAGTGGCAGCACTCTCAGGCGGGCCCTGTCGCCGTGGGCATCCGCGACGGGCAGGTGGTGGTTGTCGAACTCCCGCAGGCGCCCTGAGCCGAGGAGTTCAACAGCTTTCCTCGAGCTTGGAGGCGTGCGCCCGCAGGCTGCGGGCCAGTTGCGGGAGGAAGCCGAAGCGGGCCAGCTTCAGCCCCACCGCGCCGCCGCCGGGGTGGACTTCCACAAACTCGGGGCTGGGCGTCAGGCTTCCCGGCAGAAACCTCCGGTAGAAGGCCAACCGCAGGAACTGCTTGACCTCGTCGGGGCTGACTCGCTGAGTGTCCACGTGGACCTGGAAGTAGTCTCCCTGTCCGGCGGCGTTGACGCGGACGGCCGTCGCCTCCGGCCCGAAGGCACGGCAGAGCATGGCCTCGGCGAGGTCGATCAGGGCCAGTCCGCGGAAGAAGTTCCCGCCCCGCAGGTCGGCGAAGTCGGGGCCGGCCCCTGCCAGCGAAAGATCATCGAGACCCTGGTTGAAGTCCCACGGCGCCGCGCCGCAACGCTCAAGCCAGCGGTCTAGAAGTTCGGCCCCAGTCGCGCCGGCCTCCCAATCGAGCCCCCCTTCCATGGCCGCTCGGCCGGGCAGGCGCTGGGGATCGATCTCGACGCAGCGGTCGCCGCGCTGGGAACGGCGGACGCATTCGATCCACTGCTGCGGGTGATGGATGAGGTAGAAGTTCTTGGCCACTTCGCCGAACAGGTAGGCCACCATCGCTCGCAGCGGCACGCCTTCATCGCGGCTTGTTCCATGCCGCTGGGACGGGTCGCGCCAGCCGGCGAACATGCCCTGGATCGTGGCTTCAGCCTGCCGGGCGGCCGTGTCGGGATCGAGCTTGCGCGCCTGGTCTGAATTGACTAGCTGGTCGATGTGCCAGTCTCGATTTGCCTCGACCCGGCGGCGAAGCTCATCCTGGCGGATCGCCAACGGCAGTTGGCGAAGGACCGAGCATATCCACGTGCGGCTGGCCTCCGACAGCAGCCCATCCTCGACCAGGTCATCCTGGATTTCGGTGAAGAAGTCCGTCGCCAGCGGCAGGCGAACCAGGAGCGCGGCGATCTCCGCGGCCTTGCCGGTCATCTTGCGCATCTCGCCGGTCGTCAGAGCACCCGGCCGCGGACTCTCGGCGTAGAAGCCCCACGACCAGCGCCAGGCCTCGCGGTCGCGCGGGACGCTGTACGGGAAGATGATGCGGAACCGGTCGGCCGGCACGTCGTAGGTGCCCAGGACCCGGTAATTGTCACGCGGGTTGGAGGATATCAGCGTGCCGGCGCCGGCGCGCCCCTTCTGCTCGGTCGCCTGGTCGAGGCTGCCGGCGCGGACGCCCGTGCCGTATTCGGCCTGGCAGGCCAGGGACACCAGCGAGTCGGCGCCGATGCCCAGGTCGAACAGTGCGTTGATGGCGTTCTGCGTGGCGACGGTGATCGCCGACGAGCTTGAGAACCCGCCCTGCGGGATGGCGCCCGTCGATGCCATTCGCACGCCCGTAAAGTGCTCGCGGCCCAGCGCACGCTGGACCTTTCGCCCCAGGTCGCCCTCGCGGAGCGTACGGAGGCTGGCAAGCGCGTTGCTCACGAGCGTGAACGGCCGGCGCATGTTGGAGCTGACCCAATGGTCAGGCGGCGGAGGCGGAAGTCCCTTGGCGCGCAGGTCCTGGAGCTGCGAGTCGCTGAGGTAGCCCAGGCCCAGAAGCAGTTCCTCGCTCATCCGCGTGCCGAACTCCTCGTAGGAGTGCGGGTCGGTGACGGCCGGCGAAGGGAACATCGCCTCCATGTCCGACGAGACGGAGTTGACGCTCTCCCGGAACTTGGGATCCAAGGGGTAAAGGTGAATGCGGTGGTCGTGGGATTCCTGGATCAATACGACGATCTGCTCCCGGCCGTCGGCATCGCCGGCGCCGATGGGCATCTGCCAAGCCGGCCCGAAGAACCGCTGCATGTCCGGGTGCATAAACGCGATCCGGAGCCGCCCGCCCGACACGCCGACCGCCACCGGCTTGGTGGGATCGAAGCCGAGCTTCTCATTCGCTGCCGCCGCCAGCAGTTCGTCCAGTTGCCGGGCGATTGAGCCGATCTGCCCTGCCGGCCGGCCGGAGGTAAGCACGGCCAGCGCATGCTCCATTTCGGATTCGTGCGACCCGCCGGCGCCGGAAAGTTCCCCGGTCATGCCTTTATCCCACGGCCGAGCACTACTTCGACCTTGTGGACCTTGCCGTCGCCGTGTGGCGGGATGATGTTGCCCCGCAGCGGCCGGCCGTCAAGGGTGATGGATTTGACTCCCTTGTTGACGCGTTGTGGATTGCGGATGGTGATCTCGTAGACTGCTCCTCGGAACGGCCGCCGCAATTTGGCCGACGGCCAGGCGCTGGGCAAACACGGGTCAATCCGCAGGCCCCTGTAGTCGGGAATCGCGCCAAGCATCCACTCGGTGGTCACGTAGAACCACCAGCTCGTCGCGCCCGTGACCCAGCCGATCTCGCTCTCGCCCGCGCGGTCGTGCCTGGCCGAGATGATGCAGTTGGCGTAGGCGTACGGCTCAACGCGGGGGCCCGCCGGCCTGTTCTTCGGGTTGCATGGGAGTATCTTGCTGAACGTCTCGTAGGCCAAGTCGCCGCGGCCAAGGCGGATGTCGGCCGCCATCTTCATCGCGTTGTGATGGACGTAGTTGTTGTTGTTCATAAAGCCGGTCAGGGCGGAGAACTGGCCGATGGACGGGTCCTTGGCGCGGTACGGCGGGGTGAAGATCTCGTAGCCGAAGTCGTTTTTGAGATACCGCTCGACCGAATCCATCGCCTTGGCGTCGCGTCCGGCCGTGCCGATACCGGCCAGCGCCGCCCACATCTGCGTCATGATGTGGATCTTCGCGTCGCGGTTGATTTTGGAGCCGATGACCTTGCCGTCATCATCGAAGCAGCGGCTATACCACTGCCCGTCCCAGCCGGAGGCGTTGACGGCCTTGCGCACGACCGCCGCCCGTTTGAGGCAGGTCGCGCGGACCTTGCGGTCGCCGATGTGCTCCGCCAGGGCCGCCATCTCATTGAGGATGTAGTAGTAGAACTGCGAGAGCCAGACGCTCTGGCCGCGCCCGCGCGGACCAACCTTGTCGAAGGCGTCGTTGATGTCGCCGCCCATGATAAGCTGGAGACCGAGATTGCCGCGCATCCGCCACGAGTAGTCCAGCCCGCGAAGGGCGTGGCCGTAGACGGTGTCCGAGCCGCCGTCCATGAACGGCACGCGCTCTTTCAGGATGCTCGTGTCGCCGGTCTCCTTGATGTAGGCGGCCAGCGTATAGACGATCCACAGGTGCGAGTCCATGTACGGGCGGGTGTCGTGGTTGTCGCTGGAGCGCGACCACTGGCGGACGGCGAGGCCGTCGCGGTACTGGTATCGCAGGGCCTCCAGGAATCGGACCTTCGTGTAGTCCGGGCGGGAAGCAACGACGCCGCGGCTGTCCTGCATGACATCGCGGTATCCGAACCTCAGCGAGCCGGAGCGGCACCACAGCACGCACATCCACGTCTGGTACTTGAGGCGGACGTTGACCGTGCGGTCGAATATGGGATCGGGCGTCTTGACATGGATCGCCTCGATGAGGTCTTCCCAATGCCTGCGGTTGAAGGCGAAGGCCTTCTCGACGTTCGCGGGATTGGAGTACCGGCGGATCATTCCGCGGCGTTCGGCGGGCTTGGCCGAGAAGCCCATGACCACCTGGAAGCTCTTCGACTCGCCTGGCTGGAGCGTGAGGCGGTGCTGGAGGCAGCCAATGGTCTGCTCGGAATAACCGCGCGAGCCCGTGCAGCGTCCGCGCTCAAGGACATCCGAGCGGCGGTAGCGGTTGTAGAACGTCCCGTAGAACGCGCGGTCGGAACAGTCGTATCCGAGCACCGGCAGCGATGAGCCGAGGAACCCTTCGAAGTCCTGCTCCAGCCGGTGCGGATCGCGGTACTTGGCGACGATGCAGTTCTCGCGCTTGTGGAAATCAGTCTCGCTAAACCACTCGTGCTCGTTGTCGGCGCGGATGAAGCAGGCCAGCCGCCACTGCACGTACGGGAACACGCCCAGCACGCGGGCCTTGCGCGAGCGGTTCTCAAGCGTCACGGTCCACACTTCGCACTGTTCATCCTGCGGGAGAAGCACCCGGATCGAGGTGCGGATGCCTCTGGTCTGCGTGGTAAGCGTCGAGTAGTTCATCCCATGCACGCACTGGAAGTGCTCGAGCGTGCGGAAGAACGGCGCCCAGTTGGCCGACCAGTACTCCCCGCTCGCCTCGTCGCGGATGAACACGTACTTGCCCGGCGTGTCGAACTTGCCGTAGTAGTTGTTTATCCGCAGATCCTGGTTGAACAGGCTCATGCCGCCCAGCGTCTGCGAGACCCATATCTGATACTTGCCGTTGGCCATGAGGTTGAGCCACGGCCGCATGAGGTCCGGCTCGGTAATGATGTACTCAGTGCCGTCGGGGCTGAACTGCCCGAACTCCGACTTCGACAGCGGATACGTCCGCATCGCCATCTGGTTCTCCTCGTGAGGCTGTATGGACGTCTTCTTGCTGTGCGGCGGGAAGACCTGGCCGCGAGAACAGGGGGTGTTGTACTTGTTGCGGCCGCTTGGGTCAACTCAGGCCAATGGCCTTGCGCGGGTTGTCCACGACCAGCCGGCGCGCGTCGTTCGCGCTGAGCCCCATCTTCTCGGTGAGGTTCTTGTAGGTCTGGGGCATGGTGATGGCCGCCCCGACCAGGTGCGAGCCATCCGGGGCGCGGGCCACCATGTCCGGCCCGACCAGCACGTCCCAATGGCCCAGCCGGTACCGGCCAGGCTTCATCCCGGCCGCCGACATGCAGTCGGTGACGATCACGCATCGCTCCAGGCCGGCGCAGCGAAGGTAGTTCCTCAGGGCGAAGAATGGCACATGCGCGCCGTCGGCGATGAAGCACAGCCAGAGCCTGTCGGAGAAGCTCAGCGCCCGCTGGACGATGTTGTCGTGCCGGTGCATCTGCATCGGGCAGCCGTTGCCCACGTGCGTGAACAGGCTCACACCCGCGTCGATGCCGGCCCGCAGCTCGTCCAGGCTCGGATTGCAGTGCCCGGCCGACACGCGGATGCCGGCCTTAACGAGCATCCGCGTAACCTTCTGCCCCGCGTCGCGCTCCGGGGCGAGCGTCACCATCTTGGCGAGCCCGCCGGCCGCGTCAAGCATGCGGGCCATTTCATCTTCGTTGGCGGGATGGATGGCGTCCTGGGGGTGCGCCCCGCGATAGCCGGTCGTCTCGTTCAGGAAAGGCCCTTCAATGTGGAACCCCGCCACTGTTCTGGCAATCAGCGCATCCTGGGAGCGGAACTCGACGATCCGCCTCAGCCTGCCCACGAGCTTGTCCACATGGTCCGTCGTCAGCGTGGCCAGTATGCCCTCCACGCCGTCATCAGCCAGGTGCTGACACACATCGTGCAACTGCTGCCCCGTCAACTGGTCGCTCTGAAAGTCGACGCCCTTGTAGCCATTGACCTGAAGGTCGAAAAACCCATTCGACATCCCGAAATCTCCTGCACTAACACGCGGCTCATCCACGGATCACACATACGACGCAGACGGCGGCACGAGACGATACACGGTTTCGCGTGGGAGGTAAAGCCTTTGTCGAGACTCGGCTGGCCGATAGCATCTGCCGGAAAAGCAGTCCTGGAATCTGGCCCGGTGCAGGCATTAAACTGTCGCCGGCTATCTTGCCAGGACAAGGAGACTTCTAATGCACAAGTTCGCAGCCGTCGCAATGAGCGTCTTCGCCGTTACCATCGCCGCCCTGGTCGCCGTCACGCTGGCTCAGCCGTCCGCCAGCGCGCCCGCCAACGAAGTCGTGGTCAAGGGCATTTCCGGCCTGGCGGTGACTTTCGACGGGCACGTGTCGAAGCTGGAGTACGCCGATGCGACGCACTCGACCTTCCCCAACGGGCACGGCACGGTGGACGTGTTCACCAAGTGCCAGGACGGGTTCCTGTACTTCGCCTTCCAGATTCCCGACCTCTCGCCCTTCGAGGGCGACGACATCGTGATCATGCTCGACACCGCCAACGCCCGGAAGGCCGCGCCGGATGAAGCCGACATCCGCGCCTATGTCCGCCGCAAGATGGAGAACTCCCGCGCGCAGCAGGGCGACGGCAAGAAGTGGGCCGACACCTACGGCGACTGGGAGTACCGCTCCGCCCTGTATCCCAACGGCTGGGAGGTGGAGGCCCGCATCCCGCTGAAGTCGCTGAAGATCGCCACGGCCGCCGCGAAGCCTGCCGTGATGGGCCTGGCCTTCCGGATATGGGACAACAAGCCGCAGGGAAATTCCAACTGGCCTGTCGGCTCCAATGAGAACAAGCCCGACACGTGGGGCACGCTCCAGCTCCAGCTAGGCCCGAGTTGATGATCCCGCCCATCGGCCAACACGCTCCTGTCAAGCCATGCGTCAAGCTGCTCACCCCCGGCGCAGGAAGCCGGCCGTGGATTGCATTATCCGCTCCTGGAGCGACTTTACCCGCCGCGGCGCGCCCTGGAGGCGGAGGTCCTCCAGGTTGGCCTGGCAGAACCGGCAGCCCAGACGGTTGAGGTGGAAATCGACGTACGACTTCCATGCGCCCTCCAGGGAGCCCAGCAGGTATGCGCCGACGGTGCTGCGCTTAGGGCAACTGAAGCGATGCTCCTCCCACACGGCCGTCAAGAGGGCGTCCTGATCGTGACCGCCGTTGTGGCCCGGCGAGCCGCGGTCCGCATCGGCCACCCGCGGCGCAACGCGTTCTCGCACCTGCTTGAGGCAGCGATGCTTGATGAGGGCCACCGCGTTCTCCGTCAGGCCGGAAAGGCGGGCGACCTCCTTGTTGGGCAACTGGCAGTAGAAGAGCATCTCCACCACCTCCAGCTCACCGAAGTCCTCCGACTGCTTCATCGGCTCCACCAGTTCCGCCAGGGCCGCGGCCAGGGCACGTCTGCGCAGGAGGCCGGATTCATCCCGCCGGGCGTACCAGCTCGCCGTCGGCTCATCGCCCGCCAGGGAATCGAGGCCGTCCCGTGACGAACCGCCGCGCTCGCCGTGCAGCACGTCCTGTAGAAGGCAGACGTTGAACTTGCGGCCCCGCATGGCGTCGACGATCCTGCGCCTCAGGATCGTGAACAGGTACGTCTCCACGTTGGCCTCAGCGCGGAAATCCGGCAGGCCCTTGAGGAACGACAGGAAGGTCTCCTGCACCAGGTCCTCGGCGTCCGCGGACCGGCGGACCCGTCCGTGCGCGAAGGCCAGGAGCCGCCCCTGGTAGCGATGGACAAGCTGCGACCACGAATCCGCGTCGCCTTCACGGACGCGCTGGATCAGATATCGTTCTGCCTCGGTCAACTCGCTCATGCGTATTAGACTAACGAGGGGAAATGGGCTCAGGTACCCTCAAGAGCACACCAGCAGCACAAGCACCCCCGCCAGGATCACGCCCATGACGATCAGCCGCAGCTTCCACTTGTAGTACCCCTTCGTCGCGGCGTTCAGGAACTGGTAGACCACAGTGATCAGCACGCCCATGCCCGCGATGGACAGGACCAGCCGCACCCAGCTCGACGCCCGCGACTGCACGCTTACCTGGTACCGGCCGGCAATGCCGTCGATCTGCGACTCGTTGACCAGCACGGCCGCCCTATAGACGTTCCCGTACGGCCGGGCCATCTGCTGCGTGAACACATCCCGCTGCGTCGGCCAGGACGATGCCGCCTGACGCAGGACTTGGAGAAGCTCCTTGCCCGTGCGCTCATCGCGGACATCGACTCCGCGATGCGCAAGGACCCCGCGAATGTCCGCAAGCATGAGCCCGGCCGCTCGCTCGCGCGCCTGCTCCAGCGCCTCCTGCTCGGAGGAGCAAATATCGTCTGACCGCCCCACGTACCAGACGTGGCGCCTGTCGTCGCCCACCAGTTTGCCCTCGTATGCGCCGAGGTCCTCCACCCATGGCTTTCGCACCCAGCTCAGGCCCCTGGTGATCGTCCGGCGCGCGGCGTCGGTGGGCTGCGTCGTGGCGACGGGCGAAGGAGGGAACGCCACCTGTGCTTCAATGCGCCCCTGCTCGCATTTCTCGTAGACCGGATATGCAAGCCGCTCCGGACCCCGGCCGCAGATGTCCAGCGAGATGAACACCCCTTTCGTGGCCTCCGGGCCCGGCCGGGAAGGGACCTGCTCAACCCGGGCCGAGGGCGCGGCCGTCCGCAGCGCGGAGATGAAGGCCGCCGTCACGTCGGCGTCGACGGCGCCCCTGACGGCGACGGGCGGGACCGTCTCTCTCGCTTCCGCCCGACTGGCCACGCCGGTTTCGTCGAGAACCGCCGAACCGACGACGCCGCCCAGCGCGGTCGCCGCGGAGACGGGCGATGGGTAGATGTTGGCCTCCAGCGGAAGACTGGCGTTGCCCTGGGCCCATGGCCCGGCCGTGCTGATGTCGGGGCCGGGCCTCTCCGCCAGAAAGGCCGGCCGGGCGCTCTGGGCGGGAGCGGAGATGCCCCGCTGCGTTGGCATGTACTTGTGCGACCTTCGGAGGAAGAACAGCCCTCCGCCAGCCAGGAGCAGCACGCCGCCGCCAACGAGCAGGCCGACGCCCGCCTTTCGGGTGTTCTTCATCGCCGCCAGGACCACGCCCGTGACCAGCAGCGCCAGAAGCAAGAGGATCGGAAGCATCGCGATATGAACTGCCATAGTGTCAACCTCTCTTCCCAACGGCCGGGACCGGCCGGCGCGGCGCTCGGGCCAGGACGATGACCGAAAGGATCAGCAGCCCGCCCGCCCAGAGCATCTCCTTCTGATGCACGACCGCCTGGAAGAGGGCATCCGCCGCGCCGCCCAGCCGGCCCGCGAAGGCCGTCGCGACGATGTCCGGCCATGCCACGTGGCCCATCGCCTCCGCGAGCGCCTTGAGCGACAAAAGGAGGATGACCGCGCCGATTGGCGCTCTGAGCATGTGGCCGCCGCCCTCGTGGCGGCGGGCGAACATCAGCATGATCGCCCCGCACAGCATCAGCACAATGCATGCGGTCTGCGCGATCCGGTCGGCCAGGAGCGGCCAGTCGTCCTGCGCCGGCCGGATGTTCAGCGCTGCTGCCGGCAATATGGCGGGGCTGAATTCCCTCTCCACGGCAGGATCATACTCAGGGCTGGGCGCCGGCGGCCTCGCTATGGCGATACTACGCGCGGCCATGGGGGCAGTGGGATGCGGGTGGTTCATCGCACAGTAGATGGCCTCCGGCAGGCGTATCGCGGACATCAAGCCCGCCAGCACGGACAGCAGAATGCACAATCCGCCCAGGAAGCTCAAGAACGCCCGGCCCACTTCCGCTGCCCGGCCGGAGGCCGACGGCGTGGCGGCGGCTGAGGGCGTAGCAGCGACTGGCTGCGGGCTGCCGGGCGCGGGTGTGCGTGCTTCGGGCGTTGGCCCGGCCGCGGCCCGTGCGGCGGGCGCAGCGCCCCCTACCGCTTGGCCGGCCCCGACAGGCACAGCCACAGCCACGGCGACGGGCACATGCCTGTCTGCCGGACGCCGCCCGCCCTCCCAACTCGTCAGCAGCCGCCCGGAGGAATCCCTGAACCGCCCCGAAGCGATCAGAATGATGTCCACCAGTTGCCCGATGCCGAGTAATCCGCCGGTGAGCAGCCACAGGATGCCGGTCCCGATCTTTCCGACGTAGAACCGCTGAAGGCCGCAGATCCAGAACATCCAGCCGGCCGACAGGAGCAGCGCCCACATCCGGCCCCGGTCGGACTCCCCGGCCGGCAGGAGCGGCAAAGGCGCCGCCCAGGCGGGCGGGAGCACAGCGGCGCCTCGCTCTATCCACGCACTGGGCATGATCAGCACCGCCAGCAGCAGGCCGGCTGACAGGCATGAGACCAACCAGCCAGCCAGTTGCTCATTATGGTGGAGATGGCAGACGCCCAGGAAGATCAGGGGCGAGACCACTCCAACCAGCAGGAGCACCATGATCGTTGGCTTGATAACTGTCCTCCACCATGAGCGGTTCCACCGGCGGCAGGCCAGGACCAGCCCCGACAGGGCCAGCAGCACGCAGCCGATTCCGCCGCTGGTTGCAGTGGCCATATCTTCGTGGCTGTGATCGCCCGCATAGATGAACAGCACGACGCCTATCGGCAGCAGCAGGCAGAAGCCCAGCAGCGCGACGATGCGAACGGGAATGGGCATCAGCCGCAGCGCATTGGGCAAAGTGGCAGGCGCACCCGCCGCCTTTCTGCCGGCATCACCTGGCGCCGCCCCGGCGTACGCTCCGGACGCCGGGCAAAGCACCTGCGCCGCCAGTACCGCCCCGACGACGATAGCCACCGTCTCGACGATGCCGCCACTGCCGGCCAGGACAGCCCCGCAGATCGCGCCGTAGATTGCCGAGTGGATCACGCCGGCGACGGACAGTTGGTCGGCCCTATCAGGCCGGAGCAGCCCTCGCCAGTTCCGCGCCACCAGCGACGCCATCACCGCCGCCAGCACGTACTCCAGGCGCGACCCAAGCCCGGCCGACTGTACAAACGGCAAGCCCACCAGGAGCACGCCAGCGCAGGCGAGTATCCCGATGGCCAGATGGCCGGCGAAGCTCTCCTTGTTCATGGCCGTCACGAGGTACCGCCGGCCCAGCGCAGCGCCGGCGGCCGCGGCCATCATCGCCAGTACGGCCAGGAGGGCCTCCTCGGGGCGCCTCGGGCTCACGCTGAGCAGCGCGGCCCCGGCCGCGATAACCGCCGACGACACCAGCGCCAGGACGATCCGCAGACGGATGCTCATCGGCGGGCCTTGCTGGACGGCCGGAAGAACTCCCGGCGTCTGGGCCGCATTGAGCCGGCCGGGCGACTGCGCCCGCGGCTGGGCCGGACTCGCGACGCCCGCCTGCGCAACATGCGGCTGAGGCTGACCCGCCGGCTGGCTCACTTGCCCGGCCGCGTGGGCGGCCACCGTGGACAGGCTCAGGGGCGAGAACTGCGAGACGCTCTGCCGCACGTGCTCGGCGCCGAAGAGGGCCTCGACCATCTCCTTGACCGTGCCGAACCGCTGGGCGGGGTCCTTCGCCAGCGCCCGGCGGATGACCGCGGCGAAGGGCTCTTCCACGCCGGTCAGGTCCGGATCGGCCGTCAGATGCTTCATGAGGATTTCGCCGGGGCTGTCGCCGCCGTATGGGACCTTGCCCGTGAGCATCTCGTAGAGCAGCACGCCCATGGCGTAGATGTCGATGGAGCGATCGTAACGGCCGGCCCCGATCTCGGGGGCCATGTAGTGAACCGTGCCGACGGTAATCGTCTGCCCGCTGTGCCGGCTGGCGGAGATGGCCTTGGACAGGCCGTAGTCGCCTATCTTGACGTACCCATCTTCGTAGAAGATGTTCTCGGGCTTGAGGTCGCGATGGACTATGCCGCACTCGTGCAACGCCGTCAGGCCCTTGGCGATCTCGCGGATGAAGAACGCGGCCTTCTGCGTCCCCAGGCCGGAGGGCGACTCATCCAGCAACTGGCGGAGCGACAGGCCGGAGACGCATTCCATGATGACGAACGGCTTGTCCTGGGCGTTGTAGCGGATGTCGAAGATGGTCACCAGGTGCGGGCTCTTGAGGTTCATGCACTGGCGAACGCCCCGCAGCTCGATCTCCTCGCGTTCCAGGAAGCCCTGGATGGCCTTCAGTGCGACCTGCCGCCCGCTGTCGGACAGCGCGCAGTAGACCTCGCCGAAGCCGCCCCGACCGACCGCGCGCTGGATCGTGTAGCCTTCCAGCGGCCGGTCGCCATATTGGTATTGGAACGCTTGCATTCTGTTCTCTAGACCCCTTACTTCTCCGTCAGGACCAGCCTGAGCGGCCCGACACATAGCGGCACGCCCGGCACGACACGCCGGCAGGACTCGCCATCGCCCTGCGCGAAGGCCCCGTCTCGCAGCAACATCTGGCCGTCGCGGCAATAGAGCACTACCGGCGCGGCCAGGGAATCGACCCGCACATGGCACGTGGCGCCGGGGCCGATCATCAAGTCCCGATCCAGGAGGACAACTTGCCGACAGTCGCTGCCGGGCAGCGCGGTCCCGCTGAGCTTGAGCACGGCCGTCGTGCTGGCGGCCACCGGCAGGCCGAACCGCAGGCGGCAGCGCGGGCTGACTTCCAGTTCATCGCCATCGGCCAGCAGCTTTGAAGTCATCGCCTTGCCATTGACCGCGGCCGGGGCGTCGCTCCGGAAGAAGTAGTCCTCATCCGCCCGTTCAATGGCCCAGGCCGACCCGGAAGGGTCTGCCATCAGGCCCACATCCGGCGCCGGCGAGGAGCTGATCGGCCCCACCGTGATCCGCCGGCGCCGCAGCACCAGGAAGCTGCCAACGCCGTCCACGTGCATGAAGAACCGCATCGGCAGTAACGCGGATGGATGGGTGTCGCCCTTCGGGCCGGCGGCCTGTACTCGCGGAGGGCCGTCAGGGCCCGATGGAGCATCTTCATGTCCAGCCGTCGGAGTCACCGGGCCCATGAGCAGACCCAGCGGTCCTGCCCGAAGCGACTCCAGCGACTGGGCCGCCTGGATCGACTGCTCCGCGGCCGCCGCCACCCATGTCGCCTCCGGCAACATCGACTGTACCTGCCGCAACACCAAGCCCGCCTCGCGCGGATCGGACCGCGCGACCAGGTCCGCGGCCCTGCGGCACTGCGCCAGCGCCCCCCGCAGTTCCCGCATCGCGGCGGAGCTTTCGCAGATGTCGCCGAGGCGTATCATAAGTGCCTCCGCGCGGTCGATCCGCCCCGCGTCCAGGGCCTGCCGCGCCTGAGCGATGACAGCCGATGCCAACGAGCTTACCAGATCGGCCACCCGCCGCGCGCCGCCGACACGCCTCGCTTCAACGGCCGCGTCGATCGCGCCGTCCCAGTCCGCCTGCCGCAGGCTCGACTCGGCCCTGGCGATAGCGCCCTGGGCCTGCGCCCGAAGCGCCTGCAACTGCTCTCGCAGGGCATCGGCTTGAGCGTCATCCGGGGCGATCCGGTCCAGCAGGCGCTCGCCGGCGGTCAGCCGTCCATCCCTGGCGTGCTGCCTGGCTTCGGCGAGGATCTGCCCTTGCGCTTGCCGTTGGCGCTGGCGGCCCGTCGCCGCCTCGCCAACTGCCTGTCGCAGTGCCGCCACATCCGCGACGTTGCCGCCTGCCTGGGCCGCCTTGTCGCAGTCGGCCGACGCCTCCGTCAGGCGTCCAGCCGCCAGGTGGGCCTGCCCGCGCTTGACGAGGGCTTCCACCAGCCGGCCGAGCAGTTGCTGGCTCTGCCGGTGCGGCCGGACTTCGCCGTCCGAAAGCAGCTCGAACGCCTCATCCAGCCTCCCATCCGCCAGGGCGCACTGCGCTTGTTTGATCTTCAGGATCACCACGGATCGGGCTCCCGCCGGCGCTGGGGTCCCAAACGGCTGTTTCGCGTTTGGAGCTCCCTTCGCGGGCATTATACGGCCCTTTGCCGCCTGGGACAACGCCTCCCGCAGGGGTCCCCAGACGCGGTACTTCGCGTCTGGAGTCCCCAGGGCGTCATACCGCGTCCCGCGCCTCGAAACTTGCCCCAATCGGACCGGCTTTCCGCTTGGCCTACTGCGGCTTCTCGACCGGGCCGTCAGACGCCCGGCACGATTCAGACGGAGCGGCCGCCGTCTTGTCAACGGCCCCTTCCGCCGGCTTGTCCGGATTGAAGTAGTCCTTGACCTGCGTCAGGAGGTCCTTGTCGGTAATCGTCTCGACGGGGATCGGCTGCACGAACCGCGCCTCATGCGCCAGCACCCGCTGCGCCACGTCCAGCCGGGTCTTGATCTGGGCGATGAGCTTCTCGGTCTGGGCGATCTTCGTGTTGTCGAGCTTGAACTCGCTGCCCGCCGAGGCGGCCTGCACCATGCGGTACTGCCCTTCCAGGCCGGCGATCTTGCTCTCCAGCAGCGTCTTGGTGGCGCGTGTCTTGTCCAGAGAGGCCACCGCGGCCGCCAGCGACTTCTGCCGGTTGGCCAGCAGGCTCCGCTTGCCGTCGAGTATCTGCTGGGCCTCCTTGAACCTGTCGAATCGCCCGGCCAGATCGTCCTTGACCTGCTCGCGCGGATAGTCCCGCCCGCTGATGTAGTAGCTCACCTGGGGCGTCTCCAGCATCGCGCTGAGCTTCTGGATGCGGGTCTTCTCGGCCGCAAGGGCAGCGTCGGACTGCTGGATGTCCGTCTGGAGGTTGGCCACCTCGACCTCTTCCTGGGCGATCAGGCGAACGTTGGCCTGCATCTCCGGGATGATCTGTTCCAGCAGGTCGTGCGCCCGCCGCAGCTCGAACTCGACGGGCACGGAATCCTTGACCGCCTTCCGCACCGCGTGTGCGGAGCTGCTGACGTAGCTGAACAGGTCCGAGCCGAACGCCAGCAATCCCACCACGGTCAGCACGCCGAGGCCCAAAGCACCCCACTTGATCCATTTGAACATGATCATTCTCCTTGTCTGTAGTGCCACGGACGGGCCCGGTTACGGCCGGGCCTCCAACTACGCAGTCGGAGGCCGGGCCGGAATATTTCAGGGAAGATCACGCCAAGTGGAATCTGGCGTCCGAAATCGAGGGAACAGCCCCAAAGCGGTGCTCAGGCTCTACCCGCTTCACGTCGGGACCACGGGCTACTTTGGCGGCGCGCCCCGTTGATGCTCACGTGCAACGTGTAGAACGCCGACTTGTCGTACGCGTAAGGTGCAACATGGATTGCCGCCGGCGCGCACTGGAAGTATATTGGGCAGATGGTGATAAAGAGCAATTCATCCACGATGAAGCTGCCGCATGAGGAGCGTCCGGCAATGTTTGTAGCGCGTGCCGTCGGTTCGGTACTGTGCGTCGCGGCCCTCCTGGCGGCCAGGCCATCCGCCGCCGATGGCCCTGCCCCCCTGCCGCTCAAGGACCTTCATCGCGAACAAGTCGCGTGGCAGGCGCAGGACGGCGCGAAGGTCGAGGTAAAGCCCGCCGCCGACGGCCTCATCTGCGCGATGGCCTTCACCAAGCCATCATCACCGGCCTGGAGCGCACACCTGGCTGTAGAGGACTGGACCGGACAGGGCACGCTGGTCCTGGATTTCGCGCCCGGTGACGCCACGCGTCTCTTCGTGGGCCTCAAGGACATCTACGGCACGGCCGTGGCCTGCCCCATTGACGTTTCCTCCGCAGGCGGCAGCGTGAAAGTGCCTTTGTCGAGCATGTACCTCCAGGGCCTGATGATGCGCTACGTGAAGTCAATCGCGTTCTGGACGATGGACGACAGGCCGCACACGGTGAACCTGAAAGGCGCTTCGCTCAGCGTCGATGGCTTCAGCGCCGACTGGCCGCGCGCCTCGATGACGCTGATGGACCCCGACAGCCCGGCCGGCCGCATGCAATTCAGCTACTCCAAGACTTACGTTACCACCGGCGACGAGCACGCCACCAAGGGCAAGAAGAGCTTCCTGTGCAGGACGCCCAAGGGCAAGTGGCTCTACACCTACGGCATGGTGCAGCACGACTGGCGCAACTTCAAGTCCATCGCGTTTGACCTCTACTGGCCGGCGGATGGGCAATCCACGATGCGGTTCATAATCCGTGACGCGTGGGTCAAGGGCACGGGCAACAACATCGAGGTCGCGGCGGATTTTCCCGTCAAGAGCGGCGCCAACGCCATCGTGATTCCGCTGGCGGCTTTCAAGTCGCAGGCGCGGTTCGACGCCAGGACGCAGATGGCCGCGCCGACCGCCCCCATCGCCTGGGAGTACATCCACCAGTTCGGCTGGCTGCCGCAGGGCGACGCGGCCACGAACGTCTTCTACCTCGACAACATCCGTCTGGAAGGAGATGGTAAGCTCAGCGCCGAGTTGACCGACGCCCGCAAGTCCATGCCCGCCTGGGGCTATGACCATCTCGCTAAGGTGGATATCCCGGGCTCGTACGGCAGGATCGACATTCCTGCGCCTGGCGACAAGCCGTCGCTTGAACTGGGCGCGGCCAAGGCGAAGATCACGCCCGCCATTGGCACGCCGATGAGCGAGGACCGAAAGGTGACGGGCGTTCTGGACGACCTCTACATCCGTGCGGCCGTGTTCAAGGACGGCGACCGCAAGGCCCTCCTGCTGGTGCTGGACACGCTGTACTTCCCGGCCATCCCCGACGTCACGGCCGGGTGCGCACAGGCCCTCGGCATTGACAAGGCGA
Source organism: Phycisphaerae bacterium (assembly GCA_041946855.1). GTDB lineage: Bacteria > Planctomycetota > Phycisphaerae > SM23-33 > SM23-33 > JBHGBE01. The sequence continues at coordinate 12,193 of JBHGBE010000019.1, read as the reverse complement.
GCATCCTCTACTGCGTCACGCACAACCACAACGCCGGCGCGCCTTACGCGTCGAAGGAGTTCACGCAGCAGATCATCGACGCCGCCGTAGAGGCAGCCAAGGAGGCCCAGGCCAACATCAAGCCGGTTCGGGTCGGCGTCGCGATGTCGAAGCTTGACGTCAACTTCAACAGGAACCAGGTCCTGCCCGACGACAAGACGCGCTACTACACGGTGCTGGAGCATCGGTTCCTGGAGAAGTCGATGGACAGCCTGCCGGCCAACAAGGACCTGGGGGCGATCGTCTTCACCGACGCCGCCGGACAGGTCGTCGCGGCCATCGTCAGTTACTCGGCCCACGCCAACATGCTCTGCCGCGTGTCGGAGTGCGCAAGCGCCGACTGGCCAGGCTGGACCAGCCGGCTCATCGAGGCAAAGACAGGCGGCATCTGCCTGACGATCCCGGCGGCCTCGGGCAACACCAACATGAGGGAATTCAACATCGACTACTCCTCGACCATCAAGGCCGGGCGCGACGTGGCCGCGGAGGCGCTGGCGGCGCTTACCAATCCCAAGCTCCTCAAGGGCCTGGACATCCACGGCGACGGCGGGATCGGCGTCTACACTGCAACCCCAGCCGGCTCGCCTGATGAAGGCAAGACGGCGCCAAGGCTGTTCAACATCAGGGCCATGAGGTTCGGCCAGGTCATCTTCATCGACGGCAACGGTGAGCTGTTCAACGAATACGAGGCGGACGCACGCAAGCGGTCGGCCCTGCCCTACACGTTCTTCTGCTTCTCGACGGGCGGATACTTCCCGACGCCCGAGGCATTCAAGGTCGCTGCCTACGGCTTCAAGGGCCGCCAGGCCGACTGGGGCCAGGTGGTGACCGATGCGGCCGTCGAGCTTACGCAGGCCATCCGAAAGGGCACAACCCAGCCCGCGGGTCAGGCCAGGCCCAACTGACTCCACCGCGCGCGGCCAATCGCCGGTGAGGAACGCTGACTCATGGACAATAGTGCATGTCAGAACGTGATTGACCGGCTTGAGGCGGAACTGAGCCTTCTGAGGACAGGGCGCTATCCGCCGGCAATCATCAACGGCATCGTCATCGAGGACATCCTCGCCAGTTGGCGCGGAGTATCGACGGCCCTGAAGTTCTTCTGCCTGGTCGAGGTGGACGCCGCTACCCGACGCGTCACCGTGCGCTCCTTCGACGCCACGGCCGTGGACGAGGTCCACAGGGCGCTGAGTGATGCGCTGCCGGGCGTCTCGATTGCCCGCAGCGGGGGCCTCCTCCGGTTCGACCAGCCGCCGCTCACAGCCGCCCAGCAGGCGTCGCTACAGGCGGAACTCGAGCGGCTGGTCCAGGCGGCGAAGGCCGCGCTGTCGGCAGCCGGCCGTGAGTCGGCTCAGTATCTACCCATGGCGGACAGGCTTGTCGAACGCTTCCGGCAGGAGATCGCCACCGCCCGATGATGGCGGAGGCCGGCCGCCCGTCGGAATCACGCCAAAAGGAGTAGTTGATGTACACCAAGATCGACGCACACAGCCATTTCTCCCTTGAGCACGTCAAGGGCATCATCCAGTCGCTGGATGAGAGCAACATCGAGGCCATCGTCAACGCCCAGCGGCGCAACGACCGCCCCGACGCCGAGATCGACCACCTCAGCCGCGCCCTTGCCGGCAATCGTATTGCTACGCTCAAGCGGATCGAGTTCGACGGGGACCTGGACGATCCGCGGTACATCCCGGGCCTGGTGGATCAGTTCCGGCGGGATGTGGAGGGCGGCATCAAGGGCCTTAAGATCTCCAAGCGCCTGGGCCTGTTCTCCATCCACAAGGACGGCTCCTGGGTCCGCGTCGATGATGAGCGGCTCGATCCGATCTGGGCCGCCGCGGGTGAGATGAACGTGCCCGTCCTGCTCCACACAGCCGACCCCATCCGCAACTGGCTGCCGCTTGAGCAGGTCAAGGGCGACGACGTGATCAGGAAGTTCCCGGCCTGGTGGTTCGGCGATGGAAAGCACTTCGACCGCCTGGACCTCCTCAAGCAACGCGAGACGGTGATGGCCCGCCACCCCAGGACAATCTTCGTCAACGCCCACTGGGGCTGCTATCCGCAGGACCTGGACCACCTCGTGTGTCTGTTCGAGACCTATCCGAACTTTGTCGTCGACACCGAGCCGGCCAAGATCAGGATAACGCCCAAGGGCAAGGTCCACACGTCGCACCGCGACCTGGTCATCCGCTACGCCGACCGAACGATCTTCGGCACGGACATCTCGATCCCGTTCGGAAAGCCCGTGGACTGTCCCTGGCACAAGGGCATGTACGAGCGTATGTCATCGTGGCTGGAGACCGACAAGGACGGCGGCCTTGCCCTGCCGCCGGGTGTGCTGCGGAAGATCTACTACGACACCGCAAGAAGGGTCTATCACCTTGAGTAGCATCAGTGACGACCAAGCCGTCTCCGCCGAAACGCCGCCTTTGCCGTCCGCGATGCCTGTCGGGGCGAAGAGCCGATGGTGGAATTCGTGGCTCCTTCTGCCGCTGGGCGTCGCCGGCGGCGTGGGCGGGTACTACGCCGGAATACCGTCCGGGTGGATGATCGGGGCGGTGCTGGTGGTGATCGCCGCCAAGCTGCTGGGCCTGCGGCCAGCCAGATCGCAGCGGCTATACGGCGACGCCGGCAGCATACTCCTGGGCACGTTCGCCGGGGCGCTGTTCGGTCCTGAAACGCTCACCCAGTTGGGCCAGCTCCTTGTGCCGGCGCTGGGCGTGATCGTGGGCCTGGTGATCCTGGGACTGCTGGCGGGCCTGCTGCTGGCCAAGGCCGCGAAGATCGACCTGGCCACGTGCTTCTACGGCCTCACGCCGGGCGGCCTTTCCGAGATGGTGGCCGCCTCCAGGTCCAGCACGGCCGACAGCAACGTGGTCCTGACGCTGCAACTGCTGCGGTTCTACACGGTCGTGCTGATGGCGATCGTGGTCCTGCGCTGGCTGCCTCTGTGAACGGATGGACGCTATGGAACAGCCCCTCATAGTCTTGGCCCTTGGCGTCGCGGGAGGCGTCATCGCGCGGACCGTGCGTCTGCCGGGCGGCGCACTGGTCGGGGCCATGCTCGCCAGCGGCGTTTACAGCCTGCTGGCCGGCGCGCATCCCCTGCCGCAGTGGGTCCGTCCGGTCGCGATGATATTGGTGGGGATCAGCCTCGGGGCAGCCATCAACCGGGAGGCGCTGTGGAAGGCCCGCCGCGCCCTGCCGCCCGCGGCCGTGCTGGCGGTCCTGTACAGCGGCCTGAGCATCATCCTGGGAATGGGACTGCACCTGTTTGCCCCAGAGGGCATGACGCTCGCCACCGCCGTGATGGGATCGCTGCCGGGAGGCGCCAGCACCACCATGGCGATGGCGGAGGATCTCGGCGCGGACATCAAAGTGGTCGCCGCCCTGAACCTCGTTCGCCAAGCCATCATCGTCAGTCTCTTGCCGATCGTTCTGGGCATCATCATCAAGCGGCGCAAGACGGCTGCCGTTGCGACTGCTCAGGAATGTTCGGCCGACCAGGATTCCCAGAAGTGACCGCCGCAACGAATCCGGGCGTCATCTGTCATGGCTGCCAGTTGCGGTCGAAGTAGCCTCCGGCCACCGGCCGCTTGCCCTCGGGGAAGATCAGAAAGTCAGGCAAATACCAGCCGGTAAACTGGCCGACCTTGCCCAGCCACACCAGGACGTACCGTTGCGGGTTGAGCGGGTTGGGGTAGGCCATCAGGCAGCCCAGGTTCTGCCCCTTGGCCGACACCTTGCCGACGGCGATCTCCTGCTCCGCCACCTTGATGGGCAACTGCGGCAGGACCTTGGCCAGAAGCGCGTTCTCGGCAGGCCGTCCAATGAGGATCAGGTTTCGGTCGCGGATGTCATCCGGCGTCACACCCTTGTCGGCCCGCGACGGCAGGCCGTCGGACCACACCTCGCCGGGCAGGCCCGAGCCGCTGAAGAGCGCCTGATGCACATCCGCCCACGCGGCGTCCTGCGACTTCGCCGCATCTACGCCTTGTGTCCCGTATACCAACAGGACCGGCTGGCCGTAGAACACATCCGGAATCGGGCCCGAAAGCCCGTGCTTCTTCACCAGCGCCTTGCCCGCATCGGCGGGTGGCTTCGTGCCCCAGCCGCTCGCCGACTTGTAGAATGAGACGGCCGTGTCCGCCTTCAACGAGGCATCGACCGCGGCGCCGTCAATCTTGACGGCCGGCGGCTTGTCGCCCACCAGCGCCGCCGGCAGCTTGATCGTCAGCGATGAGATATTTGTCGTCTTGATCCCCAGCACGCCGTCCTTGACCTCGGCGTCAGCACGCATGAAGGCCAGTGCATCCTCGCAGCCGTCGATGGTCAGCCAATGCACCTTGCTGAACCGCAGCGAGTACGTCTTGAGCAGGACCTTGGGCGGGGCCGTGTTGAGCTTATACTGGCTCATCCATCGCCAGGCGCGGTTGTCCCACGGTTTTGTCCAGTCGAACTTCTCCTCGCTGTAGATCGGCTCGCCGTACTTGTAGACCGGGAACTGTTCCCCCTTGGCCATCAGCTCGCGGATCTTCTTGTCGGCCATGACGCCATTGACGTCGACCGACAAGTGATAGACGCCCTTGGTGCTGGTCGATTCGGAGACGAACAGCGGGAAGTTGAAGGCGTTCTCGAAGAACTGGTCCGGCGAGATCATCCTGCGCGAGGGCAGCTCCCACGGCGCGGCGTTGCGCGTGTGGTTGTATGAGCCCTGGTCCGGGATGGCGGCCGCCAGCAGGTCGGGGTACATCATGCACAAGCCCATCGTCCCGCCGCCGCCCAAGGACATTCCCGTGCAGTAGATGCGCTCGCGATCGATGTTGTAGCGGCGGCACGCATCCTCGATCACCTCCAGCACGTCAACCTGCCCCAGCCACTGGTACCAGCAGTTGCCGCGTCCGGTAGGCGCGACGACGATGCGGTCAGGCGGGACGGCGACGGCCGCGCCGGTCACGATGCCCTTGGCGAAGTTGGGCGGCGAAGGGGCCTTCGTGACGGCGGCCTCGCGCATGAAGGCGTACTTGGCGGCGCGGGCGCCGTTGCACCCGGCGCAGTGCAGGTTGATGAGGAGCGGGTACTTCTTCGATGCGTCATAGTCCAGCGGGACCGAAACTGTGTACGGCATGACGTTGTCGTCGACCTTGGAGCGGTACGTGGCCGTCCATGTGCCGCGGAAGCGATCATAGGGGCCTTTGCCCTCGTCCAGCTCGCCCAGGAGCATCTCGACTTCCTTGGGACAGGCCCTCAGCCGCGCGACTCCGCTGAACATGTCGAAATCGGTCCGGCGCTGGACGGCCTGCACCCTGGCTGTCCAGTCGATTGCGGCGATCCGGATGTCGATGGCCTCCAGGCCCTCGATAATGCGGGCGTCCTTGGACTTCCTGAGCGCGTCGATCCGCGGCTGGAGCGCCTTGATCTGCTCCATCGCCGCCTTGTGTAGCTCCATGATCCCCGCCTGGTCGAGCTTGCCGTCAGGCCCCGCGGAGGGCCTGGTCTGGGCCATGCCAGCGGCACAGAGCAGAAGCACCCCCGCTATTCCGAGCAGCAGCTCCGATTTCATCGTGAACTCCTGTCCGGCAGCTTCTTCTTCCACACCCCGGACCCGAACGTCGTCACGTAGGCCGTGTCGCCGTCGAGAGTCAGCCGGGTGGGCGAGATGAACGGGCACTTGCTGAACTCCTTCCAGGTCTTGCCCTTGTCGCCGCTGAAGACGATGCCGCCGGCGGGTTCGTTGCTCTTCCAGCTCGCGAAAACCAACTCGGGCCTGGTCGGGTGAACAGCCACGTCGACGCATCCGAAGACGATGTAGTCGGCAAACTTCCTGTCGGTGACGGCGAGCTTCTCCCACGACTTGCCGCCATCGGCGGTCTTGTAGATGCCGCCATTGTGGGCCACCTTGCCCTTTGAGATCGTCGTGTCATACGCGGCCAGGTAGATCACCTGGTCGTTTGTCGGGTCGAAATCGAAGTCCATGGCATTGCCGGTCTCCTTCAGGCAGACCCACGTCTCGCCCCTGTCCTCCGACTTGAATAGGCCGCCGGGCTGGGTCTCCGAAATGCCGTCCGCATCCTTCTTCCTGGTGATGCTACAGTAGATGTTCCCCTTTTTGTCGAACTTGAGGTAGTAGACGTTCATGTTGCCGGACTTGCCAAGGCCGCTCGACTTCCTGGCCCAGGTCTTGCCATCGTCGTCCGACCTGTAGACCCCGTCGCCCATGGCCGCGACGAACAGGGACTTGGGGTCCTTGACGATCGACGTCATGGGGTTGCTGGGAAGCCCCGTGCCCAGACGGGCCCACGTCTTGCCGTAGTCCTCGCTCTTGATGATGCCGCCGTCCCCTTCCACCTTGGGCCTCATGGCGAATGGCAGATCATGCACATCCGACGCCGCGCCGTAGATCGTGCCCGGCCGTCCCGGATCGAACGCGATATAGTAGACGGTGTTGCGCCACGGGCTGCCCCTGATGCTCTGCGTCCAGCTCTTGCCGCCGTCCTCGCTGTAGGCGAAGCCGATGTCCGTGTAGGAAATGTAATGCCGGTTCTTGTCGGTCGGGTCGATGGAGTAGAGCCAGTTCGACGTGACCATGAACCCGTTGGGCATCCACTTGGCGTCCTTCGATGGCTTGCCCACCGGGATGCAGTAGAGCTGGCTCCACGTCTTGCCGCCATCGCGGGTGATGTACACCTCGGCCGAGTTGCAGCCGACAACGACGTTCGAATCGGTCAGGCTGATGCGGAACCCTCTCTTGAAACGGCCGGTCCACTCCTTGCCGAAGCCCGGCGCGTAGTCCATCCAGCCATACTCGACGTTGCCAGTACCGCCGAGTCTGTAGCAGTTCTTCCAGGTCTTGCCGGCGTCGGTGGTCTTGTATATGTCGTACCGCGTCGAGCCCTGGCCCATGTTGTTCAGGTACGCGACGTCTGGCTCACTCTCGGCGCAGAGGATGCGGTGGTACTCCAGGTCGCCCAGGCCGCCCATCGCAGGCTCCCAGGTCTCGCCCTTGTCGACTGACCGCATGACCCTCAGATTGGGCTTCTCCTGGAGGCAGTAGATGACCGCCTTGCCTTCCTTCTCGCCGCCGGAGAAGTCCTTCGTCTTGGCCTTCGCCAGGCCCTTGTCCTTCAGCGACCAGGTCTTTCCGTCGTCGTCGGACCGGAAGACCCCGTCGACTGTAGCGGCGAACAGCGCGCCCTTGACTTCCAGGAAGGCGAGGATCTGTCCGGTGATGCCGGCGCAGGCCTCCCATGACTTGCCCGCATCTCTGCTGATCCACACGCCGCGGGCGCATCCCGCCAGATACAGGCTCGGGTTGGCCTTGCTGATGTACATCCTGTTGACGGTGCCCCAGGCGGGCGTGCCAGGGACCTTCTGCCACGTCCTGCCCTTGTCGTTGGACTGCATCAGCCCCAGGCCGCTGCCCCAGTACACAAGGCCGGGGTCCTTTGGGTGGAAGCACGCCTGGGATTCCGTGCATGTCGAGATCATATTCATGTCCAGCATTTCCCAGGACTTCCCGCCGTTGTCGGTCCTGAACGTGTTCCGCATGTCGCAGGAGAGCAGGATCAGATTGGGATCATGCGGGGAGATGGAGGGCCTGTACGTCGCCCCACCGCCGCTGAGGCCGACGGGCTCCCAGCCATAGTTAGGGCCTGTGGCAGTCTGCGTGTCGCCAACGGCGATGCCGCACAAGACAAGGACAGCAGTCAGCACGTGCTTCGTCATGGTCGTCCCGGTCCTCATGCCGAATCTCCCTGCATCGCCACAAAGGGGCTTTCTTGAAACTACCGTGGCGTTGACATCGGCACAAGAGGAAAGTACATTGGGTGATGAACCTCTATTCATCGTAGATGAAGATGATCCGTGCCACAGGGCCGTGAGCCCCGGTCCCGGATACAACAAGGAGACGGCCGTGAAAAGCATATCCGCCGCCGCGCTGGTCCTGGCCCTCGTGTCGCTTCTGGCTGCTGCCCAAGCACCGGCCCAGCCGGCGGCAAGCGACGGCTACAGCGTCGCCAACGGCAAGACTACCTTGCGCGTCACCACGTGGCAGGAGACGGACAACGGCGTGGCAGAGCTTTGCCTGCCACTGGCCCAGAAGGAGCTTGCCGACGCCGGCGCGGTAAGGGCGATAGACCAGTCTGGCAAGGAACTGCCCATGCAGGTCCGGGCACTCAACAGTTGGCCGCAGGACAATTCGCTGCGAGTGCTCTGGCTGACCGTGCTGGCCGACAAGAAGCCGTTCTCGATCGAGTACGGCCGGGGGGTCAAGCGAACCGACGTACCGGCGAAGGTCACGGTCAAGCAGGACGACGCAGGGACGACCATCGAAAACGGGACAGTGAAGATCACCATCCCCGCCAGGGAGTTCAAGCTCTTCAAGCAGGTCTGGCTTGACCGGAACAAGGACGGCAGGTTCGACGCCAGCGAGGAGCTTCTCGAGCCACGCGGGGCCATCACCACGCTGACCACCCTTGAGGACAAGCGATACGTCCCGACCGGCAAGCCGCCGGAGATCAGCGTCGAGACGGCCGGCGGCCTTTATGCGACGCTTTGCGTCAAGGGCCTGATCGCCCCGGCCGATAAGAAGGATCCCGCGCCCGAGGAATGCTTCCAGGTGACGTACCGGATCAAGGTCTGGGCTGGCTCGCCGGCCGTGCAGGTCCAGCACGTGCTGTGCAGGCTGGGACAGCCTTTCACCTTGGGCGTCCCCACATCCGCGATGGTCAAGAAGGAGTGGGGCCTGCTGGTGCCGGTCAAGAGCGATGGCGTCGAGCTGAACCTCGCCGGCAATGCGCTCGATTACGCCGCCGGCGGGGACGGCAAGGTCCTGGACAAGGGAGCCCTGTCGAAGGACGCCAGGAAGCTGATCATCGCCAGCGGCGACTTCGAGAAGAACAGCCCCAATGTCCGCTTCGCGGAGGATGGCGCCCCGCAGGCCGGGGCCCTGCGGTGGCTGGATGTCTCCGGCGGAAATACCGGCGTGAGCGTGGCCGTGCGAAATGCGGCCGAGACGTTCCCCAAGGCCTACGAGATCAACGGCCAGGGCACTGTCAACGTGGACCTCTGGCACGACTCGCTGCCTTACGCCGTCCTGGAGATTGGCTCCGGCTTCCACCGGACCCACGACATGGTCTTCAACTTCCATCCAGGCAAGGCCGACGTCGCCAACGGCGAGAAGGCCTGCCGCGCGACGCTGCCGTCCTACGCGGCCGTCCCAGCGATCCAGTTCCGTAAGAGCCGCGTGTTCAACCTGATGCCGGACTCCATGCAGGCATTCCCGGAGTTCAAGAAGCTCTACGGCCTTCTGGACCGGCCCGGCAGGCCCAAGTACGGGGATAGCGCCTACGGCATGGCCTTCCGCGCCTCGCCTATCGCCAAGATGTTCGGCCGGATGGGAAACTTCGGCGGCGACATCTCCAACCCGATGTCGGTCCAGAGCGAGCTGTTCGCCCTGACCGGCGACAGGAAGGTGCTGGAGAGCGTCGACGAGAACGGCCGGTGGACGCGCGACTGGAACATGAAGTGGCGGACGCTTGAGGAGAAGGCAACGCCCATCGTCCAGTTCCCCGAGTGCAGCAACACGCTGGTATTCTACCCGGCGATGCTGGATGTCCGCGGCGATCCGGAGATGAAGGCCCTGTGCGAGACATACAAGGCACAGGTCGCCAGGAACGAGCGCCGGATGGGGATGAATGCGCTGGCCAGCATGGCGGTATGCCGATCCGCGCCGTGCTTCCGCAGCAACAAGTCGGCGCAGTTCGAGGGCGTACTGTACCACTACTTCCTGACCGGCGACACCGAGAGCCTGGAAGGCGCCAAGCGCTACGCCAACTTCTACCACGAGATCCTCACCAACCCGAAGTGGTACGGAAACCCTAGCCACAACTTCTTCACCAAGGGCGGGGACCTCAACAAGCATCGCTTCCACATCTTCGGCCCGTGGATGGAGTACATGGCCTACTTCTACGAAGGCACCGGTGACGGGCGATACCTGGACGCGATGAAGCTCTGCATGAGCAACATCATGAAGGGAGCGAACTTCGACAAGTTCCCGGATGACGACTACATCTTCTGGCGCGGATGGATCGCCAACGTTCAGTTCGTCTGCCGCAACACCGCCCGGTTCTGCCGGTCTATGTACGAGTACCACCGCCTGACCGGCGATGCGGACGTGAAGAAGTTCGCCGCCAGGATCGCCGACGCGTACATCAACAACTACTGGGACGACAAGAGGAACGAGTTCTTCTGGCGTCCGCCCCTGAAGTCAGCGGCCGTGGACCAGACGAACATGGATGACGCAAAGAGGAACTACTGGGGGATGGACAACATGTACATCGCGACCTCCCTGTCCTACTGCTACCTGGTGACAGGGGACCCGAAGTACCTGGATTACATCAGGAAGACATACGCTCGGTGCCTGGAAATCGCCGAAGGCAAGACCGACGGGCCGGGCGCGCAGCCGGCGACTCGCAAATTTGACTGGGCCATCGGCGTCGACATGAACTTCGAGAACTTCTGGGCGACCTACTACGTGTTGGAGCAGGCCCAGAAAGGCAGATAAGGCACTATTCAGTAATCTTCTGCTTGAGGCTGAAGTCCTTGCCGCCGGCCGTCAGAGTGCCGCCGTATCCTTCGTCAAACAGGACCTCCCAGCCTTTGCCGCGGGCGCCGAGGAGTCTGCCTCTGCGGACCAGTTCGGCCGGCTGGGGCTCATCATCGGTGCTCAACACGTGAAGGAAGACGGTCTGGACCTCCGCGTCGGATGGCCGCACCTCTATCCGCCACAGGTTCTCAATGTCTGGTTCCTGGGTGCGCCTGGGCCTGGACGACGAGGTCGGGCGGCTCGTGGCTGCCGGCCGGGTTGCAGGCCCTCCGCGTGGGCTGAACGTCTGCCCGCCGTACGTGTAGCCTTCGATCTTGCTGATGTCCGCCCTCTCGGGCAGGAGGGTCTGCACAAACAGGCGTCCCCGGCCGTTGGCGATGCGGATGCTCCGGCCATCGATCCGCGGCTCGTCGTGGCAGTGCAGAAGCCAGGCTTTGGCGTACTCGGGCTTCGCGCTGGTGACGCGGTCCAGAATCACGAACGTGCCCGGCCGGATGAACACGATCTGCCGCGTACACAGGGAGACCTTCGTGGCGGCGTAGGCGGCGGTGTAATCGCCCGCGACGTACAGGAACTCCGGCCGGTTGTCAAAGGCAACGATCGTCCCGCGATGGAAAGACTCGCGCCGCCGGTTCCATTCCTGTACCGAATCTGCGACGCGGGTTGTGTTGGCCTGCCCGCCGTCGTTGGCCACCGGGGCCTTCCCCTCCGGGTCGCGGAGAAGGAAGGGCCAATCCTGCCCTTCCTGGTACACGAGGATTCCGTTGTGGGCGACCGTGCGGATGTACCAGTTAAGCGCGTGTGGCGAGGCCCAGCCGGTCATCACGCCGCTCTCAGTCGCCAACGGCTCGCGGCGGAAGATCTCGAAGTTGCCGGCCTCGAAGTGCTGGTGCTGCGCGAAGAAGTCGCCGCACTCGAACCGCAACCAGGTCGCGTCGTCGCCCCAGTCGCTCCGCGCGTAGACCTTGCCGATCCCCGCAGCCAGGTGCGCCAGCGGCACGGCCTTCATGTCGCGCGGGGCGTCGGGCTGTTCCTCGTAGAGCAAGTCATACACCCGGAAAGATGGGTCCGTGGTCGGCTTACGGTACACGGCCTCGTATCCGGCCATTTCCGAGCCGCGGAAGTACTGCGCCAGCATCATGCGGAGCAGGCGCGGATACTCCATCGCCTGTGAGTAGGCGGCCCTGCCGTCGCCCTCCATGGCGAAGCGCTCACGCCCGCTGGAATCCAGGCCGGGGTACGGCTGGTACAGCTCGTAGGCCAGGCGCTGGTAGAAGAAGGCCGGCGCCTTGGCGAAGCCGTCGTAGCCCTCCATCCGCCGTGCAAGCTCCATCGCCTGCGCCAGGGGGAACAGGCAGTGGCGGGCGTACCAGCCGCACTCCGTGCAGCCGCCGCCCGCGCCAAACGTCTTGAGCACCGGCACGACCTTGCGCTCGTAGAGCTTCTTCAGGGCGTAGTCGCGGAACTCGCCGGCGCGGGGATTCTCGCCCCGTAACACTTCACCCGTCTGCAACTACAGATTGCAAACAACGTCATAATATATTCTGA
>JBHGBE010000018.1:0-71862 GCA_041946855.1 Phycisphaerae bacterium | reverse complement strand
AACGCGGTATACCGCGTTTGGGGACCCCGGCCAGCCGTTCACTCTGAAGCCGGGGGAGCGCCTTGCCCTGTGGGTGGACGTGGCAGTCCCGCGCACGGCCGCCGCCGGCGAGTACGCCAGCACGCTCACCTTCACCTCCGACACGCACGCGACGTGGACGCTGCCGATCGCCCTGGAGGTCTATGGGTTCATGCTGCCCGATGCCAGGCCCATCGCGGCCATCGGCGGATTCGACCACAAGACGCTCTTTCGCACATTCATCACGCGCGAGGGCAAGCCATTCGAGCCGGTGCGCCTCGACCGCACGGAGCCGCTCGTCCGCCAGGGCCTGACCGTCCTGCGGCAGATGATGGTGATGGGCCACGAGCACCGCCTGGACCTGTTCGAGCGGACCATCCGCCCGGCCCTGCGGCGCGACATGTCGGGCAGGGCCAACCTCGATTGGGACGACTACGACAACGTCGTCACGCCATACCTGAGCGGATCGGCGTTCGATGACCGCATCGGCTGCCGCGCCTGGCCGGCGCCCTTCAGCGAGGACTGGCCCTCGCCGGAGGTCTACGGCGGCGTCGGCAGCGAGACGTACGCATCGCTGGCGGCGGAGGTCATGGCCGAGTGCCGCCGCCACTGGCGGGCGATCAACTCGACCGACCAGATGTTCCTGTGGCCATACAGAGGCCAGGTGAGCGCGGAGGCGTTCGGCCGCCATGCCGCTCTGGCCGGCATCGCGCGCGCGGTGGACAGCGAGACGCCGATCCTCTCGCAACTGCCCGTCAAGCCGCCGCCGCTGACGCTGTGGAAGCCGCCGGCCGACTTCGCGAAGTCCGTCGACATCCTCGCCCCGCCCGCACAGTGGCTGGACCCGTCGATGGCCGCCGGGATGGCCCGGATCGACAGCCCCTTGCGCGGCGTGTGGCTGTGCCCCTCCCAGCCGCCGTATCTACCCGGCCTGTCGGTCACGGCGTCCCCGGCGGACATCCGCGCGATCCCCTGGTTCGCGGCCAAGTACGGGTGTACGGGCCTGTTCCTGACCGATGTGCTCAACTGGGAGGGCGATCTATACCAGTCGCCGGCCGGGGCGGAGACGCGGCTGTTCTACCCCGGTACGGCCGTCGGAATCGAGGGCGTGCTGCCGTCCATTCGCCTCAAGCGGCTCCGCCGAGGCCTCCAGGACATAGCGTATCTCTGGGTGCTCCGCCAGCGCCAGCAGGAGGCGATCGCCCGGAGCATCACCAATTCGCTTGTCCGCTACGCGGGGCTCGACGCCGCCGGCGACAACTACCTGGACCCGCGCCTGGACGGCTGGGTCAAGGATCCGGCGATCTGGGAGACGGCCAGGCGCCTGCTGGCGGAAGAAGTGCAGGCGGCCGTGCATCCGGAGGAGCCGGACAACTCCAAGCTGCTGGCCCAGCGCCTCAAGTGGAAGGAGTTCGACGAGAAGACGCACGAGATCAGCATCGAGCAGGTGCGGACGTTCGTCCGGCCGGCCACGGCGGGCAAGGACCGCCTGGAGGCGACGGTGCTGGTGGACCTGTTCAACCAGTACAGCCGCGACGCAGACGCGCTGATCCAGCTCGAGGGTTTGCCCGAGGGATGGAAGGCGACTGCGGGTGAGGCGAAGATTTCGCCCTTCCCGGCCGGCTCGCGAAAGACGGTGGCGCTGAAGGCCGAGGGCGCCTATGTCTCGACTGGCGCCAACGGCAAGATGCCCATGCGGTTCGCCATCACCACTGACATGACGCAGCGGCGGGAGGTCGCCTCGGCGATGCCGTTCCTCGTCGCCGGGCGCGCCTCCAGGCCGCCTGTCATAGACGGGGCGCTGGAGGACTGGCCCATCCGCGCGAACAACTCGGCCGGCGATTTCAAGGCAATAGGTCTGCGCGGTCAGAAGGGCGACAGCCTGGCCTCGCGGCGGACGCTGGTGTTCGTGATGTACGACGACAAGAACCTGTACCTGGCTTTCCGCTGCGAGGATCCCAACGCGGCCGCCCTGGTCTCGCGCCCCACAAACGTCATTCACTACGAGCAGTTGATGGCCTGCGGCGAGGACCTCGTGGAGGTGATTCTCGACCCCGGCGGCAAGGCCAAGGGGCCGGAGGACCTGTACCATATTGTCCTCAAGGCCAGCGGGGTCATACTGACCGAGCGCGGCATACGCAGCGATCCGCCGCTGGGAAAGGTCGCGCTGTGGCCGGTGGCGGCGTCGGTGGCGGTAAAGCCCTCCGACAAGATGTGGGTGGTGGAGCTGGCGATCCCGCTGTCGGCCTTCGGGGCCGACGGGTCGGCGACGTTCTGGGGCGTCAACTTCACGCGGTTCTGCACGCAGGTTGGCGAGGCCTCAAGCTGGTCCGGCGCGCCGAGGTACTTCTACGATCCCAGGAACCTTGGTACGATGTTCATTGTGCCATCGGAGAAATCCGCCAGGGGCGGATCGCCGGCGGGCGCCGCGACGGCCGGACCGTCCCAAGATTAGCATGAGGAGATAGACGTGGGAAACAAGGCAGGATGGATCATCGCCGGGGCGATCGTCGTCGTGCTCGGCTTGATCATAGTGTGGCTGGTGTGGTTCCCCGGCCATTCCGACGCGACGATGGACACGAAGGCGCCGGGCGTCCTTGACTTCAAGGACGTCAAGGACATGGGCGCGTCGGTCGACCTCGTCATTGGCGCGGAGCCGTCCGGATCCGGCAACGCGGCGGATGACTACAAGAAGGCCATCGACATCGCCAACGCCAATGCCAAGGCCATCGACGCCCTTGCCGACAACCAGTACGAGAAGCTCCGGGGCATGTGGAGCGAGAGCAAGCGGCTGACGGATGCGGAACTGGCCGCTTTCAAGCAGATCGACGATGCGGTCCGCCCCGGCGCGGCGAAGGCGAAGATGGAGTACATCCTCGTCTACACGCCAAAGGAGGCGCAGGTCGGCATGATGCGCGGCCTGCCGACCAAGAGCTTCCAGAGGGTGGCCGACGCCCTCGAGGCCCTGGCGGCCGACTGCAAGGCCCGCAAGGATTTCGCCGAGGCCGAGAAGGTGCTGTTCCATGAGATGGTCCTGGGGTGGCACCTGACCAACGAGAGGGTTCGCCCGTGGATGACGCTTAAGGGCGTGAACATCCAGGAATCCGCGGCCGAGGGGCTGGAGAAGGTCTACCACGCGCAGGGAAAGGACATCTACGCCAAGAAGCTGCCGGCCCTTCAGAAATACGGCGGGGCCCTGGAGTACCTGGGAGAGCAGATCAACTCGAAGACGAAGATCCTCTGGACGATCAGGCCCAACATCGGCGACGTGTTCAACATCGCCGAGAACGACAAGGACCGCGCCTGGCGCGTGCAGGCGATCCTGAAGCTGGCCACGTCCAAGTTCAACGTGCAGGACCGGGGCGACAGGATGTACATCGACACGCTGCTCCGCGGCGCATCCAAGAGCGCCGAGCCGGCCGAGAGGGCCGCCGCCAAGGCGGCGATGGATTTCACCTCCGAGGGCCTCAGGGACTACGCCTCGCAGGACAACGAAGAATAGCTGGCGCTGGCTGCCATGACGCTGCTGGACCGCCCACATACAGGCTCGATCAGCGCCGGCAGGCTGGACACTCCCTCGCCGCCTGGCGCAATGCTCGACGCGCTGGCGGGGCTCGAAGACCCCGTCATGCTCGACTCGGCCGCGCGGCACGAGCGGTTCGGGCGATACAGCGTCCTGACCTGCCGGCCGTTGGAGGTAATCACGCTGCGGGAGGGCGTGCTGGCCGACATGGCGGGGAACGTACTGGCCGCACACGATGACAACGCGATCTGGTCCGCGCTGGCGCGGGCGTTCGCCTGCATCCGTCTGAAGGGCTCATCGCCGATGCCCTACGGGCCGGGGTGGTATGGCTACATCGGCTATGAGGTCGGGCGGCATGTCGAACGCCTGCCCGGCCGTGCGGCCAGGGACACGGCACTGCCCGACCTTCGCCTGGCGTTCTATGATGCAGCGCTCGTGTACGACGCGATTGAGGGATGCTGGAGCCTGGCGGAGCTGCACTTCGACGATCCGCCGCCGGGGGCGGGCATGGCGGCTGATGCATTGCGGCAACTGGCAGTGATGAAGCCCCCGCCGTCAGGCGGGGCACCACGTGCCGACGCACAGGGCTCGCCCCCATGCTCACGCATGGGGCTTCAAAGCCCTGTGAGCAACTTCACGCCCGATGAGTACCGCCGGGCGGTCCGCCGGGCGATCAAGTACATCGCGGCCGGCGATATATTCCAGGTGAACCTTTCACAGCGCTTCACTATTGCCGACGCCCCGCCGCCGCTGGACATCTACCGAGTCCTCCGCCGGCGTAATCCGGCCTGGTACGCCGCGTATCTGGCTTTCGACTGCCGGAACAACTGGGGACAGTCCCAAACGGCGGGACAGTCCCCAGTTGGACGATCCACGATCCGCAATCCGCAATTCGCAATCCTCTCCTCCAGCCCAGAACTCTTCCTGCGCGTGCGGGACGGGCACGTCATCACGCGGCCGATCAAGGGCACGCGCCGCCGCACGGGCGATCCAACGGCGGACGCCGCCGCCCGCGACGACCTGTGGCGAAGCCCCAAGGACAACGCCGAGCTTGCCATGATAGTGGACCTGCTCCGCAACGACCTGGGGCGGGTCTGCCGGTTCGGGTCGGTCCGAGTGGTCGAGCACCGCGCGCTGGAGGCGCACCCGACAGTGTTTCATCTCGTGGGCACGGTCGAGGGCCGGCTTCGGCGGGATGTCGGTCCGGCCGAACTGCTCCGGGCGACGCTCCCCGGCGGCTCGATCACCGGCGCGCCGAAGATCCGCGCGATGGAAATAATCGACGAACTGGAGCCTGTGGCCCGCGGCGTCTATACGGGCTGCATTGGCTTCGTCGGGGTGGATGGGACGTGCGAGTGGAACATCGCTATCCGCACGATCATCCGCGAGGGCGGCCAGGCCGGCCGGGCACACGTCCAGGTCGGCGGCGGCATCGTGGCCGATTCCGACGAACAGGCCGAGTACGTCGAGACACTCGACAAGGGACGAGCGCTTCTCGAAGCAATCCGCGAGGCGGCAGGCATACCGGTGAATCCGTTAATCGGTGAATCGGTTAATCGGGAACAGGCTCGCGGTTTCCCGTCCGATTAGCCGATTCACCGGTTCACCTGAACGCAGTTGTCGGAGAACTGGCCGGGAGAGGCGTACACCTGTAAGATGAGCGCCATGAGATCGTTTCCGATCATGCTGAACGTTCACGGCCGGCTCGCGGTCGTCGTTGGCGCGGGCGATGTCGGGCTGCGGAAGGTCCGCTCGCTCCTGGAGGCGGGGGCCAAGGTTCGACTGGTGGCGGGCGTTGGCGGAAATCCGCAATCCGCAATCCGCAATCCGCAATCAGACCAGCCAAACGGACTAGATGTGATCCGCCAGAATTACCGCAAGGAGCACGTCGCCGGCGCGGTCCTCGTCTTCGCCTGCACCGACGACCGCCAGGTCAACGCCCGCATCGCTGCCGATGCGCGGGCCGCGGGCGCGCTGGTCAACGCGGTGGACCAGCCGAACGATTGCGATTTCCTCATGCCCTCGACGGCCAGTGACGGGGATGTCATGCTGGCCGTCGGCACGGGCGGGGCAGCGCCCGCCCTGGCTGCGTGGCTCCGCCGGCGCATCGCCGAGGCGCTGCCGGAGCGGATCGGCGAGTTTGCCGCCGCCCTAGCCGAGCTGCGCGAAGCGGCTGCAACCTCGCTGCCTGATGCGCAAGAGCGGATGGCCGCCATGAAGGCCCTGGCCTCGGAGGACAGCTACCGCGAGTTCCTCAAGACCGGCATCGAAGGCCTTCGCGTCAGGGCCGCCGGCTTGGGCGTTCGCACACGGGCTTGCTCCCTTTGATTTCCCCGCGCCGCGGCGTATGCTGAATGGGCGATGAGAATCCTCTGTCTAGGCACAAGTTACAGGCTGGCCGACCTGGCCATGCGCGAGAAGGTGTCGTTCGACGCCGCGTCGATCCCGCGGGCCCTGGCCGACCTGCACGCCCGCTGGCCGGCGGCCGAGTTCGCCATCGTCTCCACATGCAACCGCATTGAGATCTACACCGCCGGCGACCACGACCAGCCGCGCCAGGACGACCTGTGCCGCTGGCTGGGCGGGTTCCATCGACTCCAGCAGCCCGACATCTCCGACCGCCTCTACGCGCTGACCGACCGCGAGGCCGCCGCTCACCTGTTCAAGGTGGCCTCGGGCCTGGACAGCATGGTGGTGGGCGAGCACCAGATCGTCGCCCAGGTCAAGGAGGCCTACGCGCAGGCGACGGCCGCCGGGACCGTCGCGGCCGCGCTGAACGACCTGTTCCAGGAGGCGCTGCACGTGGCCAAGCACGTGCGGAGCCAGACGCCGGTGGCACGCGGCGAGCCGTCCGTGGCGTCGATGGCCGTCAGACACGTGGCCAGGCGGCACAAGACGCTCCGGGGCAAGTGCGTCCTGGCCATCGGCGCGGGGCAGATGTCGCGGCTGATGCTGCTCGGGGTTGCGAAATTGCGGCCAACGCGTGTGCTCGTCTGCAACCGCACCATCGCCGGCGCGCGACGGCTTGCCGCCCAGTTGCGCCGGGCGGTCGCCGACACAAAGCCGCCCTGGCGTGCGGAGATCGCGGTTATCCCATTCCCGCGCCTGGCGGGCAGTCTTTGGCAGGCGGATGTGGTCCTCACATCCACGGCCTCGGCCCGGCCGATCATCACGGCCGAGATGGTCGAGGCCGCTCAGAAGCGCCGCCGCCACCGCCCGATGCACATAGTTGACATCGCCGTGCCGCGGGATGTTGAGCCCGCGGCCGGGCGCGTCAAGAACGTCACGCTTATCAACATCGACCGTCTCAAGGGCCAGGCCAGGTCCGCGGCTCGCCTTCTCCGCGGCGCAACGGCCGCCGCTGAGAAGATCATCGAGCGCCACGCCGCCGACTTCATTGCCAACCTGAATATGCGGCAGGTCGCCCCGACAATCGAGGCCCTCTACCGTCGCATGGAGGAGGTGGCCGGCGAGGAGCTGTCCGAGGCCCGCCACAAGCTTGCCGCCCACAGCGACGCCGACGCGGACATCGCCGTCGTCCGGCGTGCGTTGCACCGCACCGTCCGGCGCATCCTCCACCCGCTGGCCCGCAACCTCCGCCAAGGCGCAGGCGCCGAAACGGCCCGCGCCCACCTGACGGCCGTCCGCCGGCTGTTCGAGATGGAGGACTGACCGCGCATGGCGGAGGCCCAACTGCTCTTCCTCGGCTCGGGCACCTCGCACGGCGTCCCCATGATCGGCTGCGACTGCGAGGTCTGCCGCAGCAGCGACCAGCGCGACCGCCGCTTCCGCTCCGGCACCGCCATCCTGTTGCCGCCCGGCCCGCCGACCGACGGCCGCGTCATCCTCATCGACGTCGCCCCGGAGTTCCGTTTGGCGGCCATCGCCAACCGCCTGGCCCGCGTGGACGCTATCCTCTTCACGCATGCGCACGCGGACCACATCATGGGCATGGACGACATCCGCCGCTACAACGAGATCATCGGCGGCCCCATCCAGTGCTTCGGCGACGAGCGGACGATCCAGATCGTCAGGCGCAACTTCGCGTACACCGACCGCCCCTACCGCGGCGACGGCTGGCCCACGGCGGCGTTCAACATCCTCGACAGCCGGCGCGAAGTCTGCGGCGTGACGGTCCAGCCGATCCCGCTGCTCCACGGCCCCAGCCCCGTCCTGGGTTACCGCGTCGGAACGCTGGCCTACTGCACCGATTGCTCCGAAATCCCCTCCGCCAGCCGGCCGTTGCTGGAGGGCCTGGACGTGCTTGTGATCGACGGCCTGCGCTACACGCCCCACCCGACACACTTAAACATCCCCGGCGCCCTGGCGGCCATCGCCGAAATCCGCCCCCGCCGCGCCATATTGACCCACATCACCCACCAGGTCTCGCACGCCAGGACATCCGCGGAGCTGCCGCCGGGCGTGGAACTGGCCTACGACGGCCTGCGCGTGACATTCACCCTCTAGCCCGCTATTCGCCGCCGGCGGCGCCTCCCTGTACAGACTGCAAGAGCGCGATCATCGGGGCATAGATGGCGATCGCAAGGATCGCCCCTGCCATAAGCGAAAGAAGGACCACAGCGATATTGATCCACAGGTTTGCCCATCGGGACAGTAGGAACTCCTTGCCAACCATGAGCACGACGATCAGGAAGCCGCCGATAATGGCGGCTGCGGGCGGGATGCTAACAACCATCTCAGTCACCCAGGGCAGTTTCACCTGCATCTCAATGAATATCTGCTTGAACCAAGGCACGACGCGGACCCATATCAGAATCAGCATGCTCAAGGACAACATGGCGAAGCCAAAGAAGGCCCACAGAGCACCCACCAAGACCGGGCATGATGTCTTGCACTCTCTCAGTTTCGGCGCATCGCTCGCCATGGTATGTCTCCCTACCGAAGATCGTATCCATCCAGCTTCGTCTGGGCCAGCCATTGATTTCGCCGCGCTCAAGGCGTAAGTTGGTGGTTTTGACTGCGGCCGCGCACGCACGGCGGCAGTTGCCGGGAGTGAGCTATGGGCATGACGATAACTGAGAAGATACTGGCCGCACACGCGGGCAAGGCCGAGGTCCGGCCGGACGAGAACATCTGGTGCTCCGTGGACGTGCTGATGTCCAACGACATCATCGCGCCGCAGATGATCGGCGTGTTCGAGGAGCAGTTCGGCCCCGACGCGAAGGTCTGGGACCCGGACAAGGTGGTGATGATCCCCGACCATTACGTCTTCACCGCGGATGAGAGGTCCCACCGCAACATCGACATCATGCGCCAGTTCGTCAAGCGCAAGGGCATCAGGCACTACTACGACACGGACTTCCTCCCCGCGGGCCTTAAGGGGATGCCGCCCGTCTACTGCGACCCGGCGCGCACCGAGTACAGCGGCGTCTGCCACGTGACGCTGCCGCAGAAGGGCCACACCCGGCCGGGCGAGCTGCTGCTGGGGACCGACAGCCACACATGCACCCACGGCGCGTTCGGCGAGTTCGCCACAGGCATCGGCAGCACGGACGGCGCGTTCGCCATGGCCACGGGCAAGCTCTGGCTCCGCGTGCCGGCGAGCATGAAGTTCGTCTTCAACGGCCCGATGCCCGACTACCTGATGGGCAAGGACCTCATCCTGCACATCATCGGCGAGATCGGCGTGGACGGCGCCAACTACCGCGCGATGGAGTTCGCCGGCGAGGCCGTCGCCTCTCTGAATATGGATGAGCGGATGACGATGTGCAACATGGCCATCGAGGCCGGCGGAAAGAACGGCATCATCGCCCCCGACGACAAGACATACGAGTACGTCTGCCAGCGGACGGACCGCAAGTTCGTGGCCTACCACTCGGACAAGGACGCCGCCTACGCCTCGGTGATCCAGTTCGACACGGCCGCCATCGAGCCGACCGTCGCCCAGCCGCACTCGCCGGACCGCCGCGCCACGGCCAGGTCGCTCAAGGATGTGAGGATCGACCGCTCTTACATCGGCTCATGCACCGGCGGCAAGACGACCGACTTCATCGCGGCCGCAAGAGTGCTGGCGGGCAGGAAGGTCAAGGTCGAGACGTTCATCATCCCCGCCACCACGGAAGTGGACATGGACCTGGACAACCGCAAGGTGGGCGGGAAGTCCTTGCGGCAGATTTTCGCGGAGGCCGGGTGTAACATCGGCCCGGCGAGCTGCGCGGCGTGCCTGGGCGGGCCGGAGGACACCATCGGACGGGCCAACAAGCCCATCACCGTGGTCTCGACCACGAACCGCAACTTCCCCGGCCGCATGGGACACAAGGATGCGCGGATCTACCTCGCCAGCCCCCTGACGGCCGCGGCCAGCGCGCTGACGGGACACATCACCGATCCAAGAGACGTAACTTGACCTGCCAGGAGACGACGAGTGACTGAGCAACTTGCATACGCATTGATCACGCCCTACAGCATCTACAAGAGCCGCACCGGCGGCATCATCGGGAGGCTGCTGGCCCACGCGCAGCTTGAGCTTGTGGCCACGCGGATGTACGTCTTCTCGGATGCGTTCCTGGACGCCTACCAGAAGGTCGTATGCCCCAAGACTACCGACCCGGCCATCGCCGAGGCATGGCACCGCTACATCGACGAGTCGCTCCGCCGCGACAACCCCTGGGGCATGCTGCCGCGGTGCATGTTGCTGCTCTTCCGCGGCCCCAACGCCGTGCGGCACCTCAAGGACGAGGTCATCGGCGGCTTCACCGAGACCATCACCGGCGACACCGTCCGCGGAACCTACGGCGACTTCATCCGCGACAAGAGCGGCGCCATCCGCTACTTCGAGCCGGCCGTCATCACGTGCCCCGACCCGGCCGTCAACAACGAGCACCTCAAGCTGCTGGCCCAGTACTCCATCAGCGACGGCGGCGTGCTCACCGGGCAGATCCGCTACGACCAGCCGAATGTCCAGGTGTCGCTGGTAATGCTCAAGCCCGACAACTTCGAGCGCCGCAGCCGGAGGCCGGGCAACATCATCGACACCTTCAGCCTCACCGGACTGCGGATCGTCGGGGCGAGGCTCTTCAACATGACCGTCGCCCAGGCCGAGGAGTTCTACGGCCCGCTGAAGGCCATCTTCGTCAAGAAGCTCAAGGGCAACGTCACGCAGGAGATCTACGAGAAGCTGCACGCGGCCTTCTCGTTCCAGTTCACGATGGCCGACGCCGAGCACCTGGCCGACCGCCTGGCCGAGCGGAACGCGGTGACGGAGTTCAACCGGATCGTCGAGTACATGACCGGCGTCAGCCCGGAGGACGTTCCCGACCCGGCCGAGAAGGCCACCGCCAGCCGCACCAAGTGCCTGGCCATGCTCTATGAAGGGCCCGACGCCATCAACCGCGTCCGCAAGGTCCTCGGTTCAACCGACCCGACCAAGGCCGAGCCGGGGACCGTCCGCAGCGACTTCGGCAAGGACCTCATGCGCAACGGCGCGCACGCCAGCGACAGCATCGACAGCGCCACCCGCGAGCGGAAGATCGTGGGCCTGCTGGACCGCGAGGCAGGCACGTGCGACGTGGATCAGATCATCCATGAGTACATCGACCAGCAGCAGTGAGGTCCTGGTAGACGCCTTCACCCTCGGCCCGCTGGAAACCAACACCTATGTTGTGCGATGCGGCGGCGAGTGCTGGGTGATCGACCCGGCGTGGGAAGACGAGGGCCTGATGCGGATGCTCCGCTCGTGCGAGGCGCCGCCAAGCCGTATCCTGCTGACTCACGGCCACGGCGACCACATCGCCGGCGCGGAGGCGCTGCGGGTCGCGTTCCCAACCCTCAAGCTATGCTGCCCGGCGGCCGACGCCGCAATGCTAGCGGACCCGGCCGCGAACATGTCGGCCGCGTTCGGCGTACCAATAACAACGGCGGCTGCCGATGAACTGATCGAGCCGTCGCAAGTCCTTGTGTGCGGCAGCAGCGAATGGAAAGTGCTCGACACGTCGGGACATACGGAAGGAAGCGTGAGTTACCACTGCCGGCAGGCCGGAGTGGTCTTTACCGGCGACGCCCTTCTTGCTGGGGCAGTCGGCCGGACGGACTTCCCCGGCGGGAGCATCGGCAGGCTGCTGAAGAACATAAGGCTGAAGCTGATGTCGCTGCCCGACTCGACGCGGGTGCTGGCGGGCCACGGCCCGGAGACGTCCATCGGCGGCGAGCGCATCGGCAACCCGTTTCTTAAGGAATTCTACAAGTCCAAAGACCGATAGATATGAGGCGTCCAGGCGTCCTCTGTAAGGAACAAATGAAGCAAGTCCCGCGGGCGAAAAGTCTTGACATTGCCCGCGAAACGCCATAGCATTTGTGTTGAACTTGCCCGGTTGCAGAGCCAGCACTTCATTTCATACTTCATCATCTCCGAAATCGGGCAAGGACGACAAAAGGGCTGTTGTGCCCCGCCCAGAGGCGGCCAATCTTTGTTTGCCGGCGACGGCCGGGCTGGCGCCCTTTTCTGAGGTTCGTCAATGTCATCCATCCTTGTCATTCAAGGCCCCGACAAGGGCCGGACCTACGAGCTGCGCGAGGGAGAGAGCGTCATCGGGCGGCTCAACTGCCCCGTGTCGCTGGGCGACCGCACCGTCTCCCGCAGCCACGCCCGCCTGGTCGGCGACAACGGCAACTGGGTCCTGGAGGACCTGGGCTCCGCCAACGGCACGTTTCTCAACGGCGTCCGCCTCAAGAAGCCCCTGCCGCTCCAGCGGGGCGACCAGATCCGATGCGGAAGCACGCTCATGGTCTTCGGCGGCGGCAAGACCAGCCCGGCGGCGGCGGTCGACGTTGACGAGGAGGGCCAGCTCGTCGACGCCGCCATCGTCGCCACAGTCCCCAGCAATGAGGACTCGGTGGTCATCCCCACGCCCGAGGCCGGCAAGGAAGCCATCGGCAACCTGCGCATCCTCTACGACCTC
This sequence comes from Phycisphaerae bacterium, assembly GCA_041946855.1. Taxonomy (GTDB): domain Bacteria; phylum Planctomycetota; class Phycisphaerae; order SM23-33; family SM23-33; genus JBHGBE01. Next base: position 59,403 of record JBHGBE010000018.1, on the reverse strand, counting down.
ATCGCCGAGATCGGCTCGATCTTCAACGTCGACCTGATCCTCCAGCGCACGCTCAACAAGATCTTCGAGGTGATGAAGGTCGACCGGGCCTACATCATGCTGGCCGAGCAGGCTGGCGCGCCCGCCAAGGGCGGCAAGCCTGCCACCGGAACGCCGAGGCTGGTCGTGCGGGCGTCGCGCCAGGCCGACGAGACCCCCGGCCAGAAGAGCCCCATCAGCCGCACGATCATCAACGAGGTTATGGCAAACCAGGTCGGCGTCCTGAGCACCAACGCCATGACGGACAAGCGTTTCGCCTCCGGCAAGAGCGTCCACAACTTCGGCATCCGCTCGGCCATCTGCGTGCCCATCAAGGGGCGGGACAAGATACTTGGCGTCATCCACGTCGATTGCGGCGTGGCCGACCACACGTACTCGACCGAGCAGCTCCGGCTCCTGACGGCCGTGGGCTACCAGGCCGGCCTGGCCATCGAGAACGTCCGCCTCTACGAGTCGGCGGTGCAGTCGGAGCGTCTGGCGGCCGTCGGCGAAACGGTCGCGTTCCTGTCGCACCATATCAAGAACATACTCCAGGCCCTCGGCGCGGGCGCGGACGTCGTCGAAATGGGCCTCAAGGGCGCCGACCTTGCCAAGGCCTCCGGCGCATGGCCGATCGTCCAGCGTAACCTCGGCCGCATCAACGACCTCATCCTGAACATGCTGGCGTTCTCCAAGAGCCGCGAGCCGCTCATCGAGAACGTCAACGTCAACTTCGTCCTCAAGGAGTGCCTTGAGCTTGTCACGCCGCGCGCCGACGAGAGGAGCGTCGCGGTCATCAACGACCTGGACGACGTGCCGCCCATCCCCGCCGACTCGGCCGGCCTTCAGCAGGCCTTCATGAACCTGCTGACCAACGCCCTGGAGGCCGTCGCGGATGGGACGGGCGCGATCACCGTCGCAAGCCAGTACGACTCGATGAACCGCAACGTCATCGTCAGGGTGTCCGACAACGGCGCGGGCATCGAGCCGGAAAAGCTCGACCGCATCTTCACGCCCTTCTTCTCCACCAAGGGCCAGAGCGGCACCGGCCTGGGCCTGGCCGTCACGCAGAAGATCGTTCGCGAGCACCGCGGGCGCATCCAGGTCGTCTCGAAGCCCAAGGAGGGGACGACCTTCACCATCACTCTGCCGGCCATGTCGGGCAAGGACGCCGCCGAGACCGACCACTCGGGAAAGTGAAGCCGAACGCGCCATCGCTTTGGCCATTTCCTCCCGGTATGAGTAGAATCGTCGCCTGAACGGTCCCTTTGCAGCCACAGGAGACTCACCGTGGGCAGACCCAACGTGGTGCTGATAATGTCCGACCAGCATCGGTTCGACTTCATGGGATACGAGTCGAACGGCACGACTTTCACTCCGAGCCTGGACGCCCTTGGCAGGCAAGGCACCATCTTCCGCAACGCCTACTGCAATTCGCCGCTGTGCAGCCCGTCGCGGATATGCTTCGCGGCCGGGCGATACGGGATGAACTGCGGGGCATTCTCGAACCTGCACGAGCCGCCCTGGCACATGCCGTCGTTCGTCAGCCAGTTGCGGGCCGGCGGATACAGGACGTGCGCCATCGGCAAGACGCACATGGAAATCCACGCGTACAATTCCGACCTCAACTCCTTCCGGCACCGCGAGTTCATGGACTCGCTGGGCTGGGACGAGATCAGGGAGTCCGCCGGCAACGCCCTTATCACCGTGGGCATCCAGGACAGCTACAGCCGGTGGCTCCAGGATATCGGCATGTTCGACAAGGTGGCCGACTTCATGTGCCAATGGGGAGTCCCGAACGTGCCGCGGAAGAACCCAACGCACAGCTTCAAGGCCGTCGAGTGGCCCTTCCCGACCGAGATCCAGGAGACGGCCTTTTACGGGCGCCACGCCGTCGAATGGATCAACGCCTGGGAGGGCAAGCAGCCGTTCTTCCTGCACGTCGGGTTCCTCGCGCCGCACTCGCCCATCCACGAGAACAAGGACGACCTGGCGCTGTACCGCGACGTGCCTGAGCCGGAGCCGTGGGGCAACCCCGCGCCGCAGCCCTGGCTCGCCGACGGCCGGCGCGGATATCGGGCGATGATCACGCACGTGGACCGCTGGGTCGGCAAGATCGTCGAGGCCCTGAAGGCCAAGGGCCTGCTGGACAACACGCTAGTCATCTACACGAGCGACCACGGCGAGATGGCCGGCGACTTCGGCCGGTTCGACAAGGGCGTTTTCTACGAGGGCAGCATCCGCATCCCGATGATCGTGGCGGGGCCGGGCGTGCGGGCCGGGCAGGACAGCAAGGCCCTCGTGGAGCTGCTGGACCTTGGCAGGACGATCTGCGACTGGTGCGGCGTGCCCGCGCATCGCCTGGACCAGGGCAAGTCGCTCGTGCCCGTGCTGCGGGACGGCGCGGCCGCGCATCGCGACACAATCTACGCCGAGTACATCTGCGACAAGATGCTCTTTGACGGCCGGTACAAGCTGATGTTCGGCGACCCGGCCACCGACAAGCGCAACTTCGGCGGCCCGCAGCACACGCACAAGCCAGCGTTCGCCCCGCCGAACCGGTGGCGGCTGTTCGACATGGCCAACGATCCACACGAGTTGCACGACCTGAGCGACGACCCGCAGTACCTTCCGCTGGCGGCCGAGATGATGCGAAAACTGCTGGTGCGGATCACCGAGAACACCCAGCCCCTGCCCTCGAAGGACCGCGGCACGCCCCGGCCGATGCACCCGGAGACAGTGCGGACCTGAGTTCAGTCCCTTTCCTGCCGGTCAGGCGGTTGGCGGCTCTTGGCTTCCATTTCCGTCTGGATTCCCTTGTCCCCCTGGTCTTTCATAAAGGCTTCCAGTTGCTTTCGGAGGGCGGCCTTCGGAATGGCGTTGGCTGGATCGGAGGCGATGTTCTTCATCTCCCACGGGTCGGCGCGAAGATCGTATAGCTCCTCCTCCGGCCGATGCTGGTAACCGTCCACCAGTTGCTTCGCCTTCGGGTCGATCCTGGCCTCCTCGAGCCAGCTCTTCCAGTAGTCCGGCGGCTCGGCAGTCACCACGTTCTGGAAGGCCGCGTCGGGCTTGAGGTTCCAGATGTACTTGTGCGTGGTCGTGCGGATCGACCGGATCGGGTAGCACTCCGAGCCGCGGATGATGCCGCGTGTGGTCTGCACGCCGAAGACGGCGTCATGGCCTTTGTCGCTGCGGCCTGTCAGGATCGGCAGCAGGCTTATGCCGTCCAAGTTGGGGATGGGCCTGCCGCCTGCTACTTCGACGGCCGTGGGCACGAAGTCGGCATAGCAGATCATCGCGTCGCTGGTCGTGCCCGCTTTGATGCGGCCGGGCCAGCGGGCGATGAACTGCGTGCGCAGCCCCACGTCGTAGCAGGTCCACTTGCCGTGCGGGAATTGGGCGCCCTGCTCGCTGGTGTAGATCGTCAGCGTGTCATCCGCCAGCTTGTGCTTGTCCAGCAGGTCCAGGCACATGCCGACTTCCTTGTCCAGTTGCGTGACCTCGTAGTAGTAGTCGGCCAGGGCCTGGCGGGTCTCGGGCGTGTCAACCATGTAAGGGGGCACGGTGAGCTTGTCGGGCTCGTACAGGCCGCGACGCCACGGGATATGCGGATGGATGCTCGCGTAGATCAGGCAGAACGGCCCCCTGCCGGTCAGCACCTCCTCGACTTTGCTTTCGGTGGCCTTGATGTAGTCGAACGCGAAGACCTCCTTGGGGCCAACGTGGACCTTCCCCGCCAGGACGACGCGATATCCCAGCTCCTTGAGGTACTGCGCGATGCACTTGACGTTGCCGTAGGCGAGGCTGTGATTGGGATACGCGCCGGTCTTGACCGGATATAGGCCGGTGTAGAGCATCGACCGCGTCGGGACACACATGGCGGAGGCGGTGTGGGCGTTGGTGAAGCGCATCCCCTGGGCGGCCAGGCGGTCGATGTTGGGCGTCTTGACGTCCTTGTTGCCGTAACAGCCGGCGTCGGTATAGGTGTGGTCGTCGCCGATGATGAGCACGATGTTCGGCCGGTTCGGCTTCGACGCCGGCGGGATCGCCGGCGCTGACTGCGCGGCCGGCCCGCAACCGACCGTCCCGCCCGCGGCCGTCAGCGCCGCGGCCGCCCCGACGCCCTTGAGGAACTGCCGCCTGTTTACCGTCATCGTTCGTCTCCCACAGCACACGCACGCCGGTCCAGCCCGGGTCAGAAAGCCAATCCGAAACTACGGCGCAAGCTTGCGCTTAGGCCTCACGTAGCACTTCAACGCCGGCGATCCTGCTGACGCCGCCGGCCTGGAGGGCGTGGGCCACGCGCATCGAGACAAGCCCGTCCTCCAGCGTCGGCCAGTAAGGCTGCTCGCCCTCGATGGCGGCCAGGAACCGCTGGGCCTCGCCCAGCGCGCCGTCGCCGACGTGCGGCGGGAGGTCGGCCGGGGCAATCCATTCAAGCGTGAGACGGCCGCGGTCGAATACCTTCACGCCGTGCCGCACGGTGTCGATCTGGATGCAGTACTCGCTGCCGATAAGCTCGTAAGTTTCTTCCTTCACGCCGCAATCGGGGGCGAAGATCATCACGGCCGAACGTCCGTCTTGGAACTCAATCCGGCCATCGCAGCTCTCGCCGCCTGGCGAAACGAGGCCTCCGCGGGCTTGGCTGATCTGGGGCTTCCAGAGCCGCGACTCGACCCGGGTCGGACCGGGCATAAACGACAGCACGGTATCCGCCAGGTGAATGCCCGTGTCGGCGACGAAGCCCGCCTCGCGCCGCTCGACGCGGAGCATCCTGGCGATGGCCTGAAGCACCGGGCGTCCCTGGGCATTCTCGGCCACCCAGCGGCGGGCGAGTTCCACGGCCGGGTCGAAACGGCGGTTGAATGAGACAATATTGGGACAGGCGTGCTTGCGGGCCAGCGACAGCAAATCAGCCGTCTCGGCGGGCGTCCGGCCGGGCGGCTTCTCGATCATCAGTGGCAGGCCCAACGGCAGAGCCTTAGCGACGATCTCAAATGTGGCTGCAAGCGGGGTGACGAGCACCAAGCCGTCCAACTTCTCGCGGCCGAGCATCTTGTCCAAGTTGGCGTAGGCGCTTTGGAACCCGAACTGTTTGGCGTACGCGCGTGCCTTGGACTCGTCCAGATCGCACACGGCCGCCAGCTCCACGCGGTGAGGATTGTCCTGGCGCAACTGGCGCAGCGCCGGCCCGTGGTGGTAACTCGAGTGCGTGCCAGCGCCGAGAATGCCGAGCCTTACCATGACCGCAGGTTACACATGTCCGCTCCGCCGGGCAAGCGCCGTCACCGGCCACGGGCGGAGTGCATTTCGATTTCCGGAAAGTGGCGTGGGCCTCTGGCCCGCGCGTCGCGAGGGCATCCTGCCCTCGCCTGGCAGTTCATTGCGCGGGCGAGACGCCCGCCGGACGCGCGGGCCGGAGGCCCACGCCACAGGCGTTTCCCGAAAGCTGAAATGCACCCCCACGGGCGCCAGGCGTTTGCCCGCCCGTACAGAACATGTAGAATCCGGCTTGTCGTCAGGGCGCATGGTTGGAGCCCGAGGCATCGGAGAGGCAGGTGCGAAGTGGTGAGAATCAGCGGCATACCGTCTGGCTTGTTCCTTGCGGTTCTGACCGTCGCGGCCTTCGGATGTCAACAGTCCTCAATCAACATGCGCCAAGGAGGCAATACGGTGGATGACAAGCGGCATCCTCACCTCTACTTCGAGCCGGGCGACGTGGAGTCCCTCCGCCGCAAGATGGAAGACCCCATGTTCAAGGATGACTGGCAGGCCATCCGCAAGTCCGCCGAGTCATCCCTGGAGGGCCCGCCAATCCGCAAGGGCAGACAGGTCCAGGCGCTCGCCGAGGCGGCTGGGGCAGCCGGAAGATGCGCCTTCGTCTACCGCCTGACCGGGGACGGGCGCTTCGGCAAGCGGGCCAGGGAGATCTGCGACGCGATCCTCGCCTCCGACGGCTGGACGGGCGATTTCCTCGGAATGAAGGCAGGCCACGCGCGGTTCCACCTTGAGACGGCCGCGATCTGCCAGGGCCTGGCGATGGCCTACGACATGCTCGCCCCCGACATGACGCCCGCCGAACGGAAGCGCTTCGCCCAGACCTGCTACGACAAGGCACTGAAGACCTTCCTTGAGGAGTGCCACGGCGCGATGAACCCATACCTCAACGGCAACCGGGCGATGAACTGGCTGGCGGTCCTGTCCGGCGCGGCCGGGTGCCTCTTCATCTCGCTGGACGGCGACGGGATGGACTTTACTCGCGAGATCGAGATTGCGCGGGCCCACGTCCTGCGGTTCATCGAGTGGTACGACGACGACGGCTCGGCCGTCGAGCACGGCGGCTATTGGGTATACGGGATGGGCCAGGCCCTGCACTTCCTCCAGGCGCTCAACGTCAACGGCTGGCCGGAGATCATGCATCAGCGGAGCCGCAAGCTCCAGCGCGTGGCGTACCCGATCCTCTACGGCTGCATCGGCGGCAAGAACGTCATCAACTTCAGCGACGATTCCTACGGCCCGCTATCCGGCGGGCGCGACGCGGCGCTGCTGCTCGCGGCGGCGTTCAAGGACCGGCATCTCCAGTGGTGGGCGGGCCAACTGCCCACGGGCGGCGAACTGGGGTTCATCACGGGCGACCCCAACCTGAAGGCCGCGCCGCCGGATGACCTGCCGACCTGCATGGTCTTCCAGCGGACGGGCATAGGAGTGCTGCGGGCCAGCATGACCGACCCGGACACGCTATTCATGGGCATCAAGGCCGGGCGCGCCAGGGGCAACATCTACGACGACCCCCACTGCCAGTTCGACCTCAACACCATCGTCCTGGACGCCTTCGGGCAGTCGCTGCTGGCCGATCCCGGCTACGGCCATGACTGGACGGGCGACATGTCCGTCATGGACCCCAAGCACCCGACGAACTCCACGCCGCCGCATAACACGGTGCTGGTGGATGGCAAGGGGCAGGATGCCCAGTTCAATCCGTTGGCGTGGCTGGACGACCTCTCGCCGAGCAAGGACATCGACTACGTGGTGTCGCGAGTGGAGCAGGGCTACGGGCCGAAGGTCGCCCGGTTCGACAGGCACGTTTACTTCGTGGACAAGCGGTTCTATGTGATGCTCGACGACATCGAGCTGACCTCGCCGGGCACAGTCACGTGGAGCTTTCACGGCCCCAAGGAGGGGAAGCTGGCCGCAAGTCAGCCGGCCACCATCACCAATGGCCAGGCGCGGCTGCGCATGATCCCGCAGACCACGGCCGGAATTATCTGCCGGAAGCTGGACGACCACGTCCTGCCGCGCCTCCAATGGGACACGGCCGGCAAGGTCGATTCCGCGCGAGTGGCGTGGCTGCTCCTGCCTGAGCGGACAGGCAACGCCGCGCCGACGCCGACTGTCGAGCTGAAGCAGGATTCCATGATTGTGTCGGACGGCACCAAGAAGTGGACGCTGCCCATAGTGCGCCGCCGTGCGCCGTTCAAGTCGTCCATGACGCTGATCCGCGATAGCGGGCAATAGGCGATTCACAACTCGCCCCTCGCTAAGTACAATCGCTGCTTGTAGTTCTCAGGCGCCTCAGAGGTCCGCATGGATTACTTTGAGTACAGGAAAGGGCGGCTGTTCTGCGAGGGCGTTGCGGCCGCCGACATCGCCGCGGCCGTCGGCACGCCGACGTACGTCTACTCGGCGGCGACGCTGCTGCACCACTACCGCGCGATCGCCAAGGCGTTCGCCGACCTGCGGCCGACGATCTGCTACTCGGTCAAGTCGCTGTCGAACGTACACATCCTGAAGCTGCTGGCGGCGGAGGGTAGCGGCTTCGACGTGGTCTCCGGCGGCGAGCTTGCCCGCGCCAGGCTGGCCGGCGCGGACCCCTCCAGGATCGCCTTCGCGGGCGTCGGCAAGACGGACAAGGAGATCAGCGAGGCCATCGCGGCGGGCATCGGCCTGTTCAACGTCGAGTCCGAGGCGGAGTTCGAGAACCTGTCCCGCCTGGCGGCCGCGGCGTCCAAGCCGGGAACGTGGACAAGGAAGGTCCGGGCCGCGCTGCGGGTGAACCCCGACGTTTACGACGCGAAAACGCACAAGTACACCACCACCGGCAAGAAGGAAACGAAGTTCGGCGTGGACATCGAGCGCGCGGTGCGGTTCTTCGAGTCGTACGGCCGTGATGAGAACGTATGGCTGGACGCGATTCACATCCACATCGGCTCGCCGATCTATTCGCCGGCGCCTTATGTGCAGGCGGTCGGCAAGATGCTCGAGCTGATCGCCCGGCTGCGGAAGGCCGGGTTCCAGATAAACGCCCTGGACATCGGCGGCGGCTTCGCGGCCGACTATGAGGAAGGCAAGGCCCCGCCCGCGCTTGCATACGCGGTCGAGATCGTCCCGCTCCTGGCGCCGCTTGTGAACGACGGCCTTCAGGTCATCCTGGAGCCCGGCAGGCAGATCTCCTGCAACGCCGGCCTCTTGCTGACGAGCGTGCTGTACGTCAAGAAGGGCGGCGACCGGAACTTCGTGATCGTCGATGCGGCGATGACAGACCTGGTCCGCCCTGCGCTGTACGGCGCGGAGCACTTCATCTATCCCGCGGCGCTGGCGGCCGGAGCGCCCGTTCCGCCCCGCAAGATGAACTTCGCCCCGCCGGGCGGCCAGAAGGTGGACGTGGTGGGCGGCGTGTGCGAGTCGAGCGACTTCCTCGCCAAGGACCGCATCATGCCTCCGCTGGCTCGCGGCGACCTGCTGGCCGTGTTCTCGACGGGCGCGTACGGTTTCAGCATGTCCAGCCAGTACAACTCCCGCCCGCGGGCGGCCGAGGTGCTGGTCGAGGCCGACAAGTGGCGGGTCATCCGGCGACGCGAGACATACGAGGATCTGACGGCCGCGGAAACTTGCTTGTGAGAAGCCGCGACACGAGTACCTCCTGGCCCTGCGGGCGCGCGGAGTTGACGCCCAATTCGGCGTAGTCTTCGGGTCCTACGCCACCGGCAGGACGAATGAATGGAGCGACATAGATCTCCTTGTCGCATCTCCCTTGTTCGACGCGCCTGTGTGCCGCAAGGATGTCGACGTGCTTTGGGAGACAGCCGCCAAAGTTGACAGCAGAATCGAGCCGGTCCCATGCGGCGTGCGCCAATGGTTTGTCGACGAAACGCGGGCAATCGTGGAGATAGCCAGGCGGGAGGGGGTCGTAGTTCACACCGAGAAGGCGGCTGCCTCGACGAAGGCGTGACTGACGGCAAGCAGTCAACATCCCAATGAGGGCCTCGGGCTCTTCTCCGCTAGGCTGGCGGAGCGGCCCCTTTCGCAATTGCCCTGTACTTGAGCACCAGCAGCAGGTCGGTCATAACCAGCACCGCGTTGAACGCGTAGAGCAGTGTGACCAGTTCAACGGGCTTGCCCTCCGTGGCGGCGCGGATGAACTTGGCGACCATGCCCGACAGATAGCCGATGAACACGAGCACCAGGAACCAGATGCTCTTGCCCTCCACCCGCTTGGCGCGCCAAGTCTTGAGAATCGCCACCGGCCATGAGACGCCGAAGCAGACCATCATCCCGGCCTCAAATATCTGGCCGGCAGACAGTGCTTGAGCAATCATGCTTCACGCCCCAAACGGCAGTTCGGGCGTCCAGCAGCCGGAGGTCCGCTCGGCCGTAAAGACCTCGAAGCCCAGGTAGTTGCCGAAGGCCTCCCAAAGGATGTTGCCGACTGTGCTGCGGTTCATGGCAACGTGGTGCGGGAAGTGCCGCAGAAGGACGTTCTTGTAGAGGGCCTGCAAGCCGGGGATGCGGACCCAGCCATACGCGCCGAACGTTGTCGCCGCGTTGGCCTCCGCCGCGCCCTGGGCCAGCATCGCCTTGAAGCGACCGGCGTTGTCCTGCGTCGCCCGGCAGAGCGTCACCGGCCCATCCTTCATCACGAACTCGGCCACGCCCATCGCGTTGTCTCGCCCGGTGGTGCCGGCGATGATCTCCTGGCAGCCCATCTTCGGACGCTCTTTCGCCCACGAATGCGGGAACACGCCGCAGTGCCAGCAGTTGACAAGCTCGGGGTCGTCGTTGTGCAGGTTGTTCCAGTCGGCAAGGCAGCTCGGGCCGCCGCCGGCTAGCTGAAGCGCGTGCATCGACAGCGCGCCCATGATGTCCGCCTCGCAAGCGCACGGGATGCCGCGGTCGTCCAGCCGGCCCATCGTCGTGCAGGTGCAGATGCCCAGGTTCGCCTGCACGCTCGTCCAGCACTGGATCGCCAGGGCGTCCAGACCCTTGTCGACGATGAATTTCTTGCAGAACAGCTCGAACTTGGCGATCTTTTCCAGTATCGCATCGCTGACGGCCGAGCAGTCCATCGTCTTCTTCATGTCGGCGACGACGTGTTTGACGGCCGCATCCGTCTTCATGTTCGTCACGCCGGCGAACGCCTCGCTCAGGTCCAGTGAGACCACGGTGGGGCCAAGCTCCTGAAGCGACTTCTCGTTGAACCGGCAGGTCCAGAACGCATCCGGCCGCGCGCCTATCTGACCGTAGCGGGCCCGCCGCAGGCCGTTGACCACACGGCAGACGGCCGCGAACCGGTCCAGCGTCGCGCGGAAGCCTTTGTCCTCAGGCATGCAGATCGGCGTCTCAGGGACGGAGTACGGCATGCCAAGCTGCCGCATCGCCTCGCCTATGGACAGCAGGCCGCAGAAGCTGTCGCGCCGCTCGACGCCGGGCGCCAGAACCGCCTCTTCCGGGCAGCCGACGATCAGGATGGGGACCTTCAGGCCCGACTCCTTGACGGCCAGGGCGACCCCCTGCTCATCGCCGAAGTTGACCGCCGAGACGAGGATGCCGTCGACGTGCTCGTCGCGGAACATCCGCCCGACCTTGACGGCCTCCTCGCGGCTCTCCACGCAGCCGACCTTGGTGTCCTTGGGCGATGGGGCGACGGCCGTGATGCCGGCGTCCTTGAGCACGGCGAGCGTGGCGCCGCGCATCTTGGCGGCCAGCTTGTCCGAGAAGAATCCGCGGTTGGCGGGGATGAAACCGATCTTCACGCGACTGGGGTTCATCATAATTCCTTTCCTGTCAAGGCACGCGGAGGGCCGAAAATGCCGCTCCGCAGTCGAAACCGATGGGTTATAATAAACCAACCCGCAAGGGAAGCCAATCTCCTTGTGAGGCCCCAAAGAGGATATCAGTCAATGTACTTGAGTATCGCTCGCGTTAGTACCCACTCCCTTCACGTTTCCTTTCTCCGGCGTATTCTCATGGCGGCGGCCATTGCCGTCACCGTGGCGGCCGTATGCGGGCCATCCTACGGCGACGACCTGGAACTCAAGAGCGGCACGATCTATCACGGCCGGATAGTCAGCCAGGACAGCGAGGGGGTGACGTTCGAGATCGTCCGAGGCGCAAGTAAGTCCAGCATGACGTTCCCCATGAGCGTGGTCAAGAGGGTCGCCACCAGCGACAACTACGGCGAGGATGCATCGTCCAGCAAGCCCGCCGCAACACCATCGCCGGGCCTGGCAACGCCCTCGCCGAAGGCCGCCCCCACGCCAGTGCCCGCCGCCGGCCGGACGCCGCAGGAAGTGGAGGACATCATCGACAAGGCCGGGCGAACCAACCCGGATTGGTGGGCGGACGTCAAGCTCGACTACCCCAAGTCGCTCAACATGACTTGGCGGAAGACCGGCGTGCTGGATGAGCTTGGCATGGCCGAGTATCTCCAGGACACGATCAAGCCGAACCCGGCCAAGTGGAGGCTGGGGGTCCGCGTGATATTCGAGACCATAGAGGTAAACAAGGCCGACACCGACAGGCTCAAGCAGAGCATGGAGGCGTTGGCGGATGCGTTCATCATGCTGACCGGCGACTACGCGCGCGGCGCGTGGTGGTATCGCAAGGTCGGCGATGCGCGCGTGGACGACCGCCTTGCGTACTGTTACTGGAAGCTGGGCTCCAAGAGCATGGCGACGGACCTCATCGCCAAGCATCCGATCGACGCATCCCCCCGCGGCCTGATGATCCGCCTGCTTGGCTTGATGGGCGAGCCCGCGAAGGCGACAGACCTCGCGGAGGCCACCGCCAAGGAGGGCAGCGCCGATGTGGCATACCTGGCCGCCGGCGACGCCCTTCGGATGGCCGGGCAGTTCAACCAGGCCGTCGGCTACTACGAGAAGCTCGCCGCGATGGAGAAGGTGTCGGACGCGAAGTTCAAGGACATCGCCCGCGCGAACATCGACGCCCTGAAGGCGATTGACGGCCTGGACATGGCGAAGCTGAAGGACGGCGTCTACACGGCCACAGTTACAACCGGCCACAAGGGCGACGTGACGGTCGAGTTGAGAGTGCAGTCGGGCAAGGTCAGCGCCGACAAGGTGACGGCCCAGCAGGAGGACATCCCGCTGACGGCCCTGACGGAGGTGCCCAAGCGCATCGTGGACAAGCAGGGCATCAAGGGCGTTGACTCGGTCACCGGCGCGACGGTGACATCCGACGCGATCATAGACGCCTCGGCCGCCGCCCTGGGCAAGGCCCGCGCCGACAAGACCGTCCCCATCGCCAAGACCAAGTATAAGGACGGCACGTACAAGGGCAGCTTCAGGGGCTACAAGTCCGTGATCGAGGTCACCGTCGTTATCAAGAACGACAAAATCCAGATGGCCGTTACATCCCAGAACGAAACCCCGCGTTACTACAACAACGCGAAGGTGGTAATAGACAAGATCAACCAGGCGCAGGGCACGCAGGGCGTGGACACGGTGAGCCACGCGACACTCAGTTCTCGCGCCATCATCAACGCGACCAACCAGGCCCTCGACGCCGCGAGGAACAACTAGCTTCCCGCTCCGGCGCGGGAAGCGCAGGGATCAGGTGCGCTGAAGCCGCGGAATCGGATGCGCCTCAATTTGTTCATCCCGTGGTCCAACGGCCGTGCCAAACGGCTGCGCCGATATGCGCCGTCCTGGTTGTTCTCGCCGGTGCGGCGCATCGTTCAGGTGGCATGCCTGGGCCTGCTTGTCGGACTGCTCTTTCACGTCTGCCAGCCGTGCGGCCCGACCGGCCACACGCCTTCCATGCGGGCCCATGACATCATCCCAGTCGAGACATTCCTGGCGCTGGACCCGCTGGTGAGCATCTCGGTCGCCCTGGCGGCAAGGACATGGATATGGTCGCTTCCCTGGGCCGGAGCGATAGTGCTGGCGTGCGTCCTGTTTCCACGCGGGTTCTGCGGCTATGTCTGCCCTCTTGGCACGCTGATCGACGCCTTCGATTGGATCCTCGGCCGGCGCTGCTCGCGGCTGCACATCCGCCGCCCAAACGGCTGGGCCGCGGCCCGGTACGGAGTGCTGACGGCCGTGGTGGTTGCGTCGCTATTTGGCGTGCTCCTCGGCGGGTTCCTCGCTGCCATTCCGGTCCTGACGCACGGCCTGGCCTTCGCGTTCGGGCCGCTGGAGTCGGGCCTCGTGCGCGGCTGGGATTCGGTCCCTCCGCTCAACTATGGCCATTGGGCCTCGCTGGCGCTGCTGGCGGCGGTCGTGGGGCTTGGCGTCTTCGGCCGGCGCTTCTGGTGCCGTTACGCCTGCCCGACGGGCGCGTTCTTCTCGGTCACTTCGACGCTCCGCGTTGCCCAGCGCGAGGTCACCACCGCCTGCATCCGCTGCGGACAGTGCGTCAAGGCGTGCCCGTTCGACGCGATCAACCCGGACTTCTCGACGCGGACCGACCGCTGCACGTTCTGCCAGACCTGCGGCGGCGCATGCCCCGTGCGGGCCATCCAGTTCGTCGGCCGGTGGAACAAACAGGCGCAATTCCCCGCGGACAAGGCCGTCGATGAGAAGGGGGTAATCTCGCGGCGCGCATTTCTGGCCGGCGGGGCCGGCAGCGCGGCCGGGCTGGTCGCCGCACTGGCGATCCCGCGATGCCTCGGCGCTAACCTGGCGGGCATGTCTTCCCGGACCCCTCTGCGCCCGCCGGGCAGCCTGCCGGAGGAACAGTTCCTTCGGACGTGCATTCGCTGCGGGATGTGCGTCAAGGCCTGTCCGACAGGCTTGCTCCAGCCGATAGGATTCGGCCAGGGCCTGTGGGGGCTGTGGACCCCGCGCGCGATGGCGAACTGGGCGGCCTGCGACCCCAAGTGCAACAACTGCGGCCAGGTTTGTCCGACAGGGGCCATCCGCCCGCTGCCGCTCGAGGACAAACGCCTCTTCCGCATGGGTCTGGCTGTGGTGGACAAAGGCGCCTGTCTGGCCCACACCGGGCGGCAGGAGTGCGGCTTGTGCTACCTGGCCTGCGAGGCAGCCGGCTACCAGGCCATCGACATGGTGGAACGTGAGGCAAGGCCCGCAGGCGGGACGGGAGGAGAGGAGGAAGGGAGGAAGGGAGGAGGGGAGCCAGAGAGCAAGAACACGGGGGAAGCTCCGCCCGTCCTTCTGGCGCCGGTCGTACTGGCGCACAAGTGCGTCGGGTGCGGCGCGTGCCAGGCGGCCTGCTTCAGCAACAACGTGCGCCGGATGAAGCTGCTTGGTCGAGCGGCCATATGGGCCGCGGCCGGCCGGGCATAGCCAAGGAGACAAGGTCAAGGCTTGCCGTTCGGCGCTGTTGTGTACGCCATGTCGTCGCGATGTGCGCCTGGAGAGGATTGAGCAGCGCCGAACGCCAAGGCAGCTTTATGAGTCTTGTCGACGGATGGGAATTCAATTGCCGCGCAGTCTGCCCTGATCTAGGATTCCACCGTGGTCATCGGCTACCACATCATCCTCACCGGCTACGGGCACTGGCTGCCGAACGATCCCCGAGGGAGTCTGTCGCACGTGATTTACGCCCCCGAGATCGCCAAACTTGGGCCTTCTCATTACGGCCCCAAAGAGGACCAACCGAGCGCCGCCGAGATGATCAGCTTCCAGCGGAAGGCCGAAAGGTCGCTGCACTATCCGCTCCTGTGGTGGTGCCCCCAGGCACGGCAGGAGCTGGCCGACGCGATCGGCGAGGTGGTCATCACCGAAGGCCTAACGTGCTACGCCTGCGCGGTCCTTGCCAGCCACATCCATCTTCTCTTCCGCAGGCACAGGATGAAGGCGGAGGCCATTTCGCCTCGGCTGAAGGAGGCCGGGCGGGCGCGGATGAGGCAACTTGGCTTCGCGCCGGCCGATCATCCGGTGTTCAGTGCCGACCCCTGCCATCACTTCAAGTCCACGCCGGACCAGATAAGCGAGTGCGTCGGGTACATCGCCGACAACTACGCCAAGCATGGTGTAGAGCCGGCAGTGGCTCCGTGGGTAACGGTCTATGACGGCTGGCCCCACGGTATGTCCTGGCAGTTGGTGGATGTCTGAGGACCTCCGACAAGGGCGCCTCTTCTCCTTCGCCGGGATCATGCCGCGGCTGAACAGCGCCGAACGCCAAGGCAGATTACTGGAATTCCAGGGCAGACTGCTGGCGCCCCAATGATGTCGGGAAAAACGGGATGCAACCTATGCCACGGCACGGACTAACGCCGCCGAGCGCGCGCATTTTGTCGCCAAAACGCGCTCCGGGCCGCGCACAAGAAGCCCCCAGGCGCTGAGATCTCTTACCGCTGCACGCCAGATGCTTATGGCTCAGCAGATCGTAGAATGGCGCCCAGAAGCGCACCAAGATGCGCTCCTATCAGGGCGAGGATAGAAGGACGTGCTGTGCATCCTTCGAGGCCCCGCGAAGGCGAGGCTTGCCCCGGCACGCCGGGGTTTGGCAATGAGTTGGAGACCCATCCGGTGAACCTGGGCAAGTCTACACGACACGGAGGCAATGGAGGAACTGAGGGGAGACCTTCCTGGTTGCATCCGCGCCTGGGCATCGGGCGGGCCGGCACGAAACCCCGGCAGAACTGTACAAAGCACCCCGATTTTGTACCTGGCTGTTCGCTCTTGTCCGCTCTAGTCCTCTATTGTACGGGGCGAAAACGCGCAAGCGCTTGGAGGACAATGTGATAGCTGTTTTGGCGTGCGAAAACAAAGCACTCCTCCGCAGCTCGCGGCCAGACTGGCGTGTCGTCCGCGGAAGTCTGGCTGTGTTCTTCCTCGGTTCCTCCGGTACCTCCGCTGCCATCGCCCCCCTGCCGCGCAATCCCGGCAGGAACGGACCAAATCGGGCAGAAATCGGGCAGGATTGGGCAGGATTGGGCAGGATTGGGCAGAAACCGGCAGGCCAGCGGACACAAGACGTTAGATTACAATGTGTTACGATTTTACTGATGACTGATTACGACTTCCTGCCTGGCCCCGAACACCACGATCCTGTTCTTTCCACGTTCCTTGGCCGTGTAGAGCGCGCGGTCGGCCAGCGACACCAGCTCATCCGCCGATGAGGGATGGTTGACGTTCAGGGACGACACACCGGCCGAGAGCGTCACGGGCGCCGCCAAGCCGCGATTCTGCTTGAAGAATCGCTCATCCGTGAGAAACTGGACCCTGACCCGGTTGCAGACGGCCTGCGCCATCTCGATGCCCGTGTGAGGCAGCAGGAGGACGAACTCATCCCCCCCGTAGCGCGCGGCCATGTCGGTGCTGCGGAGGGAGGAGCGGATGATGTCGGCCGCAAGCATCAGCACTTCATCCCCGACCAGGTGGCCCAGCGTGTCGTTGAACTGCTTGAAGTGGTCCAGGTCGCACATGCAGCATGACAGGTCGAACCCGTACCTGACGGCCTCGTTGTACGACCGCTCCAGCACGTCCTTGAACCGCCGCCTGTTGGCCAGGCCCGTGAGGTGGTCGGTCGTCGCCAGGGCCTCGACCTTCTGGAGCGATTCGCGGAGCTGCCGGTTCTTCTCCTTCAGCTCGTCCAGCATGGCGCGCAGCTCCTGCTGAAGGACCTGGTTCTCCTTCTTGATCGCGTGCTGGCGCATGGCCTTGTCCACCACTACCGGGATGGCGAACAGATAGTCGCCCAGCTTGACGATGTAATCCTGCGCCCCCTGCGCGATCGCCTCGGTGGCGGTGGCCGTGTCGTTGTGCCCGGTGATGAATATCACGGGCAGGTCCGCGCGTGAGAGTATCCCCTTCAGGACCGATATGCCGGACATGTCCGCCAGGTCGTAGTCCAGGAGCACGACGTCATAGGCCGCCAAGTCCTGCCCCAGGCATTCCTGGCCGCTGGCGACCGCCTGGATATTGGCGCTTGAAGGGCCGTCCCGGACGGCGTAGTGAATGCGGAGCGCGTCGCATATCAGTTGGCGCTGGTCAGCGTCATCCTCGACGATCAGCACCTTGGGGCATGTTCCGCCGGCAGGCATTCTCAATCTGTCTCCGTGAGCGAGTTGACCTCCGCCGGCTGGAGTTCGTCCTCGGCTGCATCCGTGGCCGGGCGCGCGGCCACAGGCGGACGGGTACACGAAAGGCCAAGGGATACGTAGAACGTGGCGCCCTTGCCCGGGGCCGATTCGACCCACGCCGACCCCTCGTAGTTGGACACGATGCCCTTGACGGCCGCCAGGCCGACGCCCTTGCCCTCGACCTTCGCGACGTTGGGGTCCTGCGCCCTCCTGAAGACGTAGAAGATCCTCTGGTGCTCGGCGGGCGGAATGCCGGGCCCGTTGTCCGCGACGCTGAACACGTGGGCGTCGCCTGAATTGCGATAGCCGATCTCTATCCTCCCGCCCCGCGCGCGGTGCATGTACTTGATGGCGTTATCCAGCAGGTTCTGGAAGACCTGGCGGATGCGGTTCTTCTCCACGTAAAGGCGCGGCATCGGACCTTTGACGGTGAGCTCGATGTTCCTTTCCCTCAGATCGAACTCGAAAGTCGCCTTCAGGGCGTCCAGGACCTCCTCGATGCTCACCACCTGCCGGTTCTGCGGGCGGCTCTTGATCCGCGACAGCTCCAGCAGGTCCGAGATAAGCGAGGTCTCCATCTCCGAGTTGGCCGCGATCCGCTCCAGCCGGGCGGCCACCTCCTCCGGCAAGACACCCTTGTACTTCATCATTATCATGGTGATCATGCCGGCGATGTTGCGCAGCGGGGCGTTCAAGTCATGGCTGACCGCGCGGAGGAAGTCCTCCTTCTCAACCATCTCCTCCCGCAGCCGGGCGTTGAGTCTCTGAAGCTCGCTCGTCCGCTCGGCGACCTTCTTCTCCAGACGGTCTTTGGCATTGAGCAACTGGTCGTGGCCCCGGGCGACCTCCTCGGCCATCGCGTCGAAGGCCGAGGAGAGCTCCCCCAGCTCGTCGTTGCGCGTCAGTCGTGCCCTGCACGTATAATCGCCCGAAGCCAGTCTTCCTGTGACCGCCGCCAGGTGCCGGACCGGCTGGAGGATGACCCGCCAGACCAGCAGATACCCGATCGGCAATGCGCCGAGGACGATGACGGCCGCGATGAATCCGATGCGCTGCTGCACGCGGGCGAGGTTGTCCGCCGTCGCGGAGGTGTCAAGGGCCATCCGAATCGCGCCGACCACCTTTGGCTTGTCGGGTCCGTCCGCCCCCGCCGCACTTGCCGGGGCTGCTGGCGCGCCGTAGACTACCGGTTTGGCGTAGACGAGGACGCTGTCGGTCTTCTGGTAAACGTCGGCAACCGTCGGCGGAATGAGGTTCAGCGAGGCCCATTTCCCGGATTCGCCGTGCTGACACGCCGACGCGAGGATGCGGCCGTCCGAGTCCAGCAGGGAGATGTAGCGGACGTTACTTCTCCGAATGCAATCTCCCACCAGACGCTGGAGGGCGACATTCCGGCCATCGAGCAGATCCTGCTGGGCGGCCAGGGAGAACGCCTGGCCGATCCATGAGGCGTGCTGGTAATCGTTGCTTCGCAGGGATAGGCGGGCCGTGCCCATGTACAACCACCCACCAGCGGTCGCCACGCCAACTACCAGGAAGGCCAGGATGAGGGCGGACTTGAACTGCAACCCCACGCGGAAGTGCCGCGCGTGGCGGGAATCGCCTGTCATAGGGCGTCTTCCGGTCATTGCGCCTGATGGTGATATGGCGGCCTGCCGCGGCCGACCGCCTTGACAGGTCATGTATCGGCCAGAACCCTTCATGCCTTTGGTAGTCGCCCGAACGAAAGTAAGCGTTTCCATCATAGAGCGTTAGATGGACCAGAGCCGGCTTTCGCACGGCCCGTGCTCCTTGGCGGATCGTCCGAACGGCTCCCAACCGCCCAACCGTCCCCGGTCTCGTTTTGGCGGAATATTCGAGGATTTGCCCTTGCAAAAACGGCGATCTGTGGTATAAGGGAGGGACGTGCATCGGAGGCAGCATGGCACGTACGTTGTTGCTCGCAACGTGAGGCTCGACAAGTCCGCTCAGGCTTGGCTCGGATGAAAGATGGAGGAGTTTTCACAAAAAACTGCCCGCCATGCGGAGGCTGTTTGTGGAGAACCGCGGCGTGCGGCGGCCGAGTTCGCCTCTGGCGAACTGGTAGGGGTCAGTGCACTTTTCCGGCAGGTTCTAAGCATCGTTGACACAGTCGCTTCCAACGACTGCGTGGTCCTGTTGGAGGGTGAGTCGGGCACCGGCAAGGAGCTGCTGGCCCGGAGGATCCACTCCCGTTCCGGCAGGTTCGCCGGGGCCTTCATCCCCGTCAACTGCCCCGGCGTCAGCGAGACTCTTTTCGAGAGCCAGTTCTACGGCCATGTCCGGGGCGCGTTCACCGGGGCGGCTACGGACACCCTTGGCGTGGTCAGGGCCGCAAATGGCGGAACGCTGCTGCTGGATGAAGTGGGCGAACTGGCGATGCACCTCCAGCCCAAGCTCCTCCGCCTGCTTCAGGAGCGAGAGGTCACGCCGGTCGGCGCGCCGCGGCCGGTGAGAGTGGACGTGCGCTTCATCGCCGCGACCAACCGCAGCCTGGCCAAGTGTGTCGCGGAGGGCAAGTTCCGCAGCGACCTGTACCATCGCCTCAACGTCGTGCGGATCGAGATCCCGCCCCTGCGAAGCAGGCCGGACGACATCCTGCCGCTGCTGAACCACTACTTGGAATACTATGCCGCCCAGTACCGCATGACGCCGCGGAGACTGAGCGCCTCGTTGACCAAGGCCTTGCTGGAGTACCCATGGCCGGGCAATGTGCGGGAGCTTTGCGGCTATGTTGAGCGACTGTACGCCGCGAATCTGCCGCCTATGCCTCCGGGCATGGCATCATGGGACGACGGGTACTGGTCCTCCCCGCAGTCGCCCGCGCCGAAGGAACCCGCCGAAGGCAGGATGCCGTTTGTTGACAACACCCCCGTCTGCTGCTCATTGGCCCAGGCCGAGGCCAAGGCCATCCGGGACGCCCTCCAACTGACGAACTTCAACCGCTCTGAGGCGGCCCGCATACTGAACATCCATCGCAGCACACTGCTGAGGAAGCTCCGCTCTCTGGGGTTGTAGGCCTGCCCCAACCGTCAGCCGGCACACGGATCCATCTCGCTCGTCGCCCGTAGCCGGCCAACCGATTCACGTTCCCGCCACTGATTGGCCGATACATCATTGCGTGAATCACCTGGAGCTCGGCAGCGCCGCATTCCGCAACATCAAGCGCCGCAAGGTGCTACGGCCGTTGACGCGTTCCGCGGCGCGTTGCGCGTCATTTGGCGTGGGCGCGAGCGTCCCGAAAGAATCTACACGGACATAACTGCATGGGTGAAAAGGACATGAAGAAACCGATACGAATTGACTCGCAATCTGGCATTCCCCTTGCCCTACATATCCAGCGGAGAGGGAATCGGATGCGAGCGGCAAGAGGCAGTCTGCAATCTCGGAGGGACGGTTTGGCGTTGAGGCCGCCGGCAGGAAGCCTGTGCATAGTGATGGTTTGCACTGATATGAGCGAGGCCGACCAGGTCGGCCGTCAGCTCTCAGAACTGAATACAGGATGTCTGGTCACCTACCGGCGGATCGAGGACTTGGCGCAAAACGCGCCCGCCGGGAAGGTAGCTCTGATAGTACTGGCCACTGACGACGAGCCGGCCGTGACTGGGCGGACGTTGAAGTGGCTGCGGCATCGCTGGCCCCGCTGCCCTGTCACCGTTGTGGGCGACACGGGCTGCGGCGAGCACGAGATGGCCGCGCGTGAAGGCGGAGCCTGCTACCTGACACGGCCCGTGCGCTGCGAGGAATGGGCCGCGCTGCTGACCCACGTGCTTGGTGGGCCGCGGGGCCAGGTAGTTACGAGGAATGGGCTCGAATAGCAGTTCGCCCGCTGCGGCGGGCCATTGACAAGTGATTCTGACTGAGGAGCCTTTTTGCAGCACAGGTCCGACGTTCCTGGACCTTTCGGTTGTGCGATGAGCCTCACGGCAGGGAGCCTCACCCAAGCACGTTCGGCAATTGGCGGAAATGAGCAGCCGCCGGAAGCATGCCCGCCCTCCTCCTGGGGCGACGTGCGAGGTTCTCTGAATGGTGGAGATCTAGTGACGCCACCGCGATGAATCGGCGGAGATGAGCGCCCGTCGAGTTGCCCCGATCTCTCCTCCTTCGGGGCAGTTTCGCGGATGAAGCCTCACAGTTGGAAGGGGATCTCTACCAAGGCGAAGGGCGATGACGCGGCCTTGAGCAAGCCACGTCTCGCCCATCTTTTTTGCGCGCAGTTACACGTCCCGGCTGGCAGCGCGGCCGCTTTGCCAAGTCTACACGTCTCGGGGGATCGGCACGGCGGGAACAGGCGGGGCCGGTTTCGCTCATGCTGCCGCGCGGAACTGCTGCTCATCACGCTTCCCCGAGCATAGCCATCGCGGACTGTTGGTATCCCCGCGCGCTGGACAAGCTCAAGGCACTGTCCTATCATCTGTTCCGTAACGCCGAACGCCCCGGCACACGAGGACCACGAGCATGGCCAGATACGCCATCGGGCTGGACTACGGCACGAATTCCGTCCGAACGATCATCGTCGATGTAGCCAACGGTCGGCAGATCGCCACGGCCGTGTGGAATTACGAACACGGCAAAGATGGCGTGATCCTGTCGAGCGATCCGAACCTTGCCCGGCAGCACCCGGCGGACTACGTCAAGGGGGCGGAGATTACGATCAAGGCCGCGCTTGCAGCGGCCAGGAAGACGGCCAGGTCATTCCGGCCCGATCAGATCATCGGCATCGGCGTGGACACGACCGGTTCGACCCCCCTGCCGGTGGACCGCGCCGGCGTGCCGCTGGCGCTCGACAAACGCTTCGCCCGCAACCCGGCCGCGATGGCATGGCTGTGGAAAGATCACACTTCCGTCGCCGAGGCCGCCGAGATCACCGCCAAGGCCCGCCAAGCTCGCCCGCACTACCTGGCCAAGTGCGGCGGCACGTACAGCAGCGAGTGGTTCTTCAGCAAGATACTGCACTGCCTGCGGACCGCCCCGGAGATCTACGACGCCGCCTGCACCTGGGTCGAGCTGGCTGACTGGGCGCCGGCCATGCTCACAGGGAACCAATCTCCGGAGAAGCTCGTCGTAGGCATCTGTGCCGCCGGGCACAAGGCCATGTACAACGATGATTGGGGCGGGTATCCCGACGCGGAATTCCTTGCCGGACTTGACCCCAAGCTCGGCCAGCTTCGCTCACGCCTAGCGGCCCGCGCGGCGACAGTTGACCAGCGAGCGGGCCTGCTGCCGGGCGAATGGTCGCGGCGGACGGGCCTACCGGCGGGAATCCCGGTGGCCGTCGGGGCGTTCGACGCGCACCTGGGTGGTGTCGGCGCGGGCATCGCTCCCGGGACGCTGGTCAAGATCATCGGCACGAGCACCTGCGACATGATGGTCGCGCCCTGCGACCGGCCGCTGGCGGATATTCCGGGCCTGTGCGGCATCGTCCGCGGGTCGATACTGCCGGGGTACTTCGGGCTGGAGGCGGGCCAGTCGGCCGTCGGCGACATCTTCAACTGGTTCGTCAACTACATGCAGCCGAGCGACGGGCGGAAGCGCCTGTCCCACGAAGATCTCACCGCGGCCGCGGGGAAGATCAAGCCCGGCGCATCGGGCCTGCTGGCGCTGGACTGGAACAACGGCAACCGCACGATCCTAGTGGACCAGCGTCTGACGGGCCTGCTGCTGGGCCAGACGCTCTACACGACGCCGGCCGAGGTCTACCGCACGCTCATCGAGGCGACGGCCTTCGGCGCGCTGACCATCATCAACCGTTTCGAGGAGTACGGCGTCAAGGTCGAGCGCGTGGTCAACTGCGGCGGCATCGCCGAGAAGAACCCGCTTGTCATGCAGATATACGCCGATGTCACCGGCCGGCCGATGCAGATATCGCGTTCCGACCAGACGTGCGCGTTGGGAGCGGCCATCGCGGGGGCGGTCGTTGCCGGCAGGTCCGCCGGCGGATACGACAACTTCGCGGATGCGCAGAAGGCGATGACCGGCATCAGGAAGAAGGCATTCCAGCCCGACCCGGCCGCCCATGCCGTCTACACGGAACTCTACGCCCTCTACCGCCAGCTCCACGACTGCTTCGGCACGAGCACCTGGAAGGGCGACTGCTCCAACGTGATGAAGAGGCTGATCGAGATTCGGAGGTCAGTGAGAACGTGAACCGGTTGACCGGTGATTCGGTTGATCGGAAAGACACACGCAGCGGAACGTATTCACCGGTTAACCGATTGACGGATCAACCGATTAACCTCTGTGAGGCAGAATGCTCAATCAACTGAAGAAGCTGGTCTGCGAGGCCAACCTGGACCTCGTCGCGAAGGGCCTTGTGATCGACACGTTCGGCAACGTCAGTGGCGTGGACCGCGCCAGCGGCTGCATGGTCATCAAGCCTTCCGGCGCATCCTACGGCAGGCTCCGTCCGGCGCAGATGGTCGTGGTGTCGTTGAAGACCGGCAAGGTCGTCGAGGGGCGCCTCCGGCCGTCTAGCGACACGCCGACGCACCTGGAGCTGTACCGCGCTTTCCCGGCCATCGGCGGGGTCGCCCACACGCATAGCACATTCGCCACGGCGTGGGCGCAAGCCCGCATGGACATCCCCGCCTTGGGGACGACGCACGCGGACTCCTTTCATGGCCCTGTTCCCTGCACGCGCCTCATGCGGCCGTCGGAGATCAAGGGCCAGTACGAGCTCAACACTGGCAAGGTCATCGTCGAGCGATTCGCCAGGCTCGATCCCGCGAGCGTGCCGGCCGTGCTTGTGGCGGCACACGGCCCGTTCTCGTGGGGCGCGACGCCGGGAGCGGCCGTCCACAACGCATTCATACTTGAGCACCTGGCAAAGCTGGCGTTCCTCACGCGCCAGATCGCGCCGACGATCAAGCCCATGCCGCGCGAGTTGCTCGACAAGCACTTCCTCCGCAAGCACGGGCCCGGCGCGTACTATGGCCAGGAGCGCAGTGGAGAAAAGGCATGACCAAGCTCAGTGTCAACGTCAACAAGGTCGCACTGCTCCGCAACAGCCGCGACCTGGACATCCCCAACGTCGTGAAGGCCGCGAAGATCTGTATCGCGGCTGGCGCGCACGGCATCACGGTCCATCCGCGGCCTGATGAACGGCACATCCGCCGGGCGGATGTGTTCGACCTCGCCAAGGTCGTCGCGCCGGTAGAGTTCAACATCGAGGGCTACCCGGACGACCGTTACATGGATATCGTCCGCCAGGTCCGGCCGACACAGGCCACGCTCGTGCCCGATGCCCCCGGCCAAAGGACTTCTGACCACGGCTGGGACCTGGTCCGCGACGGCAAGTTCGTCGGCCCGATCATCCAGACGCTCAAGGGCCAAGGCATCCGCGTAAGCCTGTTCGTCGATCCGGTGTTGGCGCAAGTGGAGCAAGCGGCCGCGATCAAGGCCGACAGGATCGAGTTATACACGGAGCCCTACGCCCGTGCATTCGCCGCCGGCGACTACAAGGCCGTGCTCGACACCTACGTCGCGGCCGCGCGCAAGGCCGTCGCGCTGGGCTTGGCGGTCAACGCCGGCCACGACCTGAACCTGCATAATCTTCGGACCTTCATCACGGCCGTCGGATGCGTCGCGGAGGTATCCATCGGCCACGCGCTGATCGCTGACGCGATTGAAATGGGACTGGCCGCGACAGTGAAGGAGTACCTCAGACTCCTGAACTGACTGATGGGAGGAGCGTTCCGCCCACGGT
This sequence comes from Phycisphaerae bacterium, assembly GCA_041946855.1. GTDB lineage: Bacteria > Planctomycetota > Phycisphaerae > SM23-33 > SM23-33 > JBHGBE01. Next base: position 34,372 of record JBHGBE010000018.1, on the reverse strand, counting down.
CAGGCGACTGGCCCGAGCAGTAAGAGGTCCGCAACGCCGCCTTGCGCGCCGCTCAGGTCTTGCGTTCCATCACGATGTCTATCGGCACACAGTTGCGCAGCGTGTTGTACACCGGCGAGAATTCGGCCAGCCGCCTTAGCTGGCCGAGGTCCACGCCGTCGGCCTTCACGAGGATCCGCACGCGAATGCCCGTGTAGCCTTTGGGCACCCCGGCGGCCAAACCAAGGAATCCCCGCACGTCGATATCGCCTTCGAGTTCGGACTCCATTTCCTGAATTGCGATGCCTCGCACGGCCGCGTGGGCGACGATACTGGTGGTCACGCAACTGGCCAGCGAGTGCAGCAGGTGCTCGACAGGATTGGCGGCCGAATCGGCTCCGCCCAGCGCCGCCGGCTCATCAGCGTGCAGTTCAAACGGGCGCGAGTGTCTCTGCTCGCGCCCGGCCCCGAAGTAACCGTCTGCCGTCGAACAATTGCGGGTGCTGCCTATCCAGCGATTCCGCACCCGAAACCTGTGCTTGCCCAGTTCCGGTTCCTGGCGAATCGCCTCGATCGTTTGGCCCAGCGCATCCAGATTCACGCCATTGATGTTGCTTGTCTTGACCGGAGTCTCCATTGGTTGCCCTTTCTACAGTGTTCTTCGCGGCCGGGTCGCGCCGCAGGCAAGGCGGGCCTACGACCTTGGCCTCTGGGCAATTCTATGGCTGTGCGGCTGGTCATGGGCAACATCTTCCGGCCCGGAGGCCGACCGGGCCGGCAACAATGCCTCTGCCGCGATTTGCGCTGCATTTGCCCCTCCTGCTGATATAATCCGGCCCTGCTTTGTAGCTGGAGAATCCTTATGTCCGAACGCAAGAGATTCACTGGTTCGATGGTCGCACTAGCTACGCCCTTCGCCGAAGGCGAGGTGGACTGGGACGCGCTGGGGCACCTGGTCGAGTTCCAGATCGCCGGAGGCACGCAGGGCATCGTCCCCTGCGGCACGACGGGTGAGTCGCCAACGCTCAACTACGACGAGCACGACAAGGTCATCGAACATGTGGTGAAGAAGACGGCCGGGCGCGTGCCGGTCATCGCCGGCACGGGCTCAAACTCGACGGCCGAGGCCCTCGCCCTCACGCGCCACGCCAAGGAGGTCGGCGCGGATGCGTGCCTGATCGTCAACCCTTACTACAACAAGCCCACTCAGCACGGCATGGTCGAGCATGTCAAGCGCATCGCCGACGTCGGCCTGCCGATCATCCTCTACAACATCCCAGGCCGGTGCGGCGTAGAGCTGACCCCCGAGACCGTTGTGAAGATGTACGAGGAGATCGAACTGGTCGTCGGCATCAAGGAGGCCACGGGCAAGATCGACGTGTCCAGCCAGATCGCCTCCTCGTGCGACATCACGATCCTGTCCGGCGATGACTCGCTGACGCTGCCGATATGCTCGGTGGGCGGGGCGGGCGTAATCAGCGTGTTAGCGAACATCTTGCCGGCCGAGGTGCGGAAGCTGTGCGACCACATCGTCAACTTCGACATGGCCGATGCCTGTACGCAGCACCTTAGGCTCTTCCCGCTCTGCCGCGCGATGTTCGTCGAGACCAACCCCATCCCGATCAAGGCCGCGATGGCGATGGCCGGGCTCTGCCGCGATGAACTCCGTCTGCCTTTGTCGCCTCTTTCCGAGAAGTTCCGCAAACCGCTTGCCGACCTGCTGGCGAAGTTCGGCGTGAAGTGCAAGGCGTAATCCCGATGGAGTACATCCCAGTCGTCATGATCCGTGACAACCTCCGGGACATACCACAGTCTCCCCTTCCACATGGTTATTCGCTCCGCTTCTGGCGGCCGGGCGATGCAGAGACGTGGGTGCGAATCTGGCAGGAGTCGGAGACGCTTCTCCGCGAGAAGGAACCGTCGCTAAAGGCCCACGGCGTCACGCGCGAGACGTTCGACAAGAACTTCGGCGACGACCTGGCCGCAATGACCAAACGCTGCCTGTTCGTCGTGGCCCCCGACGGCCGCGACGTCGGCACGACCACCGCATGGTACGACCGCAACTACGCCGGCAAGCCGTGGGGCCGCATCCACTGGGTCGCCATCAGCCACGACCACCAGGGCAAGGGGCTGGCCAAGCCAATGATGACGGCCGCAATGAACCTGATGAAGCGCCTGGGCCACCGCCGCGCGATCCTGGGCACGCAGACGCCGCGCCTGGCCGCGATCAAGGTCTACCTGGACTTCGGCTTCGTGCCCGACATGACCGCAGAGGACGCCGCGAGGGCCTGGAAGCTGATCCAGGATGAACTGCATCACCCTGCGCTGAGAGGATTCTGAGGAGTCCGCGAAATCTCCGGACAGCCACGTTCATGCCAGGGCGGGCGCCCTATCCCCGGCCGTCGCCTGCTGCGCCACTTGCCGGTACATGGCGGCGAGTGAATGGACCATTGCCGCCGGGCTGTAGTTCTCGCGCAGGAAGTCGAGCGAGTTCTCCGCCAAGGCGCGTGCGGCCGCGTGGTCATCCAAGAGCGACGTGAGCTTGACCGTCAACTCCGCCGCATCGCCGGACTTGAACAGCAGCGCAGTCTGGCCGTCGATGAGGAAGTCGGAGCACCCGCCCCCGGCCGCGATCACCGGATCTCCGGCCGCCATCGCCAGCAGCGCGTGCATGTCGAATTGCCGCAGCGGCGCGGGCGAGATGTAGATGTCGGCCGCCTTGAAGATGCCCGCAAGCTGTGTCGGAGGCTGATGCTCCACGAACGCCAGCGCCTCGCGCAGGCCAAGTTTGTCGGCCTGGCGGCGGAGCGACATCTCAGCCCGGCCGCCGCCGATGATGAAGAACGCACAGTCGTGCCCATGGGCCTTGATCTCCGCGAAGCACTTCAGCACCGCCTCGAACGCCTTCGCATCCTCCAACCGGCCGCCGGCGACGATGGCGGTGCTCTGCTGCGGATTGTCGAACAAGGTCGTATGACGCACCTGGTGGACGCCAGGATGCACCAGGCGGATCTTGTCGGCCGCGGCGACGTGATGCTCCAGCAGGTCGCGCCGAATCGGCTCCGAAGGCGCCAGCACGCCGGCGCACCTGCCATCCAGCGTGCCAAGCCGCTTGCCGTCGCCCATCGCGTAGCTGCTGACGATGTACCAGGCGTCGAGCTCGCTCGCCAGCCGCCGCGTCAGATCGGCCGCGGGAGCATCCAGCGCGTGCAACACCTGCACGCGCCGGGTAGTCAGTTCATCCGCCAGCGCCTCCACCACTTTGGCGTGCGGCAGCCACCAGCGGATGGGCCCGCGGCGAATGATGTCAATGGGCGGGCAAGGCAGGTCGCCCGCGGCCGACTCATCCGGGCAGACGGCCGTGACCTCGACCATCTCATCAATCAGGCCTATGGCCAGCGGCTGAAGCGTCCGGCCAAGGTAGTCGAGCGTCTCCTCTGAGGCGATCCAGACGACGCGCGCAGGCTTAGGCGGGTGCTCGGCAGCGATCTCGGCAGACGTCTGCGCTGATGCTTGGGCGGCTGGGTCAGCTTGGCCTTCCGGGCGGGGTTGGCTGGTATCTTCCGTCACGCCAGTATTCTACGCCCAGCCGTCCAAATACGAAAGACACCACTCATCGCCGGTGGACGCAGACACAGAAGTCACTTCTCAGGATCAGCTTCATCCTGCTTGGGCGGTCCCTCGGCTGTAGCGGGCCTGACGCCGGGCATACAACAGACCCAATCGGCCAGCCGATGCGCCCAAACAAGGAGGACGAAGCCAATGATGGCATCCTGAACAAATGCCGCGAAGTACCCCGTTCCTGATGGTGCTTGCCCGACCAAGACTTCGATCACCCCACGCAGGTAGGAGACCGCCAGGGCGACGTACCATAGCCCGATCAGCCCTGCGCCGGCCACTAACAGTCCGCGTTCTCTCATTGTTGCTCCTCTTTCGCCATGGGATAGAGAACAGGGACGAACATCCCCTGCTGTTCAATCGTCAGTCGCAAATCGCCAATCGGCAATCAAACGGACGTGGGCTCGCCGTTGGCGGCGGATGCCCCGCTCTTGTCGGCCTCGATGGATGCCTGCATCGCCTCCCAATCCTCAAGCGTGATGAGGCACTCGCGCGCCTGGCTGCCCTTGTAGTCGCCGAGAATGCCGGCGTCGGCCATCTGGTCGATGATCCGGCTGGCGCGGCTGTAGCCAACCTGGAGCCTCCGCTGAATCAGCGACACGCTGCCGCGCTGCGTCTGGAGGACGACCTCGACGGCCTTGTCGAACAGCTCATCCCTCTCGCCTCCGCCCTCGCCGCCACTGCCCGTGTTGATGCGCATCAACTCAGCTTCGTAGGACGGCTCGCCGGTCTGCTTGACCGCGTTGACGACGGTGCGGATTTCGTTGTCGTCCACGAACGTGCCCTGCGCCCGCACGAGGTTGCTGGAGCCCGGCTGGAGGAAGAGCATGTCGCCCTGGCCCAGCAGCACGTCGGCGCCGTTCTGGTCGAGGACGATGCGGCTCTCCTGCCGGCTGGCCACGCGGAAGCTGATGCGGCATGGCATGTTGGACTTGATGAGGCCGGTCACGACGTTGACGCTTGGCCGCTGCGTTGCCAGTATCAGGTGGATGCCCACGGCGCGGGCCTTCTGCGCGATGCGGATGATGTGGCCCTCGACCTCCTTGGAGCTGGTCATGATGAGGTCGGCAAGCTCGTCGATGATGATGACGTAGTACGGCATGTGCGTCGGGACGGCAGCCGCCTCTTCCTCGCTGGTGATCTCGAACCGCTTGAGTACCTCCTCGCGGCCGAGGCGGTTGAACTGGACGATGTTCTTGACGTTGGCCTCGCGGAGGATTTCGTACCGCTCGTCCATCTTCGACGCCGCCCACTCCAGCATGTTCTCCGCGCTGCGCATGTCGTTGACTATCGGGCAGAGAAGGTGCGGGATGTTCTCGAAGGCGGCCATCTCGACCATCTTCGGGTCCACCAGTATCAGCCGGACATCACGCGGCGAGCGGGTCATCAGCAGCGACACGATGATGGAGTTGATGCACACGCTCTTGCCGCTGCCGGTGGTGCCGGCGATGAGCATGTGCGGCATCGCGCCCAGGTCGGCGACGATGGGGTCGCCGCCGGCGTCCTTGCCGAGGTAGAGCGGCAGATGGAACTTCTTCTCCGCGTCGGGTGCGTGGCTCATCAGCTCGCGGATGCGGACGATCTCCTTCTGGAGGTTGGGCACCTCGACGCCGACGGTGTCCTTGCCGGGGATGGGCGAGACAATCCGCACGCCCGGCACCGCCAGCGCACGCGCAATATCGGTCGCGAGGTTGGCGATCTGGGCGACCTTCACGCCGGGCGAGAGCGAAAGCTCGAACAGCGTGATGACAGGACCGGTCTGGTGGCCTACGACCTCGGCCTGCACGCTGAAGTCGTTGAGCGTCTGCTGGAGGACGGCCCGCTTGATCTCGGCCTGCTGCTCCTGAAGCTCCTCGTAGCCGCCCGACGGCGCGGTCAGCAGGTCGGCCGAGGGCAAGGGGAACAACTGGCCATCGCCGGAAGGAGACTTCGCGGGGGCCGCCTTGTCGGGCTTGGCAGGCGTGAGCTTGACTTGCGGCTCCGGTGGCCTGGGCGCGGGGGCCGGCGCGGCTGCGGGCTTCACAGCCGGCGACGATTGCACCTGGGGCTTGGCTTGGGCCGGCGCAGCGGCAAGCGAATCGGCCTTGCCATCCCTCTTGGGCCCCGGGGAAGGCAACTCCGCCTGCGGCTTTGCCGGCGAGGCAACAGGGGCCTGCGACTGCGGCGCGGGCGGCGGCACCACGCGGACTCGCGCGGCGGGCTCGGGGGCGGGTTTGTCGGCGGGCTTGGCCTTTTGCGCGGACTTGGCCGGCATCGCGGCAATCGCCCGCGGGGCGGCCGTCACCGTCGGCACATCCGCCGTCGCCGGCGTGGCCAGGCGCGGCCGGAGCGAGTTGACGAGCGTCGGCAACTCGTTTCGCTTCTCCCATATCCGCTTGCCAAGCTTCGGTATCTGGAGGACGATGTTGTCGGCCGTCAGCATCAGGCCAATGCACAGCGCGAAGCCCACGATCAGCCATGAGCCCAGGCGGAGCCGCTCGGACAGGAACGCCCCCAGCCACTTGCCGAGCACGCCGGCCGCGCCCGTGTCCAGGTCGGCGGACGCAGCGGGGTTCCACAGGTAGATTGTCGCACTCGTGCCGGCCACCATCAGCGCCACGCCGATGAGCCGCCAGTAGAGGTCCTTGATCCGGCCGCCGATGATCATTACCGCGGCCGCCACGGTCGCGAACAAGAGGCCCATGTACGCCCCGCCGCCGATGTAGCGGTGCAGCGTGTAGGCGATCTTCGCGCCGACAAAGCCGGCGGCGTTTGTCACCGAGCGGCTCTCGGCCGCCACCAGCCGCGAGGGAGGATCGAACGGGCTGTACGTCAGCAGGCTCAGCCACGTCAGGACCACCACGCAAATGAGCACCAGCACGAAACAATAGCGGCCAAAGCGCCCGCCCGCTGCCGGGTCCTTCGGTGCCTTGGCCTTCGCCTTGTCTTCCTTCTTGGCCATCCTTAGCGCCTGTCTGTTGCCGCCTTCCTGGCGGACCGCGTTACGTTACCACGGTCCGCCCGCAACCGCCAGAACTTTCGCCATGCGTCGATGGGGACCGTCCCGTTGTCTGGGACTGTCCCCAGTTGGGCCTTCGGCAACACTGCATCTGGGGACAGTCCCAAGAAAGCGGGACAGTCCCCGAACGTCACGTTCCAGTGTGCCCGAAGCCGCCGTCGCCACGCGCCGTCGTGTCAAGCTCGGCCACTTCCACAACATCCGCCCGCGTCACCGGGGCGATTACCATCTGCGCGATCCGCATGCCGCGCTTCACCGTGAACGGCTCGCGGCCGACGTTGCCGAGGATCACGCACACCTCGCCGCGGTAGTCGGCGTCGATCGTGCCCGGCGAGTTGGGCAGGATGATCCCGTGCTTCATCGCCAGCCCGCTCCGCGGCCGCATCTGCGCCTCGTAGCCAGGTGGGACGGCCATGTAGAAGCCGCACGGTATCAGCCGCACCTCGCCCGGCGCCACGCTCACGTCCGCCTCGCACGCGGCGCAGACATCCATACCGGCCGCGTGCGTCGACATGTATCGGGGCAGCGGGATATCCTGGCAGCCGCTCTTGCGGCGCAACTGTATTGTTATCGGACTTGGCATCGCCTGGACTCCACTCAATCCCACCTTCGGCAATGGACCTGCCCGCGGAGTGGGCGCCCGGCCGTGCGGGCCGTTTTGGCGTCGAAGTTCAGCAGCTTGATCCCCTTATCAACCGTGTTGCGATAGATCTTCTCCATGTCATTCAGGTGCGGCTGAGACATGAACACTCCGGACAGGCCCTTCATTTGCGACATGGCCTCGATGAAGTGGTCGCCGCGCCCGCAGAAGTGCTGAGTGCCGCCGCCGAACTCATCGAACAGCCGCTGGTCATTGGGGCGGACGAAATCGACGTACATCTCGGGCGACAGGTTCATCAGCGAGTCGTTGCGGATGGCCAGCGTCCCCTTCTGGAGCGCGGACCAGTGGGCGTTGTAGACCGGCTCCGGCGGCACGAGGGCGAACCACCGCCGCATGAATGCCGCGTAGGTCTCCGTCACCAGCGATATCATCGCCCGGACCATGTCCGGCGCCTCGTAGAAGGCGTAGAACACGTCGCTGCCCCAGACGACCTCGGTAACGTCCATCGGGCCTTGCACATCGGGATGATAGATGGACACGTACCCTCTGATCTTCGGGTACGGCCGCATGGCCTCAATGAACCGCTCGCACACCTCGAAGACCTTGCCACCAAGGCCCGAGCTTGTGCCCGGCACGCCGGCATCGAGCAGCGGCTTGATGTGCTCGGCCGAGCCAAGCGGGATGGCCGTCGGGAGCGTGTTGAGCTCTTCATCCATCATGAAAAGCCTGCACCCGAAGAGCGACGGCAGTATGCCCGTGCCGTAGTTGCACCGCACGTTGAGCCGCCCCCCACCGCCGCCGGCCAGCACGTCGGAGCACTCGCGGAACTGCTGGAAGAGCATGGCCTCGCCGTCGCGTATGGCCTGGTTGACGCTGACGCTGGGCCAAGCGACCTTGGCCGGGGCGGGCCGTCGCGGTGTGGGCACGAACACCTCATCTTGGCACCGGCCGTCGAGAAACTCCTGCCATTGGCGGAGGTTCCCCTCCTCCTGAGGGGGGTCGATCCGCGACTCAAGATCGTCGAGGCACTTGGTCAATTCCTGGCTCATCGGGATCCTCGGGGAAGACGGAACACGGAATTCGGAATACGGAACGCGGGCGACTTCCCGAATTCCGGTTTCCGTATTCCGTGTTCCGGTTTCCGGGTTCCGATTTCCGGGTTCCGATTTCCGCAATCAGATCAGGTCCCACGCCTTCGCGAATCCCTTGAACGACCTGTCCTTGGCCTTGGCGGCGTCGGCCGGGAAGCAGCACCTCGGCAGCGTCTGGCGCGACAGGTGGGCTGAGATGCACTGGCAGCACGTCCCCCGCCGCTCGCAGTCGAGGTTCGTGCAGGGGCAGTTCTCTTTGTTCTGGGTAATACGGCAATCCATTTGTCTCTCCGCTAGGTGGTGTGCTTTGGCTCTGACAATCTACAATCTGCGATCTACAATCTGCAATCACACCTTTGGCGTTTCCTTCCTGTCCAGCACTCGCTCCAGGGCCGACAGTGCCGCGATGGCTTGGCGGATTTCATTGACTTCCGTCTGGATCGACCGGCCCTCGGTGATGGCGACGATGGCCTCGGCCGATTCCTTGACCGCGTTGAGGTTGGCGGCCTTCAGGCTCTCGGGCACGCGGATCCAGTACACCCCCTGCCGGCGGCACAGGTCGCTCAGGACGGCCTCTGCCGCCTGGCGCGTGCAAGCCCCCATCGCGTCGCAGAACCGCGCCAGCGGATTGGCCTGAGCGCCGCTGAGCATCCGATGCACCTGCCGCGCGGTGACGCCGATCGCGGCCGCGAACGCCTTGACGCCCACCGACTCCACCATCGCCTCGAATAGTTCGTCGCACCGCTGGTCTGACATGTCCGTTTTCCCGCATCCAGCCCACGGCGAAGACGGCTTCGCGGTAAGCTGGCATGTCCATAATCGCTTCGTTTGCGACTCGTCGCGCGACTGCCGGGCCTCTAGATTACATCAATCGCATCACGTAGTCGCCGGCCTCGGCGGTGAGCTGCCTCGGCAAAGGGGACCGCCCGATATGCCGCCGGGGCCGGCAAGAGGTAAAGTCTGGCACAACCACTCCCGCCCCCGCCAGAAGAAATTTCCGGATTTCTCTTGAACATTCGACCGATATGTGGCAAAGTACTTTGTAGTACAAAGTCGATTACCCCTGGTGGAGACCGAAAGATGGACAGCGAGCGTGCGGCAGAGGAACTCAAGATCATCCGCCAGCTCATGGAGCGCCCGATCCGCTGCTCGACGATGAGCGGCTATTCCGGCATCCTTGCGGGCTGCGCGGCGTTGGCGGGCCTGGCGGCTGATTCGCTGATCTGCGCGTACTACGCCGTCGGCCGGGGCGGCGAAAGCTGGCAGGAGCCGATCACATCGCCACGGGTGGCGATGTGGACCAACGCCGTGGTGTGGGGCTGCGTGTTCCTGGTGGCGCTGGCAGGGACATTGGGCCTGACGCGCCTCCGCGAGATACGCAGCGGCATGCCGTTCTGGTCGCCCGTCAAGCGGAAGCTGCTGAGGACGATACTGCCGCCGTTCGTGGCCGGCGCCGGGCTGACGTCCGCCATCATGTACCGCTGGTACATCTCCGACGGGCCCAACGAGTGGGGCCTCATCCCGCCGGTTTGGATGCTCTTCTACGGCGTCGCCTGCTGGCAGGTGGGCGAGTTTTCCATCCGCGAGCTGCGGTACATGGGCGCGGCCTTCATCGTCGCCGGTCTTCTGACGGCCGCGTTCTGGCAGGCGCACTTTCCGGGGCTCGCGCCTGGCGAAGCGCCGTACCTGACGCTCGGCGCTACGTTCGGCGGGTTCCATATTGTCTACGGGATTGTGGTGCGGATCAGGCACGGAGGCTAATCCGCAGATTGCACAGATGGTAAGACGACAACGGCAAGATGGTTGGATGCGGTGGTTCACGACCTGGTGGAAGTACCCGCTGGCGCTGCTCTGCGCGGGAATCCGTATCTGTGGAATCTGCGAAATCTGCGGATGAATAAGCAACCACATGACCTTCTCGACGAGACGATCCACCAGCGGACGCGCCTGGCGATGATGGCGACGCTGGCGGGGGTCGAGTCGCTCGATTTCAACGATCTGAAGGCCCAACTCGGCCTGACGGATGGGAACCTGTCGACGCACGCCTCGGCATTGGAACGGGCGGGGTTTGTGAAGATCGCCAAGACCTTCGAGGACAAGAAGCCCCGGACGGCGATCTCAATGACAGCCAAGGGCCGCGCGGCCCTTGAGAAGTACATCAACCTGCTTCAGGGAATCCTTGGAAGAGCGAAGGAGAACCCATGACCACGTGTCGATTCTTCGCGATCATGCTCATCTTCGGCGTGGCCGCCATCGGTTGGATGGTGCTGGGCAGCACGCTTGAGTACCGCACCGCAAGCCTGAGCAGCTCTCTCGGCGAGGAGGTCGCCGGCCTGTGGGGGCCGTCGGGCCTGGAGCAGCACGCGCCTGAGGTCATCACGGCTGCCGACTCACGGCCGGACATCGGCGGCGGCATCACGCGCTCCGACGTATCCGTGAAGTTCGTTCACCACAACCGCTACCGGGGCCTCCTGTGGTTCAGCACGTACACAGTGGAGTTCTCCGGCGTGTACGGCGTGCGGACCTCGCCGCAGGCGACGGGCGGCGAGCGGTGCTTCTTCCTGAAACTCCCGAGCTACGCCAGGACGTTCGAAGGCTTGGCCGTCACGCTCGACGGCGAGGCCAGCCCATCCTGCATCGTCCAGAACAACGCCAACAGCTACATCAAGCTCCCGCTTCCGCAGGGCCAGACGGAGCACGAGGTCAAGGTCACTTACCAGACACGCGGGCGCGACCGCTGGCTGTACTACCCCAACGAGGGGTCCTCGCAGGGCATGTTGCGGAACTTCACGCTGACGGCCACGATGAACTTCGCCGCCATCGACTACCCCAAGGGCTCCGTCAGCCCCATCCAGCCCGCCGAGATCGCCGGCGGCGCCGCGACGGCCGTGTGGAAGTACGACAACGTGCTGATGAGCCAGCCCATCGGCATCGAGATGCCAGGGCAGCCGTCGGGCGGCCCCATCGCAGCGAGGATGAGCTACTTCGCGCCGGTGAGCCTGCTGTTCTTCTTCACGGTACTGTTCACCGTGATGATGCTCAAGAAGGTCCCGCTGCACCCGATGCACTACCTGTTCATCTCGGCGGGCTTCTTCGCGTTTCACATACTGATGGCGTACCTTGTTGACCTGGTGAACATCCACGCGGCGTTCTGGGCGAGCGCGGCCGTCAGCGTCCTGCTGGTGGCCAGCTACATGCGGCTGGTGGCGGGCGTGAAGTTCGCGGTGCTGTACACGGGACTGGCGCAGCTCGTGTACCTGATCGGCTTCAGCTACGCCTTCTTCCACGTGGGCTACACGGGGCTGTCGGTCACAATCGGCGCGATCGTGACCCTGTTCGTCCTGATGCAGGCCACGGGGAAGGTTAACTGGAACGAGGTCTTCAAGAAGAAGGACAGGCCCGCCGGCTGGATCGAACTGCCCCCGGCCGGACCGCAACCGCCTGCCGGACCGGTGCCGCCGCAAGGCCCACCGCCGACGCCGGGCCCGCAACCGGCGCCCAATCAGTAGAAGTTTCCCTGTGGAACACGGATTGCCCCGCGAGGGCGTTGCTCGCGGGGTAGTCCGTGCATCAATCCGCTAACCGCACTATGGCCGACGCCAACCGCGTTCACTTCGCGCCGGGATCCCTGATGTCGTAGCAGATGATCTCGACGGGGGTGCGGACGAAGAGCCGCCCTCTGGATATCGCGGGCATGTTCCAGTCCAGCAGGCCCTTGTGGCCGCCCGCGCCCCTGTTGGGCAGATTGTGGAGCTTGTCGATGCGCCCCTTTTCGACGAACTCCTTGGGATTCGCTTCAACCAGCGTCAGCGTCTGGTAGCTGTGAACATAGAGCATCCCCTCGGCGGCCGAGATCGACAGGCCGTAATGGTAGCCAGGCTGCTTCCATTGGAGTTTGCCCGTCTTGAGTTCGGTGCAGCGGAGCGAGAAGCCGGCCTCGCCGGGCTTGGCGCCCATCGCCCAGGCCTCTTCGCGCTTGTCGACGCTGAAGGTGTATGCGTAGCCGTCCACGATGACGAACGGCGTGACGGCCTCGTGGAAAGTGGAGTTGGTCCAGAGCGTCTTGGGCTTGGGGTCTTCCTGTGCGAAGTCGCACTCGACAAGCGATGGCTGCCATCCGTCCAGCGCGTCCATGTACAGGTTCGTTCCGACGGGCCTAAGCCCCCCGCTGGCCCACGCCGGGGCCTCGTTCTTGCCGCAGATCTCCTTGCTCCAGACCTGCGTGCCATCCGACAGGCGCAGAATCTTCCACTGACGATTGCCGTGGACCACCAGGCAGTCCTCGCCCCTGAACTTGATCGGCAGGCCGCCGCCGGTTATGAGGCCCGGCCCGCGGCAGCCGGGCGAGCACTCCTCCTCGAATTTCCAGGCGACCTTGCCCGTCTTGGCGTCCAGGGCGAGCATCGTCATCTTCCTCGTCGTGTCCGTCTCCGTCCACGCGGCGATCGGCGGATTGCCGCCCTGCCAGAGGAAGTACGGGATCTTGTCGCCCACGGGGACGAGGGAGCCGTTGAACCCCTTCCACTCCAGGGTCATGCGCTTCCTCAGGCCGCCGCCTGCGGGGTCGAAGTAAGGCGAATCCTCGCGGAAGTTGTGCTTCCAGACGATTCTGCCCGTCGCCCGCTCAAAGCAGAAGGCGTCGCCGAACGTGCCCACGAAGAAGACGCAGCCATCCGTGATCGTCGGCGTGGCGCGGGGGCCAAGCTCTCCCCAGCCGACGGCATAGATCGGCGGCACCGACCATGTGTGATGCCACCGCTCCTTGCCGGTGTTGGCGTCGATGCAACAGATCGTCTCCGACAACTGCTTGTCGTCGAGCTGCGCGTAGCAGAGGTCGTCGCCCGCGACCGATGGGTGGTTTGAGCCGACGCCGACGGGGATGCGCCAGAGGACCTTCGGGCCTTCCTTGGGCCAAGCCTTAAGCAGGCCCTTCTCATCCGACGTGCAATCGCCGTTGGGACCGGCCCAATGGGGCCAGTCGCCCTTGGCGATGGATATCGACTTCGACGGCGCGGATGCCGCCGCGCCCGCTCCACTATTCCCGGCCCGGGCTTGACCCAGAAGGCCCGATGCAAGCGCGCCCACTATCGCCATTACGCCAAGGCCGGCCGGCAGCCCGATCAGTGATTTCCTCATATTCACTGGCCCGCCAGCTCGAGGATAATGCTCTTCATCCTGGGCTTGCCCTCGCACTTGATAGTCCAGGTATCGTCGGCCTTGGCGGCGACGTGCTCGTCCTTCTTCTCGACGCCCCCCTCATCCCACAGATAAGTCACCTTCACCGGCCGGAAGCCGAAGTTGGGCGTCTTGTAGTCGGCGTCGATGCGGAAGGAGTACATCATGTTGGAGGAGGGCGACTTGCCGATGTAGCGGACCAGCGCGGCCTTCGTGCCGGCGGGGATGTCCTTCACCTCGCACCAGCTTGAGCAGCCGAACTTCTGCGCGGGGGCATCGGCGATCTTCCTGAACGTCTTGCCGTCGTCAAACGATGCCTGGAACTCCCACGAATCGCTGTCGCCCCAGGTGCGATAGCAGCAGCCGAACCGCAGGCCGGTCATCTCGCCTGGCACGGCCACGGGGATCGTCAGCTTGCCTTCCTTTCCCTGCACAGTCAGGCCGTCGGCCTTGAGGTTGTCGAGGATGGGGTGATAGTCCGTGTAGGCCACCTGCTTGCCGCCATGCGTGCTCTTGTTGTTGGCCTCGTAGGTGATGGTGCTGGTCTGCGGACCGGCGGAGAAGGTGATCTTGTTGTCGCCCTTGTCCAAGGCCGGCAACGGGCGCTGGCTGTGCTGGATGTCGCACCCGATGGCCAGCGACTGGATGTCGCTGCCCTTGGCCAGCTCAAACTTCAGCCGGAAATCATAGCGGCGGAGGATGAACTTCTTGAGATCGATCTTCTGGGCCTCGGCGGATGTAACCGTGGCCACTTCCTTCCAGTCCAGGCCGTTGTTGTCGCTGAGCGTGACTTTGATCGGCGCCTGTGCCGAGGCATTGCCCTGAAGGGCGACTTCGCCGCCCAGAAACACGTAGCTGGAGGGCATGCGGATGACCAGGATGCCGGGCTTGGATTCATCCTTCGGGCCCAGTCTGCCTGACTTAACGGCCAAGTTGTCGTATGTCAGCGCTGTTGCGGCTAGCTCCTTGTCATCCATCGGCACGTTGTACTCGTGCCGCCCGTTGCCGATGCGGCCGTTGGTCAGGTTGGGGTGAGCGGGGTCGAGCTTGTCGCAGAAGGCCTGGTTGTTCTTGAGGAAGCCCTGCTTGTCCTCCATGCAGCCGGGCGCCTTGCCTTCGCCGATGTCCTTGGTCACATACAGTCCGGTGTTGCCCCAGTTGCGGGTGAGCCGCTCGCCCTTGCGGAGCTGGATGTTGACCTCATAACCCATCGAGGGAGAGTATTCGTAGATGTACGCCTTCTGCTTGCCCCCGGCGGTGCCGTCGAACTCCTGCATCGTGGCGTACCAGCCGTGCGTGCCAGCCGGCCACCAGCCCTTGGCGTTGAGCTGCGGGCTGGACGCCAGCAAGGCGGGGCCTTCCTTCCAGCCGGTCCGCCCGTTGCGGAACTCGAACTCGCGAAGCTTCTTGTCGCGCTCCTTGGCGTCGATGCCGACGTAATCGGGGTGCTTGTCGTACCACTCCTTGACGGCCGCGAACACATCCTCGATGCCCGCGACGGAGCCGTCGGGCCGGAGGAAATAGTGCATCAGCGACGAATCGAAGTGGTGCCACGAGCCATCATAGTTCATCTCGCAGACGCTGTGGGCGTTGATGGCCCAGCCGCGGGAGGGATAGCCCAGCGCACGCGACAGGCCGTCCATGTGCGCGCTGTGCAGCGAGCAGATGCCGTAGCCGTAGACGTTGAACATCTTGATCGGGTCGTAGACGGCGTCCTCCTGGTGGAGGAACTCGTTTGGCGACGGTCCGTCCTGGTACTGGTACGTGATGACCGACCGCCAGATGGCGATGGCCTTGTCCTGGTTGGTCTTGGCCGGCTCGATGAAGGACTTTTTCCAGGCCTCGAGGCTGGACACGTCAAGGACCTTGTCCGAGACGACCTTGACGTGGCACACCGTGCCCGGCGCGGAAGGCCCCTGGCCGAGGACCATCGACACTGGCAGAGCCATCACGAACGCCGCCACAGCCGCCACACAACTCAGACGTGTAACCATATCTTGTCTCCTGGGTATAGTTCATAACACGGGAAGGGCAGATTCAGGTCCGTGATCGTGAACGTGTCTGCCACGTCCGCCTTGGCAGACCGCGAAAGGGCTGGTCCTAGACGAGCGTGCGAGCCTGCCGCTGTGCTCGTAGAGACTCCGTCATCTACCTGCGGCGCGCCGGATTGAGAAATTGCGCCAAAGGTCACCGTAGGCGTCAAGAGGTCTACCAGGGAGTCTTCCGCCGGTGATTCCCCGTTCGTTCTCAGCGAGACGTTCATCCCGGAATCCATCGAGAGCGCGGCGAAGGGAACGGTCTGAAGCGATGAGGAAATCGGCTCAGAAACCAGTAGCTGGCCGTCTGTCGCGGCGGGCGACATCTCCGATGCCGGAGCGATCGTCAAAGGAGTCCCGACGTTGGCCCCGGAGGCGCCTTGGGCAATAGCGTCGGTCAAGCTGCCCTCCGGTGTCTGGGCCGATGCGGAAGAGCCGCCGACGCCGTCCCCGTAGTTGCTGAACCAGGTGATGTAATCCGTCATGTCCACGATGCCATCGCCGTTGAAGTCGCCCTGGGTCCATGTTGCCCCAGTCTGCCCGAAGCCGTTGAACCACGCCACGTAGTCGGCCATGTCCACCAGGCCGCTGCCGTTGGCGTCACCGGGGTAGCGCACGGAGATACCGAAGGCCAGAGGCGCGGATTGGTCCATCCCCGCGGCTTCGGGGCGCGCATCGGTCAGCACGGCGGTGACCGTCGCATTGCCGCACGCCCCCGCGGCCGGCGTGTAGGTCAGCGTGCCGTCCGCCGATATGGCCGGCTGGACGGCGAATAGCGTGCTATTGTCGTTGGTCACCTGGAACGACAGCACCGGCGGCGATGGCGGGGTGTATCCGCCCAGGGGGCTGTAGAACAGTCCCAGGCTGGCGGTGTTGTCGGCGTGGGCGTCGAAGACGATCTTGTCGAAGTAGCCCGGGTTCTCGCCGACCTCGATCGGATTAAGGGGATCGGTTAGGTCGATGGTAGACGCGGGCAGCAGCAGGTTCAGCCCGAAGACCCCGTCCAGCCCGGCCGCATCCACCACCAGCACGTCCACGTCGTTCCAGGTGAAGATCGTGCCATCGGCGGCCGGAATGCTGACGGAGCCTAGCTCCATGATCGGCGCGTACGTCGGCTCGGTGATGCTGCCCACGCCGCCGATGGGCATGACGATGCCCGTGTAATCGGCCAGGAAATCGTTCAGCGATGCGTAGCTGCTGTCGATGAGGCCAAGCTCCTTGGCCTTGGCGAAGCTGATCATGGTCGAGGTGCTGCCGGTATCGAACAGCCACGAATTGCCGGTCGAGACGGCCGTGCCGTCGAGGCTGGAGACCGTGACGTCGTCGAACATCGGGTTGCGAGCGTGGCTTGGGAACGTCTCGCCGGGCGCCGGCGTGGCCCCGACGAAGTCCGCCATCCGCAGGTTGAACGTCACGTTGACGGCGGGCGTGGCGGACCCCTTGGGCAGGAGCTGCGTGTCCATCCTGGTGATGGACAGGCCGTCCTCCGACACGCCGATGGTGGTCGGGTCCATCACCATGACCGACGAGCCGATTACCGGCATGCCCACCACGTCCATCGGCTCGACGCCGAGATCGAACCCCAGGACTATCATGTGCTCACCGTAGCCCTCCTGCCGGCGAGCCCAGAGGTTGTACGAACCGTAGTCGGAGAACTCGGCCAGGTTGATGACTGGCGGGATGATCTCGAACGTCTCTGGGTCGATGGTCGCCTCCAGGGGCGTACCGTTGCGGATTTCCAGGCCCAGCGGAGAGGTAACGTCGCCCGTCTCCGGGCCGCCGATGCCCGCATCCGTGTACGCGCCGATCAGGCTGCCGTGGTCCGTCCCTATGCCAAGGCCCGGCACGAACGTCTCCTCGCCGAACAGGTCGGTCATGTAGAACCCGTAGGCGGTGATGTGGCTGATGACGAAGCCCGATGAGCCTGTGTCGATGTAAGGCGTGAAGATCATCGGCGTGCCGGAGGCGTCGTTGATGACGCCGCCGCTGTCGTACATCACGGCCGTAAGCTGCGGCTGGTCGGCGCCGGAGGCGTAGAACCGCGGCCCGACGACCACCTGGCTGACCGCCCCGGCGATGTTCGTGGCCCAGTTCGGGACAGTCTGCGCGGGGAAGTTCTCGCCGACGATCTGGTCCGGCCCGGCCGTGAACGACGGGGGGCCGACAATGACCGGCACGCCATCCATCAGCAGGCGCGGCTCCAGGACCTCAACCAAGACCGGCCGTGACGATGCCCTTTGGAACGAACCGTGTCCTGCCCGCGCAGCCGGCACCCTCGATAGCTTGCTCGACGACATGTAGGTGTGCATGGCGGCCTCCATCCTTTCCGGCCAAACGGCAGGGCAAGATTCACCAAAGCCGATTCACGTCTATTATACAGGCCGGCGCGGTATGGCCAAGGGCGTGCGCCGCCGGCAAAGGCAATCTGCCGGCGTTCGGCGGCCTCGCATCGGCAGTCCTCCGGCAAGACCGGGGACTCGCTCCGCAGACAACAGCGCCGAACGGCAAGCCAGTAATGGGCGTCGGCTCGCCGTTCGGCGCGTTTGCCGTCGGCCGGACAATCCCTGTCAGACCCACTTCACGTTCAGCAGGTGGACCGAGCAGGAGATGCACGGGTCGTATGAGCGGACGAGCATCTCAAGGTCGTGGGCGATCTGCTCCTGCGTCCGCGAATTGATGACCTCCGGGACGTACTTCTGCATGTCGCGGTCGATGTTGCCAAGGTTCATGCCCGTGGGGATGATGCAGTTGGCCTTGGTGCAGACGCCATTGGCGTCGTAGGTGTAGTCGTGGACGAGCGTCCCGCGCGGCACCTCGGTCAGGCCGATGCCTCGCGCGGCCTTCGGCTTGACGGCCGGCGCCAGCGTCGCCTCCGTCAGGTTCATCGTCAGAAGCTGGTCGATGAGCTTGCGGATCTCGTCGTAGCAGTGGACGATCTCGACGGTCTGGGCGAGGTTGTTGTAGTACGGGTTGTAGCACGGGGCCTTCAGTCCCAGCGCCGACGCCGCCGCCTTGCCGCGGGCGTTGAGCTGGGCGGAGTTGTTGTTGAACCGCGCCAGCGCCCCCACCGCCAGCGACTCCTCCACGTTGGAGACGTGCTTGGCGGTCGAGTGCTCCACGCACTTCTCATGGATGAAGTCCAGGTACTTGTGGTAGTCGATGACGCCGGCCTTGGAGCTCTTCAGGTCGCCGTTGTAGAAGGCGTACTCATCTTTCCGCGTCAGGCTGACGTCCTCGCGCGGGCGCTCGAACCTGGGGAACTTGTCCTTGATGGATGCGACGATCTCGACTGTGGCGTCGATGTCCTTGTCCAGGCCCTCGACGTACTGCTTGATGCGCAGCAGGGCCGCGCGGGACGGCACAAAGGCCCAGCCGCCGGGGACCATGCTGATCGGGTGGACGTGCCGCCCGGCCAGCTCTTCGCTGACGACGTTGCCGAGCTTCTTGAGCCGCAGCGCGCGCTTGACCACCTCCGGGTGGCTTGCCGCCAGGGGGATCACCGACGGCGCGGCGAACGCATCCGGCGCGGCCAGGAAGTACACGTGCAGGACGTGGCTCTGGATCTGCTCGGCCATGACCATCGTCTTGCGGATGGCCAGCACCTCCGGCGTGATCTTCAGGCCGAAGGCGTCGTCGGTGGCCTGGATGGAGGCGGCCGTGTGCCCGACGCTGCAAATGCCGCAGATGCGGCAGGTCAGGATGGCCGTGTCGCGCCACTCCAAGCCCTCGATCATGCTCTCGAAGACCCGCGGGGCCTCTACGATGTGCAATGCGCACTGCTCGACCTTGCCGTCGGAGGCGCGGACGATGATGTCGCCGTGGCCCTCGACCCTGGTCAGGTGCCTCACATGGATATTCAGGTTCTTTCCCATGCCAATCTCCTAAGAGGGACCAGGGACTAGCGACTAGCGACTAGGCGTCCCGTGGTCTTGCCCAGTCTGGTAGTCCTCTTCCCTGTCGCCATCATTGGTGCTCTTTCCTTGTGTGTTCTCTGTTGCCAGTTGCCTGTCGCCTTTTCCCTGGTCGCTAGTCCCTAATCCCTCATCCCTTCTTCGGCGGCTCAGCCGCGTCGAAGACGCCGTTGAAGAATCGGAACTCGTGCATGACCTGCGGCAGCGTCAGGCCAGCCTCGGCCAGCACGTCCTTTGCGGCGTTGTTGTTGGGGTCGCTGATGAGGCCGCGGCACGCGTAGCACCGCCCGCCGTATGAGGGGCACCAGGCGGTGCATCCGGCCCGCGCCACAACGCCCATGCAGAACTGCCCCTTGTGGTATAGGCAGACGTTCTCCTTGAGCTTGCACTCGACGCAGACGGGGTAGTCGGGGATGACCGGCTTGCGCCCGGCCAGCACGCTCTTGACCACCTCCAGGAACTCCCGCTTGTGTGGCGGGCAGCCGTGGATGGTGGCGTCGACCTTGATGACGTCGCTGATCGGCCGGGCGTCAATCGACTCGTACCACCTCGCGGCCTCGCCGTAGACCTTCTTCATCGAGTCCTGCGTGCCGCGGTAGTTCTTGAGGACGTTCAGGCCCCCGGTGTGGGCGCAGGCCCCGAACGCGACCAGGATCTTGGCGCACTTGCGGATGTGCTCCAGCTCCGCGCGATCGCACTCGCGGGTGAACGCGCCTTCCACGAAGGCGATGTCGTAGTCGTCGTTGCGGTCGTCGATGGCCTCGCGGAAGTTGACGATGTCCACCGCGCCGAGGATGTCCAGCATCTCGTCCTCGCAGTTGAGGACCTGGAGCTGGCAGCCCTCGCAACTGGCGAAGCTGAAGAATGCCACTCTTGGTTTTGCCATTTTCGTGTCTCCGTTAGATGCCTTCGCGAAGCCGCATGACTTCGGCGTAGCTGAAGATCGGGCCTTCCTGGCAGACGTAGACGTTGCGGATCTGGCAGTGCCCGCACTTGCCCAGGCCGCACTTCATCCGCCGCTCCAGGGAGCAGTAGATGTTGGCCTTCCGCAGGCCCATCGCCAGCACCTCGAGCACGGCGAACTTGAACATGATCGGCGGGCCGATGATGAACGCGGCCGTCTTCGCCGGGTCGACCTTGGCGATCTTGCGGAAGAGCGTCGTTATGACGCCCTTGTTGCCCGTCCAGGTCTCGTCGCCGCGGTCGACCGTCATCATGAACTCGCAGTCGGAGCGCTTGGCCCATATCTTCAGGTCGTCGGCGAAGAGAATCTCCTTGGGCGTCCGCGTGCCGTAGAGGATGGTCACGCGACTGAACTTCTTGCGCTCGTTGAGGGCCGCCTGGATGAAGCTTCGGCACGGGGCGAGCCCAAGGCCGCCGGCCACGAACAGGAGGTCCATCCCGGCGACCTTGTTCATGTCGAAGCCGTTGCCGAACGGACCGCGCAGGCCGATGGGGTCGCCCACCTCTGCCTTGTGCAGCCAGTTGGTCACGTCGCCCACCGCGCGGACGCACATCTCCAGGTCGTCGCGCTTTCCGGGGGCGGAGCAGATGGAGATCGGCGCCTCGCCGACGCCGTAGACGCTGACCTCCATGAACTGCCCCGCGGCGTACTGGACGCCCTGCCCGTCGTCGAAGACGAAGCGGAGGTACGCCTCCCTGTCCGTGAACTTCTTGAAGTCGGCGATCCGCCCGACGCGCGGGGCGTAAGGCGAAGCGGCCAGTGGGGCCTGTTGTGCGGTAGTCTGTGTCATTGTCGTCACCTCGCCTTATTTGGCAGCCGTCTGGCTGGCAATCTGCTGGAAGGCCTCAAGGATCGAAATCGTCGCCACGCAGTGCTTGACGCACCGCCCGCAGCCCACGCACCCCAGCCGCCCGGTCCGCTCGAGGATGTACTTGCCCTTGCGGAACATGCGGTGGCGGAGGCGGCTCTCCTTGCGCTCGCGGAAGTTCTCGCCGCCGGCCACCGCCGCGAAGCTCTTGAGCTGGCAGGAGTCCCACACCCGCTCGCGCCGGCCGCTGGTGGCGTCGGGGTTCAGCTCGTCCCGCACGTCGAAACAGTAGCACGTCGGGCAGACGTTGGTGCATGTGCCGCAACTGAAGCAGCGCCTGGCCAGTGCGTCCCATAGGAGCGAGTCGTAGCTCTCGGCCAGCAGCTCCGGCAGGTAGCGGGTGTCGTAAGGGAGCTTCTTGGGGAAGTTGGCGGCCTTCTTCGTGTCGAATTCCTGCTTGGCCCTGAAGTCCTCGGGCCCGGCCGCCGCGAAGCACGCCGCGCCCTTGACCAGTCCCTCGCCGGCCGTCGAGCCGACCTCGACGAAGTAGCGGTTGCCCAGGTCCGTCAGGAACAGGTCGAACCCGCCGGAGGGCGGCTCAAGCGTGCCCATGTCGGCCATGAACTGGTTCTGGTTGATGTACGGGCCCTGGATGTTCAGGCCGATCAGCTTCGTCGCGGCCCTGCGCGCCTGGTAGTACGGGTCGCTGGGCGTCATCGCGAACGCGGCGTCGAGCGTGGCGATGCCGTTCAGGTCGTACGGGTGCGCGCCCAGCAGCACGGTGGGCGTGGACTCTATGTTGTACTTCACGTTGCCCGGCGCGTGGCCGTTGAAGCTCAGCAGGTCTTCGTGCTGCGGATGGAAGAGCTTCTTGGGCGGCAGGATGGTGATGTCGTAGTCCATCCTGATGCGGGCGATGTCGGCCTCCGTCTCCAGCGGCTCGAAGGCGAAGCATTGCCCCTTGGCCATGGGGGCAAAGACCCTCGCCGGATGGCCGTCGGCCGACCTCTGCATCAGGAAGCCGACGAACTGCCTGAACTTGTCCTTGGGAAGTACCTGTGGAAGCATGTCGGAACTGTCCTTTCTTCCTCTTCTACAAGAAGACCGTTTGGAGCTCCCGGTGAATACTCTTCTCGGCGGCCGGCGCCTCGGCGGCCGATGGCGCTTCGGCCGTGACGGGCAGGCCGACGCGGACCGTCGTACCGCGGTCCTGCGTCGAGCAGATCTCTATCATCCCGCCGAGCCGCTCGACGATCGCCTTGACGATTGCCAGGCCCATGCCCGTGCCGCCGGCCACCTGGCGGGCGTTGGTGGCGCGGAAGAACTCGTGGAAGAGCCTGTCCTGCTGGTCAGCGGGGATGCCGATGCCGCTGTCGGCCACGAGGATTTCGACCTGGCCGCCCTTCCTGGCGGCGGTGGCCGTCACGGCGCCGCCCGACGGCGTGTACTTCACGGCGTTGGAGATCAGGTGTTCAAGCACGGTCTCCAGCGCATCCTCCCAGGCGCTCACAATCGCCCGCGAGGAGCCATCCACCGCCAGGGCCAGGCCCTTGTTGACGGCCTCTTCCCTGAACGCCTCGCCCACGGCCGCGAGAGTGGCGTCCACATCCACGGGCGCAAGCTGCGTCGTCTCGGCCGCGCTCTCCTTGATCGTGCTAAGCAGCATCATCTCGTCGACCTGGGCCATCACGTCCTGGATGCGGGCCTGGATCTTCTGGATGATCTGATACTGCTGCGGGTTGAATCCGCCTACCTCCTGCATGGCCGACATCATGGAGTGAATGGCCGCTACGGGCGAGCGGAGCTGGTGGCTGGACAGGCGGAGGAACCGGCTCTTGGCCAGGTCCAGCGCGGCAAGCTGGCGGTTGGACTCGACAAGCCTCTGGTTGATCCTGCGAAGCCGGGCGAGGATGGCATCCGTGAAGTAGACCGTGGCGTAGAAGCAGGCGATGACTGCCGCACTGAACAGCCCGGCCAGCATCAGTCCGGCTCCCAACGACTCTACTGGCGGGAACAGGAAGAACCTTGGCTCAACTCGCCCGTTCCGGAGGGAATACGCAGCCATCAACGCCAGGAAGATGAAGAGGGCGCTGGCGACCGTCGCGAGCATGTAAGCTTTCCGGCGCGGGAGAAGGCTCGCGGAAATGGCCAGATGGAAGACGACGACTGCGGCGATCGGATTCACCGCGCCGCCAGTTACCGCGAGAACAAAGCAAAGCAGAGCGACGTCGGCAACTAGCTGGTAGTAGGTCAGCCGAACCAGGCGGCGTGCAGCATCAGAGGCAAGACCCGAAGGGAATCGCGAGATGAGAAGAACGACCGCTATGTTATTTACGGCCAGTAGTACGGCAAGTGCGCCAAGGGCAACCGACAGGAGAAGGTTGTTCACCACAATCCCGCAGATGGCGGCCCCGAGGACCAGGGCCAGAACGTATATCCACCTGAGGCGCACGAGCCACCGTACGCGCGAGATCTTGACAGCCGTTTCGCTCGGCGGCGGACGACCCGCGCCCTGAAGGTGCTGCTCTATTGTCGCCTTGATGTCCGTCAAAGACACCTTTCCTCAGACCACGTTGTCCCAACCGATACGCAAATCCCCGGCGAAGTCAATCCGGCGGAATCCGCAATCCACAATCCGCAATCCGCAATCACTTCAGCAGTTCCGCCACCTTGGCCTTCAGCACTCCGGCGTCCAGCGGCTTGCGCAGGAACGCCTCGACCGGCAGGAAGTCGCCGGCCTTCTCGGGCTCCAGCACCTCGCCGGTCTTTTCCTCGATGCACGTCAGGATGATGATCGGGATGGCCTTGTACGCCGGGTCTTCCTTGAGCTTGTAGGCCATGTGGAAGCCCTCGGTGTCGGTCTCCATCATCACGTCCAGCAGGATCAGGTCGGGCTTCTGGACCTTCAGCGCCTTCCAGGCGTCGGCGGCGCTGGCGGCCGTCGAGACCGCGTACCCGGCGCTGGTCAGGACGATCTCGGTCGCCTCGCGGAGGTCGGGGTCGTCGTCTACGATCAGTATCCTCTTGGCCATTGCGTGCTCCTTCTTTCGCTTGGGTCAAAGGTCAACAGATTCGTGGCAGTTCCTCGCCGTAGGGCATCTGGACGACCCGCCGGCCGCCGACGTGCGTCACAAGCTCCACAAGCGGACTCTCGTTGGCCGCGCCAACCGTGCCGACGACGGCCGCCGAACGGGCAATCTCGTCACGACGCAGTATCCGCACCGCCTCGTCGGCGGCGTCGGATGAAATGACGGCCACCAGTTTGCCCTCATTGGCGATAGTCAGCAAGTCTAATCCGAGCATCTCGGCTGCCGCGCGGGCCGTGCGGTTGATGGGGATGCTGTCCTCGACAAGCTCGATGTCGCGTCCGCTCGCGGTTGCGATCTCGACAGCCGTGGCCGCCAGGCCGCCGCGGGTCGGGTCGCGCATGAACCGCACGGCCGGGCCGAGCTTCGCCAGCAGCGCGCCCGTCAGACCGTTCAGCGGGGCGCAATCGCTGGCGAGCTGCGCGGAGAAGCTCAACCCCTTGCGCCGACTCATGACGGCCATCCCATGCTCGCCAAGCGGGCCGGACAGGATGATCCTGTCGCCTTCGCGAATGCTCTTGAAGCCAAGCTCGGCGCCCTTGATCCGCTGGCCTACGCCGGCCGTGTTGATGACCATGCCGGCCACGCCGCCGCGCTCGACGACCTTGGTATCGCCGGTGATTACCTTCACGCCCGCCTGCACGGCCGCCCGCCCCGCCGATTCCAGCACGCGCCGCAGCAGGGCTATTTCCAAGCCCTCCTCAAGCACCAGCGCCAGGCTGAGCACCTTGGGCCTTGCCCCCACGACCGCGAGGTCATTGACCGTCCCGCAGATCGCCAGTTTGCCTATGTCGCCGCCGGGGAATTCCAGGGGCTGGACCACGTAGCTGTCGGTGGTAAAGGCGATGCGCGAGGCCTCAAGCTCGCCGTCGCCGGATGCGATCTGGATGATGGCGGCGTCGGTCAGGCCGCCCGCATCCTGCGCGCTGGCGTCGCCTAGCGCTGGCAAGATGACCTGGGCGACCAGTTCGGCCGTCAACTGGCCGCCGCCGCCATGTGCGATCTGGATGTGTTCCGTATCGACCATCTACCTCCGCCGCTCATACTTATACGCCGCGGCGCACGCTCCTTCGGAGGAGACCATGCACGGCCCGACCGGGTCGCGCGGCGTGCATCGCTTGCCGAACAGCTTGCAGTCGAACGGGCTGCACCGTCCGCAGATCACGTCGCCGCACCGGCAGCCGGGCATCTCGTAGCTGGACATCTTTGGCAGCGCGAAGCGTCTGGCCGCGTCGAACTGGGCGTACTTCTCGCGGATCGCCAGGCCGCTGCCCGGAATCACGCCCACGGCCCGCCACGCCGCGTCGCAAGGCTCGAAGATCTCCTCGATCAGCTTCATGGCCGTCGGGTTGCCCTCGGCGCTGACGGATGGGTAGACGGTACACGCCTCGGCGCGCCCGTCGCGAAGCTGTCGGAGGATCTCGACGATGGCCTTGACCACCTGGCCCGGATCGAACCCGGCCACGACGCACGGCCGGCCGTGGCCGGTCGCGATCTCGTCGTATGCGCGGTAGCCAAGGATCACGCTGACGTGGCCGGGACAGAGGAAGCCGTCGACTCGAACATCGCCCGCCGTCAACAAGGCACGCATCGCCGGCAGGATGATCTTGTGCGAGGCCAGGACGGAGAAGTTGGTCAGCCCCTCCCGCTGCGCCCGCTGGATGGCTAGGGCCGTCCCCGGCGTGGTGGTCTCGAAGCCGACGCCCAGGAACACGACGTGCCGGTCCGGCGTGCGAATAGCCAGCTCGACTGCCTGGTCCGCGGAGTAGACGACCTCGACGTTCGCCCCCGCGCCACGGGCGTCGGCCAGCGAGCCAAGCCTGCCGGGCACGCGGACCATGTCGCCGTAGGTCGCGATGATCGGCGCGGCGAACGAGGCGGCCGGCTGGCCGGGCGCGACCTTCGAAATGTCCGCATTGCCCCCGCGCGCGAGGTAGACGGCCTGGTCCATGTACGACTGATCCGTGACGCACACCGGGCAGCCCGGCCCGCTGATGAGCTTCAGGCTCGGCGGCATGAGCGAGCGAAGGCCGCTGCGCGCGATGGCCATCGTGTGCGTGCCGCAGATCTCCATGATCCGCACTTGACGGCCCGCGGCGGCCAGTTCGCCGCAGAGTTTGTGAACGGTTTCACAAGCGTCGGCAACAACGGATACCATGTCAGTCTCTATCTGGCGGGATTCTCTACGACGATCGCGGGCGCCCGCCGCTGGCGGGCGCGCTCGTGAGAGGAGGTCCCTGCACTTATGACATCAGCCGTGATTATCGTAACAACCGCCCGCGCGTGCAAGAAGGAATCTTTCACAAATCTACTTCTCCAACTCCCCCATCTCGGCCAGCAGGTCGTATGTGATCTTCGCGTCGGCCGCATCCAGGACCGTAATGGCGTAGCCAGCATGGACCAGCACCCAGTCGCCCTCCTTGGCCTCGGGCACGAGCGCCAGAAGGACATCCGTCCGGTTGCCGTCCAGCACGACGGTGGCTCGCCGCTGGTCGTGAATCTTCTCCACTTGGGCTGGGATCGCAAGGCACATAATTGTCTCACCTCAGAGCAGACGCACTCATATTAGGCGTCGCCACATCAACTTGCCAACTTCGCGCCGCCGGAAGAACAGCGGATTACGATTTGCCGATTACTTCCGCCGCGGCCGCGACGACGGCCTGCCCGAGGGCGACGCACCCATCGTTGCACGGGACCGTAGTGTGCCGCAGCACCGTGAACTTCTCACGCTCGAGCGCCGGCACAAGATTGGCCATCAGGTATCGGTTGGCAAAGCATCCGCCGGAGAGCGCGACAACCTGGAGGCCCGTCATCTCCCTCGCGCGGCTCGCGGCGGCCAACAGGAACGCGGCCACCGTGTTGTGGAACCTCGCGGCGATCTCGCCGGCGTCCGCGCCGAGCCTCAGGTCATCGACGATCTGCCTGACCATCGGCCGCGGGTCGATCAGGAACGCATCGCCGTCCTCGGCGGCCACGTCGAACTTGTAGCTCTCGCTGACGCCCGGCCGGATGGCCGCCTCCAGGGCCATCGGCGCCTGGCCCTCGAACAGGTTGGCCTCCGCCAGGCCGCACAGGCCGGCCACCGCGTCAAACCACCGCCCCAGGGAACTCGACGGCGGGCAGTTGACGCCCCTTGCCAGTTGCTCCAGTGTCGCGTCGATCTCCTCGCGCGCCGCCCTAAGCCGGCAGGCCTCCAAGACTGGCGCGACCTCGTCGCCGAACGCCTCCCGCAGCGCCGACAGTGCAGGGCGATACGTCTGGGCGGCCGCCGCGTCGCCGCCGGGAAGCGGCATGTAGCGCAGGTGTCCCAGCCGCTCATACCCGCGCAGGTCGGCCTTGAGTACCTCGCAACCCCACACAGCGCCGTCCTGGCCGTAGCCCGTGCCATCGCAGGCCAGGCCGATCACGGGTCCCGCCTGGCCGTTCTCCGCCATGCATGCGGCGACGTGGGCGTAGTGGTGCTGCACCCGCACGACTTTCAGGCCCGACTTCCGCGCCCGGTGCAGGGCGTACTCGGTCGAGAGATACTGCGGGTGCAGGTCAGCCGCGATGGTCGCGGGGGCGACCTCGAAGAGCTTCTCCAGGTGGTTGATCGTGTCGATGAAGTGGCGGTAGACGCGCCCATCCTTCAGGTCGCCGATGTGCTCGCTCAGCACGGCCCTGTCGCCCTTTAGCAGGCAGATCGTGTTCTTCAGTTCGCCGCCAACCGCCAGCACCGGGTCGCGGCTGGCGATTCGCAACTCGCCGCCCAACTGAACCGGCCGCGGCGCATACCCGCGGGCGCGGCGCAGGGAGATCAGCCGGCCGTCGCCGGAGAGTTGCACGACGCTGTCATCGACGCGCCGCTCGATCCGCCGGTTGTGCAGGAGA
The DNA here is from genome assembly GCA_041946855.1 of Phycisphaerae bacterium. Classification (GTDB taxonomy): domain Bacteria; phylum Planctomycetota; class Phycisphaerae; order SM23-33; family SM23-33; genus JBHGBE01. The sequence continues at coordinate 6,235 of JBHGBE010000018.1, read as the reverse complement.
AGGAAGTCCGCGATGCGCCCCATGTGCGCGACGGCCGCGTCGTTGTCCTTCACCAGCGGCTCCTCGCTGTAGTTGCCAGATGTCATCACCAGCGGCAGGCGGGCGATCTCCTTGTGGGCAAAAAGCAGGAAGTGCAGCGGGGCGTAGGGCAGCATGATGCCGAGTGTGTTGAGGCCCTGGGCGACGGAGGGGGCGACAAGGACCGGATGACGGGAAGACCGGAGGAATGGAGGAAGGGATGACGGGAGGACGCCGCCGATCTTCCCCTCCTCCCCTCCTCCCGTCCTCCCTTCGTCCGCTCCTCTAGCTGGCAAGATCACTATCGGCCTCAGGTGTCCCGACAGCAGCTCCGCCGCCTCATCCGTGACTTGGCATATGGATCGCGCTACCTCCAGGTCGGCAACCATGAGGGCGAAGGGCTTGGCGTCGCGGCGCTTTCTCTGGCGAAGGCGGCGGACGACGTGGTCATCATCCGCGCGGCAGGCCAGGTGGAACCCGCCCAGGCCCTTGATCGCGACGATCTTGCCGGCCGCCAGGAGTTCGGCCGTCCGCGCGATCGGGTCCTCGCACTCTTTTTCGGAAAGCTTCACGCCGCGCGAATCGACCAGCCAGACGCCCGGCCCGCACTTTGGGCACGCCACAGGCTGCGCGTGGAACCGCCGGTTGGCCGGGTCGGTGTACTCGCGCCGGCACAGCGGACACATCGGAAAGTCCGTCATCGTCGTGTTCGGCCGGTCGTAAGGGATGGCCGTGACGATGGTGTACCGCGGCCCGCAGTTGGTGCAGTTGATGAACGGGTAGTGATACCGCGGGTCGGCCGGGTCGTTCATCTCGCGGAGGCAGTCCCCGCAGACGGCCGTGTCGACCGTCACCTGCGCGTCGGCCATCTCGCCGCCATCCGAGGCGCGAATCTCAAACTTGTCCGGGAAGCCGTCGCCCCCATCGAGGCGAGCCGCGATCTCCTCCTCGCTGAACCGCGAGATTTGAGCCAGCGGAGGCAGCTCCGCCTTCAGCCGGCCGGCGAACCGCTTGAGGTCCTCCGCCCTGCCCTGGACTTCCATGGTCACGCCGCGCGAGTCATTGATGACCCAGCCCGGCAGGGCCATCTCGCTCGCAAGGCGGTAGACGAACGGACGGAAGCCCACCCCCTGCACCTGGCCGTTGATCCTGAATCGGATCCGCCGAATTTGCGTTTCCGCCAGCAAGTATTGTTGCCCTCGGGGGCCAGGTGCGGCCATCCGCGCCAGCCCGCGGCTCACACCATTATACTGACGGCCGCCGAGGTATGTTCCGCGTGGGCGCCCAATTCGGCAAGCCCTCCTGGACGCCGCGGGCGTTGAAGTACGTAGGCCGGCCCGCTATCCGGCAAGCCACCCACGCACAAGGAGTAGAATGGCATGTTCAGGTTCGCGGCGATTGCATTCGCGGGAGCGGCATTCGCGTCCATTCTCTTGCAGGGCAGGCCGGCGCTTGCGGCCGGCAAGGTCACCATCGGCGGCGTGGAGATGTCCGCCGACTGCCCGCTGGCGAAGAAGGAGCATCCGCGCCTGCTCTTCACAAAGGCCGACCTGCCGCGCCTCCGCGAGCGTCTCAAGGACCCGCGGATCGCCGCGGAGCTTGACCACGCGAGGAAGCTCGCCGCCGACAAGAAGGCCGGCGCGATCCTGCTGGGCGTGCTGTACTACCTGACGGATGACAAGCAGTACCTGGACGCCGCGAAGGCCGCGCTGGGCCAGCCGAGCTGGATCCAGACCTGGCCGCTGGCGGCCGACCTGGTCATGGGCGGCCTGGACGCCAAGGAACAGGACGCACTGGCCGACAAGCTCGTCGCCGTCGCCAAGGCCGAGCAGTGGCGTCCGCACCTGGTCCTGGACCTTGCCGCGTGGGGCCACGGGCAGGACAAGTGGATCGACGAGGACCTCAAGAAGCGATACCGGCACGACATGGTCCAGTGGATCGAAGACAACAACGTCTGGTCGAGCGGGCGCGGCGGCAGCTCGATGAGCCACGGCTACTACGGCGAGCACTTCTACAGCGAGCCGATGACGATGGCCGTCGCGTGGTCCAACGCCACCGGCATCGACTGGGTGTCCAGGTGCGACTTCGCCGCCCACGCGCCGGAGTGGTACGTCTTCCACTACCGGCCGTTCACGGCCAGGCCGCAGGTCGTACACGTCGGAGTCACATCCGTGTGCGATCATTGGGAGGCAATAATGCCGGCGAAGTTCGATGGCGAGGACCTGGCGGTCCTGGCCGCCTCGCGGTTTGGCGACGGGCTGGGCCAGTGGTGGATTGACAACGTGATATCGAAGGCCTCGGTGGGCTGGGGCGATTCGGCCCTCGGGCAGGGCGGCGTCTGGGGCAAGCTGCTCTACTGCGATCCGAAGTTGCCTTCGGCAGCGCCGGAATCGCTGCCGCCGGCGCGGCTGTTCCCCGAGAACGGCCACGTGGTCATGCGGTCCGATTGGAGCAGGGACGCCACGTACGCGCTCTTCCGCTGCGGCCGGTTCGGCGAGATCGACGGCGCGTGGGGCCGCAACAATGCCGACAACCTCCACTTCATCATCGACAAGAAGGGCGTGCTCGCGCCCGACACCGGCGGCGTCCACTCGCTCAACAGCGCCGCGATGAATTTCGCCGGCGGCGGACGGATGGGCGAGGGCGTGCCGCACCTGACCGAGTACGCCCGCCAGACCATCGCCCACAACTCGATCACCGTCGGCCCCGACGGACCGACGTTCAGGGACTACCAGCAGCGCTCCATGGGCACTCCCCGCCGCGGCGGCCAGTCGCCGATACAGGAAAAGTCGTGGTGGAAGGCATGGGGCGTCCCGGAGCCCAAGGGAGACTCGCGCGGGTTCAAGGAGGGCGACATCGTAGCCTACGAGACGTCGCCGCTGTTCGACTACGCGGCCGGCGACGCGACGCACTCATATCCGCCCGACCGCGTGAAGTCCATCTCGCGGCAGTTCGTATACGTGCGGCCGGATACGTTCATCATCTTCGACCGCGTCGTCGCCGCAAAGGAGGGCCTGGAGACCGTCTGGATGCTCCATGCGCTCTACGAGCCCGCGTGGAACGGCAAGACCGCGCCGGATGAATCGCTGGGGGCCGACAAGCAGTTCGTCATCGACGCAGACGGCAAGACACTCAAGCCGAACCCCAAGCCGGGCGGGCATTTCCTTCACACAGCCGGCGACACCTTCACCATCGACGACAAGTACCAGGGCATGTCCGGCCGGCTCTTCGCCAAGGTGCTCTGGCCGCAGGAAGACGCCCGCACGCTGCGGACCATCGGCGGGCCGTGGCACGATTTCGAGCTCGACGGCGTCAACTACGGCCCGACGGAACAGACATACGCCAAGCTCGGCCAGGGCTCCAGGCAGCACGACCGCGTCAACACGATCGGCGTGTCGGGCTGGCGGATCGAGCTTTCGCCAAAGGCCCGGCCGGCCGCGACGAGCTTCCTGACCGTGCTCCACGCGACCGACCAGAAGACGGCCGCGATGCCTCCGGCCGAGCGGATTGAATCCCCCGGCCGGATGGGGGCGAAAGTCAGGATTGACGCCAAGACATACGAGGTTACGTTCGCCACGGATGGCAAGATCGCCGGGCGAATCAAGATCACCGACGGCGACAAGACGATCCTGGACCGCAACCTGGCCGGCGGAGTCGAGGACAACTACAGGAAGTGGTCCGCCGACGGGCGCTACGAATCCTGGATGACCCGGCCGGAGTACCGCAACTTCATTGGCGCCAAGGAGGCCGACGAGTACCTCCGGACGGCCACACGGCCTGCCAAGGCGGCGCCCTGATTGCGCCGCCGGCCTCCTCGGGCGGGGCTAAGGAGCGGCGTTTGTTTACTTTTGGCAACATTGGCTTTGTTTGGTAATTTCACTGTTTCTGGCCGGGCGCCGATCGGGCGGGCGCAAAAAGGAACCGGCCGCGGGCGGCCCCGGGCCGTCGCGTGTATTCATGCACATATTTCGATGTTAAAATATCATTCATCCCGCCGCCCCGCCGGGCGGCCCGGACGGATGCGCCTCAGGCGCCCTCCTTCGCCGGCTCTTCGCCGGCCTGGTCAACGGCAACGGCCACCGCGGCCTTGCGCCTGACCGCCTGGAGCCTGTGGAACTCCTTCGTCGCGCGGTCTATTAAGCGCTGGATGGACGTCTCGTACCTCAGGAGCGTGCCCATCTGCCTCTCCGGGGGCAGCAGAGCTAACTGCCGGCATCGGTCAACCGCCCGGTCCATCAACTGGCGCTCCTGCCGGATATCAGACTGGTCTTTGAGGGCCCTGCTGAGGATGGCCTGGATGAGCGCCTCGGGCGAGCGGCGCCAATACCCGGCGATGCTCTTCAGGACCCGCCGGACCATGCCGGCCGTCCACTTGGCCTCCCACAGCCTGTCTTCACCGGGCCAGTCCGGCAGCTTCGCCAACACCGCGGGAAAGACCGCGGACCTCAGGTGGGTCTCCTCGATGGCGGCGCTTATGATCCAAGCCCCCTCGCGCATCGCCTCGCCATCCGGCAGCTCCACCAGGCGGCGGAGCGATTCGATCCGGGTCGTGGCCGCCCTGAGCGCCTCGTCCGCCCCGGCGATGGTCCTGTGCCGCAGGGCGCGGGCGGCGTCCTCGCCGATGTCCTCCTTCACCGCGTCGACCTCGCGGATGTCCTGACTGAGGACTATTGACCGCTTCTCGCAGCGGGCCACCCGCCCCAGCCGCCACCAGAGCATGGCGATGTAGTCGGCCTGCTGGCGCTCCACGTGGCCCTCCGGCGCCAGGTCGCACATCACCCTGTCCAGGTGGGCCAGCCACTCATCGATGTCCTCATCGGGCAGGATGTTGCACTTGGCCCGTATCCCATGCTTGGTTGCGTTGCCGGCGACGGCCGCCTTGCCCTCCGGCGAGACGGGACCGGTCGACTTGAGTGAGTTGTTCCTGTTGGCGATGCGCTGCGCTTCGGTCGTCATGGTGCGGCCTCCTGTCTTAGACATGTCGCGGCCGTCGCCCGCGGCCCGCCGACCCTCGGCGGGTACGCCCCGGCAATCATCGCCGAGGCCGCGGAACGGATGGCCTAACATATACCGTATTTTACCGCGCCGAAGCGGATTGGCAAGTGATTTCTGAAATATTTTATGAATTATCTGTCAATCTTCATAACATACTTGGAACAAATGAGATGTGATTTCTTTTGGATTGAGAATAAAGGAGATATGGCCGAGCTTCCCCCTCTGGTAGTAAAGGTTCAGCCCATTGAGGTCCACGGCCGCGCCGGCGTTCATCGCCAGATTGGTGACGTAGAGCGCCTCGGGTCCGCCGAATCCCGGCTGGTTGGTGGATGAGTTGACCAGCTTGATCCTCCCCGCGGCCGTGCGGCCAAGGGTCAGCGTGCCAAGGACGAAGTTGTCAGTCCACCCGGCCGCGACGGGGCCGAGGTCTTTGCCGGCCGCCTCGATCTGGGTTGTGACGGCCGGTCCGCCCTCGCAGATAAGGTTCAGGTTCGCCAGGCCCGAGAGATTCGATGAGACAGTCGAAGTTACCAGGAGCCTCGTGTCAGGGAGGTGGATCGCACTTCCCGGTACGGAAGTGAAGGAGGCCTTGGCGCCGAGGAGCAGTTCTCCCGATATGGTGACTTCATGAACTCCGGCCGCCTGTAGGATTGTGCCGGCACAAACGCACCACGTATCGGCGCTTTGTCAGGAATTTCGCGCCGACCAGGAAATGGCGGAACAACTGGGGACAGCCCCATACGCTGCTGTGGAAGCAACTGGGGACAGCCCCAAACTGCGGGGCAGTCCCCGGCTTTCGGCGCGGCGCAAAAAGAAAGGGAGCCACGGGAATCATGGGAATCACCGGATGGGCCGGCAACCGCCGGAAGTCCCGTCAGGCAATTCCCATTCTTCTCGTGGCTCCCAAACCTATCGGCCTGTCCGGCTCCCAGACCTGGCGGTCTGTGGTTGGCCTGTAGACGGCCGGCGGATGTTCAGCGTCGCCGGCGGCGGGCAAGCATTCCGCCCGCCAGCAGCACAATGGCCAGCGTCGCCGGCTCGGGCACGGCCGTGGACTGGTCCTCGCCGAAGTAATTGAACCAGGCGATGTAGTCCGTCATGTCCGTGATGCCGTCGCCGTTGAAGTCGGCCTTGCGCCAGTTTGAGTCGGTGAGGCCGGGCGTGCTGGTCTGGCCGAAGTTGTTGAACCAGATGATGTAGTCGCTCATGTCGGTGATGCCGT
>JBHGBE010000178.1:0-2165 GCA_041946855.1 Phycisphaerae bacterium | reverse complement strand
CCGCACAACGCCCAGCCCTGGCTTGGCTGCCATATGCCGACCTATTCGTTATCGCTGGCTTCGGGAAGCGCGGCTTGTTTACCGCCGCGCCGGGGAGTACGATACACTTCTCCGGGACTGTACTTCGGAACTCGTCAACGACCCCATCCAATCTCTCCGGGCTGGCCAACCTGAACCTAATCTGCGAAGGCGGGCCGTCCGTGACGGCCAGCATCGAAGTCGCCGGTCTGGACATGGGCGCTGTACCGTCCGGGCTGGACGACAACTTCGCGCTTGGCACGCTTACACTCGGCGGCGCTGACGTCGGAAATGTCAAGCTTGTCGATTCCACGGACAACCAGCCGTCGTGGTCAGGCAGGGAGGCGCTCTATGTCAGCGACCTCGTCCTTGGCAGCGGATCGAGCCTGGACCTCAACGGCATCAACCTCTACTACGGCAGCCTCGTGGACAACGGCGGGACCGTCACGCTCAACGGCGGCTCATTGACGCAGATTTCCGAGCCGGCGACGCTTTGGGTGCTTGCCTTGTCCGGCTGGTTGCTGCGCAGGCGCAATGTCGGCCGCGCATGATCGCACCCGCCCGCAGTCAACGTCCCACTCCCAACTCCCTACACCCTACTCCCCACTCCCAACTCTCAACTCACAACTCTCAACTCACAACTCACAACTGGTCCGACTACACCGCCTCAAACTTCCCCAGCATCAGCCAGCGGTCCTTGAAGCACGGCCGGTTGGCGAAGCTGACCTTGGCCTCCTGCGTGTCGGGGTCGATCAACCCGGCCGACAGCTCCACCAGGCCCGGCCGCAGGCCCTTGGGCAGGGCCACCTGCCGCCGGATGCAGATATCGCCCGGCAGCCACGTGCGGGTGTCCACATCCTTGAACGGGACGACGAAGGCGTTGTCATCCTGCCTGAACCGCAGGGCGAAGTCGTAGCGGTAGTAAATCGGGGCGACGCCGACGTTCTCGATCCAGCCATCGAACGCGGTCTTCGCAAGCGGCCCCTCGCGCGGCACCTGCGACTCGAACCTGGCCTGGCGGAAGACATAGCGGTAGCCGATGAGCCGGCAGAACGTCGCGAGCTTGTCCATCCACGCATCGGGCAGGTACGTGTATTTGGGCATGAAGTAGGTCGTATGGAACTTGAGGCCCTGCTGTATGATGAAATCCAGGTCCCAGCCGCGGTTGTACCAGTGCATGGGAACCCAGCAGGTCTCGAAGAAGACGGGGCCTGTCCTCCACGCGTCGCTCACGCCCGATTCGACGATGTGCTGCGGGTAGATGTCGTAGTGGTGGTTCCACGAGACATCCTTGGTGACGGCGTCGGAGCCGACGTCGCCCAGGTCGCCGAAGCAGTTGGCCCGCCAGCCGCCCCCGCCCTTTGCCAGGCCGATCCGCATCTGCGAGCCGGTGAACTCCCAGATCTTGATCGTCCGCGGGAACGCCTGGCAAAAGACATCGGCAAAGCGGGCGACCTGCTCGTCGCACATGTCGGCCGCGCCCTCGCCCCACGGGCCGACGAATGCGGGCGTGTAGTTCTCGACCAGCGGATGGCCGTCGAAACGCCGGCCGAGCTCGCGGATGAAGCCGCCCCAATGCTCCAGGTACTCCGGCGAGTTGGGTACCGGGATGAGGAAATCCTTGCCCTCGTAGCGCTGCATCTGGCACTTGTCGCTGTACCACTTGGGGACCTGCGGCTGTCCCGGCGCGCCGAAGGCCATCACGCGGAACGCCAACCGCTGGCCGCGCTCCTTGCAGACCGCCAGCGATTTCTCGATGACGGAGAAGTCGTACCGGCCCTGTTGCGGCTCCATGATCTCCCAGAACCAGCGGCAGTAGGCGACGGTGGTCGGAAGGTAGCCCTTGACGGTGAGCTCGCCGCGGCCGCCGGGCGCCTTGCGCCCCGTGACGGGCGGCGGAAACTCCGTCGGGCCGGCCTCGGACCAGAACGTGCCGGGGAAAAGCTCGTCGCCGTTGAAGTGCTGGAAAGTACAGCAGCCCTTGTGCGGGTTGGCGAGATACTCTTCCGTAGGGGCGGGGCGAACGCGGATGAATTGCTCTGGCATGTGATCTCCTTGCCTCAGAGGGGCTCGGGACTAGCGACGAGCGACTAGGCCCTGAACAAGCGTGATTTTCGGAGGCGTAGCGCAAAAAGTACTCGAAATCC
>JBHGBE010000177.1:0-2187 GCA_041946855.1 Phycisphaerae bacterium | reverse complement strand
ACAGCGAAGGAGCTTTGGTCGTCGCCGAAGTAGTTGAACCAGGCGATGTAGTCCGTCATCCCCGAGATGCCGTCGCGGTTGGCGTCGCCGGGGTGGACGATGTTCGACAGCGTGACCGCCCATCTCCACGCTGGAAAGCGGCGGCATGCAGGTCGAACAGGTCAGCTCGTTGTTGCCCGCCCCCACTACCGCCACCTCGGCCGACACGTGCAGCTCCAGGCGATGGCACGCATCGGTCAGCACCCGCCCGTAGTAGTCGTTCACGGGGGCGATGAAGGTCCGTTCGGTTGTCGTGGACGGCCGTGAGACGGCCCCATCCGAGACCGACGGCTACTACGCACAAGAAGACAACTGCTCGACGTTCATCGTGGTCGTGCTGCCCAAGATCGCCCGGGGCAGCCACGAGATCGACATCCACATGGCGGATTGACAACGCCGTCTTGAATCGCTGCTCGCGCGCGGTAGGATCATCGCGCGGACGTGGCCCCGCCGGCCGGTCCGACACTCAAGGAGGCGCGCCGTGAGAACGTGCATCGTAAGCCTGGCGGCGATGTGTACGCTGGCGATGGCCGATCCGCCCGCGCCGGGACAAGCCACCCAACCGGCATCGGCCCCATCACAAAGGAACGCCACCGTGGAGACGACATCGCAGGGCGATCTGACCGTTCAGCCGATCAACCACTCGGCGCTGCGGCTAGAGTTCAAGGGCAAGCAGTATTACATTGACCCCGCCGGCGAGGCCGACTGGGACAAGATGCCCAAGGCCGACGCCATCTTCATCACCCACGAGCACTTCGACCACCTCAATCCCACGGTGATCGACCGGATCAAGAAGGAAGGCACGGCCGTCTACGCCAGCGCCGCCTGCGTCAAGAAGGCGGGCTTCGGCGAGACTATCGAAGTCGGCCAGAGCAAGAAGGTGCTGGACATCACCGTCGAGGCCGTGCCGGCCTACAACCTGACGGCCGACCGGCTCAGGTATCATCCCAAGGACCGCAAGGACAACGGCTACGTCCTGACCTTCGGCGACAAGCGCGTGTACGTCGCCGGCGACACGGAAGGCACGCCGGAGATGAAGGCGTTGAAGGACATCGCCATCGCCTTCCTGCCCATCAACCTGCCGTACACGATGGACGCCAAGGAGGCGGCCGCTGCCGCGCGGGCGTTCAAGCCCAAGGTGCTGTACCCGTACCATCAGGGCAAGTCCGATCCGGCCGAGGTGAAGAAACTCCTGGCCGACGTGAAGGAGATCGAGGTCCGCGTGCTGGCGCTGCCGTGAGGGCGGTCAAGAACGGTGCATTTCCTGGAGAGACAAATGAGCAGCAAGTCAAGCGGTGTCGGCCCGTCCAAGGTCCACTTCGTCCCGTTGAAGGAGGCCTCCACGCCCGAGGAGATGGCTGCCGCCGCGGAGCGGCTGTGGGAGGCGATGCGTCTGGAGGCCATCGTCACTGCAAACGCGCTGGTCGCCATCAAGCAGCACTTCGGCGAGAAGGGCGGGAAGAACTTCGTGCCGCCGGCCGTGGCCCGCGCAATCGGCCAGCGTGTCCGCAAGGCGGGCGGCAAGCCGTTCGCCACGGACTCCAACACGCTCTACAACGGGCGGCGGGCGAACGCGGTCGATCACCTTGAACTGGCCCGCGAGCACGGTTTCTCGCACGAGGCCCTGGGCTTCCCGGTGCTCATAGCCGACGGACTTCGGGGCGAATCGCAGGTGACGCTCGATGGCCCGGCCAAGGCGCTGCGGCATGTCTTCCTCGCCGGGGCGGGCTACATGGCCGACAGCGCCGTGGTGCTCACGCACGTGACAGGGCACCTTGCGGCCGGGCTCGGCGCGGCCATCAAGAACGTGGGCATGGGCCTTGCCGGCCGGGCGGGCAAGCTCCAGCAGCACCACGCCGCCCAGCCCATCTTCTATCGCGGCAAGTGCAAGGCCTGCGGGCGGTGCGCCAAGCACTGCCCGGCCGGCGCCATCAAGGTCAGCGACTGGGCCATGCTCGAGCAGGAGCGGTGCATCGGCTGCGGCGAGTGCTACGCCTTCTGCCCGCACGGCGCGGTCGGCTTCGACTGGAGCACCACCAGCCCCGATCTACAGCGCAAGATGGCCGAGTACTGCCTGGCCTTCCAGCGCGAGAAGGCCGGTCGCGTGGCGTACATGAACTTCATCACGCGCGTGACGCCCAACTGCGA
>JBHGBE010000176.1:0-2233 GCA_041946855.1 Phycisphaerae bacterium | reverse complement strand
AAAGAAGACTAACGCAAAACGGCTTCAGAAAATTCCACTTGAACTGCGTGCCAAGACACAGCGGCCACCGTCCATCACCCGGAAAGTGGGGCTACGATTGAATGAGACGGGAGAATCTGTTCAGGAGGAAACTGAACATGAAGCACACATGCCTGCTGATAGCCGGCCTGATGGTCCTGGGGCTCGCGGTGTCGAGTGACAGCGCGGCCACCAACCAGTCGCCGGCCACAACCAAGCCTTCGAGTGCTGAAGTGACCCAGGCCATCCTGGCCATTGACCTGTCGGCCGAGCCGTCGGCGACGGTGCAGGCGTTCGCCAACGCCATCGCCATCGACCGGACGGATGCGCTGATCTACCAGGCGTACTGCCGCCGCATGGCCGACTTTGGAATGCCGGAGCTGGCGCTGACCCAGGCCAAGACGCTGATCGGGCTCCAGCCCGACAACGGCATCGGCTGGGGCGTCGTCGCCTCGGCCGCCATGAGGCGCGGGGACAACATCGAGGCCCTCTCGGACATTCTCCAGGCCGTGCGGCACGCGCCGAACGAGGCGCTGATCCTGCGGACGGCCGGGCAGTTGGTCGCCTGGTTCGAGAGCTATCCCAAGAACCCCCAGGTCACGGACATCATGAGGTCGGCGGTGGCGCAGCTAAAGACGCAACTGTCCGGCAAGTCGGTCTTCGCCGACGCCTACAAGCTGGCCATGCCGGCCTATCGCCTGGCCAAGGCCCGCGCCGAAGGCTCGGCCGCTGGGCCAGGCCCGCTGGCCAGCGTCGCGCCGCAGGGAGGCGGCATCGTGTATCGGCAGAACCCGGGCCTGACAGGCCAGCCGATCTATCCGACCAGCGCGCCGCCAGCCGGCATCCCGCAGCAGTATCAGCCCCCGCCGGTCATGAACAACCCGCTCAGCGGCCCCTATAACAACAACCCATACGCATGGTGGAACCTCTGGGGCGGGACCTATTCGACCGTCCTTCCTAACACCCTCACGGGCGCAACGACTCGCGTGATCACCACGCCGGGCGCGCCGATCATCGTGCCCGTGCCCGTCGGTGGCGGCGGAGGCGGGGAACGATAGGACGACCTTGCTCGTTTACGTAGTTGGGAGCGTCGTACTGGAGTGCAGTGAGGTGTTGATATGAGACTCGCGAAGCTACTTATCGCGGCCGTGCTGGCGCTTGGGACGCTGGTGCTGCCGGCCACGACAGCAAACGCCGCGCCGATTGGGCGGGCGGGATTCCATGCGGCCGTGTGGGTGCATCACGGCGGGCATCACCGCCGGTTCGTGCGGCACCACCCGTTCTTTTTCCGGCCGTTCTTCCATCATCGCCATTACGGCTACTACGGTTATGCGTACTGGCGCCACCACCACTGGGGCTGGGGCTACTACGGATACGGGTACCCGTATTGCCATTGAACGGCCGACAATGAGAGCATGGGCCCGGCGGCGGATCTCCGGCCGCCTGCCACAGGTCCACCGCCGATTCCCGCTCAGGGGCCGCCGGCATACGGGCGATCCCGAAATTCGCAACCGACAGTATGCTCGCGCCTATGATTAAATAGGAATGGTTCCTGATAGCGAACAGGTGGGGGAGGACATACGATGAAAACTGCATGGATGACAGCGATGCTTGCGGGCGTGCTGATGGTGGCGACCGCTCCATCATTCGCGCAGCAGAGCACCACCAGCCAGGCCCGCGCCGAGATGTCCGCCACGCTGCTCAAGGCGGTCCAATCGGCGCAGGACCCATCTGCGGCCGTGCTCGCCTACGCCAATGCCTTGGCGGTCGACCGCGGGAACGTCAAGCTGCACGAGGCCTACATCCGCAAGATGGTCGGCTTCGGCACGCCGGAGATGGCCTACTCGCAGGCGCAGATGCTAGTGGCGCTGGACCCCAACAACGGCCTGGCCTGGGGCGTCATAGCCTACGTCTCGGCCAAGCGCGGCGACGCGGTGCCGGCCCTGTCCGACATCGCCCTGGCCGTCCAGAACCTGCCGGATGACCCGTTCATCCAGCGGACGACCGCGCAGCTCGTCGCCTGGTACGACAGCAAGCCGCACCCCGAGGTCGCCGACAGCATCAAGCTCCTCGTCGCCCGGCTGAGGGCGCGGCTGGTCGATCAGCCGGTCTACACCCAGGCGTACAAGGAGGCGATGGCCGCATACGGCGAGCTGGCAAAGCAGGGCCAGCCGGCCCAGCAGCCGGCCCAGACCGTCAGCACGCAGCAGCCGCC
>JBHGBE010000175.1:0-2856 GCA_041946855.1 Phycisphaerae bacterium | reverse complement strand
CTTCCGTGGCCCGGCGGCGTTCTGCTGGATGGAGTTGTCGATCTCTTCGGCCATGCAGGTTCCCAAGCGAGAGCACTGCCCTCACATTGGTTACCTATGCCGTGGCGAAGCGGGCGCACCGCAAAGTTGCGAAAAACTCCATCGCGGGACCTTGGATGGGTCGTTGACCATCCCCTGGGGCACAGGCACAATGCATCAACCAGAGGTCGAGATGAGCACCATGAAGGAATTTTGCTGGAGCGAACCCAAGGGATGGGAACCGCTGCTCCTTGAGGTCATGCCGCCGGAGCAGAGGTCCAGGCTCATGGCGCTTCTGCCGACGAATCTGGATACGCAGTATCTCGACGATATCGAGGCGTTCTGGGACGTCTACGCCCATGTAGGTGACCGGGAAGAACTGGCGGAATGGATTCCGGCGCATCTGCGCAGCGTCTTTGGCCGCATCTGGATGTTCCACTGCTGCCGGCCAGTGGACGTTGGCAGCTACTACCAGCGCGGCATCCAGGTTCTGGACGTTGAAATCGCGAATCGACAGTTCCGCGACATCTTCCTTGGCAATCCACGATGGAGTTGGGTAACCGAACGCGACCTCGATGCTGCTATCGAAACCATGACGGGCACATACAGGCGCGATGGTCATGTCTACTTCGGTCTCGATGACCGCTACTTGGTGGAGTACTGCGGGCACTACTTGATCTATGGCAGTGAGTACCTCCAGGCGTTGGCCGCCCGCATCAGCAGTGGCGATGACTTCTCAGGAAAGGCCGAACTCACCAGGTTCGGCACGCCCACGGTCTTCGCGGTGAGTCTGCCGATCTCGCACCTGTCGGACAGGGAGCTCTTCGAGTTGGGAGAGGCGGCACTGCATTTGTGGGCATATCGTCGTCTTCATCCAAGGAAAGCCAAGCGTAGACTGATTGACTTTGGCATCGGCATCGCGAAAGCCTTGCCTCCAGATTGCCTCGTCAGCCATCACCATCCAGAGAGCGTCCCGGACCCGACGCGAAGACGACTTCTGTATCAGTACAAGGAGGGCCGATGGATGCCGAACCCCGATATCAGCGCATAGGGCCGTGCGGGACGACCACAGGAGTTTTCCGGGCGTCTTGCACGAAGAAGCAGGAGAATCGGTACATGGTTAGCAGCGGAGGACGAACATGAACAGCCGTCGTCTTGCGGGAGCGTGGCCTTTTCCTCGATACAGAACCTACGAACGGATGATGCGGGGGACAGCGACAGCCTGGTTCGACCGGAAGGGCCTGCCGCGCGACGCCCGTTACTCGTTTGTCCTGGACCGCTGGGAGCACTGGCCACAGAACATCATCCTGCCCGAGGTTGCCCAGTACGTGGAACGCTGCAAGGCCGACTGCGAGCGCCAGGGCAAGCCGTTCCCTCTGCACAAGTACCTGCACCACGGGTTGAGCAGCCAGGCGATGGCGTTCAACCTCGTGGGGCCGCTGATCGTGCGCGGCGACTATCAGCCTCTGATTGACGCGCTGGCGGCGGTGGGTGTGGCGTGCGGCAGACAACCCCACGACGCCGTGTTCGAGTTGGAGGACCGAGAAATCTTCAACGAAGATTCCGGCCAACCCACGTCCATTGACGTAGCGCTTCGGGACACCGATGGGCGACCGTTCGTATTCATTGAGTCCAAGATGATGGAGTCAGAATTCGGCGGCTGCACGGTGCTGGGTATGGGGGATTGCAGCGGTGCCAACCCACTACCGGACAAGAACAGTTGCTACCTGCATCACATCGGCCGCAGATATTGGACGCTGGCTGAGAAGCACGGGATTGCCGAGATGGCCAGCAAGGAAGGCCTGTGCATCCTGGCCCTGTACTACCAGTTCTTCCGCGAGCTCCTATTCGCATTGGAGCACGACGGGATCTTCGTGCTGCTCTACGATGAACGCAGCCCCGTCTTCCACTGCGCGGCAAACGGAGTCAATCGCGGGCTAATGCCGATGTTGCTGAAGTACGTGCCCGTCAGGCACCATGGCCGGATTGCGTCGCTCAGCATCCAGCGCATGTGCCAGCACATCGGGGCGTCAGCGACGCACCAGGACTGGATCGGTGACTTCCGGTCGAAATACGGGATTCAGTCGGCCTGCTGCTCATAGGTGGTGATCCGCCGCCCGCAATGGCGACAGGTCCGCCGGCACAATAGCCGGCCACCGCAGGCGCAACGGGTGTAGAGCACGCGGAAGTGCCGGCAGCCGCACTGGCGGCAGACCAAGCCCCGGGTTCGTGGCGGAAGCGTCCGATTCGTCGATACCTGCGTCATCAGTTCCTACTCCCCTGGAGTTCCGAAAGCCGCAGACGCGGCCGGGGCCCGCCGGATCGGGCGTCCATGCCTGCCAGCGCCGCCCCCTGAACCGACGCCGCGACGGTGCATCCCACCAGGCAGTCCAGCCAGTGGTTGTCCTGGGACGCCGTGCGCACCTTCCACTCCTCCACAGTCCGGCCCCTGGCCTCGACTGTGATCGGGTGCTCGGCGGTGAGGTGTTCGGCGAAGAGCCGGTGGTCGTCAGCCTTTCGGCCGAAGAGCGACAGGCAGCCACGGTCGCCCATGGCCACGGCCAGCCGGGCGTGGACAAAGCTCTTCCAGTAGTTCGTGTCGATCAACACGTACCGCACCTGCCGGCGGCCCTGGACGTTGGGAATCCGCCAGTGCGCCCCGATGCGGTCGCCACGTCGGCGTTTGTACTCGGAGAACGGCTGGCTCGTTGCGCCGATGTACTTGCCGTGGCTGGGCAGGAGGATGGCGCTGTGGGAACTCTGGCGGCAGAACTGGTACACCAGGTCCGTCGACTGGCCCCAGTTGGCGTCGATCAGGCAGCGGTCGATCTTGATCTC
>JBHGBE010000174.1:0-3221 GCA_041946855.1 Phycisphaerae bacterium | reverse complement strand
TGGTCTCATGCTTCATATATCGGCGTTTTCGTTACATTACTTTTGCGAAACGCAATAAGACCGATCCTGATAATCATCATACGTGGCGAGCTTCACCGCCCGTAGTCGGCCAAACTCGTCACGGACACGCCAAACAGCCCCCTTGAAGCCGGCCTTCACCGGCTCTTCGACTGAGTAGCTCTTTCCGTTGATCGTCACGGACGACGGAAGTAGCGACCGATCCAACAACTTCCGTCGCAGGTCGCCGCTCAATTGAATCCGTTCAGCCATTCTGATTCCTCCCCATGCCGTGGTGCCGGAGAACACCGAGGCGGGTTCTGCCCGGGCTAATGCCACAGGCGATAAGCGTCTTTAACGAATGTCCTATAATCAGGCATCCTGACCGCCCTTGGCAGGAGCCAACGATCAATGAAGGCCGCAGCCAGTTGATCTGCGGGCCAGTCATGCAATCCCGGGCGAGTGATTTGCCCACAGAGAAACCTCTGGGTGTTCTTGCCCAGACAGGCAGCGAAGATCTCCCGCTTAACCCCGTGATAGATCAGCGCGGTGGACAATCCGAACTTGGTCAGGCATTTTTTGACAATCTCCCGCTTGTTTCTGAAGCCATCGCCCCAGGTTGCCTGCTTGGAGGTCGGCTCGCAGTATCTCTCAGCGTAAGCTCGGATGTCGGCATAGATGCCGTTGGAAAAATGAAACTCGCCGGAGCCCTGCGTGTACCCTACGCTTCTCCAGTAGGTAACGCCAGACATGCGGATACGGTTGTAGATCGACGAACGGCCGAGCGCGGACGTGGTCGTTATGAGCGCGAGATAAGGCGGCCGCACCCGCCCGGAAATCACGCTCGGGACGGAGGCGTACCTCCGGCGGAAGGCGTCTCGGACCTCGTTGGAAAGCATCAGCAGTGCCACAAGTTTTCCGCAGAGCAATTGCGAATAAGGCGGAACGGCGCCAAGGACGAATGCCTCCATGACGTGGTAGAGGTTGCGCTTCTTCGCCTCTGCGTCCCAGCCGATCCATTGGTCGCGGTCGCTCATAGAATACACGGGGTCGCACAGACCGAAGAGCCCAATCAGCTTGCCGTTATTCTCATCGAATACCAGGAACCTAAGCCGCCGGCCGTACCCGGACGACACCGGTATGCTCCAGTGAAGCGTTGCCCACCTGAAGAGCAGTTCGTTCTCAGTGCCGGCCTGAACTTGCACTAGCCGAGGCGAGACGCATAACGGGTCGACCTCCTCACCGTTAGCTATAAAACGCAGGAGGCGGTCTTCGTACCTGCTCAATCTGGGTCTCGCCGCTTCCAGTTTATGCTGCATGGCAATTGTATGGAGAGCGCGGATGGCGTCCTTGGAGCGAGATTCGGGGGTGATGATTGCGCCGTTGATGACGTGGTAGCCCTGCTTCCGCAGGCTGCGGAGGACGGCAAGTCTCAGTTTTGACCTTGACTTAGCTCTCATGTGAACTCTGGGCCACAGAGGGCCGATGTTTTCGAGCCGTCGCGCAGGAATCAGCCGGGGCTTGCCCAGGACCCTCCCCGGCATCGTCGACTGGTGGCAGCGGCAATGTATTATCCAGGAATCCGAATCGGCCCGCAAGGACGAAAACTACGGGGGTCTCCGGGAATCGAGCAGGGAGGATAGCCGGATGGCATCAGCCAGCCATGGCGGTTCGATCCGATTCCGAGCGAAAACCGACGTCAGCACGAAGCCGGGTTTGCGTTGACTATTCCGTCAACAGGGCGTATAGGTTCCGGTATGGAATTCGGTGAGTACATCAAGGAACGCCGGCAATCCGTGGGCCTGAGCCTGCGCGAGGCCGCCAGGCAGGTCGGTTTCGATGCGGCGTACCTGTCGCGGATGGAGGCGGGCAAGGTCGCGCCTTCCGACGAGCTGGTCGAACGTCTGGCCAAGGTGCTGGCCAGCGAGAAGGAAGAGATGTTCGTGATGGCGGGCCGCTTGCCCGACACGCTGCGCCCGGCGGTGGACGAGCAGACCCACAGCGTGGTGGAGGCGATCCGCGATACCTTGAACGCCGCCCTGGACCATGCCGCTCATGCCGTGGCGCTCCCGCGCACGCCCGTTGGCCAGCCGCTGGCGATTGACGACGGCTTCCCGTTCGAGGCGATCAGCGACATCGCTGAGGCCGAAAGCTGGCGCAAGGAGGTCTACCGGCCCATCTACCACGTCCACAAGTGGTGGGCGCAGCGGCTCGGCTCGATCTTCCGGGCGGCGATTATCGCCTCGGCCGTGCCGCAGGGGTCGCCCGTGCTGGAGTACTTCCGGCAGGCGGTTTCCCTGGACGGCCTGGTGGTGTTCGACCCGTTCATGGGCAGCGGCACCACGGTTGGGGAGGCCCACAAGCTCGGCTGCACGGCCATCGGGCGCGACATCAATCCCGTGGCGCATCGCTCCGTCCGCGCGGCGCTGGGGCCGGTCGACCGCAAGGGGATTGCCGAGTGCTTTGACCACCTCAGCCGCACCGTGGCCCCTAAGCTCCGGCGGCTCTACCAGAGCAAGGACAGCCGCGGCAACCCCTGCGATGTGCTGTACTACTTCTGGGTCAAGGTTCTGCCCTGCCCCCAATGCCACGCCGGCGTCGACCTGTTCCCCAGGTACGTCTTCACTCGGCACGCCGACAGGACCAAGGACGTGCCTGTGTACGTCGTCTGCCCGGGCTGCGGCGATGTCTTTCCCATCGGTCAGGACGATGCCCAAGCCGCGTGCGGCAAGTGCGGGATGTCCTTCAATCCCCAGGAAGGGCCCGCCCGGCACACCACGGCTGTCTGCCGCGCCTGCAAGCACGAGTTCCCCCTGGCCGCGACGGCCCGCGCGGCGGGCCAGCCGCCGGCGCACCGGATGTACGCCAAGCTGGTGCTCCGGGACAACGGGGCCAAGGAGTATCTGCCCGCCACGCCGCAGGACCTGGCCCTGTACGAAAGCGCAGCCAAGCAGCTCGCCGAGTTGGCCCCGCCCTTGCCGCGCGTCGCCATCACCGATGGCTGGAACACGCGGCAGATCATGAACTACGGCTATCGTCACTGGCACGAGCTGTTCAACGAGCGCCAATTGCTGGTCTTGACCACCTTGGCGCAGGCGATCTCGGACCTTCCCAAGGGGCCGGCCCGCGATGCGCTGGCGGTGCTGTTCTCGGGCGTGCTGGAATTCAACAACATGTTCGCCTCGTACAAGGGCGAAGGGACCGGCGCGGTGCGGCACATGTTC
>JBHGBE010000173.1:0-3240 GCA_041946855.1 Phycisphaerae bacterium | reverse complement strand
GAGGGCGCTCGTTGCGCCTCGGCCTTGACTATCGAATCGCCACGGAATTGTCAGGCCAGATGCCGGCGTTATAATGCATCCCCAAGTACCGGAAGTGTTCCGCCGGATCGGAGTTGGCTCTGCCCAAGTTCACCGAACAATTCATCCAGCAGGTTTCGATGGCGACGGACATCGTCGACCTGGTGGGGCAGTACGTCGCCCTGAAGAAGGCCGGGCGCGAGTTCAAGGGCCTCTGCCCGTTCCACGAGGACCACCACCCGTCGATGTTCGTCTCGCCGGCCAAGCAGATATTCAAGTGCTTCGTGTGCGGGGCGGGCGGCGGCGTCTTCCAGTTCGCAATGATGTACGACAAGCTGAGCTTCCCGGAGGCGGTCAAGGCGCTGGCCGAGCGGGCTCACATCCCGCTGCCGCGCGAGCCGGATGCCCAGCCCGTCCCGGCCGGGCTGGGCAAGGACGACCTGACCAAGGTGACGGCCTGGGCCGCCGACTTCTTCCACGGGCAGCTCCTTTCGCCCTCCGGCGCCGCGGCGATGCAGTACGCACGCAAACGCGGCCTGACTGATGAGTCCATCGAGCGTTTCAAGCTCGGCTACGCGCCCGATTTCTGGGATGCACTTCTCAGGGCGGCCGGGCGGGACGGCATAGGAACCGCACAACTTCTTGCGTGCGGCTTGGTCATTCAGCGAGATCGCCAGGAGACGGCAGTAGGGGGTAGGGAGTGGGGAGTGGGGAGTGGAACATCCGCCGCGCAAGGCCCACGCCCCACTCCCTACTCCCCACCCCCTACTCCCTACTCCCCACTCCCCACTAGCTGCTATGACAGGTTCCGCAACCGCCTGATGTTCCCCATCTACGATGCGGCCGGGCGGGTGATCGCCTTCGGCGGGCGGGCGCTGGCGGCCGATGAGCGGGCCAAGTACCTGAACAGTCCCGAGACGGTGCTATTTGACAAGTCCGGCAGCCTCTACGCGATGAACTGGTCGCGCGAGGGCATCTCGGCCAAGGGGCAGGCGATCGTGGTCGAGGGGTACATGGACGCGATCATGCCGCTCCAAGTGGGACTGACCAACGTCGTGGCGACGCTGGGGACGGCCCTGACGGAGCGGCACATACGGCTGCTCTCTCGCTACGCCAAGGAGATCGTGCTGGTTTACGACGCGGATGCGGCCGGCGCCGCCGCAACGGAGCGGGCGCTGGAGGTGTTCATCCAGCAGCAGGTCCACGTCCGTGTGGCGACGATCCCCGAGGGCAAGGACCCATGCGACTATTCGCTGGCCCGCGGCCGTGAGGCGATGGAGAAGCTCATCGCGGATGCACCCGACGCACTCCAGTATCTCTGGCAGCGCCGGCTTGCGGACTATGAAGCGGCCGGCGGCAACCTGGCCGACCGCCGGCGGGTCGCGGAGGACTTCCTGCGGGTGGTGGCGACATCGGCGGCTTATGGCACGATCGACGAGGTCCGCCGCGGGCAGCTTGCCCAGCACATCGGCCACATACTGAACATCTCCGCCGCCGATCTCCAGCAGGAGATGCGGAGGCTATCGCGGGACATCCCGCGGGCGTCGCTGGCCAGGCCCGCGCCGACGGGCCCAAGGGAGGAATCATCCCTCGGCGCCGGGCCTGAGCTGCGGGCGCAGAGGCACGTGCTGGAGGTGCTGCTGAACCGGCCGGACCTCTTCGAGTCGGCCGCCGAGCGGGTGGGAGTGGAGGACTTCGCAAATGAGCGGCTTGGGGCCATAGCCCGGTGCGTCTGGGAGCTTGGGACGGCCGGGCGGCTGAGCCTGGACGAAATCCTGCCGATGGAGTCGATGTCGCCCCACGCCGGCCTGATAGCGGAGCTGGTCGAGGCGGGCGAGCAGCGGGGCAACTACGAGGCGACGCTGGCGGGGGCCGTCGAGCACCTGGTCTACCGCCGTAGCCGCCGGGACACGGAGGCAATCAAGTCCTCCGGCCTGACCGACCAAACGCTCCACGAACTCGACCAGCGGCTCAGGCGCCCGGACGCAAGGCGTTTTCCGGGCGTGAAGTGAAAAAACACGTCAAAATGGCTATAGACCATTGACTTGCGAAATCCAGCGAACATAAAATAGTTGGTTTCCGTCTAATTACATGCGGTGGTTTCGGTCCAGGGAGCGTCTAAATGGCCGATCCGTTGGATGCAAGTGTAAAGAAGCTAATAGCTAAGGGCAAAGAGCGGGGCTACCTCACTTACGAGGAGATGAACGACGACCTGCCCGACGAGGCCGTCTCGCCGGACAAGCTCGACTCCCTGCTCATGCAGTTGGACGAGCTTGGCATCGAGCTCGTCGACGAGGCCGACGTCGAGCACGGCACGACGTTCACCGAGGCTGGCGAGGAAGAGGAGAAGGCCGGCGTCGCCGAGGAGCCGACGGCCGAGGACCTCGACGAAGGCTCGTCGCGCCGCATCGACGACCCCGTCCGCATGTACCTCACGCAGATGGGGGAGATTCCCCTGTTGACGCGCGAGCAGGAGATCAGCCTGGCCCGCAAGATCGAGATGACGCGGATGCACTTCCGCCGCCGCGTGCTGGAGAGCGACTACTGCGTCCAGCAGGCGGTGGAAATCCTCACCCAGGTCCACAGCGGCGACCTGCCATTCGACCGGACGATGAAGATCTCCACGGCCGAGAACCTCTCCAAGGAGACGATCACCGACCGCATGCCGGCCAACCTGGAGACGGTCCGCAAGATGATCGAGGCGAACCGCGCCGACTGGTCTACCGCGCGGAACCCGAAGGAGTCGCTGCGGGCGCACCGGGTGTCGCTGCGGCGGCTGTGGCACCGGCGGCGGCGCGCGGCGCGGCTGCTCGAGGAGCTCTCGCTGCGGACCAGCAAGATTCAGCCGCTGATGAAGAAGCTCCAGCACATCTCCGCAAAGATGGAGGAGCTCGGGCGTGTCATCGCGTCCGGCCCCGACGACGGCACGCCGCCCGAGGACATCCAGGTGATGAAGGAGGAGCTCGGCGGCCTGATCGACCTGGTGCTCGAAGAGCCGGAGATGCTCCACAAGCGCGTCAAGGCCATCCAGAAGGTCTTCAACGACTACGAGCAGGCCAAGCGCGAGCTTTCCGGCGGCAACCTGCGGCTGGTCGTGTCCATCGCCAAGAAGTACCGCAACAGGGGCCTGTCGTTTCTGGACATCATCCAGGAGGGCAACACGGGCCTGATGCGGGCCGTGGACAAGTACGAGTACCGCCGCGGCTACAAGTTCTCCACGTA
>JBHGBE010000172.1:0-3408 GCA_041946855.1 Phycisphaerae bacterium | reverse complement strand
CGTCGGCGCCCTTGGGGATGAGGACGAACGCCGGCACGCGAAGCTCCGGCGTCGTGTTGGCGGGGACAAGGGGCGGCCGGCACGAGCAGCGGAGGTGGTGGAAGTTGGCCTGCGGCGGTTGCAAACGGGCAGTGGGGCGATATACTCGGTTCGGATGCCCTGTATCACCTTTCGTCGCCCAACGACTTCCGGACAAAGCGCTTGATGCTCGAAAGGCCGCATGCCGTCGCCGATCTTCGCCGCTCTGCCTCACCGACCCTTCGGGAGGAGAGCCATCTTCGTAACTGGCGCCAAGGAAAGGGAGGCCCAAGATGAGACCGCTGGCCTGTACGCTCCTGCCGGTGCTGGTGTTGAGCGGATGCGCGACGACGCGCGCGATCGAGGAGCTGCCTCAAGGGCTGAAGGATGTGGCCGCCCTGAAGGAGCCCATGGGCGAGGTGGCCGCCTTGAAGGCGCCGATGGAGCAGGTGGCCACGCTGAAGGCGCCGATGGAGCAGGTGGCGGCCCTGGAGCCGACGCTGAAGTCCGTGGCCGCGCTGGACGCCCCGATGAAGGATGTGGCGGAGCTCAAATCGCCGATGGAGCAGGTGGCCGGTCTGAAGCCGCCGCTGGAGCGCGTGGCGGCGCTGGAGCCGACGCTGAAGTCGGCGGCCGCGCTCGGGGCGCCGCTGAAGGATGTGGCGGAGCTGAAGACGCCGATGGTGCAGGTGGCGGGCCTGGATTCGACGCTGAAGTCCGTGGCCGCGCTGGACGCCCCGATGAAGTATGTGGCGGAACTGAAATCGCCGATGGCGCAGGTGGCCGCCCTGAAGCCGCCGATGGAGCGGGTGGCGGCGCTGGAGCCGACGCTGAAGTCCGTGGCCGCGCTCGATGCCCCGCTCAAGGATGTGGCGGAACTGAAGTCGCCGCTGGTGGCGCTGAGCGCCCTGTCCACGATCACGCGGCCGGGCACGTACATTCCGATGTTCGGTTGTCTTGGGGTCGCGCTGTTCCTGGCGATCTATGGCGGCGTCAGGCTCGGGCGCCGCGGGTCGGGGGCGCGTCAAGGGTAGGGAAGTCCAGCCCTTGATTTCCGTGAGACGAATCCCGTCACGGCCGTCTAACGTGTGAAGGCGAGACACGTGGAATGAAAGAGGACCCGGCCGGACAACTTGCCCAGCACCTGCCTCGGATGTATCGCGTGGCGTTGCGGATCGTCGGCGACGCGGATGGGACCGAGGACGTGGCCCAGGAGGCATGTGCCAGGGCGCTGGCGGGGATGGGCAAGTTCAACGGCGGGGCCTCGATGGCGACGTGGCTCTACCGCATCACGGTCAACTGCGCGGTGGACCACGTTCGAGCCGCGAGCCGGGCGGGGGCGGCCGAGGCCCAGATCGCCATCTCGCAAGCACGCGCCCCGCAGCAGTCGCCGGCGGCGATGGCCCAGGACAACGAACTTGCGCGGCGGGCACTCCAACTGGTCGAGTCGCTGCCGGAGGACTGTCGGGTGTCGTTCATACTGACGCAGCTTGTGGGCCGACAAGATCCCCGTCAAGTCCAGGAACCGGCGGGGGCCGATAATGGGCATTGAGTCGGAGATACAGGTCCCATCGGTGCGCGTGCCCACGGTCTTCTCGATCCGGGCCAACTTCCCTGACAGGCCTGGCCCCGAGATCGGCGTCCTGGTGGCCTATCCCGACCGGGACGTCGAATGGGATAGGAAGATCGAACTGTATTGCAGCGGCGCGCCGCTATGGTTGACCCAATGGGCCGCAGCCACGGGCATTCCAGTCAAGCAGATCGCCCATGGCGACATGGCGTCGGCCAGGATGACGCCCGCCGACGATAGGGGCCGGAGCCTGCTGGTTCCGGGTCTTTGGGCTCCGTGCAGGAACATGTCCGAGGCCGTGAAACTTTCCAACGACAAGAAGGTCAACGTGCTCGTGCTGGATGCGGGCTGGTTCGGCGATGCTTCCGGGCCGGTGGAGGTCCGGCCCTCGCGGATGGGCGGGCTTGGCGAGGTCGCCAAGCAGCGATGGCCCAAGCCGCTGACATTCGCGGAGCATCGCAAGCCGTGGCCGGGCATCGCAAACCGCCGGGAATGGATTAGCGCCGAGGACGGCCTGCCGCTGGCTGAGCGAATCTGGCTGGCGGAGAAGGATGACAAGTCGACGCCGGTCATCCTGAGCTACATGGGGCCGCGCCAGGTGACCATCGTGGACCTGCGGGGAACGACATCGCTCTCCGAAGATGAGCGCCAGTCAGTGGAGAGGTCATCGGGCAAAATCCTCATCCTCGGCGACGACAAGATGCTGGAAGAATGGGAATGGCTGAAGCTGGACCGCGCGAAGAAGACCATGCGGCCCGGGGTCATCTGGCTGAGCGACGACGGGCTTCCGCCTTCGAAGGATGGTCAGGTCAGGTTGATGATGAAGCTAACGGAACTGGGAGTGCCGCGGCGCCCCCGAACCAAGAGGAGAGAAACAAATGAAAAGGATGATTGGGCAAGTCATCACTGTCGCAATGTTGGCGGCCAACCGCCCGCTGCGCGATCCCGCGGCGCAGATGGCGATCAGGTGGCCGCTCAGTTGGACCCGACGCTGGAGGACGCCGCCGTCGCGGCCTGGCGGATGACCCAGCACATCGGCTACGGCTCGGCGCTGTCGCAGGTTGAGTCGGCCATGCTGCTGGCGCGGCTGGTGGACACGTTCCCAAGGTCCAAGGAGCACCGCGGCCTGTGCGAGTACCTAACCACGTCGTACTCGTACATCGCCAAGAGCTACCGCGAGAAGGCCCACGACGCGCCGGCCGGATCGGCCAGACGTGCGGAGTTCGAGGCGTCCCGCACCCGCTACATCGGCAAGATGAATGAGCTCTTCCGCGCGTATGCCATGCGCTACGTCGACTGCTACGACAAGCCGGCAGAGCGCCGCGGCAGTTGGTTCTCATTTGGGGGTCTCATGGACCAGTACATCTACCAGTTGAGGAATTACCTGTATCGGACGGGGGCCGACGCCGGGCAATGCGAGGCGGCCGTCAAAGATTGGTCCGCCATCTTCGACAAGTATCCGCAGTCGGCCCCGCACAGCGATTTCCTGGCCCTATGTCTGACGGGCTGCAAGGATGATCGCGCGAAGTTCCTCCAGCAGCTTTCGGCCATGGCCGCCTCGCACAAAGACCCTAAGGACATCTACTGGGAGCGCGGATTCCCGCACGCCGACGGGGAGCTTCACCGGCTCTTCGGGCACGAGACGTCCAAGTGCGGCCTGTGCCAGTGGAACCAGGGAAAGGTCAAGGAGCCGCGGCTTCCGTACGCCGGCTACGACGCGGCCAAGGATAAGTCAAAGCCCCTCTACGCGAGTTGGAAGGACTATTGCGTTTCGCAAAAGTAATGTAACGAAAACGCCGATATATGAAGCATGAGACCAC
>JBHGBE010000171.1:0-3459 GCA_041946855.1 Phycisphaerae bacterium | reverse complement strand
ATAACCGACATGACGGACTACATCGCCTGGTTCAACTACTTCGGCGACGACCAGGGCAGTTTCGCCGCCCCAGAGCCGGCGACGCTGGCTCTGCTGGCCCTGGGCCTGCCGCTGATACGCAGGAAGAGAAGGTAAAGCCACCAGACAGCAGACCCCGGACGATGTGTCTCGTCTGTGCCTCCTCAAGCCCCTCCGGCCATCAGGCCGGGGGGGCTTCTTCTTCCGGAGGGCGTTCCGACGCTGGCGGCTGTCCCCCCGTCAGACTGGAGACGACCGGGATCGAACCGGCAACCTCTAGCTTGCAAATGGGCCTTGGCGCCTATCCGAAGCTTATAACTGACTATATACATGCAGCTTAGGGTTTGTCAAGTTTTTTCTGGCTTGCACGGATTATAAGGACTTACGTGCAGTTTTCGTCAGTTTTGCTGTCAAGACCGCGCAACCTGCAACATCTAGCTCGCGTGGCTAGCGCTCCAACTTGATGGCAAGCCAATCACTCATCGGCGGCATCCAGGTCTCGTTCACGCTGCTTGAACCTCCACGTGTTGAAGCTGTCCACCGCTATGCGACGCCGGGCGCCCTTCTGTCCGTTCGTCTTGAACTCCTGTGAGTTGGCGGCCTTCGACACACGTGCCCTGGCCTTGGGCAAGTCGATCCCCGAGACCACATCCATCAGCATCTCGGCGGCCTGCGTGACCGTGAGCCATTGATCGTCGTCCTCAACCTGCGGTGGATCCTGCAATCCGACAGATGCCGACAATTGTCCGCGGCTGTCGGCCAGCTCTACAACAGCAGTCCCGGCCCTCCCCTCTTGCAGCATGTGTCGGAAATGCCGTGATGCTACTGCCTGCGGAGCGACGGAAGCGTGCGTGTTGGCCGTGGCCAAGTGAAGCTCGGAGGCGGTCTCCATCAACAGAGTCAGGGCATCGGCGCTCGCTTGAACAACATCGACCGGCAGCTGGCTGATGAGGCAGAACGGCGCGCGGCCGACCTCATCGCCCACAGCGAACTCGATAGCGCATCTGTAGGGCAGCCGCCCGTTCCATGCGAGACTGTGAACGATCAGCATCCAGTAGTCGGCCAGATAGAGTCCAGAGGTAGATCCCAAGGCCTGCGCCATGGTTCCCGGCAGCAGCTCCTTCCATCGCTCTGGCACGTCGTCTCCAAGGCCGGCAATGACCCTTCCGATCCCGGCCGCCTCTTCCAGGAACCTTCGGCAGTCCTCCTGCCCGTCCACGTGCCAGTCACCGCGATCCCAAGCGTAGGCATCCTGCCGGGCGCCCCAGGTGCAAGGGATGTAGCGGGTGAGCCAGCCATTCGGCGCGCTGCGGAGAAGTGCTTCCTCCGAAGCGATCGACATCACGTGCGTCACCGTGTGGTGCAGCACGCGCATCCTGTTTGAGACCAACCTGAACGCCAGTTTCAGTTCCATCGCCATTATCGTCTTTCCTTTCGCGAGCTGTCGCTCCACACGCGCCAGCCGTGGATTGCCATGATGAAAAATGCGCCGTCGCGGGCGGCCAGGGGCCACATGCCCGCGGCGGCATGAATTCCGAAGGTAATCGCGTTGCTGACCAGCCACAGTGCGAAGCACGCACGGCGGCGCCTGGGCGTACATCCCCGGACCCTCGGTCGTTGGATCCGTAGGCGCCGGTATCCCATCACCGCCATGCCCTTCCTGGGAAGGCCCAGACGGCACGCCGATGTACTCGAATGCCTCAGCCTGGCCCAGCACCTCGAAGTCCTCGGGCCGGGCGTCGGCTTGCCTACCCTCAAGGCCATGTTCCCGCACATCCCCCGCAGCAAGCTTCATGAGAACCTGGCGGAATACCGGGCAAAGTGGTATCGGGACAATGCCATCATCACCGAGGAGCTGCACTGGATGGTCGCCGCCCTTGGGTTGGGCCATCAGCCCGGCCGGGCCCTCCTGTGTGAACTTCTTCTTCCAGCTATACAGCGTGTGCTTGCTCAAGCCGACCATGCTGGCGAAGTCCCCCGCCGGCAGGCCACTGCGTCGCCATGTGTCCAGAATCAGCAGTCGCTGCGAAGGCGTCAACTCGGAGGGCAGCTTGGAGGCGAACTCGCCCTTGCAGACCGTCTCGTATTGCTCGCTTGTCGGGCACATCACGCCGCCTCCTGGCCAATCTGCTTCGTGTGGATCCTCAACGTCTTCCTGAACGGGTCCGACCACCGCCAGCACGGCTCCTTGCCCGGGGCCATCACCTGGTACATGTACACCCGGCCATCCTGCGTCTCCCGGATCGTGTCGCCTGGCTGGGGCAGGCCCAGCGTCAGGTCGGCGGCCGTCACCAGGAAGTCCCTGCTCTCGAACCGCTCGACCACGCCGTAGCCGTCGTCGACCTCGAACACCGTCCTGCCGACGGCTGCCTGGACCTCCGCGCTGTCGCTGCCCCGGCAGTACGTCACGGCCCTGGACAGGAACTTCACCCGCTGTCGATCCAGCCAGGAAGCGCCGGCCTCCAGGAGGTCACTCATCGCTCACCTCTACACGTGGCTGAGCGTGCAGCCCACGTTCCATGCCAGGCGCCAGACGAAGCCGGCGCCGCTGACAGCCGCCTTCAGGCCCACGGCATCGCCGGCGTCGTTCATCGTGATCGTGTTGTTGGTGCCGTCGATGTGCGGATCGGCCACGGTGATCACGCAGTCGCCGCCATCCGTCTTCATAGACAGGATCATCTCCTGGCCCGCGAAGGTCGGCACCGCCAGCGTCCGCGTCTCGGCGCCGGCGGTGACGATATCGCAGTGGCCGCTGGCCGTGACCGGGATCGCCTGACCATTGCCGGGATCGGCGATGTTGGCCGTGGCGGGGTTATTGGCGGCGGCGGCCATGGAATCCATCCGCACACGGACAGTGGCGTCGGCATCGGCAGCGGCCTTGGTCACCTTGCCCAACTGCTTGTTGCCCACCGAGGTCGCCGTCGCGACGCTATTGGTCGCATCCCAGTAGACCGTGGTGCCGACAGCGATCCCGCTGCCGCCCGCCGTGGACTTGGGGAAGTCGAAGATGCCCTCGACGGCCAGGCTGCCCAGGGCATTGGCGGCGATGGGAGTTCTCGCCACGCCGATCATGTCGCCCTGGACCACCACCTCGCCGGCGCCGACGGCCGCCGATGGGGTGTAGTCAACCGCATCATCGTTCTGCACGTACTTCGCATAATTCGACATGTCATTCTCCTAAACGCGGACTCGGAACGCGGAACCAGGAACCCGGAATTCGGCGAACCGATCCCGGTTGCCGAGTTCCGGATTCCGCCGTTGCTGTTCCCGCCGTTATGCCTCGCCCTTGACCTTGGTCGCGCCCCTGGGGTCTTGTAACGCGACGCCAAAATCGTGGTAGCCGCGCATTTGGACTCCCAGCACGTCGAAGTCCGCCGCGGCCGTCTCGATGGTCGGCGACTCCTGGCCGTTGAGGAACGCCACCTCGATCACCGGCAGGTC
>JBHGBE010000170.1:0-3460 GCA_041946855.1 Phycisphaerae bacterium | reverse complement strand
ACGGCATCACCGACATGACGGACTACATCGCCTGGTTCAACTACTTCGGCGACGACCAGAGCTCCTTCGCTGTCCCGGAGCCCGCGACGCTGGCCCTGCTGGCACTGGGCCTGCCGCTTGTCCGAAGAAAGCGCCGATGACAGTCCTCCTTGAGAGTTGAGCATTGAATATTCAACATTGAATATTCAATGTTCAATGTTCAAGTTTCCACGGAAGCCCCTCCTGGCTCCACAGCCGGAGGGGCTTCCAGCTTCGTGTCTTTGTGCCTTTGTGTTGAGAGGGTTCAACCCAACCGCACGGCCATCTCGTGCCTTCCGGGGCGGAAGTCGCTGACGGCCGCCATCACGAACGTGGAGCACACATCAGTCCACGTGACAAAGCCGTCCGCGCCGCTTGGCGTGGTCGGGGCGACCTTGCGGCCGTCGAAGGTGACGCTCTTGACGCGCATCTTTCCCCGCGCCCGGACCTGGAAGCCGACGCTCTCCAGCGGGCCGCCCGTGTAGTCGATGCGGAGGAGCTTGTCCTTTGGCTTTTCCGGCACGGCCACGCCGACGCCCTCGAACGCGTGCGACTGCCGCCAGGCGGCCAGGCGGCTCTTCCGCCTCTGTGCGGCCGTCGAGCCGACCGCGATGACGCCGCGATTGGGCGCCCCGGCCAGGAGCATCACCGGATAGCCCGCGCAGTGGAAGCTCGGGTGCCGGCGGTTGCCCCATTCCAGCAGCGCACGCAGCCGCGCGACGCCGACGGCCGCACGCAGCGCCGCGGGGTAGCAGAACGTGTTGCTCTCGGCGTGCTCGGTCAGCAGGACGATCGACTTGAAGCTGCGGTACGCGTAGATGGTCGTGCTGGGCTCGCTCAGGCTCGACCCGCCCCAGCCCGGCCAGCTCAGCGAGTGCGTGATGTGCGGTATGCCCGCCCGCTCGCCCGCGCGGACCATGTCGAAGGCGATGGCGTGCAGGATGTTGTCATCCTCGGTGTAGGGCTTGGCCCACGGGTACAGCACCAGGTCGTTGCCGCAGCCGGTGCCGCCGCAGGCGTGCATGTCGACGAAGACCTCCGGCTCAAGCTCGCTCGCGACGATCTCGACGGCCCTGCCCTCGGGCGATGTCGCCCCCTCGACGGCGTGGTCGAGGTTGGGCCGCACGCCGCGCGGGGTCAGGTGCGAGTCCCGCTCCGCGCCGTCGGGGTTGACGTTGGGCATGACGACGATCTTCTGCCTCCGCCGCGTGAGGGCCGCCTGCGGCGTGACGAGCCAGTCGATCAGCGCCAGGCCGTCGAGCCGGCCGGACTCCTCGTTGCCGTGCTGCCCGCCGACGATCAGGACGTGCTGCTTGTCATCCGCGGGCGCGTCGGGGTCGGTGACGCTGACCGCGTAGATCGGCCTGCCCTCATCGGTCGTCTCGACGGCCGTCGCCTGGACGAACCGCGGAAACCGGCCGGCGACCTTCAGTATGTGCTCTTCTACCTCCGCTGAGTTGGGACTGAATGCCTTCGTGCGCGACTTGAGGCCCAACGACTTGGCGCGTGACCTGGCCATGGTTGATTTCTCCTTCCGATGGCGGGGGATTGTCCGCGCAATCGGCCGGCCAAGTCAAGCCGTCGCCGTGCGGCCTGCTTGACTGTTCGCGCAACACTCATGAGGACCGACGAGAGGGACTTGGCGTGCGGGCTCCTGTGCGGTAAGCTTCCCCCCCTGCGAGCCATGGAGCGATGATCATGACCGGTCCGCTCATACGCATCAAGAGACGTACATTTTCGTGTCGTCCAAGAAGTCCGAGGACCTGCTATGAGACGGCGCAGCATGTTGCGTGAATGCTTGTCCTGCGGCTCCAGGAACGTGCGCTGGGTCGTCGGGCCCTTCAACTATGTGGCCCACGGAAAGAGGGCGTCCATCCCACGCGTGCCGCGGGAGCGATGCCTCGACTGCCGCGAGGAGTTCTTTGGGCCCGAGGCCAACGCCGTTCTGGACAAGCATCGGGGACGGCGAAGATCGAAGACGGTTTCGGGTTGAGCCGAGCGACGCAGCCCATCCCTGGCCCTAC
The DNA here is from genome assembly GCA_041946855.1 of Phycisphaerae bacterium. Taxonomy (GTDB): domain Bacteria; phylum Planctomycetota; class Phycisphaerae; order SM23-33; family SM23-33; genus JBHGBE01. Next base: position 1,418 of record JBHGBE010000170.1, on the reverse strand, counting down.
TTCGCCACGGTATTCTCGCGCAAGGGGGCGGCCGACGGCGAGGACTTGTCGATCGAGCGCCACATCATCATCTTCGCCGAGTCGCGCACCTCCATGATAACGTCCTTGCCGACGTTCTTCTCCTCGGCCTTTGCCTTGCGGGCCTCGTCGAGGAAGGCCTTGACGGCGTCGGCCGTCGGCGTGTCGAACTTCTTGTCCTTCTCGTAGTTCGCTATCGCCTCGACGGCCGCGGATTTCAGTAGCTGCGGCCAGAGCTTCTCGAACAGCGCGTGGCAGCCGTAGATGTCAACGCTGTTGACCTTGCCGTTGATCGCGAAGGCGTAGCCGATCACGTCGAGCTTGTCCTTGCCGACGGTGATGTTGGCCAGGGCCTTGTTGTACTCCTCCAGGGCCTCCTTGACCTTGGGGTCCTCAAGCGAGAGCTGGAGGCTGCTGGCGGATTCCTTCGAGCGCACGTCGGTGTTGAGGTTGCTGTTGAGCTTGGTCTGCGCGTTGGAGACCTCGGTCCAGACCTGCTGCTGGTCGCCGGCGGCGCGGGCGGCGAGCTTGAGCTCCTTGGTGGCGAGCATCTCGCCGGACTTGTCGAACTTGTCGGCCGACTCGTTGCCGCGGGCCCGCCACCTGCCGCGCTCGACGCAGAACGAGGAGATCTTGATCTCCTCCTTCGGCCGGATGAGGTAGTCATCGCGTATGACGCGGTCCTGCTTTCCGCCCTTGACGATGATGCCGGCCTGGATGTAGATCGTGGTGGTGGAGGTGTTCTTGACGACCAGCTCGCTGACGGTGCTGGTCTCGACGACCTCGGCCTTCTTGGCGTCGAGGGCCTCGGGAAGCGTCAGGAACTCCTTGTCCTTGATCCTGTCGGGGCCGTGGATGAGGAAGACGGCCAGGTTCTTGTGGACGAATGGGCCGCTGAACTTCTGGGGTGCTTCCTTGTCCTTGGACGTGTCCCTGGGCTCATCGGCAGCCATGGCCTGCCACGCCGCGCTCAGGACGAGGGCAAGAGAGATCGCGACGGCCGCGCAGGAAACCAACAGGACGATTCGCGAACGCTTCATATCTGTCTCCTTTCCCGTCTTGGCGGCGCCCGGCCGGGACGGTGGCGCCGCTGTGGATTAGACGCTCGGGGGGTCGGAATGTTCACATATTCGCGCGGGCTTGACCGGCGCGGGCGGGGCATCTATAAGACCATTCTTTCGCAAACCGGGGACAGTCCCAAACGACGGGACAGTCCCCGCGAGGTGACTCCTGGCCAAGCTGCCGGACATTTCGATCATCGGCCCCGGCAAAGTGGGCACGGCCGTCGGCGTGCTGGCGGCGCGGGCGGGGTACCGCGTCATCGTAATCGGGCGGTCGATGGCGCGCGCGAAGGCGGCGACAGGAATGATCGGCCGTGATGCTCGGGTGGGGACAGTCCC
>JBHGBE010000017.1:0-72581 GCA_041946855.1 Phycisphaerae bacterium | reverse complement strand
ATGCCCGACGGCGGCTTCGCCTACCAGCCCGGCGGCGGGTCGGGCCTTGCCCGCACCGGCACAGCACTCTTGTGCCTGGAGCTTTCGGGCAAGCACGGCGATTCCGCCTGCTCCGGCGCGGGCGACTGGATCCTTAAGAACCTGCCGCACAACGTCGGCGAGGGGTTCTTCTACTACAGCCTCTACTACGGCTCGCAGGCGATGTTCCAGCTCGGAGGGGCGCACTGGGAGAAGTGGGCCACGAACATGTACGAGACGATGCTCAAGGCCCAACAGAAGGACGGCTCCTGGCCGCAGGGCGGCTCCAGCGAGGCCCAGGCCGGCCCGTGCTACTCGACGGCCATGGGCGTGCTCGCCATGAGCGTCTCCTACAGGCAGTTGCCGATTTACCAGCGCTAGCGGCGAGAATGCAGAATGCGGAAGTGGGAATGACGAAGGAATGCCAAATGTCTAACGCCAAATGCCCCGGTCGTGGGTTTGGCATTTGGCATTTGAGATTCCTTCGGCAGTTAGGAATTTCCAATTTGGCCTTCGCCTTGATGGCCCTCGCGGCCGTGACCGTGCTGGGACCTCGTTCCTCGGGGGCCGATGAGGCAACGCCGGCCCTGGCGAACTACGACCAGCAGGTTGACAAGGCCATCGACGCCGCGCTGGCGTACCTGGCCAAGCAGCAGCAGACTGATGGCTCCTTCGCCAGCGGCTCCATGCGCGGCAGCACGGGCATCGCGTCGTTCTGCGTCATGGCGTTCCTGGCAAAGGGCCACACGCCCGGCGCGGGGCCGTACGGCGACGTCATCAACAAGGGCGTAGATTACGTCCTGTCACAGGCCAAGCCCGGCGGCATGATCGTCGGGCCCGCTCCGTCGCACGGGCCGATGTACTGCCACACGATCTCCACGCTCATGCTCTCGGAAGTCTCGGGCATGGTGGACAAGGAGCGCCAGAAGAAGATCGACAAGGTCCTGCCGGCCGCGCTCAAGCTAATCGTCTCCGCGCAGCAGGTCCGCAAGCCCGCCAACCAGCAGGGCGGCTGGCGATACTCGCCGACCAGTTCCGATAGCGACATCTCCTGCACTGGCTGGGCGCTGATGAGCCTGCGCTCCGCCCGCAACGGCGGCTCGGCCGTGCCCAAGGAGGCAATCGACCAGGCGGTGAAGTTCATCATGAACTGCCGCATGCCCGACGGCGGCTTCGCCTACCAGCCCGGCGGCGGATCGGGCCTTGCCCGCACAGGCACGGCCCTCCTGTGCCTGGAGCTTTGCGGCAGGCACGCCGATTCATCCTGCGCCGGCGCGGGCGACTGGATCCTCAAGCACCTGCCCGACAGGATCGGCGGCAACGACTTCTTCTACTACGCCCTGTACTACTGCTCGCAGGGAATGTTCCAGCTCGGCGGCACGCACTGGGAGAAGTGGGCCGCGCATATCTACGAGCTGATGGTCAAGTTCCAGCAGAAGGACGGTTCCTGGCCGCAGGGCGGCGGCAACGAGGCGACGGCCGGCCCGTGCTACTCAACCGCCCTGGCGGTGCTGGCGATGACTGTGTCGTACAGGCAACTGCCGATCTATCAGCGGTAGAGGAAAATAGGGACGCACCCCATTTCTCGACAAGGGTACGCCAAACGCTACCTTCTCCCTCAGACCAGAGCCACCGGAGACATGTCGAAAAATGGGGTGCGTCCCTATTTTCCTCCCAGTAGACGACGGCGGAGGAAGATGTTTACGCGCCGGCGCTCCACTTGTAAGCTGTCCGTGCAGGAGTTCGCGAATTGGACTGCGGGAGAACGATATGGACCTGCGGGAAGCTATTGAGGAGGCGCGGCAGCGTGTCACCGATCCTCCGCCCAACGAATCGACTACGTGCGACTGGATCATCCTGCCACTTCTGAGGGCTGCTGGCTATGCCGTGCGCGAAATCGTGTCGCGCGACGCGGATGCGCAGCGCGGCTTCCCCGACTATACGGTCCTGCCGAAGGACGGTCCGCACACCTTCTATGTCGAAGCAAAGGCGTGGAACGTGAATCTGGAGGACGGCCACGCCGCCCAGACCATCAACTACGCGAACTCAAACGGCAAACGATGGGCGGTGCTGACCAACGGGCGTCAATGGCGGCTATACGACAACGACATTCGCGGTCTGCCGGCAGAGAAACTTGTGGCGCAGGCTGGTCTTGAGGAGGCAGACCAGACCAGGATGCTCGCATTCCTGACGGCCATTGGCAAGGATTCAGTCTGTTCAGGCAGGCTGGCGCCTTACGCCGAACAAGAGGTGAAGCGGCGCGCGGACGAGGAACGCACGAGGAAGGACAAGGAAGATGATGCCCGGCGCAGGGAAAGGCTTGCCGGGATCATCGAGAAGGAGATCGTAGAGGCGGGAAGTCCGCTTGTCGGCGTTTTACTTGCCCACTTGCGAACGCGGGAGGGGTTGGCCGACCTGACGGCGGATGACCTTTCACGTTTCTTCCAAGGCATTGAGGGAGGGACGAGTGAACCAGCCGAAACATCTCCGAATTGGGCGGCACGTGTGCCCACTGGCGAATCGGATGAAGTGCTTGTGATTCCCGCCAGGGAAGCATGGGGGTTCTACCTGGCAGTTTCAGCGTACCAATGCCAACACGACCGAACCTTCCGCGAGACCACCCGCCTTGCGTTCTATCACGATGGCGCGATAGAGAGATCAGTCCCCCGGATTCTGGATTCGGTCCTGGTGCCGAAGTGGGACGAAGAGAGTGTCCGCAAGGAGCCAGGCTTCTCAACTGAGATGCGCACGCGCTTGCTGGATCTCATCCGGTTGATCAAGGAAAAGGGGCTGACCCCATGGCTGAATGGGGAGCCTGTGCAAATCACTTTCCTTTCCAGCCTAGATTCGCCGCAGACTATTACGCTTCCGCGGCGTGTCCTGAACGACAAGACAACCAAGGATGGCAAACCTTGGGGCTTTGTCATTGCCCAGAGGTACGTTTCGCTGGCGGAACTCCTGAAAGGGCCGTCAAAGACGTCTGAACTGGAAGACTAGCAGGCCGACTACTTCAGCAGGATTCTGAACCCCGCCTGCTCGAAGTGCTTGTCGGTTGCTAGGGCGTCGGTCAGCCCTTGGTTGCGCATGACGACGAACGAGATGCAGTCCGTGAGCGACCATTCCTTGTCGGGGCGCTTGGCGAAGAGTTCCATGCCCTGTTGAATCAAGGCTGAGCTGGCGGGCACGATCTCGTAGGAGGGGTCATTCCGCATGGCCCGGACCAAGTTCAGGTAGAGTGACCTCAATAGGCCGCGTCTCATCGTGTTGCCGAGTTCCAGCAGGACGAATTCCGTAAGGAGAATCCGCGTCCCGTGAATCTCCCCCGCTTCGACTGCCATGAGATGCCACACATCATCGGGGATGACGACAGCGAACAGAAACGACGTGTCAGCGAACACCGCCTTCATTTGGCCTTCGGGGTCCCGTAGAGATAGTGGTCGTGGTTTACCGACATGTCTTTGGGCAGTCCCTTGGCGACGCCGATGAATGGCCGGAGCGCATCAAATGCGGATCGGCGTTTGGTCTTGGATTCGGCGCGCTTGGATTGTCTTCGCAACGGGCGTACGCTGACTTCTAGACCAACCGGAAGGCTCTCCGGGTCATTCAGTTCCACCACGCCAGTTCTTACTATGCGTCCTCGGTGGGTCATGCCATAATCCTCAATGCCGCAAGTGCTCTATATCCATGGTATCATCGCCCACAAGGGCCATCCAGTCCAGTCATTCCGCGCCGGTGTTCACGTCCACCTGCGAGTCTTCATCCTGCGCCGGCTTCTTCTTGACCGCCTTGGCCGTTTCCAGCGTCGCCCTTCGCCGGAGCAGGTGGTGATACTGCTGTGCGAACCGGTGGGCTTCGTCGCGGACGGCCTGGAGGAGCCGCAGCGCCGGGTCGCGGCGGGGCAGGCGGATAGGCTCATTCCCGACGGGACCTTCGGCACGGCCGGGGGTGGTGTTCGTGAAGATCTCCTCCTCCTTCTTGGCCAGGGCGATCAGCGTCGGCGGGCGCCGCGGCAGGTCGTCGAACGCGCTCAGCGCTGCCGTGAGCTGCCCCTTGCCGCCGTCGATAAGGATGATGTCGGGGAAAAGCTCCTCGCTGAGGCCCGCGAGCTTGTACCGCCGCCAGACCACCTCGCGGATGCAGGCGAAGTCGTCGTTGCCCGCCACCGTCTTGATGCGGTACCGCCGGTAGCTGGGCTTGAAGGGCTTGCCGTCGATGAAGCACACCTCCGCCCCGCACATCTCACGGCCGTGCAGGTGGGCGATGTCTATGCCCTCGATGGTCCGCGGCGGTGAGGGCATCCCCAGCACCACCGCCAGCCGCGCCAGGCCCTCGGATGGATCGACGAAGAACACCTCCGGCTGCTGGTGCTCGCCCACCAGGCCGCGCTTCTGAAGGCCCTCGACGGCCCGCAGTTCATCGCGCAGCTCGGCCGCCCGCTCGAACGCCAATTCCCCGGCCGCCTCCTTCATTTGCCGCTCGATGTCCTTGCGGATATCGGAGCCTTTGGTCTCCAGGAACGCCCGGAATCGCCGAATCTGCGCGGCGTAGTCCTCCTTTGAGACATACGCGGCGCACGGGGCGGTGCATTGCTTGATGCTGTGCAGGATGCACGGGCGGAAGTGCCGGCGGGACTCGTCGCTGTCCTCTATGTCCAGGTTGCACGTGCGGAACTTGAAGACGCGTTGCAAGAGCGGCAGCGCCGCCCGCAGTTCAGAGGCCACCACAAATGGCCCGTACAGCTTGGCCCCTTCCGTCATCGGCTCGCGGGTGATCGACACGCGAGGGAAATCCTCGCCGGTCGTGAGCTGGAGGTACGGAAAGCTCTTGTCGTCCTTCTGGAGGGCGTTGAACCGCGGCTGGATGTCCTTGATAAGCCGGCTCTCGCGGAGCAGGGCATCCACCTCGCTGTCGCAGTCCAGCCAGTCGAGGTCGACGACCAGGTCCTCGATCATCCGCTGGATCTCCGGCCCGCGGCTGGCCAGCAGGTCCGCGGATGGCTGGAAGTAGCTGGCGACCCGGCCGCGGAGCGACTTGGCCTTGCCGACGTAGAGCACGACGCCCTTGGAGTCCTTGAAGAGGTAGACGCCCGGCGTGGTGGGCAGTTGGGCGACCTTCGCCCTAAGGTCTTCCAGGATGGCGGTGCGGCTCTTGCTCATCACGAGAGATTATACCCCGCGCCGAAGCAGGCCCTATGCGTAAGCATGGGGATGGGCACTGCTATCCCCCGCCTCAAGGCGGGGGCTTTATGGCCCTCACCCGCGCCTAGAATTCCATGTATGGAGTGGGAAGAGGCCAGAAAGCAAGGAGATAACAACATGCACTCTGAACTCGCTCGAACATCACGCTGGCTGGCCGTTCCGGTCAGCCTGTTGGCGCTGGCAAGCATCGCGGCCGTACCTCTGCACGGGCGGTTCGGGTTCGGCGCTCCGGACCTGAGCGGCACGTGGCCGAACATAGGGATATCGGTAACCACGGTCAACGGTTGGGTCGTCGCACAGGGCCGGACCGAGGACATGACCCAGGCCGTCGTGTGGCAGACCCCGCTTGCGCCGGCCAACGGGCCGGTCGTCGTCGAGCAAGGCTACGGCTCGGCGTACGTGCAGGTCGGCGCGCGGCGGTTCGTGATAGACGCGGCCACGGGCAGGACCGCTGAGCTTGGCCCGGGCCAGGTCCTTCGCCAGCCATGGCCGTGGGGAGCGCCGGCGCCAGGTCCCGTGCCTAATCCGCCCCCGTCCGAGGGGCTGACGGTCCGGCCCGCGCCTCCGCCCGCCGCCCCAGCGCCCGCGGATGCGAAGCAGGCGGCGATAGCGCAGCTCGCGAACGAGAACCTTTCGCTGTCGCTGGCGCTGAGGCGCTTGGACGAGATATACGCGCTGGTGGCCGCGAAGAAGGCGACAGATGCCGACCTGAAGGCCGCCCAGAAGGCCGTCGCGGACGCCCGCAAGGCCGTCGCGCTCGCGCAGGCCAACGCGCTGAATATAATCGCGCCGGAGCTGGCCGCCCAGAAGCCCAAGCCGGCCGCGCCTCCCACGACGACCAGGCCGGCCGTGGCACAGGCGCCTCCGGCCCCGCCGGAGGTCCGCGATGCGCAGGCCCGCGTGCTGGACCTGATGGCGCAGCGGATAAATGCCCAGAACGAGCTGAATCGGCTTCGCACGCAATGGCCCGCCGATGACAAGGTCATCCGGGACGCCGAAGCGAAAGTCGAGGCCATAAGCGCGCAGCTGGACCAGGCGGACCAGCAGTTGCGGAAACTCAGGCTTGTGGACTCCCTGCCGCCGGCGGACAGGAGCAACCCGAAGATCGAGGCCGAAATCTCCAAGGCGGCGCGTGAAGTCCAGGCCCGCCAGGAGGAGCACGAGCTGGCCGAGAAGCAACTGCTTCGCGTCCAGGCCGCCTACGCCAAGGGGCTGGCGGACAAGGACGAGCTAGCCGCGGCCCAGGCGAAGCTGCTGGATACACTGAAGAACTTGTCGGACGCCAAGGCGGACCTGGAATGCCTGACCCAGACAGCCGCAACGGCCGGGAAGTAGAAAGGCATCCTGCCCGGCGAATCAGTGCTCCTGGAACCTGACGCCGATGGCGATGCGGCCAAGCGGGATGAGCTTGCGGCGGTCCACGCGGACGACCTCGGCGGGCGTGTCGGGATTCGCAACGCCGGCCGTGTCGGGGCCGGTGAGGGCAGAAAGGTCGATCCGTATTTCCTGGCCAGGCAGCACCGGTGCGGTGGGGGGGATGTGCATGAGCATGCCTCCCGCGGAGATGTCGATGCACCGCCCCGGGAACTCACGGCCGGTGGGCACGTGATGAAAGCGCACGGCGAGGGCCAAGGGCCTGCGGGCGAACTGCCTTCGATCTGCGGCGGGCGGCGAAGACATTTCGGAAGCTCCGTCAAACAGTGTGCGGCGCCACTATCGAATTGCCTGGTGCAAACGGGCGGATTATACTGGCGCCGCCGTCTGGCGTCACGGTTTGGTCGAAGTCACGGCATGGAGCGTAGTCTCGCTATGGAGAGCGAAATGATCGGCCCCATCAGGCAACCCGCGGTCCGCAACCCACGGTTCACAACGGCCCTGGTGTTCTTCGTGCCCTTCGTGGTGAGTTCCGTCTGTTTGGCCGCCGCGCCGCCGCAGGCCCGGCCCATTCCACTGGCTCAGCGCGTCGCCGACATGGCCGCCAAGGTGCAGAACGGCAAAGGCCAGGTCGGAATCTCCGCCGTCAGCCTGGCGGATGACAAGCCGATCATCGCCATCGACGCCTCGGAGCCGCTCATCCCCGCCAGCAACCAGAAGGTCCTGACAAGCGCCGTCGCCCTGGCGACTCTCGGCGGCGAGTACAAGTTCACCACGCAGGTCTACCAGCAGGACAGGGACGTGGTCCTCGTGGGCGACTATGACCCGACGCTGGGGGACCCGGTGCTCGCGGCGGCCGCCAAGCAGGACATATATGTCGAACTGGATAAGTGGGCCAAGGCGATCAAGGCCCGGATGGACAAGGTCGAGTCGGTGCTCGTGTGCGTGCCGCCGGGCCGTGCGTATCGCAACGCCGACTGGCCGGCCTCGCAGCAGACGCACTGGTATGCCGCGCCGGTGGCCGCGCTGGACTTCAACAACAACTGTTTCGACGTGACGTTCAAGGTCGAGAAGGGCGTGGTCGAGGCGGCGGTCTCGCCCGCGAGCCGTTTCATCGCCGTCCGCAACAAGGTGAAGGCCGGCAAGAGGGATGTCTGGTCGCTCGACACCACCGAGGACTCGGTGGTCCTCACGGGCAGCGTCATCAAATCCTCGAGCCAGCCGGTGAGCGTCGCGTTCAACAACCCGCCGATGGTCCTTGCCCGCGTGCTGGCCGACCGGATGGTGAGGGCCGGCGTCGAGTTCGGCGGCAAGTTCGGCCAGGTCGAGAAGCTTGCCGGCGGCGACCCCCTGCTCGCCTCGACGCAGACGCCGCTGGCGGCGGTGATGGCCCGCGCCAACAAGCGCAGCCTCAACATGGCGGCCGAGTGCATCTTCCTTCGCTGCTGCGGCGACTGGGAGACCGGGCCGGCCAAGGCCACGGAGATCCTTACCAAGACCTACGAACTGCCGGCCGAGGGCTTCCACATCGCCGATGGCTCCGGCCTTTCGCGCAAGAACACGGTCTCGCCGGCCGCCATGACGAAGCTCCTTGCCGCCCTCGCCAAGCGCAAGGACGCCAAGGTGTTCATCGACTCGCTTCCGATCGCGGGCGTGGACGGCACGCTGGAGAAGCGCATGACGGCCGAGCCGTATAAGGGCCGCGTGCTGGCCAAGACAGGCTACATCGCGGGCGTCTCGTGCCTGAGCGGCTACGTGCTGGACGGCGACAAGCGCCCGGCCGTCGCGTTCTCGGTAATGGTCAACCACATCGCCGGCGCGGGGGACGCCAAGGCGCTGGAGAACGGCGTCGCGGAGGCGCTTGTTGATTCGTTGACGAAGTAGGCGCTCAGGCCAGCTTTTCCGCCTGGGCCAGGAAGAACTCCCGGCTCCAGAGCTCAAGCGACGGCAGTTCAGCAGGCTTCACGAACCGGCGGACCTCCTCGCTGGCCCGCCGCCAGTCCGCCGCCTCGATCTTCTCACGCAGGCGCTCGGCGCACCAGGCGCGGTCCGCGCGCAGATGCCGGCCCTTCCACGGCCCCAACTGGTCCAAGGCTGAGGAGAGCAGGGCATAATTCGCAGCCGTCCCGCGAGCGGTGTACCAGATGAAATCGTACCAGTCGCGGCCCTTGAGGTACTCCCGGCAAAGCAGCGCATGTAGTTGCCCGGCAAAGAGGCTTGGGAGGTCGAACACGCACACGGCCGACGGGAACGGAAAGTCCAGGTACTTCGTCTCGAACTTCGCGCCGCCCGGCGGGTTCGTGTCCACCTCCAGCTTGATGCGCAACCTGCGGAGTGGTCCGGCGGCCGGCTTGTAGTTCAGCCGGAGCAGGTCGCCCAGCGAGTCATCCTTCACGAACGCCATGCGGACCGCCTGATCCGCCTTCGAACGGTCGTCCATCTCCAGCCCGTACCCGTAGGCCGTCAGCTCCTTCGCGATGGCGTCGAGGTAAGGCGCGAGAATGAACGATGCATCCGGCCTTTGCAGGGCGAAGTCGAGGTCCTCCGAGAACCGGTTCAGGCCATGGAAGATGCGCAGGCAGGTGCCGCCTTGGAAGCCGGCCTTCCGGAAGAAGTCGGTTCGCCCCAGCGCCGCCAGCAATATCTCCTGCGTTATCTCGCGCAAGGCTTGCTCTTCCTCAAGCGTCGATCGGCAGCCGTAGCCATCCATCCGGTCCTGGATCATTTTGACGCTCACCGTCCCAAGTCCTTTCGCAATCCCTTGAGGAACCTTCGCACGCGCAATGAGGTGTAGTTCGCCAGAAGCACGTCGAAAGCATTGGCCTTGATCTCAGCCAGAAGGCCCTCTTCCACGCGCAGACCCTCGACCACAGGCCGTGCGGACCGCCAGTCCAGCTTGTGGACATAGACGTAGTCGGCCAACGTTTTCAGCGGCGAGGCCAGGAGGAAGCTGTTGCCTGGCGTCTTCTCCACGCGAGACACCTCCGCATAGAACGTCTCTTGTGGGACCCGCGTGAAGCCGAAGTGTCCAAGGGGCGTGTCGAACTCCCGCGAGCGGTCCAGCGAAACGCTCGTCACGGCGTACACGGCCTCCGGAATCCAGCCGTGGTACGACAAGGCGGTCTCCAGGCTGATGTAGCTTGGCCCATACACTCGCTGAGCAAGGACGAGGGGGTCGATCTTGTCAGGCAGATACTTCGCGCTCAGGCAGTAGAGGCCCCGGCGGACATGCACGATTTCTCCGCTTGCCAGCGCCCGCTTTACCAGGCTGAACTGCCTATGCGGGCTGCCTCCAACCCAGCACGCGACCTCGGCCCGCGTGAAGATACCGTGGGCGGCCCTCTGAAGCACGATTTCCGTCAACTGCTGCATATTTGCATGATACTGGCATTATTCGCCAGTTTCAAGCAGAATATCGGCTATTTAGGGGCCGTTCTGTTGGAAGGCCGTGGCAATCCGCAGGCCAATCGGGACTCATCCAGCCCCGCGCTCCACTCCCCACTCCCTACGCCCCACTCCGCACCCTCTATTTGCAGAGCGCCTTCTCCGCCTCCGCAATCAGGGAATACCACTGCGGAGTCTGGACCACACCCGAGACAGGCAGTATGCGAACGGGATAGTCCAGGATGTTGACGCACGAGTCCCACTGGGCCCAGTGGCCGCGGATGTGCGTGCGGCGCTCATCCGTCGGCCCCTCACCGACCGCCACCGTGACCGCGTCGGCCCCGGCCGCCAGCGCGTCGTCAACGTATCGCCTGGGATAGTCCAGGTAGGCCATGTAGTAGAGCATGTCGCCGCTCTTGAGCACGCCCCTGGCGTCGTGCCATTCCCAGTCGCGCCCGAACATAGCCATGTTTCTGAACGAGCGCGGGATGACACCCCCTTGCACGTGGACGTGCCCGGCGATGATCGTCATCACCACGCCGCCGCGCTTCATCGTCGCGGCCATGCGAGAGCCGGCCAGGCGCACTTGCTTTGCCTCGCCCGACTCCAGGAACTCGACGATCCGCCGCTGGCAGGTCAGGAGGTAGTCCCTGGCGACCTTGCCGGCCGGCACCGGCGGCAGCGTCCACGCCGGGTTGATGTTCTTGCCCCACAGCGGTTTGTTCCACTTGTCGTTGTTGGGCGCGCAGATGCTCTCCAGCGTCGCGAGGGTCTTGCCCTTCCGCGTGACGGCCGCGAATATCTCGCCCTGGAGCGCCCATGCCGTCGCCAGCGTAGCCATCTGGTCCAGCGACACATCCGCCCACGAGCCGCCGCCCGGCGATAGTGTGTCGATCAGGAACAGCCGCCCGCCCCATCGCCGCTCACGGCCGTCGCCGAGGATGCGGGCCACGCCGGGCCACTGGTGGCTGGCGACGTGGATCACCAGGCCGCTCCTCGACAGGTGGCCGTCGCTCCTCGCGATGTAAGACACGGCGGCGGACCGCTCGCCCTCCTCGCGCGGTCCGAGCTGGCCTATGATCAGCACGTCGTTGCGGTCGAGGTATTCGCCTTTCCACTCGGCCAGGCCCGCCAGCCCGCCGGCCCGGCCGAAGCACTCCTGAATGAAGCCCGGCGCGCCGCCCGCGTACACCTTGCCGCCGGCGATGATGCGGTCGGCGGCCGCCTCCGCCGCGGGCACGAGCTTGTCGACGTTCGCGACGGCCTTGTCGAACCAGCCGATGGCCGCGCGGTAGATCGCCTCGGTGTCCCCGTCGCCCGGCTGGGTCGCCAGCGGCGGCAGCTTGACAGGCTCGATGGCTGGCGGCGGCTGGATCGAGTTCCTCGTCCAGACGCCGAAGTCGGGCTTAGTCGTCGCGGCGGGCGCGGATGCAACCGGCGGCTTGGTCAGCGTCTGTGCTGAAAGCGAGACGGCTAAGGAAATAACGAATATCGAACAGGCAATAACGAATATCGAAGGGAAAAAGGACGAAACCTGTGACCGCGTGGAATTCGTCATTCGATATTCCCTATTCGATATTCGATATTTCTTCTCGACTGACGGCGAGCAGGCTCAACCAGACCGCCGGCCGGCGACGGCCGCTCACTTCTTCATCTTCTGTAGCGTCTCGGCCATCAGGCTGTACCACTGCGGCGTCTGGACCACGCCGGATGATGGCAGGATGCGGACCGGGTAGTCCGGCACGTTGACGGTGCTGTCCCAGTTCGCCCAGCAGCCCAGGATGTGCGTGCGCTTCTCGTCGGTCGGGCCTTCGGCGACTGAGACCGTCACGGCGTCCGCCCCGGCGGCCAGCGCGGACTTGACCATGTCCCTGGGGTAATCCAGGTAGCCCAGGTGAAGGAAGACATCCTCCTTCTTGAGGATCGACGGCCGCCACTCCCAGTTCCGCCCGTACATTATCACGTTGGGCAGTTCGCGCGGGATGATCGCGCCCTGGATGTGCAGGTGGCCGCCGACCACCACGAAGACCGATCCGCCCGCCTGCATCTTGGCGGCCATGCGCCCGGCCGCCAGGCGCACCTGCCTGGGCTGATCGGCGATGAGGAACTGCGCAACCTGCTTCTGGCAGGTTCGCAGGTACTCCTTGCCGATCTGCCCGGCCGGGATCGGCGGCAGCGTGTACTTCGGGTGGAGCATCTTGCCCTCGACCGACTTGTCCCACTTGGGGCCGTTGGGCTCGCAGTCGCTGCCGAGCGTGGCGAGCGTCTTGCCCTTGCGTGTGGCGGCGGCGAACACCTCGCCCTGGAACGCCCAGGCCATCGCGACGGTCGCCATCTGCTGTAGCGAGACATCGGCCCACGTCGCGCCGGCCGGCGCGCCCGTGTCGATGAACACCCGGTTGGACCAGCCCTTTGTGCGGGCCTTCTCAAGCAGGCGCTCCATCAGCGGCCAGCGGTGGCTTGCGAAGTGGACGACCATGGCCTGGTTGATCCGCCCGTCCCCGTTGGCCAGGTTGGGCAGGTCGGCGGTGCGGTTGCCTTCGTCGCGTGGCGTCAGGAGGCCCGCGATAAGGACGTCGTTCTTCTCCAGCCTGTCGCCGCGCCAGTGCGTGATCGTCGAAAGGCCGCCCGCCCGGCCGTACAGCTCGTCCATGAACCCTTGCGAGCCGCCGCAGTAGACGTTTCCGCCCGCGATAAGGCGGTCGGCGGCGATCTCCGCGGGCGGCGCCATCTTGTCGACCTGCTCGATGGCCCAGTCGAACCACGCGATGGCCGCGCGATAGACCGCCTCGGTCTGGCCGTCGCCGGGCTGGGTCGTCGTCGGGGGCAGCTTGATCGGCTCGAACGCCGGCGGCGGCTGGATGGAGTTCCGCGTCCAGATGCCGAAGTCAGGGCGTGACGTCGCGGCGGGGGCCGGCGATGTCCCAGCGGCCGCCATGGGGCTCGCGGTCTGGGGGTCCGCCGCGGGGCAGAAGGAGGTGACGAATATCGAACAGCAAATGGCGAATGTGTAGGTCAAAGAGAACAGAAGGACCGCACGCTTGTACTTCGTCATTCGATATTCCCTGTTCGATATTCGGCATTTCTTGTCGTGACAGCGCTTCCACAATAAACACTCCCCGCGCCCCGAAGGTTCGCTACCATTCCGCCAGTTCGCCGACGATCTCCTCGACCAGGTCCTTGATGGTGACGATGCCCACGTGCCTGCCGGCCTCATCCGCCACGACGGCCATCGGCGAGTGCGTCCTCTGCATTCGGAACAGGGCGTCGGTGACGGCCGTGGCGTCGGCCAGCACGAGCAGCTCGGCCTTGGGAACGGGGCGGACCTCATCGGCGCCGGCAAGTGCGTCGTAGATGTTCACGATCTCGATCACCTTGCCGTCGGCGTCCAGCAGCGGGAATCGCGAGTACGGATGGGCCCGCATGAGGTCGAGCATCTTGTCGCGGTCGAGCCTGGCGGGCGCGGCCGCCACGCGGGCCATGGGGATCATCACGTCACGGAGGCGGACGCCAGCGATGTGCATCACGCGGTCGGCCATCACGGTCTGGAGGTGCGTCAGGAGGCCGCTGGCCTGCCCCTCGGCCACTATGGCGGACAAGCCCTCGTGGCCCATCGGCACGTAGCCGCGCCGCCGCGGCCCGGCCAGGCGCATCATCAGCCGCGAGAAGCCCCGCACCAGCGGTCCCAGCCCCAGCATGTTGAACACGGCGATGGAGACCGTCAGCACGTCCGCCAGGCGATAGACAAGCCGCTCGGCCGCCCGCTGGGCGAGGTTCTTGGGCACGCTCTCGCACACGACGAACAGGGCCGGCGCCGCCACGAGCATCGCGTACCACTCGGCCAGGTGCCCGTATCCGGCCAGCACGAACATCGCGCTGACCGAGAATGTCGCCGCGTAGTTGGCCAGATTGGCCCCAATGAGCAGCGCGGAGAGGAAGCTCGCCTGGTTGGCCACGGCCGCGCGCACCGCGCGGGCAGCTTTGGAGCCTGTCTCCGCGTGGAGGTCCAGGCGGATCTTGTTCATCACGTAGATGCCGGTCTCCAGGGCGGAGTAGATAAACGACAGCACCGCTCCGCCAGCGGCCACCGCGGTCCAGATGGCCCATTGGGCCGTCGCCGCCATCGCGATCATGGCGCGCCCTCCAATAGCTCCAGGCGGAGCTTCTCGATCCTCCTCCGCCGCATCGACTGCACCGTGAACCGCAGGTTGCGGTAGACGACCACGTCGCCTTCCCTGGGAATCCGTCCCAGCAGCGACGTCACGAACCCGCCGACCGTGCTGATCCGCCGCCCGCCCAGGTTCGTCTGGAACACGTCCGCCCATTCGTGGACGCCCAGCTCGCCGTCCACCAGGTACTCGCTCCTGCTGATCCGCTCGACGAGCCTGCGGTCTGAGCGGTGCGGGTCGGGCAGGTCGCCGACGATCTCCTCGAGCACGTCCTCCAGCGTCACCAGGCCCGCCGTGCCGCCGTACTCATCGACGACCAGCGCCGTCTGCGTCCTTGTCACGCGGAACTGCGTCAGCACCCGCTCGACGTTGGCGGCCTCGGGGATGAAGGGCGCCTTGGCGACCAGTTCCCGCAGGGGCCGTCCGGGGTTCAGCAGCACCCGCTTGGCGTGGACGACGCCCAGAACGTGGTCCACGTCGCCCTCGTAGACGGGAACGCGCCGAAGCCGCGACTTCTTGAGCACCTCTACGACCCGGTCCGCCGGCCAGCTCGCTTCCACGGCCACCATGTCCACGCGCGGCACCATGATGTCGCGGGCGCGCAGGTCCGTCAGCGAGACGATCTCCTGGAGCATCGCGCCGGCCTGGAGGTTGATGACGCCACGCCGGGCGGACAGGTCCAGCAGCGCCGCCAACTCGTCAGCCGTGATGTTCGGCGCGGCGGATGGACGCGGAGAGATCATCCGCGTCAGCGGGGTGACGAATACTCTGTCCAGCACCCACAACAGCGGCGCCAGCAGCCTGCCGATGCCCTCGACCGCGGGCGCTGCCAGCAGGGCCATCCGCTCGCCGAGGACCATCGCCATCGACTTGGGCGCGACCTCGCCCAGCAGGATCAGCACCAGGAGCGGCGCAAACGACACGGCCGCCGCAAGCACGCCGGGCAGCCCGACCTTACTGTTCAGTTCCAGGACCAGGTACGCGGACATGCCCGCGTAGGCCGTGTTCACGATCATGTTGCCCAGGAGGAGCACGTTCAGCAGGCGGCGAGGGCGGCGCATGAGCATGACCACCAACTGCCCGGCCCGCCCGCCGTGCAGGAAGCGATGGAGCTGAGCCCGCGTCAAGTTGAACAGCGCCGTCTCCGAGCCGCTGAAGCACGCCGAGAGCACCAGGAGCGCCGGCAGGACAATCAGCTCCGGCAGGTGGGCGGAGACGAACTCGCCCCACGCCGCGTGGACGCCCCCTGCGTTCTGGGTGCCGGCGATCATGGTCAGCCGACCCACCGCTGCGGAGAGAACATGACGTTGTCGTGGCCGGGCACGATCACATCCGCCATCTCCAACATGTCGCGGAGCGATTCGAGGGCCTTCTCGCGGTCGCCGCAGCCCTCCCAGACCTGGGCGCGGAGGACGTGCTCGCCGGTCAGCGCCGCATCGCCCGCGATGATGATGGTGGCCGTCTGCGGCGTCAGCAGGAGGCCCGCCGAGCCCGGCGAGGGGCCCGGAAGCGGGTACAGGTCTATCTGCGGAGAGAACTTGTCAGGCGCGGGCTTGAAGCGCTCGACGAGCTTCAATTCCGCCCGCGCCCTGTCGGCGTCCTCGCTCTGAAGCCGGCCGGCGGAATCGAGCATCGTACCCAGCGCGTCGCGATAGGCCGCAAGCTCCGCCTCGGCCGCCCACCACGCCGCGTGCGGCAGCGCCTCTATGCTCCGCCGATGCACCGGCCGCAGCGACGTGCAGAACACGTCCGTCACCTCGACAAGCCGCTTGCCGGTCCGCTCGAAGAACCTGGCCTCGATGGCCGGCGACGGCAGCGACGGATCGACCAGTATCAGCCGCTTGCCATCCGCAACGAGTGTCGTCGTGGCATGGGCGGTCCGCACCGGCGCCGCCTCGCCCCACAGGCGATTGTGCGACAGCGTCCCGATGCTGATCACGCAGTACTCTACCGCCATGCCGCCGCTCCTCTTGTCGGACAAGCGTACAGGGAATGATAGCGTTTGCAATAGATGGGCTTGTCCTCCACGAATGATGGGAACACGGCTTGCACGGACTCAACGGATTCAGCGGATGGCGGCAAGTCCTCCAAATGCGCCCTTGCGCAATCCCCGGAGTCCGTGTAATCCGTGTTCCCCCCTTCCTCGAACCGCGCCTGGGCCAGTCTACTTGAAATGCTTCAGATCATGTCGCGTGAACTGCCAATCGGGCGTCTTGAGCGTCGGGCCGAAGTTGACGTCGTACCACGGCCATATCCGCGTGTCGGCCGGGCGGGTGTTGCGGAGTATGTGGATGTCCTGCGCGGGCATGAAGCCCTGCGCAAGCAGGAAGCACTTGGCGCCGTTTCGCCTGTTCTCGCACATGTCGACGACCATTGCCGCGTGACCGGGGTGGCCGG
Organism: Phycisphaerae bacterium; assembly: GCA_041946855.1. GTDB lineage: Bacteria > Planctomycetota > Phycisphaerae > SM23-33 > SM23-33 > JBHGBE01. Next base: position 56,041 of record JBHGBE010000017.1, on the reverse strand, counting down.
CCTGGATGAAGATGTTGCTTATCTGCATGACCTTCGGCGAGCCGACGGGCGCCAGCTCCTGCGCAAGCGAGGCCGTGTCCGCGTAGGTCATCACCGTCTCCAGGTACGCGCGGAAATTGTCGTAGGAGTAATCCCTCGTCCTGTCGCGGCGGGGACGGGTCCACGTCACCACGTCGCCGTTGACGATAGGCTTGATGCCCTCGGCCCACTTGACAAACTCCACGTTCGTGCCGTTGGTGAAGTTGAAGTGGATGTCGCGGTAGCGCCTGCGCGAGTAGAGGTACTCGGCCTTCAGGCGGATGATCGCATCGGCGCACTGCTGGAGGTCCTCGTTGCCCACGTCGATGTCCACGACGGCCACGTGCCCGCCCTGGAAGGGCTTCTCCTGGCCGTTCCAGAGGCGCACGGGCGTGCCGGGCGGCTTGAGCGGAAGGTTGCGGAGCCAGTACGAGAGCGTGTCGGGGTCAACCTGCACCCGCTCGTAACCCGGCGGGGCGTGGATGCGGGCGCCAATGGTGTTGGCCGGGTCGTACTTCGCCAGCCACGGGTAGGGCGTCGCGGGCGGGGCGACCTGAGTGGCGGGGGCCTCCTCCTGCTGCATCGCGCTTGCGCGGGCGGCCTTGCGCGATGCCTCGAACGCCTTGTCCGCGTTGCCAAGGACCGTCAGCAGGCCCCACCCGCCCACGAGGGCCACGCCGAGCACCACTATCGGCGTCAGGAACCGTATTATCGTCTTCAGCATGTCCACATCCTCCCTGATGTGTGGCAGCAAAGTATACCGGCGCTCCGGGCGGCAGTCCAGTAGCCACGGAATAGCGACCAGGGATGAGGGACCAGGGGCCTCGATGAATCGCCGTGAACGTGGATCTGCCGGCCTTCAGGTTCGGGGTCGCCAAGACTCTTCAGGCGGACGGCCCTGGATGCCCCTAATCGCTAGTCCCTTATCCCTGGTCGCTTCCCTGAAAAAGAAGCAGCCCCGGCTTAGCGCCGAGGCCGCAAGAGTCGAACGACTTCGGGTCCGCGGCTACCTGGCCGTCCGCCTGCGCCTCAGGAGCAGGGGCGCGCCGACCAGCAGCAGGGCCAGCGTGGCCGGCTCCGGCACGTCGTAAACGAAGTTGCTCGTGAAGCCTTCCGGGGTGTTGTAGAAGTAAGCGGTGCCGCCGCCTGTGCGCTGGAGCGACGAGTGGAAGGTTACCTCGATCTGGAAACCGTAATGGGCGTTGATGGTGTCCCATGCGGCGTCGCGGAGGTAGTTCTTCAGATCTAGCGTGTAGTCCGCCGCCGTATTGTTCGTGGCCGTGCCGGGGCTCGTGCGGAAGTACAAGTAGTCGGTGTTGTCGATGGTCACCAGGTGCCTGGCGGGCTTACCAGGGTTGAACACGATGCCTATGTCCACCCACTCCCGGTAGGTGGCCTTGCTGCCGATGCTCTGGGGCAGGAAGTCCAGGTCCGTGCCGTGAATGGTCAGCAGCGTAGGCTTGGTCCGGTCCAGCGGGGTAGTGCCGAATGTGGCAGGGAGGTATACGCTGCCTGCCGATGCCCCGCCCGCCCCCAGCCAGAGCGAGTCCTTGGTCTCACCGGCCGCCCCGCCCGCGCCTACTCCGTACTCGCCCTCATCGGAGACGATGGGTATGTACAGGTTGCTGCTGGCGGGTTTGCCGGACATGTGAGAGTTGATGCCGTAGGCCATGATGGATGCCGACGCCGACTGCGACCCCAGCAGCGACAGGACGGCAAGCATCCCGACAACGACACCGATAGAGCGTTTCATGGCTCCTCCTGTAGTCCCTTCACGAGCGGAATGTGAGCATTTCAGGGACTTTGTCGTGTTTTTTGAGCAAATAGTCCGGCCGCGTTGCGGCCTTGTGCTTCGCCCGATGAGCGTCGGGCCTCAAAACCGCTTAGCGACAACGGCTATTATCCCACGAAAGCCCATCTAGTCAAGGGGGCTTTTGGCTCGCCCGGGCCGGAAATTCGCGCCAAGAGCAGCTACGAACCCATGTCTGGCCGCATGAAGGTTATAACCTGCTTTGATTACAATGGTTACATGCAGGAGACGGCGGGATTTGACATCGCCGAAAAGCAAGTGCCGACGCGAGATTTCCTAAAGTTTTCGGCCTTTAGCGCAACTGACGGCCGATCCTTGGAGTTGCGGCGCTCCGTGCTATAATGCCGCCCGGTCCCGCGCGGCGCGGGCCCGCGGAGGAGGCTGGAATGTCGATTTGGTCCGAGACGGGGCAGGGCGGCGCGACGGCCGTGTGCCAGTTGTGCGACTTCGCCGGCCCCATGCCCGCGCTCTACGCCGCCAAGGGGATAGTCCGCTGCCCGCGGTGCGGACTGGCGTTCTACCCCGACCAGGTTGACACCTCCGGCCTGTACACCGAAGGCTATTTCAGCGGGCAGGAGTACCGCGACTACCTTGCCGACGAGGGGGCCATCCGCAAGAACTTCCGCTGCCGCCTGGCCGACCTGGGCCGGCTGACGGCCGGCAAGCCCGGCGGACGGCTGCTGGAGATCGGCTGCGCCTACGGCCTGTTCCTGGATGAGGCGAGGCGGTCATACGACGTCAGCGGCATTGACATCGCAGCCTCGGCCATCGCCCATGCCCGCGACAAGCTGCACCTGAACGTCCGCGTGGCGGACTTTCTCGACGTACACGACGAGCCGGCGGCCTACGACATCATCTGCCTGTGGGACACTATAGAGCACCTGCGCTTCCCGATCCGCTACATCGAGAAGGCCGCGCGGTGGCTGCGGCCGGGGGGCCTGCTGGCGCTGAGCACGGGCGACATCGGCAGTTTCGTCGCCCGCAGGCGCAAGGCCCGCTGGCGGCTGATCCACCCGCCGACGCACTTGTTCTACTTCTCGGTGCGGACTCTGGAGATGGCCGTGCGCCGCGCGGGCCTGTCGCCCGCGATGACGCGGCACGTGGGTTTCCATCGCAGCTACAAGTCCATCGCCTACGGCCTGTTCGTGGCCAACGGCAAGGGCCACCGCGTCCTGTACAACCTCGCCACGCTGTGGGGAAGCCTGGACTTCACCATCTCGCTTAACTTCCGCGATATTGTGATGTACGTGGCCAGGAAGGGGACATACTGACGGCGTTCGACCGACACAACATTCCACACGGTATGTTGGCCCATCGCATGGGTTAAACTACCCGTATGGACTCCGTGCGCATTGCCGGGTTTACGGCGGGGGCGCTCATCGCGCTGGCGCTATGCGCGCCTGCTTCCACGGCCGGGCCGAGGCAGGTCGATTGGATGGCGGCCGAGCCGGAGCCGACCATCGAGTGGAAGGAAAGCTGGGACGCCACCTACAAGTTCAACGTCGATAAGTGGAAGAAGGATGTCGCTCCCATGCCCCGCCCGGAGGGGCCGCGGCGACTGGCGGCCAGGACGATCCGTCTGCTTGAGGCCCTGATGGCCAAGTATCCCGCCGATGCGGCCAAGCGGCTGGACGCCCTCAACCAGATCGCCGACACGTACTTCGAGATCTTCCAGACGCAGCGGGCCTGCCTCACGCTCCAGAAGATCGTGGATGAGTCGCCCGGTCGTCCCGAGGTCGCGACGGCCGCGCTGGAGAAGATTCTTCGCAAGCTCCCCTGGGAGACCTTCCAGAGGGCCGATCACGGCGAGGAGTGGACGGAGTACGCCTCCTCGCGGCTGATCGCGCTGAACGGGGCGGGCCTGCTGTCGGAGGCCAGCAACGCCTACGTGACGGCGCTCAAGGCCCGCACGGTCCTACGCCGCTGGCAAGGGCGGACGCTGGAGGCATGGCATACCATCGCGAGCCTCGACGCCCTCTCCAATTACGGCAGCTTCTGCCGAACGCAACAGGCCGGGTGCCTGGCGGATGTCGGGCGGGTCGAGGATGCGATGGCCCTGCTCCGCAAGCAGAGCAGCGAGGGGGACGACTCGGCCATCGACGGCCGGCTTGCGGACCTGCTGAGGCTGTCGAGCGACACCGCGGCGTTCCCACGAAACATGCGGATCGAGGGACGCGTGGACGCCCTGGCCGCGCGGCCGTTCGCGGAACAGGTGGAGATCGTCCGCGAGATACTTCAGCAGGATGCGGCGTGCAGGTTCGACATGGCCGGCGGGCCGTCGCTGATGACGTCGGTGTGGTCGTGGGTCGATAACATGCTGCTGGCGCAGGAGGGTGGTCCGGCGAAGCTTGCGCCCCTTGCGGCCGCGCAGGAAACCGACGCCGCAAAGGCGGTTGCGGCGATTGCAGGCAAGGCGGATTCGGCCGCTGACAGGCTGGCGGTCTTCCGCCGCTATCCCTGGGCAAAGGCCAGCCACGAGGCGATGATCGAGGCCGGCCAGGACGCCATCCGCCGCGGCCAAGGCGCCCTCGCAAGGCGGTGCTTCGATGATGTCCTCGCCCGCAGCGCGGATGCGGCCGTGAGGGACAAGGCCGTCATGGGCCTGTGGATGGCGATGCTGCTGGCGCCGCCCGGAGCGGATGCCGTGAACCAGACGTTCAGGGATGTGGCCCTGAACCGGGAGTTTCCGTGGTTTGGCGGCCGGGCCACGGCCCTGGCGATCCGCCAGCAGTTGCTCGATGCCTGCCGCCAGGCCGCGGCGGCGCCAGCGGGCGCGAAGGCGGTTGGACCAGTGGCGGCCCTCGCCCGCAAGTCCATCGAGCTGCCCGCCGGGCCGCTCTGGGGCTACAACCCGCTCGTGGGGCAGCGCAGCCAGATGATCGCCGCCGGCGAGGACGTGGCGCAGTTGCTCGTGGACGGGCGCGACCTCTTTGTGGCCGGGCCGGGCACGGTCTACTGCTACGGCGACGATCTTTCCCGTCCGCGGTGGACGGCGGTGCGGCGCACGCCGGAGGGCTTCCTCAACCGCGTCTACAAGGATGCGGAGGACCGCCAGTACGCCACGGTCCACGGCGCGTACGCGCCGGCCGTCGTCGGCGGCAAGGTCTTCGCGAGGTGGGGGTACGAGCCGGCGGGGCGTTATCTCGATTCAATCGCGGCGTTTGACCAGGCGACCGGCCGGATGCTCTGGTCAACTGGCGGCGATCCGGCGTGGCAGGACATCTGGCCGTCGAGCGACCCGGTCTTCTCGGAGGGGCGGCTCTACGTCCTGGCCACGCAGTCGGCCATCACGCAGGCGGTGCGGGAGTCCCTTGTCTGCATCGACGCGGCCAGCGGCGCGATGATATGGAAGCGGCACCTGGGCTCGCGCGACCCATCCCTGGCCGGCTCGGCGCTGGAACCCGTCCACTTCGGCAACGCCGTGACGGTGCGGGACGGGGCCGTGTACTGCTCCACGGGCCTGGGCTTCGCGGCCAGGTGCGACGCACGCGACGGCCTGCTGGAATGGGCGGCCCTCTACTCGCGCAGCGTGATCGCCGGCGGCAGCGTGCAGCCAATCGCCCGCCGCAAGGGCCACGCGCCGATCATGCACGGGGCCAACGTCATCTTCATGCCGCGAGATGAGCACGGCGTCTTCGCGCTGGATGCCCGCACCGGCAAGGAAGTCTGGGACAATCCGCTCGTGCCGTCGGATGAGCTTATCGGCGTGACGGATGGGCGGATGATGCTGAAGGACCCCAATCAGCTTGCGGCGCTGGACTGCTTGTCGGGGAAGATCATCTGGAGCCGGCGGTTTGCCGACGGCATCGGGCCGGCGGCGATTCGCGGCACGGCCATTTTGCTCGCCACGCCCGGCGGCCTGTGCCAGGTGGCCTGCGACAGCGGAAAGGTCATCGACCAGTCGCCGTGGGCGACCGGGCCGGCCGCATCGGATGCAAGCAGGCCGCTGGAGTTCGCGCTGCGCGATGATCAGCTCCTGTGCATCACGCCGCAGTCGATGAATCAGCCCGGCGGAGTCAAGCCGCTGAACCCCTCGGCCGTTGAGCCGGCCAGGTTCGCCCTGCCCGTCAAGGAGAGCTGGCGGATCGACCGCGCATACAGCCGGATGCTGGCGCCTCCGCCTGAGGCGCAGATGGCCGGCAAGCTGCTGCTGCGTTCGCAGAATGTGCTGGAATGCCTGGCCGCGACCGCCAAGGGAGGCGTCGAGTGGCGGCTTGTACTCGATGGCGGATTCGACGTTGGCTGGGCGCCGAAGATGGTGCTGGCAATCTACGAGCGCCGAGTGGTGGCGATTGACGCGGCCGGCGGCGCCATCCTCTGGGACACGCCGGTGCCCTTCTCTATCAGGAGGCGGCTCGTGTGTCCGCCGTACCTGATCCTCTCGCGGCTCGCCGGCGGGCAGGAGCAGGCGGGCCGCAACGTCGGCGCTATCGACCTCGCCAGCGGCAAGCTGCTGTGGACCTCGCGGTTCATCCGCGAGCTTGGCCCGCCCAATGAGTCGGACCAGTTCACGTCGCTGGGCTACGACGGCAAGAACCTGCACCTGATCGGCCCTCGCTTCGAGCGGAACAAGCCCGGTGAACTGGTCTTCGCTCCGGCCGACGGGCAACTGATCGACCTCCGCGCGTTCGCGCCCGATGAGCCGCCGATGAACGGCACCGTCGCCTTCAACGGCCCCTGGGGCGTATACATCGGCCAGAGGCGAAGCGTCGTAAGCCTCGACCTCACCGGCGCAAAGCCGCCCACGCCGTTCGCCGCCGACCTCAGAAACCACCTGCCGGGCGGGCGGAACTATTTCATGGACAACATGTGCAGGATGGCCGGCCAGTGGTGCGCCCTCCAGTACCCCGGCCCGCGAGCCAGCTACGACGAGATAACGACCATCCTCAAGCGCGACGACCCCAACTACGAACTCACCGTGCAGAAGTACGGCTCGATCATCGGCGACCGATTCTACTACTCTCATGGCACGACTCTGACCGCCTACGACCTGCCGACCAGGAAGCCCGTCACATACTCCGCGCAAAGCGACCCGGCCGACATCGGCTGGCCGCGCGACGTGATCGACTGGTGGGAAGAGGATGGGGCGGTCATCGTCCTGACGGGCATCTCCCGCGACGCCCGCAACTACTACAACAACCCCGCCCACCTGCGCCTGGACAGCTACGACGCCGCCACGGGCGCATCCATCAATCGGCAGGAGCTTACCGATGTGAACTTCTGGGCGGCTACCGCGCTGGCCTACGGCCGCCACGCCGGCGGCAAGTACCTCTATGGCACGCAGGCGGAACTCGTGAACAACATCCTCTTCATCGTGGATGACCACGGCCTGCACGCATACGCGCCCGTGCCGGCCGGCCAGAAGCCGGTCATGGAGACGGTCAAGGTCGGCCAGCGCGTCGCCGCGCCCATCGTCGTCGATGGCATGCTCGACGACTGGCTCGACAGCGAGGCGACATCCTTCAAGGATGCCTCCGGCGGCGAGTGCAAGGCGTACTTCGCCGTCGGGAGGACGCACTTCTACATGGCGGTCGATTACCCCGCGCCGAACATCACCCCGCGGCGGGGCCGCTGCGAGGCCGGCTCGGGCGACGTGCTGGAGGTGAGCCTCCAGGCGACGGCGCAGGTGCGCCTGGGCGTGGGCCTGGACGACCGAGGGAGGACCATCGTCGAGAACTGGGGCACCGCCCCCGACAACATCATGTCCGAGATAGAGTGCAAGCTCCGCTACGACGCGGATCGCGGGCGGATGGTCTGCGAGACGGCCGTGCCCCTCAAGCACGTCTGGGTCAACGCCTCATACATGATCGTGCGCAACTTCGCGGCCTGCTTCACGGCGTGGGACGGCGCCATCGGCGTCGGCGCAAAGCCCCGGTTCACGTGGCGGCGAGTGCTGACGGATGTGGCGCCTCCGCCGAGGCGATGAGCGGCTCTCATTGCTCCGACTGCTCCTGTTGTTCCCATTGCTCCCATGCTTCCCATTATTCCCATGATTCCCATAGGACCTATGGGACTCATAGGACCCATAGGACGAAGATGCGAGTGCCGGACCTCATTGATAACCGCCCTGCAAGCCGATAGATTCGCCGGGCACAAAACGCGCCAAGCGCAAAGGAACACCACGTGAACAGAAAGTCCGCGAAAAAGGATCTGCTCATCGGCGTGATAGGGACCGGAAGCCGCGGCGGGCTGGCGATGCACGCCCACAATCCCGCCGCCGGCGTCCGTGTGGCCGCCATCTGCGACATCCGCCCGCAGATGATGGACCGCTTCAAGGAACGCTACAAGCTGCCGGACCTCATCCGCACGACGGACCACCGCGAGCTGCTCGCGCGGCCGGAGATCGGCGCGGTCTTCATAACCAGCCCCGACCACTGCCACGAGGAGCACGCGGTGGCCGCGCTGGAGGCCGGCAAGGCGGTCTACCTTGAAAAGCCCATGGCCATCAGCGTCACCGGCTGCGACCGCATCCTTCGCACCGCGTACAGGACGCGCGGCAAGCTGTACCTGGGCCACAACATGCGGCACATGTCGGTCATCCTCAAGATGAAGGAGATCATCGACTCCGGCGCCATCGGCGAGGTGAAGGCCGGCTGGTGCCGGCACTTCGTCGCCTACGGCGGCGACGCCTACTACAAGGACTGGCACGCCGAGCGGTCAAAGTCCTGGAGCCTGCTGCTCCAGAAGGCCGCGCACGACATCGACGTGCTGCACTGGCTCTGCGGCGGCTACACGCGGCGGGTCGTCGGCATGGGCGGCCTGGTGCTGTACGACAAGATCAAGGACCGCCACGGCCGGGATGAGTACGGCGACGCGGGGTGGAGCACCAGCCACTGGCCGCCGATGAGCCAGAAGGGCCTCAACCCGGTCATCGACGTGGAGGACATCTCCATGATGCTGATGCGCCTGGACAACGGCGTCTTCTGCTCGTACCAGCAGTGCCACTTCACGCCGGATGGCTGGCGTAACTACACGATCATCGGCACGGAGGGCCGCGTCGAGAACTTCGGCGACAGTCCGGGCGAGACGGTCGTGCGGGTGTGGGACAGGATGCGCTACTACAACCCGTACGGCGACCAGCAGCACTACATCGAGCCGGTCACGGGCGGGCACGGCGGGGCGGATCCCAGCATCGTGGCTGAATTCATCCGGTTCGTCCGCGACGGCGGCAAGATGACGACCTCGCCCGTCGCGGCGCGGTACAGCGTGGCGGCCGGATACCTGGCGGCCAAGTCGCTGCGCGAAGGCAACAAGCCGCAGGCGGTGCCGCCGGTGCCGGAGGCGATTGTGAAGTACTTTGAGAGGCAGATGGCGCGATGACGAGAATGTCTAATGTCTAATGGCCAATGTCTAGACGAAGACGGGTCGGCGACGGTTATGCATTAGACATTTGGCATTGGACATTGCCGGCCAGCAGGAATGAACAACATGGCAAGAGCAACCATCGAGATCGACACTACCTCTCGCCGGCGGGCCGTCTCCCGGCGGCTCTTTGGCAAGTTCACGGAGCACCTCGGCACGAACGTTTACCAAGGCGCGTGGGCGCAGCTTGTCGTGAACCCGGAATTCGCGCCGGCCGAGCGGTGGGCCAAGCGCGAGGCGCTCAACAGCCGACTGGAGCGGTACGGCACCCAGGTCGGGATGCCTGATCTGGTCAAGGCGGCCGATGCCGGCTTCGCCCCGTTCTGGGCGCCTGTCGGCGTCATGGCCGGCCGCGTAATCCGGGAAGGCAACAGAGATGTGCAGAGACTTGTTCCCGGCAGGTCGAGCGGGGAGATTCGGACGGGCGTCTTCCTTCCGCTGGAACGCGTGCGGGACTATGAGCTGACCATCAAGGCTATGGCCGCAGAGCCTGCTACGGCTACCGTCGCCATTCTCGGCCCCAGCGGCCGGATACTCGTCGAGGATGAAATCCCGTTGGCCCAGTCCTGGCGCCAGGTGAAGCTCCCGCTCGTCGTTCCACGTGACGTGCCGTTCAAGCCCGGCGAGCCATCCTGGTTGAGCATTGCCCTGCCTGCCGGCGCGACGGCCGAGATATCGCGAGTGCTCCTCTTCCCATCCGATCACATGGACGGCTGGGACCCGGAGATCGTGAAGATGCTCCGCGAGGCGAAGCTGCCGCTCCTGCGCTTCCCTGGCGGGAACTTTGTCAGCGGATACCACTGGCAAGACGGCGTCGGCCCGCTGGATGAGCGGCCGGTGCTGCCCAACCCAGCATGGCCGGATGTGATCGAGTGCAATCACGTCGGCACGGATGAGTGGCTGCGCCTCTGCGAGCTTGTCGGCTGCGAGGCCCTGATCTGTGTCAATGCCGGCAACGGCACTGCCGACGAGGCACGCCAGTGGGTCGAATACTGCAACGGCCGGGCCGACTCGCCGATGGGCGCCCGCCGCGCCGCCAACGGCCATGCCGCCCCGTACAACGTCCGCCTGTGGGAGGTCGGCAACGAGCTCTACGGCGACTGGCAGATCGGCCACACCGATGCCGCCGGCTACGCCGCGCGGTACATCGAGTTCATCAACGAGATGAAGAAGGCCGCGCCCGGCAGCACGGCCGGCGACCTGCACTTCATAGCCAACGGCGGGGACGAGGACTGGAACCGCACGGTTGTGCAGAAGGCCGGCCCCGCGGTCGAGTCCATCTCCGCCCACTACCTCATCGGCTGGAACGTGCCCAAGGACGCCGACCCCGCGGCCGTGTTCGATGAGTACATGGCATGGGCGGCCAATTTCGACCAGGTGGTCGCCGCCGACTCGGCGGGGATGAAGGAAGCCGGCCTCATGCCGCGCATCGCCCTGACCGAACAGCAGGTCTTCACTCGCCAGCCCGGCCTGCCCACCAACGCCACGCAGACCGAGGCCCTCTGGACGGCCGGCACCACAAACGCCGCCATCCGCTCCGGCGGCCTGGTCGAGCTCATCACGCACTCGGCCCTGGTCAACCACGGCGGCGGCCTGCGGAAGGAGCGGGGCATTGTCTACGCCAACCCTGTCTGGTGGGTGACGCACCTCTACGCCGGTCAGCCCTGCACCGTGCCTGTGGCGGTTCGGGCCGATTCGCCGGCGATGCACGTCGCGGGCAAATACTTCACGAAGACGGCCGACATCGCGACACTCGACGCGGTGGCGATGATTGATGATGCCGGCTCGATGTGCGCGGTCTTTGTCGTCAACCGCTCGCGCACGCAAGCCGTCGAGGCGAAGCTCGCAGTCAATGGCTTCACTCCGGCCGGCCAGGCGGAGGTGATCACGCTCGCGGCCGATTTCATGGCCGCCAACACGTGGGATAGGCCCCGCAATGTTCACCCGGCCGAGTCAACGGCCATGATCAGTGGCGGAAGGATCGTTCACACATTCCCCGCTTGCTCTCTCACCAGAGTCGTGCTGACGCGCGCAAACTGATTTTCCCCCGCGGCAATCTCTGGATCCGAAGCCCGAAATCCGAAACAATCTTCAACCTCCAAGGCCCCAGTTTCCCAAACGCGCCGGAAACAAGCCTTTGGAGCATTGGTGCTTCGGATTTGGAGCTTGTTTCGGATTTCGTGCTGCGTGCTTCGGATTTCTGGCCTTACGACTTCGCCAGGCTTCCGAAGAACTCCTCGGCCCGCTCGCGGATCTGCTCGCTGGTCAGGTCCAGCTTGTGCGTCGCCAGCATCCAGCGATGGCCGAACGGGTCCTCGATGGTCCCGTAGCGGTCGCCCCAGAACGCATCCTCCACGGCCTGGATTGACTTGCCGCCGGCCGAGATCGCCTGCTCGAACGCCGCGTCCACGTCGTTCACGTAGACGTACAGCGAGCAGGCCGAGCCCTTCAGCGAGGTCGGCGCGAGGCAGCCCTTCTCCTTGCACTCCGAGCCGACCATCAGCCGGCTGTCGCCGATCTGAAGCTCGGCGTGCATCAGCTTGCCGTCGGGGCCGTCCATCTTGTAGATCACCTTGGCGTTGAACGCCTTGGTGTAGTAGTCCACCGCCTTCAACCCGTCGTTCACGGTCAGACACGGCGTGAGCGTGTGGTATCCCTCCGGGATTGGCTTAACTTGAGTCGCCATGTTCCTTCTCCTTCAGGTCTTCATGGCCCATCCCCACACAATGCTATGCCCGGCAACATGAAGCATCAACGCAGAGATCGCAGAGGTCGCGGAGAGAACCTTTAGTCTAGCCGCTCAACTCTGGGTGTCTCCGCGTCCTCTGCGTTGAGCGAGCTTCCCGAATTCCGCTCTACTTCGCCTTCCAGAACGCCGAGCCGCCGCGCTCGATCCAATGGCCCTTTTCTGAGCGGAACTTGAGCTCGCCGCCTTCGTAGACAATGTCCCACGCGCCGCTGTCGAGCCAGCGTTTGTAGGTTGCCAGGCCGGCGGCCAGTTGCTCGTCGGAATAGTGGGAGAGTCTAGGGCCCAGAGCGACGTGGGAAGCAGGGCGTAGGGAGTGGGGAGTGGGGCGCGGATTGGAGTTGTTACTCCCCACTCCCAACTCCCCACTCCCCACATCCTTTCGCCGTGCCTGCTCCGCCTCGACGGCCGCGATGCCGTCGCGGATGGCCTGCTTCATCATCTCCGCGACGGCCGGTCCGAGCTCCGGCCCGGCCGCGTTGTAGGTCCACGGGATAAAGTGCGTCAGTATGGTCGACGGCATGGCCGTCAGCACGCCGCCGATCTGGTGATGCGCGACGTTCTCATCCGTGCTGATCGTAAAGGGCGGCAGGCCCGCATCCGGGCCCAGCGTGCCCAGTATGAAGCAGCCGAAGCCGATGTACGCCCCCGGCTCGACGATGGCGTTTGAGCCCAGGAAGCAGCACTGCATCACGACGGGCTTCTCCCTCGTGCCGCGGATGAGCGAGCCGCCGCCGAGCATCGGAATGGCCGGCACGGCCACCTTCCGCCCGCCGACCTCCACCTCTATGGGCACGGCCTTCATGTGCCGGCACCCGCCGGCCATGTGCATCGACATGAGATAGGCGCTGATGTCAACGCGATGAAACGCCCCGCCCAGGATCGTTCCGCGGGTGCAGACCGTGTCCAGTATGTCGCCAAAGGCGGAGACGGTCGTCTCGTCCGCGAGCCGCGACGCGACCATCGAAGCGCACTGTGCCGTCGATTTTGCGCCGAGCTCCGTATCGATCATCATGCACGTCCGCACGATCGTGTCCGCGCCGACCTCGCCCCGCGCGATGATTGACCGCTCGACGCTTGCTCCCCGGCCGACCTTCGCCCCGGTGATGGTGGAGTTCCACACCTTCGCGCCGCTCTCAATAACGCTGCCCGCGCCGATGATGCTCCCCGGGCCGATCCAGGCATCGGGAGCGACCTTGGCGGCGGGATCGATGCTCGCCTCGGCGTCGTCCCTACCTGCCGGGAAGCCAACGCGCAATGCAATGCGCGTAGGGGGCACCGGGTCAGCGAAATCGAACAACTCATGCGGGAACTTCTGATTCTCGATCGCGTCAGGCGCAATCGCCAGCAGACGGCCGATGTTCGGGTGAATCCACTTGCCATTCTCTTGGCGCCAGCCGACGGCTTCGCCGTCACTGAACTGCCACAATTTGCCCTCGATGTGAGCCACGAGCAAAGCATATGTCTGCCCGATCCATCGAGGCCAGCCGGGGCGCTGTTTCGCTGCCGGCTGCGACAGGTCCACGTTGTTCTTGTGGGCCATAGCCTTGGTCATCTCGACGGCCGTCGATAGGGCGTCGGCGACGATTGTGTCGGCGATATGCTTCCTGGCATCATCCAGTGCGTCTCGGAGTTGGGCGACAATGTGAACTACTGCTCCTGGCGCATACGTAAAAACCCACGCCCCCTTGCGCTGTTTTGGGCCGATGCCCGTGGATAGTTCTCCGGGCATGACCAGGCCGCGCGTCAGGTCGCCACCGTAGCCGGCCATTGAGAACGGCATGAGATAGGTCATCAGTTCATCGTTGACGGTGTCCTCGTCCGTCTCGTGCGGTGCGGGTGATTGGCCGACGACTTTGGTCCAGGGCAGGACGGTACAGCAGGGCCCCAGTTCGATCTGCTCATGGCTCAGCGTCCATTCGCCGCGCCACAGTCCGCCGCACTTGCCAAAACCTTCCATTGGCTGGCCGCCGTAGGGCCTGAGTTTGCCAGAATTGGTCGAGTTGATAGTGTTGACGGCGTAATGGCTCAGGTGCGGGAGGTCGATTGTCTCGACTATCCTTAGCCGTCCGGCGGCGGGGTCAAACCGCAGCTTGTGGAAGTTGTTGGAAAACACGCCCTCGTAGTACCCTCTCTTGATAATCCGTACGTGATGGCCCAGCCAGGCTTCGCTGACTTCGGTCGGGCCAACAACAGACACCCATGAAGCGGTGTTGGTGATGATCATCTTGGTGTCGTAAAGGTGGCATCTGTCGCCGACCTTGCTATCGCCAACCCAGGAATCAGCGGCGAAGCTTTCCTCGCCGATGGCCGAGTCGATGAAGGTGCAGCCCCTTACTGTGCTTCGCTTGCCGACAGACGGCTGGTCCGGTGCGGTCACGGTGATGCGCCCAGCCGCATCGCACTTGTGCGAATGAGGGTGGTCCGACTGGGCCACTACGATGGAGTCATGCACGCCGGCGCCTTCGCCCACGGCCGCGTCGTGAAGCCTGCTGTTGCGTATAACCGCGCCGGGGCCGATGCTCGTTCGCCGGCCGGTGATGTAGCTTGAACCGCCGATCTGCGCATCCGGCGAGATCCTCGACCGGTCAACGTCCGGGCCTATGCAGCGCTCGTCGATCACTGTGGTCTCCTGTCTTCTCTGCTGTCTTCACTTGAACATTGAGCATTGAGCATTGAATATTCAATATTCAATCCGCAATAAGCAATGCTCAAGTGAACGCCTGCCAGAGAACCGCAAGCGTAAGCGAGTCGGACGGGCGCTCCTGCCCTTGGACAATCTCTCAACGCCAATGGACATCGGTCGTCCCCGCGTTTACGCTTGGGGTTCGCAACAAGGAGAAACCAATGCGCATCAGGACGCACGCCGTCGAGTGCATGGAAGAGAGCGAGATCAAGGCCATCGTCGAGTACGCCATCCGCATCCTCGACGAGGTGGGGATGAAGATCGAATCGACGAAGATGTGCGAGCATCTCGCCGCCACGGGCGCCCGGTGGGACGGCGAGTTCCGCGTACATTTCCCCCGCAAGCTCATCGAGGAGCACCTGACCAAGGAGCGCCGCCCCAAGGACCGCCCGCCCCAGCCGGCATGGCGAAGCTCGGGCGGCATCAGCGGCTACCCGATCCGCTACTTCGACCCGCACCAGGAGAAGGTCGTCATGCACACCGCCCGCACCGTGGCGGACCTTACCCGCGTGGCCGACTTCGTGCCCAATATCGACGGCATCGGCTCCGTCGGCGTGCCTTCCGACATCCCGCCGCTGCTCCAGCCGTTCTGGATGCGCCTGCTCACCTGGCGATACGCCGGCCAGACCCTCTCCAACTCCTACGTGCTCTGGGACCCGCGGCTGTGCCCGTACATCCTGGAGTTCGTGCAGGCGGTGGCCGAGATGGAGCCGCAGCAGGGCGGCATGGAGCGATGGCTGCGGGCCAACAATTACATGATCAGCCCGCTGCACTACGCCCGCGCCGAGGCGGAGGAGTTCGTCTGGTTCTGGTCGCGCGGCTGGCGATGCACCTTCGGCAACCTGCTGTCCATCGGCGCGGCGGCCCCGGTCACGCTTGCCGGTGCGATCGGCATGGGCCTGGCCGAGTCGATGGCGATCTCGTTTATCATGAATGCCTTCTATGGCGATAAGGGCCTCTACCTGCACACCGGCATGGCCCCGCTGGACATGCGGACAGGCTACATGCCCTACGGCCGGCCGGAGCAGATGCTCACCAGCATCGCCGCCGCTCAGATTTGCGACTACCTGGGCACCGATGATGCGTACCACGTCCACGGCGGCACGGCCGCCAAGATGGTCGATGTTGAGTGCGGCCTCAACAAGGGCTTCGCGGCCGCGATGCAGCTCGCGACGTTCGGCGATGTGAGCTGGAACTACGGCATACACTCTACCGATGAGGTAACTGATCCGCGCCTGGTCATCATCGAGAATGAGTTCGTCGAGATGATCAAGCGAGTCCAGCGCGGCTTCGAGGTCAGCCCTGCCACGCTGCCAATCGACGTGGTCAAGGAAGTCGGCCCCGGCGGCTCCTTCCTCGACCACCCGCACACTATGGAGCACTTCCGCGATGAGCTGTGGATGCCGGAGCTATTCAACGGGGTCTACTACGAGGGCTGGCTCGCATCCGGCGGCCAGAGCATCCTCGAAAAGGCCCGCATAAAAGTCCTGGACATCCTCGACAGCTACCACCCGCGGGGCATCAAGCAGGAGACCGAGGACAGACTGCTCAGCCTCATCGACAAGTACGCCAGGGAACTCGGCATAGGCGAGTACAAGCGACCGACGAACTTGCCGGCGTGAGCGGCTTGGCCGGCGGCTCTTCGCTCGTCTGTCTCCTATTCGTCCTATGCGTCCTATTCGTCCTATCGGTCCTATAGGACGAATAGGACGCATAGGACGAATAGGAACACGGGAGGGCACAGTTCAGGTCAAGGCGGTTGCCTCTAAGCCAAGTCCGCGCCTACCATTACCGTAAGGCCGCACATCCGCTGAAAGGAACGGACATGGACGACGTCAAGTTGCTTCGCAACGGGGCTATCGCCAGCTTTATCGTCACGGTTGCGCTCCTGCTTGTGGGCGGGTACTTCGCGTTCCCCAAGGTGCCGCCCGTCCCAGACAAGGTCGTCGCGGTCGTGGACGGCAAGGAGCAGACGGTGATGACGCGCGAGGACATCCTCCACGGCCAGGATGTCTTCCAGTCCCGCGGCCTGATGGACCACGGCAGCCTGTTGGGAATGGGGACCTACCGCGGCATGGATTTCACGGCGGACACGCTGCACCGAGCGGGCCAGACAATCCGAGGGCATTACCAGCAGCACCTGGAAGCTACTCTCGGCCCTCAGCCGGCGGGCTTGCCGTCCAACGTTGAACGGAAGGCCATCGTCGATGCGAAAGTCCTCGAAGACACGCGCCCGAACCGCTACGATGCCACCACCGGCACGCTGGTGGTCACGCCCGCGCAGGCCAAGGCCATTGAAGGCAATCGCCAGTACTGGGAACAGGAGTTCGGCGAGGGCGATCCCACAGTAGGCTTCCTGCCCAACACCATCGCGGATGCGGCCGACAGGAAGGCCATCGCCGACTTCTTCTTCTGGACCGCATGGGCGGCCGGCACTAACCGTCCGGATGAGAACTTCAGCTACACCAGCAACTGGCCGCCCGACACCTCCGTCGGCAACGTGCCGACGCCCGGCGCGCTCGTCTGGAGCATCGCGGGAATCCTGTCGCTCTTTGGGGTGCTGGGCCTGGTGATCTACATCATCCACCGCTACAGGTTCTTCCACGGCCCGGTCCGCGGCGTCGATGCCGCGATGCAACTGCTCCGCACGCCGCTGACGCCCAGCCAGCTCTCCAGCGCGAAGTTCTTTCTCATCGCCGGGTTGCTGTTCGTGGCGCAGATACTCAACGGCGGCCTCCTGGCCAACTACACCGTCAACCCCGGCAAGTTCTACGGCGTCGCACTCATCGGCGAGACCTACTCCTATGCCTGGGCCAAGACCTGGCACCTCCAGCTCGCGATTCTGTGGATCGCCATCTCGTGGATCGGCACGGCCGTGTTCGTCGCCCCGATGATCGCCCGCCGCGAGCCGTCGCGCCAGCGGTTCCTTGTGAACCTGCTGTTCCTGGCGGCCGTCGCGGTCGCGGTGCTGAGCCTCATCGGCGAGGTTATCGGCCTCAAGGGCATGCTCGGCAAGGACAGTTGGTTCTGGCTTGGCCACCAGGGCTGGGAGTACCTGGAACTCGGGCGAGTGTGGCAGATACTGCTCTTTGCGGGCCTGATCTTCTGGCTGGTGATCGTCTACAGGGCGATGGCCCCGGCCCTGCGCTACAAGGCGGCCGATGCGCTCGCCGGCCAGGCCGCGCCAGAGCCGGAGGTCCGCAGCCTGACCGTCTTCTACACGCTGTCGGCGATACTGGTCGTGGCGTTCTTCGGCTTCGGCCTCTTGTACGGCCGCGGCACGCACTGGACCATTGCCGACTACTGGCGGTGGTTCGTCGTACACATCTGGGTCGAGAGCATCTTCGAGTTCTTCGGCATCGCGGTCATCGCGATGTTCCTGGTGACGCTGGGCCTCGTCTCGGCCCGCAGCGCGCTTCGCGTGGCGTACCTGACGGCCATACTCGTCTTCCTGGGCGGGATGCTCGGCACCGCGCACCACTACTTTTGGACTGGCGGGCCTGGCTTCTGGCTGGCCATAGGCTCGGTGTTCAGCTCGCTGGAGCCCGTGCCGCTGATAACGCTCGTGGTGCGGGCGTGGATGGAGTACAAGTCCATCCGCGACGCCGGGCGCGAGTTCCCGTACAAGTGGCCGCTCTACTTCCTCGTGGCCTCCAGCGTGTGGAACTTCATCGGGGCGGCCGTGTTCGGGTTCATCATCAACCTGCCCATCGTCAACTACTACGAGCACGCGACCTACCTCACCGCCAATCACGCCCACACGGCCCTGTTCGGCGTGTACGGGATGCTGGCCATCGCGCTGATCCTCTTCTCGTGGCGCGGCCTGGTCGAGAACCGCCACTGGTCCAACCGCATACTGAAGATCAGCTTCTGGGGCCTCAACGGCGGGCTTGCGCTGATGTTCCTGACGGCCCTCTTGCCGATCGGCCTGTCGCAGGTCTGGCACGCCGCAAGCGAGGGCCTGTGGTGGGCGCGGAGCGAGAACTTCTGGTCGCTCCCGCACGTCAAGGCCCTGGCCGCGTGGCGCATCGTGCCCGACACGATCCTCATCGTCCTCGGCGCGTTGCCGCTGGTGTGGTTCCTGCTGAGGACGTTCTTCAGGCTGAGGAAGCACGGGGTGGAGCAGGAAACGCACGAGTAGCTAAGCCTGTGGAGTGCGGCGGCAAAGTCCCGACGGGACGCGACGCCGCTTTGCCTCGCCGTTTCGTCTTGCGCGGATTGCCTTGCATATCGGCAAAGCGAAAGCGGCGTCGTGTCGCTTCGCGACTGTGCCGCCGCACTCCACAGGGCCAACTCACAACTCATAACTCTCAACTCGGACCCCGCGACCTGCTACAATCCCGCCTCCTCCGACAATGACGACGATGCTCGGACAATCCGTGTCCGCGAGCGAGCTGGCCGGCCTGGCGACGGCCTTTCTGTGGACGCTGTCCGCGCTGGCCTGGAGCTTCTGCGGGCGGCGGATTGGCTCGGTGCCCACGGCCGCCATCCGCATCCTCCTGGCCGGGGCCATCCTCTTCGCGATCCACTGGCTGGTCTTCGGTTCGCCCTGGCCGCGCGACAAGGCCGGCGCGCCCCTTGCGGGTGAGCCGCTGGTGCTCCTGGTCATCAGCGGCATCCTCGGCGCGTGCATCGCCGACATGCTCCAGTTCCGCGGGCTGGTGCTGATTGGCCCGCGATACGGGACGCTGATCCTGGCGCTCTCGCCGGTCATGTCGGCCGCGATGGCATGGCTGCCGCCCATGAACGAGACGCTCGGTCCCGGCGCGGTCGCCGGCATCGCCCTGACGCTTGGCGGCGTGGCGTGGGTGGTGGCCGAGCCGCATGAGCGCCGCGCCTGGCGGACCACGAAGCGCGGCTTCCGCCTGGGCGTGGTCCTGAGCCTGGCCGCGGCGTTGGTCGCTGCCGCCGGCTACGTCGTCTCGCGGATGGCGATGCAGGCCGGCCCGCGATGGTTTATTGACGGGCCGCCGCTGGCCGGCGTGGACCCCTTCGTCGGCTCGATGGTCCGCGTCGTCGCGGCGGCCGGCGGGATATGGCTGGCGCTGCCATTCATGCGGAGCCTGCGGCCGACCCTCCGCGGCCTCGCCGACCGGCGCGCCATGCTCATCATCATCGGCGGCACCATCGTCGGCCCGGTGGTGGGGATATGGATGTCAATGATCGCGCTGGCCGGCGCGAAGGCTGGTATAGCCGTCACCCTGATCAACACCTCGCCCCTGATGATGATCCCCTTGGCGTACCTGGCCTACGGCGAACGTCCGACGTGGCGGGCGCTGGTCGGCACGGCCGTCGCGATCGCGGGCATATTCGTCCTGATGTGGAAGTAATGGACTGCGGATTGTAGATTGCGGATTCCGGACTGTGATTCAGACGGCGGAATCTGCGGCATGCGCTGGAAGAAGGAAGCGATGACGGTCGGCCATTCATCAAGGAAGGCCCGCGTGAAGTTCTGGCAGGTCCTGCGCCGGCGGGACCTGGACAAGCTCCACGAGGACACGATGGTGGTGCTGGAGGATGTCGGCGTCGAGGTGATGCACGATGAGGCGCTGGCGCTCTTGGCCGGAGCGGGTGCGAGCGTCGACGGGCGGCGGGCGAGGATTCCGCGCCGTATGGTCGAGGAGGCGATCAAGTCCGCGCCGAAGGCCGCGGCCGTCTACGACCGCGACGGCCGGCCGGCCATGAAGCTGTCGTCCGGCCACGTCTACTTCGGCACGGGCAGCGACGTGGTCTGGTACGACGATCCCGCCGCCGGCCGGCGCATGCCGACAAGCCGCGAGTCCATCGCCGCGATCACCCGCCTGAGCGATGCCTTGCCGAACATCGACTTCGTCATGAGCATGGGCGTGGCCCACGGCACGCCGGCCGGGCGGCTCGACCAGACGCACTTCGCGCTGATGGTCGAGAACACGGCCAAGCCCATCATCTTCACGTCGCAGTCGCGGGCGTCGATGGCGGACATCATCGCCATGGCGACGGCTGTGCGAGGCGGCCCGGAGGCCCTCCGCGGAAAGCCGTTCTGCATCCTCTACGCCATGCCGACCTCGCCGCTCTTGCACACGCAGGAGGCACTCGACGTGGTGATGCTGGCCGCGCGGGCCGGCATCCCCGTCATTTACGTCCCCGGGGCAATCTGCGGCGGGACGGGGCCGGTCACCATCGCAGGTAGCGCCATCCTGGGCAACGCCGAGACGCTTTCGGGCCTGGTGATCCACCAGCTCTTCGCGGCCGGCGCGCCGTTCGTCCACGGCCCGATCGCCAGCCCGCTTGACATGCGGACGATGGTCAACCTCTACAACGGCCCGGCGTCGATGCTGGCGTACGCGGCCGGCAGCGAGCTGGCCCGGCGATATCGCCTGCCCGCGTTCCAGATCGGCGGCGCGAGCGACTCGAAGGTCTTCGACCAGCAGGCGGCGTCGGAGGCGGCGATGTCGCTGATGACGGCCGCACTGACCGGCGGGACGATCATCCACGACGTCGGCTACCTGGAGTCGGGCCTACAGGCCAGCCCGTGCCTGCTGACCTGGTGCGACGAAGTGATCGACCAGATTCGTTTCATGCTCCGTGGCGTTGCGGTCTCCGACGAGGACGACCTGGTCGGCGCGATTCGCGACGTCGGCCCGCGCGGCAGTTTCCTCACTCACGAGAGCACGCTGACGCGCT
Source organism: Phycisphaerae bacterium (assembly GCA_041946855.1). Lineage (GTDB taxonomy): Bacteria > Planctomycetota > Phycisphaerae > SM23-33 > SM23-33 > JBHGBE01. The sequence goes on along the minus strand of JBHGBE010000017.1, from coordinate 34,756 downwards.
TCCGCGAGTCGCTCTGGGAAGGCCGGCTGCACGACGCCCGGCCGTTCGACCAATGGGCCGCCGGCTCGGCCGATGCGCTTGCCCGCGCGCGACAAAGGACGCTCGAAATCCTGGCGACGCACCAGCCCAAGCCGCTCGACGCGGACGTGCGGGCGCGGCTGTCTCGCTAAGAGAATGCAAAATGCAGAGCGTGGAAGGCATAATGATGAAGTTCGGACAGGGCCTGTTGACTTCATCATTCTGCCTTCTACATTCCGCATTTTTCATTCGTCTTCCTTCCCAAGCCGGGGGCCGATGATGGACCATCGTGGGATCAGGACCGGCATCCTCCTCGGCGCCGGGGCGATCACGCTCTGGTCGCTGTCCTCGGCGCTGGTCAAGCTGGGCGTCGAGTGGATGGGGCTGTGGCAGTTCATGGCCATCGCGTACGGCTTGGGCGGCGTGTCGCAGATGGTGATGTACCGGCTGCTCATGGGCCGTGAGTTGCGGAGCCTGGTCGTGCTGCCGGGGCGGCTGTGGGTGCTGGTCTGCGTCGGGTTCGTCATCTACCTCATGGCCTACAACTGCGGGCTGGCGATCGCGGGCAGCGACGAGAACCTGACCGTGGGGGTCAGCCTGATGAACTACCTGTGGCCGACGCTGACGGTGGTGTTCGCGGTGCTGCTGGTGCCGGGGACGCGGGCCACGTGGCTGCTGGGCGCGGCGACGGCGACGGCGCTGTGCGGCCTGGCCGTGGCCAACTGGCGGGCCATAGCGCAGGTGTTCGGAACGTCCGGCGGCGAAGTATCGGCGGGCACGTCGATCCCGCCGCTGGCGCTGGGCGGCGTGGCGGCCGTGTCGTGGGCGCTCTACTCCGCCACGCTCAATCGCTGGCGCAAGTTGGCCGAGGGCCACGCAACCTCGCCGGTGGGCTTCCTGCTGGTCAGCGCCGCGTCGGCCGCCCTCTGCACGGCCGGCGGCCAGTGGCGGCCGATGACAGCCGGCGCGTGGGCGGTCGTCGGGATCGCCGGGGCGCTGTCCGGCGCGATCGGGTACATGTTCTGGGAACTGGCCCTCCACCGCGCGCCGGCGAAGGTGCTCGGCCTGATGGGCGCGGCCACGCCCATCCTGTCAACGGTCGCTCTGCTTGCAGCGATGGCGATGTGGCCGGCCGCCAACGGCCATCATGCCCCGCCGCAATACGCCAACCTGATGATCGGCGCGGCGATGGTGGCGGGGGCGGTTGTGCTGAGCCTGCTGCCCAGTAACGGCAAAGGCAAAATGAAGAATGATGAAGCCAAAAGGTAGAAGCCACAAGAGCAGGAAGTCCTGCTCCACTTCTGCATTTTGCCTTCTGCCTTCTGCATTCCGCGTTTTCTTCTTTCGGGAGTAACCATGAGCAGAAAGACATTCCTGAACGCCTTGTCCCGCCGCAACCCGCCCGGCGTCTTCTCCCTCGGCACGGCCACGTCAATCGCCTGCGTTGAGTTGATGGAGTTGACCGGCGCGCTGTTCCCCAAGGCGCACCTGGACGCCGAGACGATGGCCCGCCTCGCCATCGCGGGCCACACGGTGCTGGGACTGGACGTGGTGATGCCGCTGTTTTCCGTGTGCCACGAGGCGGCCGCGCTGGGGGCCAACGTCGATTGGGGCGCGCCCGACGCCATGCCCGACAGCGGCAAGCCGATCTGGAAGACCGCCGACGATGTCGTCATCCCCAAGGACTTCCTCAATCGCCCGTCGTGCCGCGTGGCGCTGGAGGCGATATCGCTCCTCCGCAAGCGCCTTGGCGACTCGGCGGCCGTCTGCGGCAAGGCGTTCGGCGGCTGGACGCTCGGGTATCACCTCTTTGGCGTGGAGAGCTTCCTCATCGGCACCATCGACGACCCCGGCCAGACGCACCGCATCCTTGAGAAGCTCACGCCCGCGACCGTCGCCTTCGCCAACGCCCAGCTCGACGCCGGCGCCGACTGCATCCTGCTGGCCGACCACGCGACGCGCGACCTGTGCAGCCCGGCCGCCTACCGCGAATTCCTCCTCCCCCTGCACACGCGCCTGGCGAAGGAGGTCAAGGCCCCGTCGCTCCTGCACATCTGCGGCAACACGTCGGACCGCGTCGGCATGATCGCCCAGACGGGCCTGGCGGGCTTCCACTGGGACACCAAGTCCGGCACGCCGCGCGAGTTCCGCAAGCTGGCGGGAGACCGCCTGGCGCTCATGGGGGGCGTGAACAACCTGACGCTCCTGAACGGCACGCCGGATGAGGTCGCGGCGATGGCCGCCGATGCGGCCGCCGCAGGCATAGACATCGTCGGCCCCGAGTGCGCCATTCCGCTCCGCACGCCGCTGGCGAATCTCAAGGCGATTGCCACCATTCGCGAGAGACGTTGATTCGTTGCTTCGTTACCTCGTTACTTCGTTGATCCGCCGCATGGAAGGCCACGCCGCCATACGAGAAGATATTCACCAGGCAACGAGGTAACGAATCACGCCGTTGGCAGCGGCCATTTCCTCCTGAAGAACTGCGGCAGCAGTTCCTTAGACGCGGCGAGCAGTTCGTCAAGCATCGCCTCGGCCTTCTCCGGCCAGATCGCCATCTCATCCATCAGCAGGGCCTGGAGGGCGAGGTTGCGGTCGCCCTTGACGGCCGCATCGGCCACAAGCTCCTGCCAGACGAAGCGCTTCTCAAGCATCCCCTTCAGGGCCAAGGGGGCCTCGCCCATCGACACCGCGCGGACGCCGCGCCAGTCGGTGAGCGACTCGACCTCGACCTCGGCCGTCGCGGGCAGGTTCGGGATCGCGCCGTTGTTGGCGATGTTCGCGATGAAGAGCCTCCGCTGCCCCGTCGCTATGGCCGAGAGCGCCGAACCGATCTCTTCGCCGAACAGATGCCCGCGCGGCCGTCGCTTGGACTTGGGCGGCAGTTTCACCTTGTCCAGCATCGCGCGGTAGCCCTTGAAGAACTCCGCGCGGTCCTTGGGCGGGGCGGTCTGCGAGGGGGGCCTGGACTCGTCGAAGCTGTGGTTGATCGCGAACTCCGCAAGGCCGTAGGGCAGGCCCTTCTGCCCGCCGGGCGTCTGCGTCAGGAACGGGTAGAACTCGATGATGTGGTCATCCTGCGCGTAGACGATGACGTGCTTGTGGATCGCCGATAGGCGATACGCGAGCTCGTTGCCCTTGGGGGCGTTCTTGCCGGCGGCGGCGACGCGCCGGAGCAGCTCGGGGTAGATGTCGCGGCCCCTGTGCAGCACGCGCGTGAACCAGTAGTAGTGGTTCGTGCCGATCCACGTGCAGTCCAGGTCCGCCGGCTCGACGCCCAGGAACTCGGCCGTCCGGCGGATGCCGCCCTGCACGCCGTGGCAGACGCCGATTGACGTGATGGGGCTGTACTTGTGCATCGCCCGCATCAGCACGGCCATCGGGTTGGAGTGGTTGAACAGGATCACCCGCGGGCAGCGGCGCTCCATCTCGCGGCAGATACGCAGGTACGCGGGGATGCTCCGCAGGGCCATCATCATGCCGGCCGGGCCGCACGTGTCGCCGATGACCTGGTGGATGCCGTACCTGGCCGGGATGCGCATGTCGGCGTCGTGGAACCGCGAGCCGTAGACGTTGGCCGTCACTTCCGCGCCGCTGCCGCCGATGGATGACAGGGCGAAGTCGGCCCCATCGACCGCGTCGGCCAGCTTGTCCGTCGCGCGGACCCTGAACCGCGTGCCGGCCCCGCGCGCCAGCCGCCGCCCCAGGCCGGCCATCAGCTCGGCCTTCTGGCGGTCAATGTCGTACAGCACAAGCTCCGACCCGGCCAGGTCCTGCTGGAGCACAAGGTCAACCATCGTCCAGGGGAAGTACAGGCTCCCGCCGCCCAGGCACACGATCTTCTTGCTTGGCATCGTCGCTCCTTGTTGTTGAAAAGGATGATTATACAGGTGCATTTTTCGGTAGACATCGACCTGCGCTCCTGACCGAATCGGAATATCCCCGGAAGACGCGGATCATTGCCTGGCGGGGCTATCCTTGCGGCTGCGGGCCTTATCTGACAGGAGCGGCGCGTTCCAGTCGATGCCATCGGTCTTCGGCGGCGCCGGACGCGGGACGTATTGGCCGGCCGGCGCGCGACTAGCATTCAGATGGGCGTTCCAAGCCTTGCAGGTGCAGTAGATAGCCGCGACCACGAACGGGATAATGATCATCACCAGCTGAATGACCGCCCAAGCCAGTGCGTTCTGCTGCGGGTCGGTGACAAGGTGGTGCCACATGTGGCCAATCAGAAATGCCAAGAGCGCACCCCACCCAAGAATCGCTTGAGCCCAGAACGCCAGCCTGCTCTTGAGCAGGCGCATTCGCTTTGACGCCGCTGGCTTGGCGGAGATCCTTTCCGCGGGGACAAGTGGCCTGGCCTCGCCCGGATCGGCTACCTTCCCCCTGGCCCACGAATCGCGTCTGCTTACCCGTCGTGGCGTCAGGACCGCATAGTAGAAGAGCAGGGACACGAGCATGACGGCCAGGGGCATCAGCACAAGCACGGTGAAGTGCGGGTCGCCAACTTTCGCAGGCGTCTTGCCTGCCAGCAGCGCCGCCAGGTAAGTCGTTGCATCCTTGCCCGCAACATAGACAATGATTGCCTCAGCCAGCAGCCCAGGCAGGAGGACGAACTCCAAGACGTACATCCCCAACGGCGGAGGCTTCTTGCCTTGGTCTTCCATTGCTGCCACCCGGGTGAATCCTAATCACACCGCCGGGTGTCAACAACTTAATTCATCCGCGCCTGGCAACAAGCCAGTCCGCAACCGCCTGTAGACCCTCCCCCGTCTTGCACGAGACGTTGAACATCTCGGCCGTCGAGTTGACCGCGCGGACGCCCCGCGTGAAGAAGTCCATCTTGAAATCGACGTGGCCCAGCAGGTCCGTCTTGTTGAGGACGATGGCGTCGACGGCCGCGAAGATGCCCGGATACTTCACCGGCTTGTCGTCGCCCTCCGGCACGCTTGCGATCGCCAGCCGCACCGACTCGCCAAGCTTGAAGTCCACCGGACATATCAGGTTGCCGATGTTCTCGATGAAGACGAAGCCCGGCCCCGCCACGCCGAGCGCCTCGATGGCCGATGACACCATGCTCGCGTCCAGGTGGCACGCGCCGTTGGTGTTTATCTGCGTTGCGCGGAAGCCCATCGCGATGAGCTTGTCGGTGTCCAGCGAGCTCGCCACGTCGCCCTCGATCACGCCGTTGCGGAGCTGCTTTGGCAGCCGCGCCAAGAGGCCCGCGATCACGCTGGTCTTGCCCGCCCCCGGCGAGGCCATGACATTCACGGCCACCAGGCCGGTCGAGCTCCACCGCTCGAAGTTCCGCAGCGCCTGCGCATCGTTGGCCGACAGCACCGACTTGCCCGCGTCAATCCGGGTCATCTTTCACGACCTCCACGCTTTCGAGGATGATCTCGTCGCGGCCGCCTTCCAGGCCGTTGTTGCCGCCGCACTTGGCGCACGCGACCTGGACCGGCCCGCTGCCGTCGTACTCTACCGAATTCGCGCACTCGCGGCAGACCAGCCGCGCCCTGGCGACCTTCAATTCAAGTGTAGCGCCCGCCGCCGGCGTGCCCCTGGAAAGCTCGCCCAGGTACATCGACAGGCACTCCTCCTCGACGCCCGACAGCACCCCCGCCGACACGACCAGCCTGGTGATCCTCACCTTGCCGGCCGGCAGCACGGCCATCGCCGCGTCGAGTATGCCCTGAGCTATGCCCGCCTCGTGCATGCGAACCATTCTATGCGAAGACATGCTTCGTGCGGTATGGCGCATGGGAATCACGCGATCGTCACGTTCTTGTCCAGATACACATCTTGCACGAGGTTCAGCAGCCTGATCCCTTCCTCCATCGGCCGCTGGAATGCCTTGCGCCCCGTGATGAGCCCCATGCCGCCGGCGCGCTTGTTGATGACGGCCGTGCGCGCCACATCCGCGAAGTCGTTCTTCCCCGACTCGCCGCCGGAGTTGATCAGCGGTACGCGGCCCATGTATCCATTGGCCACCTGGTATCGCGTCAGCTCTATCGGATGCTCGCCCGGTGTGAGCCTGCCGCGGACCAGCGGGCTGGTCTTGCCGAACTTCAACGCCTCGTAGCCGCCATCGCACACCGGCAGCTTCTGCTTGATGATGTCCGCCTCGATGGTCGCGCCGAGGTGGTCGGCCTGCCCGGTCAGGTCGGCCGCCAGGTGGTAGTCGGCCTTGTCGGTCCTGAACGCCTTGTTGCGGAGGTAGCACCACAGCACCGTCACCATGCCAAGCTCGTGCGCCCGCGCGAACGCCCGCGAGACCTCCTGTATCTGCCGCGTCGATTCATCCGAGCCGAAGTAGATCGTCGCCCCGACCGCGACCGCCCCCATGTTGAACGCCTGCTCAACCCCGCCGAAGAATATCTGGTCGTGCTTGTTGGGATACGTCAGCAGCTCGTTGTGGTTGAGCTTGACCAGGAAGGGAATCCGGTGCGCGTACTTGCGGCAGACCGACCCCAGCACGCCCAGCGTCGAGGCCACTGCGTTGCACCCGCCCTCGATGGCCAGCCGCACGATGTTCTCGCCGTCGAAGTAGAGCGGGTTGACGGCGAAGCTCGCACCGGCCGAGTGCTCGACGCCCTGGTCAACCGGCAGGATGGAGACATAGCCCGTCCCCGCCAGCCGGCCGTGATCCAGTATCGCCTGGAAGTTTCGCAGCACGCCCGCGGGCCGGTCGGTGTGTGCCAGCACGCGGTCAACGAAGTCCCCGCCCGGCAGGTGAAGCTGGGCCTTTTCGAAGCCCCTTGCCCGGTACGACAGCAGGGCCTCCGCTTCCTCGCCCAAGAGCTCGTAAAGGTTTGTGGATTCCATAGTTTCAACCGCCATTGGATGGCTCCTTTGGTCCCGCACTCCAAGGCCCGTCCACACAATGCTAGGACGTGATTCGGATTGGCTGTGGGTCTCCCTCTTGCGACGATCTGTCCCTTAGTTGGTGTAAGTCTTTGGCTTACATCGAGTCGGGGAATCCCTGATTGATAACCGAAGAATGCCGCGCCTACTATTCCACAAGTCTTCAAGCCTGGGACGGTGCGATTCTGCCGCGGCGCGCTCGCCGGCGCTCGCGAGGTACGTGCTTGATGAGTGAACCTGCGCAGGAAGTTCCGCAGCCAGGCACCCCCGCTGGCAAGCATAGAGTCGCCATCGTCGACGGGCATCCCGTAATCCTTCACGGCCTGGCTCACCTCGTGAACCAGGAGCCCGATCTGGAAACCTGCGCCCAGGTCGAGGACCACGACCAGGCCCTGGCGGTCATCGCCTCCAGCCGGCCGGCCATAGTCCTGGTCAACATCTCCGAGAAGGACGTCAGCAACGGCGTCGAGCTCATCAAGGCCGTCCACGCACAGCATCCGCAGTTGCCGATCCTCGTGCTGTCGATGCAGAGCGAGAGCTTCTACGCCGAACTCGCCCTCCGGGCCGGGGCAAAGGGCTACGTCTCGCTCACCGAGCCTGTCACGCAGATGCTGACGGCGGTCCGCAGGGCCCTGGTCAGCGGGGTTTACGTCAGCGAGAAGCTGGCCGTTGACATCGTCTCCCGCCTGGTGTCCAACGGCCGGCCGGGCCGCGACGGCCTGATGCTCTACGGCCTGACCGACCGCGAATACGAGGTCTTCGAGTGCATCGGAAAGGGGATGACCGTCCGCCAGATTGCCGAGAAGCTACATCGCAGCACCAAGACCGTCGAGGCCCACCGCGAGCACATCAAGAAGAAGCTCAAGCTCGAGAACACCACCGAGCTGGTCCGCAGGGCCATCCACTGGGTCGAGTACAGGCGCACGGCGTCCTGAAAATCTCGGCCGCATCCGCCACTGGCTGCGACGCCGGCAGAGTCGCTACAAGGCGTGACGGCGCCGCGCCAAGGCAGTCCGTCAGCGCCGGCCCCGTGGCGAGGGCTGTTGCCGACATCGTCATTACGGGCGGGGATACCACCAGGAGCCTGCCTATGTCTCCCACGGCCGACGCCCAGACCTTACCGGCCTCCTGCGGCACATGGATGTAGGCGTGGCAGAACCGGTTGCCGCCCGTCGTGCTGAACGGCCCTTTCAGGAGTTCCAGCGCCTTGCCGTCCGGCCCCGTCACGCCGATAAGCCCCCGCCCATAAGGATAGACGCCGTAGTGACCGACGGCCTTGCCGCCGACATTCTGCATCTCCAGGCGCATGGGGATCGGCTCGCCGGCCGCGAATCTCCTGGCCGAGGCGGTCAGGCGCGTCTGAGGCCCCTGTTCAGCCTTGGACCAATCGTGGCCCTCGAGCCACTTGACCTCGGCCGGCCCGTGGAAACGCGAGTAACCAGCCGCGGAGGGCGACAATGCAGGCAATGCGCGCGCCGCCCCACGATGTCTTCACCGCGGGGCGGGCCTTGACGTCAGGGGGTCCGGTTGATTTTCACCTATGCCCGTGTGCCTCGTACTTCCGTTCTTCCGAGGGGTTGGCGGGCGGGCCCTTTCCGGGATTCCCGCCCCGCGGCCTGACTTGACGCTGGTACGCTGCCCTTTGCGCCGCACGCGGCCATTCCGCCCGCCGCCTACTTTGCCCCGCCGGCCACGCCGTCCAGCAGTTTCGCCCCGACGTGGTCGCTCACGAAGATCTCGCCCCGGATCACCCGCTCGATCCCTTCCAGGAGCTTCTCCGGCCGCTCGCCCTTGCTCACGTAGCCGCGGCCCCCGGCGTCAAGAACGCGCTGGGCGTAGGCCACCTCATCGTGCATCGAGAACACGATCACGGGAAGCTCCGGCCAGCGGACAGTAATCTCCCTGATCAGCTCGATTCCGCCGGAATCCTTGAGCCTGATGTCCATCGTCACGACGTCCGGCAGGCGCCGCGCGATGATCCGCAAGGCGACGGCGGTGTCGTCGGCGTTGCCGGCGACCTCAAGGCCCGGCTCCTGGTTGATCAACCGCACGATGGCGCTGCGGGCGACCGGATGATCTTCGACGACGACAACTCTCTTCTTTGCTGCCTGCGGCATCAGAGCCATTCGCTTCCGGGTGAAACGCTGCCCTTTGGGTACGAACTGATGATATCAGGCCAGGCGGCGGATGGGGTGTTTTTCAGGGCTAGGAAGGCCCCTGAATTCGCAATAGGGACTTATATTAAGTCTTTGGCGGCCATTGGCCTACGGCCGGCAGGCGCAGCGGTAGGGCGTGCGGCTGGGTCCGCCGCGGCGGAGGCGTTGCACGTGCTACGCCTTACGAACTGCCCGCTCGCAGATGCTCGTAATGACGCCGTGAGGTGAAGAAGAAAACGGATGCCTCGGTTGCTTTCTCGCGTCTTAGGGTTGTGCGGCTTGCCCTTTTTCGCTTTCAAGCATCCGTTGCATCCGTCTAAATTTACAATAGGCGTCCAGCGGCCGAATATCAAATCGGCCGGAGGAATTCTCGCCGATTTCCGGCCGCCGCCCTGCATCGGCAGGCCTCGCGCGGGTAGCAATCGAAGTGCGGGTTGCCCAGGTACCTGTCGCTGGGCGTCGGGCGGACCTTGCCGATGACTTCTGCCATGAAGTTCCCTTTATGTCTTTTCCCTCTTGTATCTCGCGACGGCCTGTTTCAATGCTTCATTCGGTTCCCTGTCTGATTTCAGCATCGCCAGGAAGATGTCTCTGTTCCGGTCGGATAGGACGATCGTTTCCTCAGCCCTCCTGAATCCGAGTATGTATCTCTTCTTCGCCATGTAGTTGTTCCTGTTTCTCTGTGCAGCTTGAACTCGACACCAGGATAATGCTGCGTGAATTCCGCGACACTACTGTGCCAATCTGCGGCCGCAACGGACTTACGAGCCGAAGAAGCCACGAGGAAATGAAGCAACGAGTCAACGAGTTACCGCCGTGAAAGCCGCCGCGCACGATACAGCGGCCACAGCGCCGCCACCGAGCAGGCGATGAGTATCGGCCCGACGCACACGGCCGTCGCGACGATCTTGCTGAACGACGCGGCGCAGGCCGCGCCGCTCGTCGCGAACATCCGCGCGAAGGCGGGCTGAATCTGCCCCTGCACCAGTATCGCCAGCAGTCCCGCGCCCGGCCCCAGGAAGAAGCCCAGGCCGATGAGTCCCTCGTGCGCCCCGCCGCCGGCGACCGAGGCGTTCTTGACGACCATCGCGTAGTAGAGCGCGCCGTAGTACACCGCGCCGGCGGCCAGGCCGAAGATCGCCTCGCCGGCCAGCACCACCGCGACATTGCCGCCGAAGAGGATCATGAAGAACCCCACCGGCATTGCCGCCAGGCTCCACGCGACTGGGTACGTCCGGCCGTGCCACGCCGCCCACGCGCCAAGGACCACGAACGCCGCCAGGCGGACGCAGTCCATCAGGCCCGACAGTCCCGGCGCGATCTGGCTGTCAACCGACAGCGACTCGAATATCTCCGGCAGCAGCGGCGCAAGCAGGAACATCAGCGAATAGCTGGCGAGCATCAGCCAGCGGTTGGCCAGGAGCAGCGCCTTGAGGCGGTCGATCTGAGCGACGGTGGGTCGGGCCTCGTGGTCCTCGGCCAGGTGCTCCGGCCGTGCGGCCAGCAGCCAGCTCAGGGCGATGCAGGCCAGGTTCATCGCGGCGGCCGCCACGAAGAGCAGCGACTCCCACGCGGCGATCATCGGCCCGGCGGCCGCGATCGACAGCGGCACGGCCAGCGCCCAGGAGATGTTGAACCGGCCGATGGCCTTGGCCTGCTCAAGCGGCGCCTTGCCCGCGCTGATGTAGCTCTCCAGCACGGGCCACTTGGCCCCGTTCAACAGGCCGATGGCCGCGCTGCCGGCGAAGAGCATCCACCGCACCGGCCAGCCGGCCATGGCCAGGTGTACGGCCATCTGGCCCGCGATGGTCACCAGCAGCACCATCCGCTCGCGGAACCGCAGCGAAAGCCCGTGGCTGGCCGTCGCGCCGACGACGTACATCGCGCCAAGCCCCAGCGCCATCCACAGGTTCTCGGCCGGCGAGAACCCCAGCCTTTCCTTGCTGTAGAAGTAGACCCCGCGCTCCACGCAGATCGTGGCGAAGCTCTCGATGAACGTGATCAGCAGAAGTCTGAAGGTCAGGCTCAAGTGGAACGTCCTGCCGTGGAAGAGGGACTAGGGATGAGGGATTAGCGACTTGGGCTTACCTTGGTCTTTCCTAGTCGCTAGTCCCTCATCCCTAGCCCTCGTGCATGCCCGGAACCGAATCTCGCCGCTAGATATTCCAACCCGGCAGATTGGCCTTGGTCGCCAGTAGCATCTCGTTGAACATGTCCCAGGCGCGGTCGGTGGTCAGGCTCATCAGCGGATCGTTGAGGATGGCCTGGAACGCCAGCTTCTTGTCGCGCTTGAGGCCCGCCTCGACGATCATCTCCTGGTTGAGCACCGTGCGGAGGACGAGCGCCTCGACGCCCGCCGGCAGCCGGCCGGAGTACTCGGGCTTGACGCTGTCCTCGGTGAAGTAGGCGTTGGTTTCCACCACGGCGTCAATCGGCAGGCCCTCGTGCTGGCCGATGTTGGGCAGGTTGACATTGGTGCGGAAGTCGCCCATGCCGCTGAGGGCCTTCATCTGGCGGATGGCCTCCTCATCGCTGTGGTGAAGCTCGAACGGCTTGGCCTCGGCCAGGCGCTTCCGGAAGTCCCTCGGCGCGGTGACGTACCGCTCGATGCGATAGCTGTACGGCGTCAGGCTGACGCCCCAGCGATGGATCGTCGCCTCATCTTTCAGGTAGAACGGCACAAACTCCACCAGGTGCCGCTCGCCCGCGGCCGCGATGATGCCGAACCGCTTGAACAGGTCGTAGCCGACCTGTCCTGCGTTGCGCCACATGCCGAGCTCCTTGGCCTCCTCCTCGGATATCTTTCGGACCTGGCCGGGCTCGTTCATCTTGCGCTCGTAGAGCTTGATGAGGTCGATGCCCTTGTACGTGGCCTTGTCGATCCACGTGAAGTGGTTGACGCCCAGCACGTTGGTCCGCACGTCGTGGCGGGTGATGTCCAGGCCCAGGTACTCCTTGGCCAGGGCGGCGAGCCTGTGCTGCGTGCCGAAGACCTCGTGGCAGCAGCCGAACGCCTTGATGCCGGGGAAAACCTTGTGCAGCGTCCGCGTAAGGGCCGTCATAGGATTGGTGAAGTTGAATACCCACGCGTTGGGGCAGATCTTCTGAATGGCCCGCGCGATGACCTCGTAGTCGGCCACCGCCCGCAAGGACCGGACAAGTCCGGCCGGGCCGACCGTGTCGCCGACGGGGTGCAGGATGCCGTACTTTCTGGGAATGTTGATGTCGCTGCCCATCATCTCGATGGGCCCAGGCTGGATGGAGGCGAAGACGAAGCTAGCCCCCTTGAGGGCCTGCTCAAGCGAGCGTGCGACGGTGTACTTCCACTGGGCGACGGCCTGCGGCGATGCCTGCACGCGCCTGGCCCAGCGCTGGTTCAGCAGGGCCATCGGGCGGTCGATGTCCCACAGCGCCACCTCGCCCGTGAAGTCGGGGCACAGCGCCAGGTCGTTCATCAGCGTGTGCGCCCACCCGCGCGAGCCGCCGCCGATGTACGCGATCTTGATCCTCCGGGCCTTCCGCACGGCACGACTGGTCTTCTTCATGGTTCTCTCCATTCCGCGATATGGGCGCGGAGCGGCCAATCTAGCAGCGCGCTGCCGCAAATGCCAGCGGCGGACCACATTGGCGTCCTTCCGTCCAGTCCGGGTTCTGGCGATGGCGGGCAACACCGCCACAGAGGCACAGGGAAAACAGAGGACACAGGGCACAACTTCACTGCAATCAACTCATCTCTGTGCTCCGCTGTTCCTCCGTGCCTCTGTGGCCTGATACCGCGCGAAAAGCAGGAATTCATGGATTTACTACTTGAAACATCGAAAATGCTCGATATATTGACATATAGGACATGTTGGAGAACACCATGGCCATCGAAACAGCCGAGAAGATCGACCTGCTTGACCTTGACGCCCTGTGCAAGGCCGCGACGTGCCTGAAGGTGCTGGCCCACCCGGCCAGGCTCAGGATTGTCGACATCCTCATGCAGGGCAGCTTCCCGGTCCACAGGATCGCGGAGCTTTGCCAGCTTCCGCCGCACCAGACGTGCGAGCACCTGCGGATGATGCTGGGCCACGGCTTCCTTTCCAGCCGGCGGGACGGCCGGCAGGTGCTCTACGGCATCGCCGCGCCGCAACTGCCGGGAATCCTCCAGTGCATCCGCAGCAACTGCGCCGCCCGCGAGGGAGCGCCCGAGCCGCTGGCCCCGACGCCGTCCCTCGCGATCGCCAACAAGACCAAACGGAGCAGAAAATGTCCGAACCTAAGCGAGTTCTGATCGTCGGCGGGGTCGCCGGCGGAGCGTCGGCGGCCGCACGCGCACGACGCCTGTCCGAGGACGCCCGCATCATCCTCTTCGAGCGTGGAGCGGACATATCGTTCGCCAACTGCGGCCTGCCGTACCACATCGGCGGCGTCATCCCCGACCGCAAGCGGCTGCTGGTCACGACGGCCCAGGCAATGCGCATGCGGTTCAACATCGACGTGCGGACGCGGACCGAGGTCGTCCGCATCGACGCCGCCCGCAAGCAGCTCGTCGCCCGCGACCTGGCCACCGGCCGCGAGTCGGCAGAGCCTTACGACGTGCTGATCCTCAGTCCCGGCGCGGAGCCGGTCCGCCCGCCGATCCCCGGGGCCGACAGCCCGCGCGTCTTCACGCTCCGCAGCCTGGGCGACATGGACGCCATCAAGAAGGTCATCGACGACCGCAAGCCGCGGCACGCCGTCGTGATCGGCGGAGGCTACGTCGGCCTGGAGATGGCCGAGGCCCTCCGCGCCCGCAACATCGGCGTGACGCTGGTGGAGCTGTCCAGCCAGGTCTTCCCGCCTATCGACCCGGAGATGGCCGCGCCCATCCACCAGCACCTCAAGCTCCACGGCGTGGACCTGCGCCTCGGCACATCCGTGACGGCCGTGCAGGAGGGGCCCGACGGCCTGGAAGTGCGGCTCTCCACCGGCCAGTGCGTGACGTGCGGCCTGGCGGTGATGGCCATCGGCGTGCGCCCGGATGTCAGGCTCGCGCGCGAGGCGGGCCTGACCATCGGGCCAACCGGCGGCATCGCCGTCGATGAGCACATGCGGACGAGCGACCCGAATATCTTCGCCGTCGGCGACGCGGTGGAGGTGGCCGACTTCATCACGGGCCGTCCGGCCTTGTATCCGCTGGCGGGGCCGGCCAATCGCCAGGGCCGAATCGCCGCCGACAACGCGCTGGGCCGCGAGACGGTCTATCGCCGCACGCAGGGCACGGCCATCTGCAAGGTCTTCGACCTGGCCGTCGGCATAACGGGCCAGAGCGAGAAGGCCCTCCAGAAGGCCGGCCGCGCGTACGAGAAGGTCTACGTCCACCCCGCCAGCCACGCCGGGTACTACCCCGGCGCAAGCCCGATCAGCCTCAAGCTCATCTTCGAGCCGGATACGGGCAAAATCCTCGGCGCTCAGGGGGTCGGCATATCCGGCGTGGACAAGCGGATCGACGTGCTGGCCGTCGCCATCCGCGCCGGCCTGACCGTGATGGATCTGGAGAACCTGGAATTGTCATACGCGCCGCCGTACGGCTCGGCGCGGGACGTGATCAACTACGCCGGCTTCGTGGCCGCCAACGTGCTCAGGGGCGACGTGAAGCTCTTCCACACGCCGCAAGCGCTGGCCCCGCGTGAGGACCAGCTCCTGCTGGATGTCCGCGCGCCCGCCGAGGTGGAGGCCGGCACGATCCCCGGGGCCGTGAACATCCCCGTCGATGAACTTCGCGCCCGGCTGGGCGAGCTGCCGCGCGACAAGGAACTGCTGGTCTTCTGCCAGGTGGGGCTGCGCGGGTACCTCGCCTGCCGCATCCTGTCGCAGAAGGGCTTCCGCTGCCGCAACCTGACCGGCGGATACAAGACGTTTCAATGCGCCAGCGCGGGTGCCGTGGCTGCGTCGTGTGCAGCCACGTCGCAAACGTCCAAGCAGGAGATGAAGGATGACACGGGAGCGGGCACGGGCCAGCCGCAAGCCAACAGCGCCGAACGGCAAGCCTCTTCCGAGCGCCCTGCCGACGCGGGAACTGGCTTGCCGTTAGGCGCTGTCGCCGCGGCCACCAAGCCCCAAGTGAAAACGGAGGCCGTCAAGACCATGACCGAAGAGATCGTAAAACGTGTCGACGCCACCGCCCTCCAGTGTCCCGGTCCGATCATGCGGCTGCGGCAGGAGCTTGACGCGATCGCCGACGGCCAGGCCCTGACCATCGCCGCGGCCGACCCGGCATTCCCGGCCGACGCTGCCGCATGGTGCCACAGCACCGGCAATGAACTTCTTGAGGTCGCCCGCAACAACGGCCACTTCGTCGCCACCGTTCGCCGCGCCGCGAGAGCCGCGCACGCCGCCGCGCCCGAAGCGGCCGCATCCGAGATGGCCAGGCGAAAGAGCATCATCGTCTTCAGCGGCGACTTCGACAAGGTGATGGCCGCGTTCATCATCGCCAACGGCGCGGCCGCCATGGGCAGCGAGGTGACCATGTTCTTCACCTTCTGGGGCCTCAACGCGCTCCGCAAACCCGCAGGGGCGAAGGTCCGCAAGACGTTCATCGAGCGGATGTTCGGCTGGATGATGCCGCGCGGGGCGGACGAGCTGGCCCTCTCGAAGATGCACATGGCCGGCATGGGCCTGGCCATGATAAAGGGCATCATGCGGAAGAAGAATGTCGCGTCGCTGCCGGAGCTGATCGCGTCGGCCCGCGCGGCCGGCGTGAAGCTGGTGGCCTGCACGATGTCGATGGACCTCATGGGCATCAAGCGCGAGGAGCTCATCGAAGGCATCGAGGAGGGCGGCGTGGCCATGTACCTCGACCGCGCCGAGGCCGGCAACGTAAACCTGTTCATCTAGGAAATGCCCCCATTTCCGTTTGGCAAGAGCACCTCCAGCTTGGCCGCGGCCAGGACGAGCGTCTTTGTCCCGTACTGGGGGAACTCGACCCTGACGCGCGTGTGGGGCCAGGGCTGGCTGATGCCGACGACCCGGCCGGCGCCGAACGTCGGGTGGTGGACCTTGCTGCCCTTGTGCAGATGCTCGTACTCGCCGGGCATAGGCGGGCCGGCCATGCCGTATGTCTCGTATTCGGCCGGAGAGCCGGGCCGTGGCTCGGTCGAGGATGCCTCGATGGCCTCGCGCTGGGCGATATCAGCGTAGAAGCCGCCAGTAGACCGCGGAGGACGAGCCGCGCCAAGACGATTCTTGCGCCCGCGGCGACGATCCGACGCGAACGGGTCATCCGAATCATCGTCATCCAGGTCGCCGGCCTCGGTGTTGTCGGGGCCGAATGCCCCGCCATGTCGAGTGTTTTCCGATGCGACATCCTCGAACGCGACCATCTCGTCGCCGAGCTCGTGTAGGAACTGCGAGGCCGCCTGTGCCAATGTCCGGCCGCGGACCATGCGATGGCGCGCGCACGTGAGCGTCAGCGAGTCCCGCGCCCGCGTCATGCCGACGAAAGCCAGCCGCCGCTCCTCCTCGAGCCGCTCGGCGTTGGCCGCCCGGTCCCACGAGCCCTTGGCGAAGGCGGGCTGGTCGAGCCGCTCGAAGGGCAGCAGGCCCATCTCGCAGCCGATGATGTAGACGGCCCGAAACTCCAGACCCTTGGCCGCGTGCAGGGTCATCAGCGTGACCGCGCCGGAGCCGCCCTCGAAATGGTCGACGTCGCTTACAAGGCTGACCTGGTGGAGATACTCGTGAAGAGGAATTGCGGATTGCGGATTGTGGATTGCGGATTCCTGGGCAGAGGACATGGCGCCTGTGCTCGGTACTTGGTCAACCTGCGAATCGCGATCCTCGACCCGCGATTGCTCGACGGCCTCGATGGCGAAGTTCTTGTCGAACTCGACGGCAGTGTTGATAAGTTCATCCACGTTGGCGCGGGCCTGCTTCTGCTCCTCTTCCTTGCCTGCCAGCGATTTGTTCATCCCGCTGCGATCAAGCACATCCTCCATGACGGCTCTTACGGGCCGGTCCAGCTTGCCGGCCAGCGAGTCGATCATGGCGGCAAAGCCGATGACCTTGGCCGCGGCCGCCTGGGATAACCCCGCCTGCGCCGCCTGCCTGCACGCGGCCAGCAGGCTGGTGCGGTTGGCGGCGGCGAAAGACTCCAGCCGGCCGACGGTCGTGTCGCCGATCCCGCGCGGCGGGGTGTTGATGATCCGCGCCAGGCTCAGGTCGTCGGATGGATTGGCCAGCACGCGGAGGTACGCCAGGACGTCCTTGATCTCCTTGCGGTTGTAGAACTCCGTGCCGCGCGCGATGCGGTAGGGGATGCCCGCCCGGAAGAGGGCCTCCTCCATGATGCGCGACAGCGAGTTGACGCGGTAGAAGACGGCGACGTCATCCCACCTGCCTCCCGCGGCGTGGTGGTCGGCGATCCGCCTGGCGACCAGGCCGGCCTCCGCGTGCTCGTCGTCGCAGGTGACCACTCGGACGCTGGCGCCGCCCTCGCGGCGGGTCCAGAGCTTCTTCTCCTTGCGGCGCTTGTTGTGGGCGATAAGGCGCGACGCGGCCGCCAGTATCGGGGCGACGGAGCGGTAGTTCTCCTCCAGCCGGATGACGACGGCGTTGGGGTAGTCCTGCTCGAACTCCAGGATGTTGCCGATGTCCGCGCCGCGCCACGCGTAGATGGACTGGTCCGGGTCGCCGGTGGCGCAGATGTTCTCGTGGGCCATCGCGATGCCGTGGGCGATCACGTACTGGGCGTGGTTGGTGTCCTGGTACTCGTCGATCATGATGTAGCGGTAGCGGTCGGACAAGTGGGCCAGGATGTCGCGCCGGTCGCGGAGAAGGCGGGCCATGCGGAAGAGCAAATCGTCGAAGTCCAGGGCATTGTTGGCGGCCAGGAGCTCGTCGTACCTGGCGTAGATCCTGGCGACGTTCCGCTCGTAGAAGCCATCCGCTTCGCTGGCGGCCATCTGCGGGGTCTTGAGCTGGTTCTTGGCCGTGGAGATGGCGGCGTGGACCCGCCCGGCCGGAAAGTTCTCGTTGGACAATTCCAGTGACGCAACCGCCTGCTTGACGGCCTTGAGCTGGTCGTCGCGGTCGTAGATGGAGAAGTTGCCGCTCAGGCCCGCCTCGGCGGCGAACTCACGAAGCAGCCGCACGCACAGCGCGTGGAAGGTGCAGACGGTCGAGCCGCGGGGCGTGCCGAGCTGCTCGACACGTTCCCGCATCTCCCCCGCGGCCTTGTTGGTGAACGTAATCGCCAGCACGTTCCACGGCCGCGCGCCCTGGGCGATGAGCCAGGCCACGCGGCGAGTGATGACGCGGGTCTTGCCCGAGCCCGCGCCGGCCAGCACCAGCAGCGGCCCGTCGCCGTGCGTCACCGCCCGCCGCTGGGGTTCGTTCAGGTCCGCCAGGATGTCCAACGCATGTTCTCCGTCACTGATTGAGGACTCAAAGCCCGTACTATACTCATAACTCGCCCCGGGGAAATCCCGGAATCCGTCCGCGCAACTAAAGCCGCGCCGCCACGTGCCGATGTAGTCAGTAGTTCGCTCAGGGCGCAAGAGCAAGGCAGCCATGACGATGCCCACTACTTATCGCAAAGAGGTACTGACGACCGGCGACGTGGCCCGCATGTGCCACGTGGCGCCGCGCACCGTCTCCAAGTGGGTGGACACAGGCAAGCTCCGCGGCTACCGCATCCCCGGCAGCCGCGACAGGAGGGTCCCGCTTGCCAACCTGCTGGCGTTCATGCGGACGCACGGCATTCCGCTTGACGGCATGGACGGCGGAGCGTGCCGGGTGCTGATTATCGAGGGCGAGGCGGGCGCAGGGTGGCTGGCCGAGATAAGACGCGACGGGCGGTACGAGGTCCGCACGGCCGCCAACGGCTTCGAGGCGGGCGTGGCCGCGCAGCAATTCCGGCCGCACGTCATCGTGCTGGATGTCTCCGGCCAGAAGGAGGAGGACGCGGCCGCCGTCTGCCGGAACATCAAGTCCAGCGGCGACTTCCTGGCGGCGAAGGTGATCGCCGCGGCCTCGCGCGACGGCAAGCCCGCCGAATGGTTTGCGGCCAGCGGATTCGACGATTGCCTGTTCAAGCCGTTCGGGGCGGCGGAGCTTGCGGCCGCCGTGCAGAGAGCGACGAACCTCATCACCTGACATCGGCCGGGGGATGGACTTGGGCTGCCCGTCGGAGGGAAAAACGGCGGGTGGTCCCGTCCGGAGAAGTGCAGCGGACGCCGTGCCCGGCGCTCAAACGCGTCGGCACGGGATGAAAGCCGGGCGGCCCCGTCAAAGCGGCGGGGCCGCCCGGCAAACTTTCGCGGCCGGACACATCCGCCCGCAATTGCATCCCCGGCGGGCGGGGTCACCGGCCGTCAATCACCCCATGTCTCCCCCGCGGTAGCCTGCTGC
This sequence comes from Phycisphaerae bacterium, assembly GCA_041946855.1. Taxonomy (GTDB): domain Bacteria; phylum Planctomycetota; class Phycisphaerae; order SM23-33; family SM23-33; genus JBHGBE01. The sequence goes on along the minus strand of JBHGBE010000017.1, from coordinate 15,347 downwards.
CGCGCTGTCATCAGCTCGTGGACCCTTTCGAGCTCATCCAGGTAGTAGATGTCCGGCTCCCCGATGACTCCGGCCTTGTTCATCCACTCCCTGAGCTTTGGCAGCGCCATGAACTCGCGGGCGCGGCTGAGGCTCTCGCATTCCAGCACCACGAACAGGTCGTTCGCGTCTGTCTCGCCCCGGCAGATGTATCCACCCTTGAACCCGTACTCCTTCCGCAGGTCCTCGCTCTGATCGAAGACCGGCTTCCACGTCGAATAGTCCTTGATCTTGTGTCGCACGATCAGGAGCGCCATGTTCCGTCTCCTCGCGGGCGGCGTCACTCCAGCACCGCGCCCTGAAACATTCTAGGTCGGGACGCAGCCATGCGCGCTCGACCGAAGAAGCCTTCTTGCCCCGCGTGGCGGCTTGCCATATCATCTTCTCGGCAGCTTGATCCTGTTGCGTCAATAGAGGACACACGCATGACCACAAAGACCGGCGAACTTCGTCTGGCGGCGGAAGACTTGATGAGACAGCGGCGATTCGGCGATGCCATCGAGGCCTTCCGCATGCACCTGGAGCGTCACGGCCGCGACCTGAAGGCGCTGCTGGAGCTGGGGATCTGCCACCTGCTCAACGGCTCGGAACAGGCCTTCCGCGAGATTCACGAGCGGGCCGGGCGGATGCTGGCCCGGGCGAGGAAGGTCCCGGCGGACGTGGCGCGGCTGTGGGAGCAATACGGCGCGCTGGCGGCCAAGGTTGCGGCCACGGCGCTTGTGCTTGGCGCGATGGCCGTCGAGGGCTGCAAGTCCTCCCACAAATACAGCGGAGGCGTCTACGAAGCGAACATGACTCAATCCGCCCACCGGTACAGCGGCGGGGTCTACGTTCAGCCGATACCGGCGTCCGGGCCTGCCACGATGCCGGCCACAACCTCCGCCCCGGCGTCCAAGCCTGCGCCGATCTCCTCGCACCGCTACAGCGGCGGAGTGTACGTGCCGCCGATCCCGACCGACGGGCCTGCTGTTCTTCCGCGAACATCCAAGCCCGCCACGGCACCGACCTTGCCGCCGAGCTCCGGCCACAAGTACAGCGGTGGCGTCTACAAGGCGCCGGTCGAGCAGGGATGAGCGATGCCGCCGCGACGCTCGACCTCCTCGACAAGAGCCATCCGCCGCGACTGGCCGAGCGACAACGTCATCGTCCAGCGCGACGCGGCCGGGGCGATCCACTACTTCCGCCGCGACGATGATGCGCACGAGGAGTACACCTGCCGCAAGCCGTTCATCCTGGAGCTTGAGATCACCAGGCGCTGCAATCTCAGGTGCATCCACTGCTACGCCGAGGCCCAGGACCGCGCTTTTCCCGATGAGTTGACTGCCTGTGAGATCCGGCGCGTGCTGGACGATGGGCGCGAGATCGGCATTCGCGAACTGTCGCTCACGGGCGGCGAGGTGTTCCTGCGGGATGACTTCTTCCGGATCATCGACGACGGCCTGGCGCGCGGCTACGCCGTTCGCTTCGTGACCAACGGCACGCTGCTGGACGACTGGCGGCTGACGGAGCTCTGCCGCCGTCCGATCAAGATGATCACGGTCAGCCTCGACTCCATCTCGCCGGCCGTCCACGAGCGGATTCGCGGCCCGCACAGCCACGCGCCGGCCACGCGGGCCATCGAACGCCTCCGCGAGGCGGGCTTCCACGTCAGCGTCATCACGGCCTTCTCGAAGCTGAACGTCGGCGACTTCGACGCGCTGCTGGAGTTCTGCACCGCCAGGAGGATCGACTGGCAGGTGCAGATCACCTCCGCCAAGGGCCGCTGCCCGGCGCCGATCACGCTGACGCCGGATGAGTACTACGCCCTGGGCGAGAAGGTCGCCGCCGCGATGGCCGCCCGGCCGCCGATGAACATCATCCCGATGGACGACCTGGCGACCTTCTCTCACTTCGCGCCGCTGAGCATCCTGAGCCAGACCTGGCAGGGCCGGTGCAGCGGCGGGATGCTCAACCTGTTCGTGCGGGCCAACGGCGACGTGACGCCGTGCTCGGCCCTGTGCTTCGCCGAGTGCATCGTGGGCAACGTCCGCCGCGACTCGCTGGCCGCCATCTGCCGCGAGGAACGGTGCGCTCGCGCCCTAGACTGGGTGCGCGCGGAGAACATGACGGGCGTGTGCGCCTCGTGCTGCTTTAAGGATGCCTGCCAGGGCGGCTGTCCGGAGATACTCCTTTCCATGTGCCACAGCCGGACGGAGAACGAGTACTGCTACCACCGGATCGAACAGGAGCGAGTGGTGCATGAGGCATTAGGCGATGCCTGAGGCCGGGCCACTGCGATTCGCCGTCATCGAGGTCACCAACCGGTGCAACCTCCGCTGCCCGCACTGCGCATCGACATCGGGCGCGCCCCGCGAGAACGAACTGACTCTCGACGAGATTCGCGGCGTTCTGGCCGGCGTGGCAAGGCTCGGAGGCCGGGAGATAACGATCATCGGCGGGGAGGCCCTCCTGCGGCCCGACTGGCCGGAGATCTGCCGGGCCGTCGGCGAGTTCGGCATGAGGCTCATCCTCATCACCAACGGCATCCTGGTCGATGGCCCTGCGCTGGATGAGATTGACAGGCTCCGGCCGTATCTCGTCGGCGTGAGCATGGATGGCGCCACGCGCGAAAGCTACCGGGCGATCCGCGGCGTGGACGGCTTTGAGCATTGCCTGGGCCTGCTGAAGGAACTGGTCGCTCGCGGCCATGCGAATGTCAACGCCATCACGACATTCTGGAAGGGCAACCTGGGCGAGTTCGACGTTTTCGCCGCGCTCTTCGACAGGACGGGCATCACCTGGCAGGTGCAGATAGCCAATCGGGGCGGCCGGCGCTTCGGCGACGACCAGTTCATCTCGCGGGCCGACTACGCCTGGCTCTGCGCGAGGATGCGCGATGCGTTCATCGACCGCCGCGGCTCGTTGCGCCTGCGGCACATGGACGACTTCGGCTACTTCCCGATGGACCCCGCGCTGCGGTTCCTGCACCAGACCTGGCGCGGGTGCATCGCGGGCGTCGAGCTTATCGGCGTGCGGTCCAACGGCGACGTGCTGGGGTGCCTGTCGCTTGGGGACCGGTTCGTCGAGGCCAACCTGCGGCGCGAGCCGCTGGAGGAGATTTGGCGGGGGCCGAAGTACTTCCGCGCCTTCCGCGAGAAGGAGCGGCGCCTCACGGGCCAGTGCGCGACGTGCCCGTATTCCGCCCGGTGCCGCGCCGGCTGCACGGCCGTCGCCGTCAGCGCCACCGGCGACATCGGCTGCAACCCTTACTGCATCAGGAGCCTGGAGACGGAGGAAGTGCTGAAGGAATTTGGAATCAGGAATTAGGAATGACGAAGGAATGCCAAATCACGAAATGGCAAATGGATGCTCCCGCAAGAAATCCAGTTTTGTGCTTGCCTTGGGGGAACTGGCCGATATAGTAAGAGTTGAGGCAAACGATGGTCCGTCAGAACGTCAGCTTGAGCTTATCGCTACTGCTAGGGCTCCTGCTGCGCTGACGGATCGCGGATGATACTGAGATTTTGCTCCGCGGTCCGATCCCGGCCGCGGAGTTTTTCTTTCTCCTCCCGGCCGAGCACACCGCGGCGCAGCTTCCAGATCATCGCGTACTGGACAAGTGAAGACATAGCCGCGTGGCCCAATGGCAGAGGCGCCTGGCTCAAATCCAGGAGGTTGCGGGTTCGACTCCCGCCGCGGCCAGAGGCCTGATAGCCCAAATGGCAGAGGCGCCCGGCCTAAACCCGGGCCGTTGCCGGTTCGACTCCGGCTCAGGCCACTGCGCCCGGGTAGCCCAACCTTGGCAGGAGGCACAGCACTAAGGATGCTGGCAGTGTCGGTTCGAATCCGACCCCGGGCATTGTGCGATGCTCCGATAGCCCAATCGGCAAGAGGCGCGCCGTTCAGAGCGGCGATGATGCTGGTTCGAATCCAGCCCGGAGCAGGTCCGCGAAAGGCGCGGGAACGTTATGGTCGATAGTTGCACTGAGACAAAGGAGCCGAAAATGTCAGAGCCGCGAAATATCCTGATCTTCGACACAACCCTCCGCGACGGCGAGCAGTCGCCAGGTTGCAGCATGAACATCGCCGAGAAGCTGGAGGTCGCACGCGCGCTGGCGGCGCTCAGGGTCGACATCATCGAGGCCGGCTTCCCGATCGCCTCGCAGGGCGACTTCGACGCCGTGAAGGCCGTCGCCGGCGAGATAGCCGACTGCACCGTGTGCGGCCTGGCGCGGTCGCTGGAGAAGGACATCGTCCGCGCCGCCGAGGCGGTCAAGCCCGCAAAGCGCCCGCGGATACACGTCTTCTGCGCCACGAGCGAGATCCACCGCAAGCACAAGCTCAAGCGGGCCAAGGAAGAGATCGTCAAGATGTCGGTCGAATCCGTAAAGCTCGCGCGGAGCTTCGTGGATGACGTGGAGTTCTCGCCGGAGGATGCATCACGGACCGAGCCTGAATTCCTGGTCGAGGTCGTGACGGCCGTCATCGAGGCCGGGGCGAAGACCGTGAACATCCCCGATACTGTCGGCTACGCCATGCCGGCGGAGTTCGGCGACCTGATCCGCTACCTGATGGCGCACGTGCCGAACGTCAAGGACGCCGTCATCAGCGTGCATTGCCACAACGACCTGGGGCTGGCCGTGGCCAACTCGCTTGCGGCCGTGCGGGCCGGAGCGGGACAGGTCGAGTGTACCATCAACGGCATCGGCGAGCGGGCGGGCAACGCGGCGCTGGAGGAGATCGTCATGGCGATGCGGACCCGCCGCGATTTCCTCAACGTGACCTGCCGCATCGACACGAAGCGGATATTTCCCGTCAGCCGCCTGTTGTCGTCCGTGACGGGGCAGAACGTGCAGAGGAACAAGGCCATCGTCGGCGAGAACGCCTTCGCGCACGAGGCCGGCATCCACCAGCACGGCGTGATGGCCAACCGCGAGACGTACGAGATCATGCGGGCCGAGGACATCGGCATACCGGCCAGCACGCTGGTTCTCGGCAAGCACTCCGGCCGGCACGCCTTCACACAGCGGATCGAGGCGCTGGGCTACTCGCTGGGCGAGCAGCAGATCGACCGGGCGTTCGAGAAGTTCAAGGCCCTGGCGGACAAGAAGAAGGAGGTCTTCGATCAGGACATAGAGGCCCTGATCGACGAGGAGATGGAGCAGGTCGCGGAGCTGTGGAGGCTCGCCGGGGTCCAGACCGTGGCCGGCTCCAACGCCACACCGACGGCCACCGTCACGCTTGTCAAGGAAGGCCGGAGCGTGACGGATGCGGCCATCGGCGACGGGCCAGTCGACGCGGTCTACGAGGCCATCCAGCGGATTACAGGCCTCCAACTGCGGCTGACGGACTACTCGCTGCGCGCGATCACATCCGGCGCCAACGCGCAGGGCGAAGTGACCATCGAGGTGGAGCGTGATGGCAAGCGCTTCCGCGCCCGAGGCGTGGACACGGACATAGTGCAGGCGTCGGCCCGCGCCTACCTTGCGGCCGTCAACCGCGCGGCAACGCAGGCCAACGGCGCAGGGACCAAGCCGCCGCAGCCATAGGCCGCGGCCGCGCTCTTGCGCATCGCGCCTGTGGAGCCGACAGTCTCGTGCTGGTCAGGCCGTCGCCGGGGCCTGCGGGGCCGCCGCGCCGGGCGCGCGCTGGACGTTGTCGGCCTTCAGGCCTTTGGGGCCCTGTACAAGCTCGAAAGTGACCTCTTCGCCCTCGTTCAGGGTGCGGAACCCTTCCGCCTTGATGGCGGTGTGATGGACGAAGATGTCCTTTTCCTGGCCTTCAACCTGGATGAAGCCGAAGCCCTTGGCGGCGTTGAACCACTTGACCTTGCCTTTGGCCATTGCGAGCCTCCCGTACACCGATCCGAAGAGATGATGGAAGAAAAGCGGAACTGCAAGACGGCAGGTCCGACTACAGCTAGATATGGCGCACACACTAATCACTACTTCACCACTCAGACATGCCCCCCGCGGCCACTGTCCTGAGACGAGCAACTTATGCATCGTAAAGCTAACCGCAAACAGCGAATAAGGCAAGAGAATTCCAGGATTTGCGTTTTTCCGCGAAATCCATGTTCCACCGGCCTGGCGGCGGCGGTATGCTTCCGGCTCGGACAATCGCCGGGAAACGGGCTTCCATGCCTTCCCCACGGACGGGGGCTGGCGGCGGATGCCGGATGGCGCAGTGCGCAACGTCTTCTACTACATCGTCTTGGCGTACCGTTGGCTTATCGACCGTCCGAGCTACATGCTCCTGACGGCCGGCGATGAGCGTCTGGCGGCCGCGCCGCCCCGGCGGTTCGCCTGGGCGTGGGTCGGCCTTGTCGTGCAGGCCATCGCGTGGGGATACGCGTTCAACGTCGTTTGGGACTGGACGCAGCAGCACCTCAGCTCCGACAGGTTCGGGTCGAACCTGGTCCAGGTGGCGGCCGTCGTCGCGACGATGGGCGTCTGGCCGTTTCGGCGGTCGATCGCCTCGCTGGCCGAGGCTGCGGCGGGCAATGGCGCCGCGGCGCAGGCGGTGCTTGGGGCGGTGCTCGTCAGCTCGCTCCTGGCGGGCCTGCTGGCGGCCAATTCGGAGTTCCAGTACGACTACTTCTACCCCGGCAACGGCTGCGCCCGCACAATCCTGCTCATGCCCCCGTGGGGGGCGTGGGCGATCCTGATCACCTGCCAGTTCTGCCGCCCGCGCGAGAGCACCGAGCCGGCCATCGTCGCCTTCGCGCGCGGATGCGGGCCCATTGCAGCGACGCTGACGATGGCCGTGCCGTGGGTCCTCACGTGGGTCTACATGAAATACCTGGGCTGGTGGTACATGATGATGCCGGCCTCGGCCATCGCGACGGCCATCGGCGGCGGCGCCATATTGTGCCGAAAGTGCGGGGGGCTGTCGCGCCGCACGCTTCTGGCCGTGAACATGCTCGTGCAGTTCGCCGTGCTCGTGGCCTACCTGTACGTTGGACGCAATCGCTAGCCGCGGCTTGACGGCAAGGCGGAGGCAGGATAAAAGGGTGAAATGACCAGCACGGCGCTCCTCCAGACATCCATCGCAAGCTATCCATGCCGCCGGGGCAAGGTTCGCGACATCTACGATCTGGGCGACCGCCTGCTCATCGTCGCGACGGATCGCATCAGCGCATTCGACGTGGTAATGCCCAACGGCATCCCCGACAAGGGCCGCGTGCTCACGCAGATCAGCCTGTTCTGGTTCAAGATGCTCCAGGACACGACCGCCAACCACGTGGTCTCGTCGGCCATGACGGACCTGCCGAAAGAGGTCCACGACGAGGAGCTCGACGGCCGGTTCATGCTGTGCCGCAAGGCCACGGTCGTGCCCATAGAGTGCGTGGTCCGCGGCTATCTGGCGGGCTCGGGCTGGAAGGAGTACCAGAAGTCCGGCACTGCCTGCGGGGTCAAGCTGCCCAAGGGCCTCAAGCAGTGCGCCAAGCTGCCCGAGCCGATCTTCACGCCGTCCACCAAGGCCGAGGCGGGCCATGACGAGAACATCTCCTTCGAGAAGGCCTGCGACCTGGTCGGCAAGGACGTGATGACGGAGCTGCGCGACAAGTCCATCGCGATCTACCAGCGGGCGGCCGACTATGCCCGCCAGCGCGGGATCATCCTGGCCGACACCAAGTTCGAGTGGGGCCGCGACGACACGGGCAAGATCATCCTGATCGACGAGGTCCTCACGCCCGATTCATCGCGCTTCTGGCCGGTGGACCAGTACAAGCCGGGGCGCGACCAGCCGAGCTTTGACAAGCAGTTCGTCCGCGACTACCTGGACGAGATCGGCTTCGACCGCAACCCGCCCGGCCCGGTCCTGCCGGCCGAGATCGTCGAGCGGACCCGCGCCAAGTACATCGAGGCCTACGAGAAGCTCACGGGACAGGAGTTTCCCTGGAAGTGAAGAGGGGACATTCTGCTTTTTCGCCTCCGCAAAAGTGTCTGCACACAAGTGAGTGGCAAGTCACCTGTAGTTCGCCTGGCCCCAATCGCGCGCCGGCGAAAAAGCTGAATGTCCCCTTTTCTTTCTTTTCCGGCTCTCACGCGCTACTGGCGATGCTGCTTGGGCTTTGCCTTGCCCTGCCCGCCTGCGGCCAGGCATCATCCGATGCCACCGCGATGCTCCGCCCCGGCGACCTGCTCTTCCAGGAAACCGACGGCCATGCCTTGGGCGAGGCCATCAAGGCCGTTACGGAAGGCGTCGATGGCGCGAAGTTCACGCACGTCGGCATCGTCGCGACGGCCGGCGACTTGTCCACGGTGGTCGAGGCAGGCGGCAAGGGCGTGAAGGTCACGCCGCTGGCGGCCTTCCTCGCCCGCTCGAAGGACGACCACGGCCGTCCGAAGGTCGTGGTGGGGCGGCTCAAGGCCCAGTTCCGCTCCGCCGCCGAACCTTCGGTGAAGCGTGCCCTGGCACTGGTCGGCACGCCGTACAATGACGAGTTCCTGCTGGACAACGGCAAGTACTACTGCTCGCAACTCGTCTACGAGTGCTTCCGCGACGGCTCCGGCAAGCGCCTCTTCGAGGTCTTCCCCATGACGTTCCGCGCCCCCGGCGCCACACAGCCGGTAAAGGCCTGGCAGGACTATTTCGACAAGAAGGGCAAACCGATCCCCGAAGGCAAGCCCGGGTGCAACCCCGGCGCCCTGTCGCGCTCCGCGAACATCGAGATCATCCACGCGTTCGGCAAGCCGACGGGGTGGACGGAAGAGGAATACTTGCGGCACATACGCCCGATGCCACGTTGAACTGGGTTATTCGAGCCGAAGCTCGACGTACTCTGAGTTGTTGGGGATGATCTCGACAAGCATATCGAACAGGGTTGGACCTAAGCCGCTTCTGGCTGCTTCAAGGCGCGTCGCCGCATGCACGCGATTCGACTGGTGGCAAGTTTCAAGTGTTCGCTCCAACCACTGGACCATCGCCTGATGCCCGAGGTTAACACGAGACAGGTGGGAGTTCCTCCAGATCGGAATCCCAGGTGTCATGGATCCGGTGCAATCGTTATAGGGTCCGTACAGGAAGTCGTTGAACGCGTCCAGGTTGCCGTGCCAAGTCGCGTTCATCGTGGCTGTCACGGCCCCATTGAACTCGGCGCAGAACCCAGAGAAGTCGCAAAGGTTGCGACCGTCCAGAACAAGACTGACTTTCTTGCTAGGTTCATCTGTCACTTTGCGTTTCCATCTATCGGGTTCGCCACCGTTAGATCAGAACCGGCTCGCCGGGCTTGAGCGTCTGATCCACGAAGAGCCGGTTCCACGTCTCGAACACCAGCAGCGTCCAGAGCCGCGCGACGTGGTTCCGCCGGCCGGAGACGTGCTCGCCGATGATGCGGCGCACCGTCCGCGGGTCGAAGTAGCCGCGATCCAGGGCCGTCTTGCTCAACAGCAGCCGCTCCAGCGGCGCCGCCCACTCGTTCTGCATCCACTGGCGGATCGGGACGGAGAAGCCCTTCTTCTTACGGTAGACCACCTCCGGCGGGACGAGTCGAGCGGCGTAACGCTTCAGCAGCGACTTGGCCTGGTTGCCCTCAAGCAGCACGCCGGCCGGGATCGTCATGGCGAAGTTCAGCAGCTCCACATCCAGGAACGGGCACCGCGCCTCCAGCGAGTGGGCCATCGTCGCGACGTCGACCTTGACGAGGTAATCGTCGCAGAGCGTGGTCAGCAGGAGATACTCCGATGCCTTGTCCACGGCCGTCGGGCCGCGGAGCGAATCCATCAATGGCCGCTGCGCCTCCAGGGGATGAAATGCGCCCAGGCGGCTGCGAAAGTCCGGTGTGTAGAGTATGTCCCGCCAGCCGTCGAACCAGCACGTGGCGGCGGCCAGCGCACGAACGTCGCCGGCGAGATGCCCGGCCGACAGCTCCAGGTTGCGGGCAAAGAGCGTGCGCGGTGCGATCACGCCGACGCCCCGCGCCGCCAGAGGCAGCAGGCGCCGGCGGATGAAGCCTGGGATCGCCCGCCAGCGGTGCGCCAACCACGGCCGGCGGTGGCGGCTGTAACCGGCGAACGCCTCGTCGCCCCCATCCCCCGTCAGGACGACCGTGACGTGCTTGCGGGCCTCGCGGGCGATCAGGTACGTCGGCACTGCCGATGAATCGCCGAACGGCTCGCCGTAGTGCCACACCAGGTCGCTCAGGATCGGTGCGACGTCCGGCTTGACGATCAGCTCCGTGTGCTCCGAGCCGATGCGCTCCGCCACCGCCCGCGAGAAGCGGCGCTCGTCCCAGCGGGCGGCGTCCGTGAAGCCGACGGTGAAGGTCTTCGGCCGCGAGTGGCCCTCGGCCGCCATCAGGGCGCAGACGGTCGAGCTATCGACTCCGCCCGACAGAAACCCGCCCAGCGGCACATCGGCCACCAGTCGCCGGCGCACCGCGCGGCGGAGGTGATGGTCGATGCCCTCAAGCCACTCATCGACGCTCTTGGCCTGCTTTGCCGAGTAGTCGGGCGACCAGAAGCGGGTGAGCTTCTCGCCCGATGCATCGAACGTCGCCGCGTGCGCCGGCGGAAGGCGATGGACGCCGCGGAAGATCGTTCGCCGGCCGGAGATGACAGTGTAGTAGAAGAACTCATCCAGCGCCTGCTCGTCCAGCTCGACGCGCCGGCCGTTGGCAATCCAGAGCGCCTTGATGTCGCTGGCGAACATGACGCGCCCGCCCACGGCCTGGTAGAAGAGCGGCTTCTTGCCCAGGTGGTCTCGCAGCAGGTGCAGTTGACGTTTGCGGGAATCCCATATCGCGGCCGCGAACATGCCGAGGATGCGCTTGGCTAGGCCGTCGAGCCCCCACTGTTCGTAGCCGTGAAGCGCGACCTCGGAGTCGCTCCTGGACTTGAACTGGTGGCCGGCGGCTTCGAGTTCCGGCCGGAGATCCTGGAAGTTGTATATCTCCCCGTTGAAGACCAGGACGGCCGTCCCATCCTCATTGGTCATCGGCTGCGCGGCGGCGGGTGAGAGGTCGATGATGCTCAGGCGGCGGTGGCCCAGCGCCGCCCCCGGCCCGACGTGCAGGCCGCACGCATCCGGGCCGCGGCACGTCATCACGTCCCGCATCCGGATCACAAGGTCGCGATCGACCGGCCGGCCGTCAAAGTCGATGATTCCGCATATCCCGCACATGGTTCACGCCGATTGCCAGCGATTAGACGACGAATTGTGGTCAGGAGGCGACGAAGTGTTGACGCCGGGAATCACCATCCGCGATAGACTTCCCGACGGTTCCCTGTTTCGACGACGAGCACAACCATGCGTTCGTCCACAATGGCATAGATGACGCGATAGTCGCCAATCCTGATGCGAAAGGTGTCATGTCCACTGAGTTTCACGGCGCCAAACGGCCGGGGATTCCCTGAGAGGTGTTCGATTCGCGCGACTATACGTCGCTGGATTGTCTTGTCCAGGCGCCGCAAGGCCCTGGTGGCCGCCGGCATATACTCGATGCGGTAGGCCACGCGGTTCCCTAGAACCCCAGTTCCCGTTTCAGCGCCTCATGAGAGATGGTCCGCGCTTTGCCCGATCTGTACCTAGCCAGGGCCCTCTGCGCCTTTCTCGCATCTCGCCGGTCCTCAGCGGTCAGCCTCTGGAACTCCGTCTTTGGCACAAGGACGAACTGCTTTCCATTCATCTGCAATGTTGCGTAGCTCATCTTCCTACCTCTACGGCCATTATACGGGACTCATTTCATCATGGAAACCAGTGTCTTGCCCGCGATGTTCATATATCATACTGGCCGGCCGATGGCGAAGCTCGAATCGCCCGCCCGGCAACTATCGGAGACAATCATGGCAACGATGCGTCTTGCACTGGCGGTCTGTGGGGCATTCGTCGCTGTGGCTTTCGCCTTGGGGCTGGCTTCTCCGGCCCGGGCGGCCGAGGGCGACAACTTCTTCATCTGGAACTGGGGCAGCGCGGATGACACCGACCCGGCCAAGGTCCCCCACATTGGCCCCGCCGATCGCATCGGCGAGGCCGGCGCCGACGGCGAGATCAAGTACCGCCTGACCAAGCCCGTCTTCCAGGTGTTCATGACGATGCCGGCGTTCGACTTCGACGCCGCCAACTACGGCGCGATCAACCACCCGTTCTTCCTGACGATCAAGTTCAAGGATGTCTCCAACAAGCCCACGGCCGTCCACGCCGGCAAGGGCGGCTGCGGGTTCTACGGGGCCGGCTACGTCGGCACCTTCGGCGGCGCGGCCGATAGCCAATGGAAGGAAGAAACGCTCATCATCCCGCGGTCGATGATGCGCTGCATTGACGGCAAGACATTCGGCCTCAAGTTCGTCGAGACGAAGGCGGCCGTGCCCGTCGCGTCGCTGACGCTCTTCTCCGCCGAGACCAGGCTGCCCGGCGCCAAGGAGAAGATCGCGGCCGCATGGAAGTCCCGCGCCGACAACCTGGAGGCCCTCCGCAAGAAGCTGCTTCCGCAGTTCAAGGACCTGGGCCTGCCCGACCCCGGCCCGTGCCCCGACTACACCGACGCCGAGAAGAAGCGCGGCTTCCGCGTCTTCTTCCCGCCGGTCAGCCGCCAGCTATTCGCCAACTCCCAGCCGCAGGAAGGCGAACTGACTGACACGGTCAAGCTCGAGGCCTGCCCCGGCCAGACGATCTCGCTCGTCGTCGCGGTCCGGGCGCTGGAAGATCTGGCCGACCTCCGCGTCGTGTCCGGCTGGCAGAAGACTGTCGTGCCGCTGGACATTCAGACGAAGGCAATCCGCTGGGCCGTCTACAGCGAGCAGCGGATCGGTTCCTCCTGGGGCAAGGACTACCGCGTCTGTCCCGAGCAGCTCGTGTTGGACGATTCCCATCACGCGGCCAAACCGGACCGCGTGGAGATCGCCGTGGTCTGTCTCAAGGTGCCCGACAAGGCCGCCCCCGGCCGTCGGGACGGCGCATTCACGGTCGTCGCCGGCAAGGACCGCGAAGCTGCGTTCAACGTGCAGATCGACGTCCTGCCCTTCAAGCTCGAGCACCCCGATCACTCCACCCACGGCCAGTTCTACTACATCGACTACGGCGACATCGACCCGTTCGAAGTCCTCGACATGGCCGACCACGGCATGGACACCGTCGTCTCCGGCCTGGGCGCATCGCTGGAGCCCGGCCCCGGCGGCAAGCGAAACGTCGAGCAGTCCCGCAAGGCCTTCAAGTTCCTCAAGTCGGCCGGCTATCGCGCCCCGCTTATCGACAACACCGGCTACCTCGGCCGCCTGCCCGACGATGCGAAGAATCGCAAGCGCTACGCCGAGAGCATCGCGGAGACGATGCAAATCGCCAGGGAGGAGGGCTTCAACGAGATGGGCTTTTTCCCCGTCGATGAGCCGCACACGCCGGACCTCATCGCCAAGGCCAAGGTCGCCTGCGAGTGGACCAAGGATGTGCCGGGCGCCAACACTTACATCACCAGCAACCCCAACGCGGTCAAGGTGCTCGACCCCGTCCTCAACTACGTCTGCTACAACCTGACCTACCTCAACGCCGAGACGATCAACTCCATGAAGCCGCACCAGAAGCTCATGTTCTACTGCCCCAGCATCGACGTGAACCCGGAGTATAACCGCTTCCGGCCGGGCTTCTATGCCTTCAAGATCAATGCGTTCTCCTCGCAGTACTTCGCCTACATGGAGTTCGCGGGCGACCCGTTCTGCGACCTTGACGGTCCCAACCGCGACTGGAACGTCTGCTACCCGTCGATGGACTCGCCCACGCACGACCCGACGCTGGAGTGGGAGGCCATGCGCGAGGGCGTCTACGACTGGCAGTACGCCTACACGCTCACGGCCGTCGCCCGGCGCGCCAAGGCCAAGGGCAAGACCGCCGAGGCTGTCAAGGCGGTCAAGGTGCTCGACGACGTGCTGGCGGCCGTCGACGTCGACGGCAAGAAGGCCGGCGGCCCGGCCATCGACATCGAGGCCGACGTGCGACTCAAGGACAAGAAGCTCGACCCCAAGCAGCTCGCCGAGGCCAAGGCCCTCGTCGGCGCGGCCTGGTACGATGCATCACGGAAGAAGATTGCCCAGGCGATCGTGGAGCTCAAGAAGGTGCTGGGTGAGTGACCGGATCGTAGATTGCAGATTGCAGATTGCAGATTGCAGATTTGTCCTATTCGTCCTATCCGTCCTATTTGTCCTATCGCCCGCGCAAGGAATAGGACCAATAGGACGAATAGGACTGATAGGACGGATATGTCCAGCGAGGCCAATTCACAATCCGCAATCCGCGATCAGACGGCCGGATGTCTCGGCGCGGCCAGGAGGACGAAGACGTCCCACATGACGTGCGCCCCGGCCGCGATGCCGAACCCGCGGTAGATGAACAGTCCTCCCCACAGCACGCCGGCCGTCGACAGGAAGATGAACCGGCTCCAGTTGAAATACTCGCCCCCGCCCAGCGCCCGGAAGTGGCACAAAGCGAACAGCGCCGCCGCCGTCACCACCGCCAGCACCGTCATCCGGTCCTTCTTGAACGTACACACATCGACCAGCACCAGCAGCAGCACCGTGATGAGGACCATCCTGAAGATGAACTCCTCGTACACGCCCGCGCCGATCGCGACGAGGATGCTCTTGACGACCTCGTCCAGCCTTCCGGGCAGCACGGCCGCCCGGTCGATCTTGCCCGTGATGTAGCCTATGCCGATCAGCGGCAGCGTCCACAGCACCGACTCGCCCGCCATGCCCGCGACGGCCGACGGCTGTACGGTCCACTTCTCGCGCTGGAGCACCTGCTGGCCAAGGAGCATCAGCGCGACGGCGGCCGCCGGGATGAACAGCAGCAGCGGGGCCCCGAGGTACTGAAGAATGTCCCGCACATACTGCGGGGCCAGCAGCACCTGGTCCGTGCCGTACACGCCCGCCCCGATGTGGAACGCCGCCAGCAGCGGCGCGAGCATCACCAGGTTGTTCAGCGGCCGGCGCGTCTGGTGATAGTAGCTCTCGCTTGCTGGGCGCGATGTCTCGGCGGCCTGGGGCATGGCCGTCATTATGCCGACGGCCGGGCGTCGCTTCAACGGGGTGCTTCAGCGGCCGGGGCAGCCGCGCTGGTTGGGGGCGGCCAGTGGGGAGTAGGGCGCGGGGAGTGGGGACTCTTATGCATCGTATCGGTCCTGCAGGCCCCGTAGGGCTGGTAGGACCTATAGGACTGATGGGACGCATGGGAGCCATCGAAGGCAGGCCGAATGAGAAAGCCCCTCCGGTCCGCCCATGGCGGACTCGGAGGGGCTTGTTCAATCTACAATCCGCAATCTACAATCCGCGGTCCTACCGCCTCTTCCTCAGCACCAGCGGCAGGCCCAGGGCCAGCAGCGCCAGCGTCGCCGGCTC
>JBHGBE010000169.1:0-3493 GCA_041946855.1 Phycisphaerae bacterium | reverse complement strand
TTCAAGTACTTCGGCGACGACCAGAGCTCCTTCGGTGTCCCAGAGCCGGCGACGCTGGCCCTGCTTGCCCTGGGCCTGCCGCTGCTGAGAAGAAGGAGACGTTGAGGCCGGCGATCACTGATTGACGATTGCCGATAGACGACTGTAATAAGCCCCTCCGGCCGTATCTGCCGGAGGGGCTTAGCTTTGCGTCCGGGCACACCCGTGCCCCTAGACTGTCTGATGATCGATGCACTGCGATGGGGGCGGCTTGCGGCCAGGGACCTGCCTTGTGGGCCCCTTCTGGGGGCTGCCGGCCCTGCCGCAAATTCCCCATTTTGCCGTTTTGCCTCTTGACGAATCCCCAGCCTGTGGTATGATAGAAGTCGCTGTAAGGCAGTTCCTTTTTCAATTGTTTGGCCGTAATTCGTTCGCTGTATCGTCGCCGCTGGCATTTCGTTCGCCAAGTACGTTCAGGAGGCGGCCGTGAGGCTGCGTCAGGTCTGAAACGTCATCTTTCAATGAAGGAGCACCGCATGAGGAAGGCAATCTTTCTGGCTCTCGCTGTAACCTGCCTGCTGTCGACGCAGGCGATGGGAGGGCTTGCAAACTGGACGGACACGGTTGGGAATTCTGATTGGGGCAACCCGGCGAACTGGGATACCGGGGTGGTCCCCTGCGCGGGCACCGACGTTACCTTTGGCGCCGCGACCGCGTCCGGCTATGTCATCGTGGGCACCAACTATCTCAGTTCCAACGTCGTCGGGACGGTCACGCTCAGCGCTGACCAGGACTTCACCGTGTCGTTCCATCCGGGGTTCGGGCTGTACGCCTGCAACAGGCTCACGGTCAACGGCAACATCATCGCGGATGGGGCCGCCAACCCGCACAACTACCACATCAGCGCCGATCATGCCCTGGTTGTCACCAACACGCTGGGCGGCGGCAGGCAGGGCACCATTACCCTTTCCGGCGCCGGCACGCACCTGATCTACGTGGGCACGGGCCACTCGGTCAACTTCAACAACACCGGATATAACTGGAACTGGAACCAGGTTGGCTACGGCTACGCCAACCCGACCTGGGTGGGCGACGGCTCGCTGTCGGGCGCGGCCAACGTGACGGCGTCGCTGGCCGGCAGCGGGACGATCAACTTCTGGGGCGCCGTGTGCGTGGGCGGGCTGGCCCTGAGCACGACCACGGTGTTCAACAATGACGTCGTGTTCGACACCATAACGGGTTTGGACCAGGCCGATTTCAGCAAGCAATACGGCTACTTCGTTCCCTTCGGCGTGGGGCTGGCCAATACCAACAGCACCTGGAGCCAGACCTACACGGGCTGCGGGATATTCCGCAAGATCGGCTCGGGCGTCATGACCGTCACGGGCAGCATCAACCTTCAGGCCGGCTGGTGGGCCACGGAAGTGCAGGTCGTCAACGGGACGCTGCGGCTCGACAAGTCCGGCGATACGGCCCTGACGGGCCAGTTGCCCGCGGGATTCGGGATCAATGCCGGAGCGCTCAGGGCCGCCACATTCCAGGATGACGGCAACGACACTATCGACTCGACGGATTCCATCAACCAGATCCGCGCCAGCCTTGGAGGAGGAGAGTTCTTCATCGTCGTGAATCACGGGTCCGCGGCCAACAACACGCTGACGATCAACAGCGGCGACCCCCTGAGCGTCAACGGCGCCCACCAGGGCATGATCCGCTTCATGGGCCTCGGCGGCAGCGGCGCGTACACCAGCCAGATCGTGCTGGCGGGCGCGCCCGGCGGGCAGTACGCCAACGGCTCCTACGGCTACGGCTTCATCGGCGACGAGTTCGTGAGCTTCTCCGGGACCACTGAGACGCTGAACAACGTCCTGGTCCCGCTGGACGCCGCGGGAAGGCCCAACGACATCGGCCTGGCCACCGCCAATGACAACGTCCTGGTCACCGCCCCGCAGGGCACGCCGATAGCCTCAGGCACAACCGTCATCAACTCCCTGAAGATCGCCAGCGCCGACAGCATCGACCTGGGCGGCAACGTCCTGAACATCAGGCACGGCGGCATCATCAAGACCGCCGGCACGGCCGCCAGCACCATCAGCAACGGCACGCTGTTCATGGACAACACGGGAACGGGAACCGGCTACAACAGCTACTTCGAGGTCCTCAACGAGGGCGACCTCACCATCAACGCGAACCTGAAGTACTTGATCGACGCCGGCTCGTGGAGCGCTACCGGCCTCAACAAGGCCGGCGCCGGCAAGCTGACTCTTGCCGGGACCTGGCAGCGCGTGCCGGTCACGGGCACCAGCGACAACAACAAGGCCTTCCACATCAACTGGTTCGAGGGCGACCTGACTTACGAGATGGCGGCCACCGCCGTGCTGGACCTCGTCGGCACGGGGGCGATGACCGGCGTCAGGCCCGGCAAGCTGACCGTCAACGGCACGGGCGCGCTGACCATCTGCGGCGACGGCGCCGACTACTCTTACATCAACGGCATCGACATCAACGGCAACCTCAACTATGGCGGCCCCGGTGTCCAAGGCAACGTCTATGGCGCCGCGGGCGTCCTGATCGGCGGGACGGTCAGCCTCAACGCGGGCGGCCAGCTCCGACTGAGCCCCAACGGATACAACAAGGCCTACATCGGCCGGATATACATGAACGGCGGGACACTGTGTCCGACATACGGAACCAGCGCGGGCCCGGGCCTTGGGGCCGCATCCGTCCTTGACTTCGCCGCAGGCGTTACCTCCAGGATCCAATCGGCCGCCAACAACGCCAACGCCAATGTCTACGGCCTTGCGGGCAGCGGCAGCATGGAGATCCTGCCCTCCAACACCACGGCGTACGCCATCGTCTTCAACACCCAGACAGGCTCGAGTTCGGGCTTCACCGGCAACATCATCATTGACAGCGGCGCGGTCCTCCGCACGGCCAACAACACCACGAGCTGGCCCGGCAACCCCAACGTCGTCACCACGATCAACCCAGGCGGCTACCTTGAGCTGTACCAGAACTACAGCATCACGGGCCAGACCTTCGCCGGCGGCGGCGTAATCCACATGTACGGCAACCTGACGAGCAACAACTCATATACGCTTTCCCCGCTCAACATGTCCTTCGCCCCCAGCGGGACGGGCACAGGCGGCGTCGGCATCATGAAGTTCGAGGGCAACCTGACGTTCTCGACGACCTACGCCAGCCGGATATGCCTGGACGTGACCCACGGCGCCGGGGCATCAGCCCAGCCTGTGGCGGGCGTGGACTACGACCAGTTCCAGATCAACAGGATCTTCACCTCCGGCGGCGTGCTACAGACCAGCGGCACCACCAACCGCCTGGCGGGCCTGGACCTGAGCATCAACATCGCCGCCAAGCGGAACTTCCTGGGCAATTCGCTTACGCTGGTCCTGTCGGGCAGCACGGACTTCACCGGCGCGGCCCTGCACGGCGTGACCTTCAACAACACCGGCTTCGCCGACATTACCGTCGGCGGCACATCCACGGCCGGCGG
>JBHGBE010000168.1:0-4002 GCA_041946855.1 Phycisphaerae bacterium | reverse complement strand
CCGAGACGCCTTCGCTCCTGCATCGGGCCGGCGGACATACGCTTGTTTTGGGCCTAGTCAAGTTTGGAGTCGCCGGCCTTGCGTCGGGCTGGCGCAGCGCCCTTCTCCCACTGCCGCGCCTTTGCTATACTCCCCAAGTCGCCGCCTGATGCGGGGTTTCTCTGAAAAGGATTCTCCCGGCGGGCGCTGCACCGTTGCCAACTGGAGTGCTGTCCGTGCAAGGCAAGGCATCCAAGGCCCAGCCTGGCGCCCCAAGACGCGAAGTATCACGTCCTGGGGATCCTTCGCCGCAGGCCGACGGCCCGGCTCACCGGGCGCTGACTATAGAGGGCGCTGGCCCCTGGCGCTCAGTCGCCTCGTGGCGCGAGGCGATGGCCATCGGCCTGACGCTGATGGGCCTGGTCTTCGCGCTGTCGATGGCGATGGAGTCGGACCGCAACCACGGCGTCTTGCAGGATGATGACATCACGCACTTCTTCTTCGCCTGCTACGGCTGGAACAACGCCGTGGCGGTCTGGCAGGACTGGGCGCGCCCCGGCTACTCCCTTCCGACGACGCTGGTTGCACACTTCGGGGGCATGACCGGCTGCCGCATCTTCAGTTGTCTCCAGACGGCCGCCATCGCGTACCTGGCGTACAGGATCGCACTGCTGCTCATGCGGCCGCTGGTGGCCCCGCCGCGGGAGCTTACGCCGCGGTCGGTCGTGCTGGCGATCAGCCCGGCCTTTGCGCCGCTGCTCGTCTGGGCGCAGCCGATGGCGATGCAACTGGCGCAGACGAGCCTCACCGAGACGCCCGCCGCCCTGTACCTGACGCTGGGCGTGTTCCTCTACCTCCGCGGCAACCGGTTCTGGGGTTGCGTCGCGGTCAGCCCGTGCTTCATCTCCCGCACAGAGACGGTCGCCCTGGCGCCGCTGTTCGTCATCGCCATCGTCTACGATGCCCTGAAGGAGCGCCTGGTTCCGGCGCTGTCGTCCGCGCCTAAGGTTGCCGCAAAGGCGCGAATAGGTTCCGTCGGCGATCTGAAGACGGCATACTCATTTGCGCGCCGCAACCTGTGGCCCTTCGGGGCGATCCTCGCTCTGGCCTGGGCGCCGCTGATGTGGATCATCGTCGCCCAGTCGTTCCTGCCGCACTCCCTGACGCCGCTGGCCGCCCTGGACAAGTCTTTCACAACGCAGTACGGCCGTGGGACCGTCTATCATTTCGCCCGCGGGTGGCTGCTCGAGGCGGGCGGGGCGGGCGTGCTGGCGGCGGCCGCCGCCGGCGCGATCGCCCTTGGCCGAAGGGCGCTGCTGCCCACCGCCATCGCGGTCGGCCTGGCCGGTCTACAGACGGTCATCTTCATGCGCGGCGACGCCGAGTCGGGCGGCTACATGCGATTCCTGGTGCCCATCTGCGGCGTGGTCGGCGCGGTGGCCGCCTGCGGCCTGGGCTTCCTGCTCGCCGGCGCGCATCGCCTGGCGATATCGGCGGCGATCCTGGTGATCGCCGCGTGGATCCTTTGCGGGAGCCTGGGCCTGGAATTCAGGTATTGGGAAACGGCCGGCAACAGGTGGGCCGTCCGGCAGCCTGACTACGCCTTCACGGAGGCGTTCCGCCCGCTGCTCGACAGCCAGCGCCTGTCCAGGCTCGCGCGGATAGGCGAAAACGACGACCTCCTGTGGGTCGAGGACCTCTCGGGCGGCGTCGTCATCGCGATGCTCATCATGGCGGCGCTGGCCGCCACCCTGCACAACCGCTGGGCCTCGCTAAGCCTTGCATGGGCGACGGTCGCGCTGGGGGCGTACCTGGGCTACGTGCAGTTCTCCGTCCAGGTCCATCCCTTGAGGATGGGGACCGACGACATGCAGTTGTC
The DNA here is from genome assembly GCA_041946855.1 of Phycisphaerae bacterium. Classification (GTDB taxonomy): domain Bacteria; phylum Planctomycetota; class Phycisphaerae; order SM23-33; family SM23-33; genus JBHGBE01. The sequence goes on along the minus strand of JBHGBE010000168.1, from coordinate 2,144 downwards.
CGCCATGGAGGCGGTCGAGGCGGTCCAGTCACGGCCGGACCTCGCCCGCCGGCCCGCCATCACCGGCTACGCCGCGGTCAAGTTCCTGCGCCCGGAGACGTACCTCATCGGCGACTACACCGAAGGCGTAGCGCTCTGGGCCAAGGCCAGGCCCGGCACGCTTTACTTCTGGGAGAACAAGTACGGCTACAGGCCCGAGGGCAACGATCCCAACAGCCAGCTCTACGCCGACCTGACGAAGATGGGCCTTCGCCCGCTTGGCGGCGACGTCTGGGGCCCGCTCCACGAGGAGCTTGTCCGCCACGGCCGGCAGGTCGTGCCGCGGGCGTACCACGGCGACCAGGCCTACGCGGGCATTGTGGAGGTGTATGAGCGGCTCGACGACGCGACGGCTGGAGATGTTAGCCCTGCATCGGGGGCAACTACATCCCCTTCGGGTCTCAACGATCAACAAAGGACTGCGGCGCCGTGATCCAATGGCTCACAATGGCCGCGGCGCTAGTTGAGGACCACATCTCCTACAGGCGCTCCGCCGCGCGGTAGAATGCGCCGAGACGCTCAATGAGGCCGATCAATGGTCAGCATGGCCGAAATCCGTGATGTAGCCAATCGCATCGGACGGGAATTCCGCCCGCAGCGCATCCTGCTGTTCGGCTCGTACGCCCGCGGGACCGCCACGCCCGACAGCGACGTTGACCTGCTGGTCATCATGCCCTACGAGGGCGACTGGGCACGGAAGAGCTGCGAGATATACATGAAGGTCCGTCCTGGGTTCCCAATTGACCTGCTGGTGAGGACTCCCAAGGCGGTCCAACAACGGTTGGATATGGGCGATTGCTTCATGGCGGAGATACTCAGACAAGGCAAGGTGCTCTATGAAGCCCCTGACGGGCGAATGGGTGGAAAAGGCGGAAGAAGATTACGCAATGGTCCGGCGCGAGCTCCGCGCCCGAAAAGACCCCAGCTACTCCGGCGCGTGCTTTCACGCGCAACAGTGCGTTGAGAAATGCGACCCGAAGTCACCGACCGCTTCTACCGCGTCTTCACATACCAGCCATGCGACCGCGTGCCGGACATAGAGTTCGGCTACTGGCCGCAGACCATCCGCCGCTGGCTCCGCGAGGGCATGAAGCTCGACCTCACCCCCCGCGAGACCCAGGACATGTTCAGCCCCAAGGTGGACGCCCACTTCGGCTTCGAGCACGAGGGGCACGGCATCAACCTCCGACAGGGGATGAACCCGCCGTTTGAAGAGAAGATCATCGAGCGCCGCGCCAAGTCCGTCATCATGCTCGACGCCTCCGGCTGCCTGGCCGAGCGGTTCATGCACGACCAGGAGGAGAGCTCCATCCCGCACTTCATCAAGTTCCCCGTCGAGACGCCCGATGACTGGCGGGCGATGAAGGAGCGGTTCCGCCTGGACGACCCGATCCGCCGCGTGCCCGAAAGCGAGGTCGCCGACGCCCGCCGCGCGGCCGCCGCCGGCAGGATGGTCTCCATTCACGGCGAGGGCTTCTACGCCCGCCTCCGCGACTGGATGGGGTTCGAGAACACGGCCATCGCCTTCTACGAATATCCCGCGATGGTCCACGACATGGTCGAGCACTGGGCGGAGCTGCTCGCGCTCCAGATAGAGGCGCTGCCGCCGGACATCGTAATCGACCTGGCCAAGTGGTGGGAGGACATGGCCAGCCGCAACGGCCCGTTCGTGGGGCCGAAGATGTTCCGCGAGTTCCTCCAGCCGGGATACCGCCGGGTGATGACGGCGCTGAAGAAGCGCGGGTGCGTCCTGGGTATCGTCGATTGCGACGGCAACCCGCACGACATCGTCGCCAACTGGATGGAAGAGGGCGTGAACATCATGTTCCCCGTGGAGGTGGCGGCCGGGTGCGACCCCTACGCCTGGCGGCGCGAGTTCGGGCGCGAGTTGCGAATCCGCGGCGCCATCGCAAAGGCGCCGCTCGTGGCCGGCCGCGCGGCCATCGACCGCGAACTGGACCGCGTCCGCCCGCTGTTCGAACAGGGCGGCGTCATTCCGCACCTGGACCACCTCGTCCCCCCGGACATCTCGTATTCCAACTACTGCCACTATCTCCAGAGGAAACGGAAGATGATTGGGAAGGCCTGAGCGCAGGACCTGGCAG
>JBHGBE010000167.1:0-4088 GCA_041946855.1 Phycisphaerae bacterium | reverse complement strand
TTCAACTACTTCGGCGACGACCAAAGCTCCTTCGCTGTCCCAGAGCCCGCGACGCTGGCGCTGCTGGCCCTGGGCGTGCCGCTCGTGCGGAGAGAGAGAAGGTAAGAAGGCGTGCGCCATCCTTAAGTCGTATGGTCCAAGAAGCCCCTCAGGCCATGGGCCCGAGGGGCTTCCTTGCGTGGCGCGTGCCGTGCCTCGCCAGACTGGTCCGGCTTGCTTGGGCGGCTTGGGGAACGTCTGGTATCATCTTGCCCGTGTACCCCACGGATGACACTATCGCGGCGATCTCCACGGCGGCCGGCTCCGCCGAGCGTGCCATAGTCCGCCTCAGCGGCCCGGAGGCCATGTCAATTGCCGCGAAGGTTTTCACCGGCCATGCGGGCGAGTTGAACGCGTGCCCCGGCTTCCGGTCGCTCGACGGCATCGTGCGAATCCCGGTAATGGAAACCCGTCCAATCGCCAACCGTCAATCGCCAATCGTCAATCTGCCGGCCCGCGCGTACATATTCCGCGCCCCGCGGAGCTACACGCGCCAGGATGTGTGCGAGCTGCACGTGCCGGGCTCGCCCGTCGCGGCGGGCGCTCTGCTGGAGGCGATGGTCCAGGCCGGCGCCAGGCGGGCCGGGCCGGGAGAGTTCACGGCAAGGGCGTTCTTCTCGGGGCGAATCGACCTGTCGGCGGCCGAGGCCGTGGCCGACATCATCGAGGCGGCCGACGACGCCCAGCTTCGCTCCGGCCTGGCGGCTCTTGGCGGGCGGACGTTCCGGTTCTGCCGGCAGGCGGCGGCCCGCCTGGCCGACATCCTCGCGGCCGTCGAGGCGTCGATCGACCTGGCCGATGAGGACATCGAGCTGGACCGCCCGGCGGACCTGGCCGCCCGGCTTGACGGCCTGGCGGAGGAGCTTCGCTCCTTCGCCGAGCAGGCCGGCGACATGCCCGAGGGCGCATCGGTCCCCCGCGCGGTGATCGCGGGCAGGCCCAACGTCGGCAAGAGCTCCCTCCTCAACGCCCTGGCAGGCAGCGACCGCGCCATCGTGTCGGCGCTGGCCGGCACGACGCGGGACGTGCTCAGCACGCCGATGACGCTGGGCGGTGCGCCGCTCGTGCTCCAGGACGCAGCCGGATTCGCGCCGGGGCTGGCCGGCGAGGACTCGCTGCCCGCCGCGGCGGGCGAGGCGGCGCGGGCGGCCGTCGCGGCGGCCGATGCGATCATCTTCGTCCTGGACTTGTCAGCCGGTGACTTCAAGGAAGACCTGGCGCTGCTGGATGAGGTACGGACGGCCAATCCACGGGCGCCGATGATCATCATCGGGAACAAGGCCGACCTGGTCCGCGAGGAATCCACGGTTCACAATCCACAATCCACAATGAGCATTTTGCCCGTATCCGCGACCGTGGGAACGGGCCTTGACGCCCTTCGTCATTCTCTCGCCGAGATGCTCCACCTCCGCGCCCCTCGCTCCGGCGAGGCCCTCGGCCTGCACCGGCGTCACAAGGACTGCCTCCTGGCCGCCTCGACGGCCGCGGCTCGGGCGTGTCGCCTGCTCGCCCATTCCCGCCAGGTGGCGGATGTTGCCGAGCTGGCGGCCGTCGAACTGCGGGCGTCGCTGGCCCAACTTGGCTCCATCAGCGGCCAGGTGGTCACCGAGGACATCCTCGGCCGCATCTTCGAGCGGTTCTGCGTCGGAAAGTGAATCGGGGACAGTCCCGCCGTTTGGGACTGTCCCCAGTTGTTCCGCGCCGCCGAATCGAGAAACTGGGGACAGCCCCAAACTGCGGGGCAGTCCCCATCACTTTTTCGCCCGCGCCTGTTGTCCGCGCCTCCCCGCCGCGCTAGGATGAATCTGGAGACCCCGGCAATAGGTGACAACCGGACCCAGGAAACCACGCACGTCCGCCGCAAGGACTAGAAAGGTTGACCCTATGAAAATAGCGGAGTACCTCAAGGACAAGGCGGTCAGCTTCGAGCAGCACGAGCACGTGCCGGCCTACACCGCTCAGGAGGTGGCCGCCGAGGAGCACGTCAGCGGCAATATGCTGGCGAAGGCGGTCGTCGTGAGCAGCGACAGTGGCTTCGCCATGTGCGTGCTGCCGGCCAGCTTCAAGCTGGACATGGAGAAGGTCGCCTCCGCCTTGAAGGCCAGAAAGGTGCGCCTCGCCGATGAGACCGAACTGGCCAAGCTCTTCCCCGACGCCGAGGTGGGCGCCGAGCCGCCGTTCGGCAACCTGTACAACCTGACCACGCTGGTGGACTCGCACCTGGCCGAGGACGACCAGATCGTCTTCCAGGCCGGGACGCACCGCAACTCGATCCGCATGAAATACGGCGACTACGCCAGGCTGGTCGAGCCGAAAGTTGCGGACCTGGCGGTCCATCTCTAGGCGCGGAAGGGGCCCCCGGCCGCGGCAAATCGCGGTTGGCGGCCCCGCAGTCGGAACGGCGGCCTGACGGCGTTTCAAGAGCATTGGCGGACAGAGGATCGTGCGGTGCAGGGCGCTTCAACAGAAGCCTGTGCCGCGAGCCGTCAGGCCGCCGGGGATGGGGGCGTCCGCCACGGGCTAATCAGAAGGCCAATTCGACGGCAACGTAGACCATCAGTATCGGGCCTACTTGCGACTACCTACCACGACCTCAAACAGGGGGCGGAATCTGACCTTGATCGAGGCCCGAAACTCCGTGAGGTCAGGCAGCGGCCCTTCTTCCTTCCCTTGCCAGAACAGGCGCACGAAGGTTGAGGTCTTGGTTAAGAGGTCTTCACCTTGCTCGCCCTATGGCCTCGTTGATCGTCTGGAGCGCCTCATCCGGCCGGGGGATGTGCAGCCAGGTCAGCTCGGATGAGTTGCCCTTCGCCGTGTCGAACGCGATGCTCCCCACGCCCAGCGCCCGCTCCAGCACGATCGCGCAGGGGACCGCCCGCCGGATGTCCTTCAACAGGCAGGCCGACACATCCGCGCCGTCGGCCCCCCTGACACGCATGATGCGGAGATTGGTCAGCACGTACAGCCGCCCGGCCCACTGGAAGCACGCCACCAGCAGCCTCGCCAGCGCCGCCGCGGCGCAGATCCAGAAGACCGCCGACGGGGCCGTGGGCGTCTGAATCCTGAACATCACCACGGCCAGGTACACCAGGAGCGACACGGCCGCCGCCACCGCCAGCACCTGCCACGACGCAAGGACGATGAACCACGCGCTGGGCTTGATGGCCAGGATGACGATCTCCCCGTCCTGGAGGAGCCGCGCAGGAACGGCCGTCGCGGGCAGGGCGGCGGCGGGACTGGCCGGTTGTGCCGCCGGGCTCATTCTCGCCCCCTATGAAGGGTGTCGTAGCTGCGCCGTTTGCAGCCACGCGGTCCGCCTTCATTGCCCCCCGTGCGTGGCTGCAAACGGCGCAGCCACGGCACTCCGCGTCGTGCATGTCTCTTGAGCACGCAGATGTCGGGCAGATTGCGGTAGAGGTTGTCGAAGTCCAGGCCATAGCCGACCACGAACTCATCCGGCACGTCGAACCCCACGAAGTCCGCCGTCGGTCGGCGCGGCAGGTCCGGCCGGCGCTTGCGGAGCAGCACGCACGTGCGTACGGCCGCGGGCCGTTGGGCCGCCACGGCCGACAGCAGCTTGGCCAGCGTCCGCCCGCTGTCGAGTATGTCATCCACGATCAGGACGTTCCGGCCGCGAAGCGACGCCGGCACCGGCCCAAGCACCTTCGCGCCCCGCGAGCGCACGGCCGTGCCGGGATACGAGACCACCGAGACGACCTCCACGCGCATCCGCAGCGGGAGCCTCCGCATCAGGTCGGCCAGGAAGATCAGCGAACCCGTCAGCACCGCCAGGATCGTCACCTCCCCGTCGGGATACGCATCCGCGATCCGCGACGCCAGCCGCCGCACCCCCGCGGCGATCCGCCGGCGCGGCACGGCCACGCGGGCGATGTCGCGATACAGGCCGCTTGCCGAAGTGACGCCCTGCTTGCCCATGTCCGCCGAATCGTAACTGCCGCCGCACGCGATTGCAACCGGCCAGGATGGAGTGGGTGCATTTCGGTTTCCGGGAAGTGGCGTGGGCCTCCGGCCCGCGCGTCGCGAGGGCA
>JBHGBE010000166.1:0-4137 GCA_041946855.1 Phycisphaerae bacterium | reverse complement strand
TTCACCAAGTGGGACCGCAAGAGCTACTACTACCCCGACCTGCCCAAGAACTACCAGATAAGCCAGTACGATCTGCCGCTGGGGGCCGAGGGCTTCCTGGAGGTCCCGCTGGCCGACGGCACGATGAAGAAGGTTCGCATCCGCCGCGCCCACCTGGAGGAGGACGCCGGCAAGAACGTCCACGACAATCCCGCTCACACGGGCGTGGACCTCAACCGGGCCGGCGTGCCGCTGCTGGAGATAGTCAGCGAGCCGGACATGAACGGCGTGGAGGAAGTGGCCGCCTACGCCCGCGCGATGCGGCGGCTGGTGCGGTGGCTGGGCGTGTCCGAGGCGAACATGCAGATGGGCCACATGCGCTTCGAGCCGAACATCAACCTGCACATCACACGCGAGGGACGCATGTGGAAGACGCCCATCGTCGAGGTCAAGAACCTCAACAGCTTCAAGAGTCTGGAGCGGACGGTCGAGTACGAGATAGAGCGGCAGCTCGGCCAGTGGCGCGCGGACCCCGACGGCTTCACGATGGAAAGGCTCGGCAAGCAGAACCGCGGATTCGATGATGTACGCCAGATCACCGTCTTCCAGCGCGAGAAGGAGGAGGCGCACGACTACCGCTACTTCCCCGACCCGGACCTTGCGCCCGTGACGGTGGATGATGCGTGGCGCGGGCGGATCGCGGCGCAGATCGGCGAGCTGCCGCTGGCCCGCCGGGCGAGGTACATGGAGAAGTACGCGCTTTCGTTCAAGGAGGCCGACGCCCTGACTCAGGATGCGCCGACGGGCGACCTGCTCGACGCGGCCGTCACGGCCGGCGCGTCGCCCAAGCGCGTGACCAACTTCCTCCTGGGCCGGATATCGGCCGTCGCCAACGAGCGAGGCTGCTCGCTCGCCGAGGTAGGCGTCACGAAGGAGCAGCTCGCGGAGCTGGCGAAGATGGCCGATGCGGGACAGGTCAACGCCGGTGCGGCCGACAAGATCATCGAGGCCATCATCACTATGGAGTGCGGTGGCAGAGCCGCCGAAGGCGGCGCCGACACCGCCTTGGCTGGCGACCATGTCAGCCCGATGGAGATCGCCAAGCGGCTCAACCTTCTGGCCGTTACGGACGCCGGCGCAGTCGAGGCGTGGGTGGACGCCGCCATCGCCGCCAACCCCGGCCCGGCCTCCCAGGTCCGCGCCGGCGACAAGAAGGCAAAGCAGGCATTCGGCTTCCTCATGGGCGCGATAATGAAGCTCTCCGGCGGCAAGGCGCCGCCGGCCGTCGCGAAGCAAATGCTCGAATCCAAGCTCGCCCCGAAGTGAGCTACGCCTTCTCTATCACGGCCACGTAGTTGGGGTCCTTCCTGGCGTTCCTCGCCTCGATATATCGCGCGACGCGCCAGCCCGTGCCGCGGAGGATTCGCGCGAGCTCGCGCTTGGAGACGAACAGGTAGTCGAACCACGGCGTGACGAACTGCTTGTACCAGACGCGGATTCGGAGCTGGCCGCTCATCCGGCCGCGGCGGCGGTTGCGGCGGTGGTAGGTCAGGTGCTCGTGCCTGGCGGTGCGGTAAGGGTCCAGGCCCGCGGCGATGATCCGCCCGCGCGGGCTTGTCATGCGGTGGAACGTCCGCAACAGCCGCCGGGCCTTGGCGAAGCTGCCCATCAGGCCGAAGTTGTTGCCGAACATCAGGATCGTGTCGAAGACGCCCATGTCCGGCCCGACGTCGTCGATGGACATCGCCCGCGCATCCTCCACGCCGCGCCGCCGGCACGTGCGAATCGCCAGCGGCGAGTTGTCGATGCCGACGGCGCTCAGCCCTTTCTTGCGCTGGGCCTGGATGTGCAGGCAAACCCGCCCCGGCCCGCAGCCGATGTCCAGCACCCGCCCCCGCGCCAGGCGGACGGCCCTGCGCTCGATGGCCGGCCAGGCCTCGGCGCCCTTGAAGTACAGACCGGGATTGTAAGCATCCGTCAGCCCGTCATCCCGCTCGATGACGGTATCGCCGCCCCGCCCGCGGTACATGTCCCACAAGGCGTGGCCGAAGGCGTCCTGGTAAGCTGCTAGGGCGTGATCGGGCATATCCGCCCTTTGGCACATTTGATCTTACGGATCCTTCCGGCCTTCCCGGGAGAAATACCCAGTTCCTCCAGCACCTTCTCACTCGATATGCATTCTCCTCTTCGTATCTGATCCCTGCCGCGCTCGATCAGCTTCCTGAATTGCGGGCTCGTGCTCAATGCCAATGACTCGAAGTCGCGGTTCCGCATCGAGACCAAGGCGACGATAGGCTTCCCACGCTTCGTGAAGACGATAGGAAGCGCCTTCAGCTTCCTGACGTATTCAGCCAGCGTGCCTCTCGCCTTGTTCAGCTCAACAACCTTCAACTTCGTGTCAATGACCATGTCGTTACCGTCCAATCTGCAATCGCCAATCCCCTTACATCGCCTTCGCGCACGCGATGGTGTTCCTCAGCAGCATCGCCACCGTCACCGGCCCGACCCCGCCCGGCACCGGCGTGATCGCCGCGACCTTCTCCAGCGCGCCGGCGTAGTCCACGTCGCCCACGGTGATCGTCGCGGGCTTGCCCTTGTCATCCTTCACCGGCTCGCCGTTGGCGTCCAGCGCCTTGGGGATGCGGTTGATCGCCACGTCGATCACGATCGCGCCCTCCCTGAGCATGTCGGCCGACACCAGCGGCTTCAGCGCCGGCGGGGGCGGCACGGCCGTGCCCTTTTCCAGCGCCTCCTTCTTGCGCCGCTGATAGCCCAGCCAGCGGGCCTGCGAAACGCCCGTCGCCACGAAGAGTATCTCCGCCCGCCGCGTGTGGAACGCCAGGTCCTTCGTCGCCACGTGGCAGACGGTGAGCGTCGGCGAGGCGTTGAGGCTCTGGAGCAGTATCGCCGCGATCGGCTTGCCGACGATCTCGCTGTGGCCGACGACGACGGCCTCCTTGCCCGCGATGTCCGGGCAGGTCTCCTTCAAGAGCGTGACGGCCGCCATCGGCGTGCACGGCGAGACGATGCCCCCGCCGTAGAACAGGCGGCCCATGTTCTCCGGGTGCATGCCCTCGACGTCCTTGGCCGGGCTCAGCGCCACCTGCACCTTGCGCGCGTCCAGGTGCGGCGGCAGCGGCATCTGGAGGATCATCCCCGTCACCTGCCGCGAGGCGTTGAGCTCGGCGATCTTGATGAGGAGCTGGTCCTGCGAGATGTTCTCCGGCAGGTTCAGGAGGTCGTAGATGATGCCCACCGAACCGCAGTTCTTCTTCTGCATGTTGGTGTACATCTTGCTGGCCGGGTTCTCGCCGACCTGTATGGCCACCAGGTGCGGCGGCTTGCCGGCCTTCTTGAGCTCCTCGACCTCGGCGGCGGTCCGCTCGTTCATGGCCTTGGCGATTGATTCGCCGTCAATGATCTTCGCGGCCATCAAGTATCTCCTTCTTTTCTAGAATGGTTTCCAGTTCGCGCGCGATGCGGCGGCCGATCCCGCCCTTCCGCAGGGCCAGGCCGACGGTCCATTGTCCCATCGCGCGATACAGTTTGTCCAAGCCCTTCTTGCCGGCGGCGCGGACGCGCGCCAACGCGTCCAGGTGCCGAGCGACGGTCTGGGCGTCGCCGCGGGCGATCGGGCCGGTTAGCGCCCCCGCGGGCCCGAGGGCCGTGATGTTCCTCAGCGTCGCCTCGACCAGCGGCAGCATGGCCGGCCAGGCGGCCTTCTCTCCGATGCCGGCCTCCTTCGCCACCGCCAACACCGCATCCGCCAGCGCCACCAGGTAGTTGCTGGCCATGCACCCGGCCGCGTGGTAGAGCGCCTTCTGGCGCGGCGTGCCGCCGATCCTGCACGGCCGGCCTCCGATGGCCCGCGCCAACTTCTCCAGCGGGCCAAGCGCGGCCCTGTCGCCCTCGATGAAGAAGTAAGTCCCCGGCATCGCATCGACGGCCGCACGCGCCGTCGGAAACGTCTGGAGCGGGTGCATCGACGCCACGGCGCACCCGCAAAGCTCCCTGGCCGGCCTCAAGACCTCGCTCGACAGCGCCCCGCAGCAGTGCGCTACGATCGACCCGCGCGCGAATGCGCCTCTGCCGGCCAGCTCCCTGCACAACGGCTCAATGGCCGAATCGGTCACCGTCAGCAGTACGATTTTCGGGGAC
>JBHGBE010000165.1:0-4591 GCA_041946855.1 Phycisphaerae bacterium | reverse complement strand
CGAGACGCCTTCGCTCCTGCATCGGGCCGGCGGACATACGCTTGTTTTGGGACTAGGAGAGCGAAGCACGCCCGCCACCATGAAGACTGGGAGCTAGTTTATTTCTCCACAAGCGCCGCGGCCCTGACGTAATCGGAGATTCCCCTGAAGCCGCCGGCCCGCGAGCGATTCTCGATGACCGCCTTCTCGGCCGCAGTTAGGCGGATGTTGACCTGCTCTGTGCGCTGGCCCGCCCTGGCTGGTGCTGGTGGACGCTCCCCATCTTCCAGCATCGTGGTCACGCCAGCCAACAGAGATTGTCGTGTTGCGTCCACGCACTGCTGGACGCTTTTGCCGACGCCGATGGCCTCGGGATACTCCAACGCGTGACCTACCCATTCGCCCTCCTCGTGCCGTATTACGATGTCATAGGCATCCACGATCCTTTCAGCGGCGGCCAGGATATTCTTGTCGAACGGACCTGTCTTGACCTTGGTCTTGGCTGCCATGTCTATGCCTCCAACTTCTCTATCATTTTCACATGCGCCGGCATCGCCTTGCCGTGGTGGACTGGTATCGGCAGCGACCGCGCGCCGGCCTTGGTGAACACATGGTGCGCCCCCGTGATCCTCGTCAACCGGTAGCCCTTGGCTTCCAGCATCTTCCTGACCTCCGGGAACCGCACTTCGCTTGCCATAGCCATAGTATATCGTCAGATATACGCTGTTCAAGTGAGACATTCGGCGATTTTTGCAGGTGAACAAACCACGCCCAGGCGGGTAGAATCTTGTGCTACGCCGCAATTAAGTTAAGGAACATGACATGGCCAAAGAAGACCCGATGGCTCATCGCTTCGGCCTCCGCGAGAAGGAGCACAAGCTCGAGGAACTGGCCAGGAAGGCGATGTCAAAGGAAGAGCGCGACGCCGAGGAGAAGCTCCTGAAGGAGACGCCCAAGACCGAGCCGATCCACGCCGCCAAGGCGGTCGGCCGCAACGACCCCTGCCCATGCGGCAGCGGTAAGAAATACAAGAAGTGCTGCGGCGCGAAGGAATAGCGGCCGCTTGGACGTGGGAATGCCAATAGGAAAGCCATCGAGACTCGCGCTGGCCGACGGCCTGGTCCTGAGCGGCGTCGCGTTCGGCGCGGAAGGGACGGCCGGGGGCGAGGTCGTCTTCAACACGAGCATCACCGGCTACCAGGAGGCCCTGACCGACCCATCCTACGCCGGGCAGATACTCACGATGACCTACCCGCTCATCGGCAACTACGGCGTCAACCCCGAGGACATCGAGTCGCACGACCGCAAGGTGCAGGTCCGCGGCTTCGTGGTCAAGGAATTGTCCGTCCGCGTTAGCAACTTCCGCGCGGATGCGTCGCTGGACGAGTATCTCAGGGCCGGCGGCATCATGGGCCTTGCCGGCGTGGACACGCGGGCGCTGACGCGGCACCTGCGGACCTACGGCTCGACCAACGGCGTGATGAGCACGGAGATCGACGATGACGCCGAGCTTGTCCGCCGGGCGCGGGCCATGCCGTCGATGGCGGGCCTCGACCTCGTGCCGCTGGTGACGCCAAAGGCCGCGTACGACTGGCCCGAGGGATATTCCAGCGCGTTCGCCCAGATGCACCGCGACCACGGGAGCAAGGTCTTCAACGTGGTGGCGGTCGATTGCGGGGCCAAGGTCAACATCCTCCGCAACCTCGTCGAGTGCGGGTGCAAGGTCCACGTTGTGCCCGCCCGAGCGACCGCGGATGAAATCCTCGCACGCAAGCCAGACGGCGTTTTCATCTCCAACGGCCCCGGCGATCCCGAGGCCGTGACGTACACGATAGCGACGCTCAAGAAGCTCGTCGGCCGTGTGCCGATCTTCGGCATCTGCCTGGGCCACCAGCTCCTGACGTGGGCCCTGGGCGGCCGGACATTCAAGCTCAAGTTCGGCCACCGCGGCGCGAACCAGCCCGTCCGCAACCAGGCCACGGGCAAGGTCGAGATCACCTCGCAGAACCACGGTTTCGCGGCCGATGACAAGTCGCTGGCCGCCGGCGGCGCGGTCATCACGCACGTCAACCTCAACGACAAGACCGTCGAGGGCTTCACGCACCCGGACAAGGCGCTGTTCAGCGTGCAATACCACCCCGAGGCCAGCCCCGGCCCGCACGACGCGACGTACCTGTTCGACTGCTTCCGCAGCATGATGGACAGCGGCCGCGCCCCCACGGCCGAGGACATGCATGCCGCGCAGGTCAAGCTCGCGAAGGCCGGACACAAGTAGGTCCGCCGGAAGCGATTCCCGAATCGCGCATTGACCGCGTACCGGTGGCTTCTTCCGCGAATTGCGGTACAATCAACCAGAAGCGAACATGGACAGACCGTTTCTTGACAAGGTGACTGCCGCTCTGCGGAAAGCGTTCGGCCCCCGCCTTCAGGGGATCGTCCTCTATGGTTCCGAGGCCCGTGGCGAATCCGGCCCCGACAGCGATATCGATCTGCTAGTGCTTCTGGAGGATGGGCCGCGCCAAGCTGACGATTCGTGGCGGTGTGTTGATGCCGTCTACGACCTTGTGTTGGAAAGCGGGCGTCTGATTCATGCGGTTCCCGTGAACGTGAAGGTCTACGAGGCCGCGGAGTTCCAGCTCTACCGCAATGCACAGCGGGAAGGGGTCGCTCTATGAGCGCCGAGAGCGCCGATCTTTGGCGCCGAGCAATGGAATCGCTAAGCGTGGCCGAACATGACGTGGCACTCAGTCCCGATGCCGCCGCGTCCAGGGCGTACTACGCCGCCTTCTACGCTGTGTCCGCGCATTTCGCGCTGGAAGATAGATACTTCACGAAACACACGGCCGTTGAATCGGCTGTGCATCGCGACCTTGTGCATGCGGGAATCTGGCCGAGGGAATTTGGCGTACGTTACTCGGATCTCTCCCAACTGCGAGTCCGCGGGGACTATGGGGTCGCCGACCATGTGGACGAGGCCGAAGCCGCGAGGGCGATCAAGGAAGCGGCCGCCATTCTGGAAGCCGTCGCGGCACTGCACCCAGGGGAGTTCGTAATGGGAAAGGATGGGCCGCACTCCTAGGGGAGGCATCCAGGCAACTATCCCACCTGAGACAGCAGCTTCCTCACGTACGAAACCGCGTTGAGTTGCTGTCGGATTTCCCCAAGCAGGTCCGTGCGGACGGCCTCGCACGCGACAGACTCCTCGTAGTCGCCGAACAGCGCGGTGATCCGCCTGATGAGTCCGTCGTGCTGGTTCTGGAGGACTTCCTTCAGGCGGGCGATGACGGCCGTGTTGCCGGCGGCCTTGGCGTCGGCGAGTTCCTCCTGCATCATCATCATCGTTTCCAGGAAGCCGTCGGGAACGGACTTGTCTGCGGCGGAGCTCTTGCCGCCGTGAAGCTCCAGCAGGTAGCCGGCCCGCGTGGCGGGGTCCTTGAGCGTGCGGAACGCGTCGTTGACCGCCGCCGACATCGCCAGCGAGAGCTGCCGCACCTCCGGGCTTTCATCCTCGTGCTTGTCGGGGTGGACGTGGCGGTTGAGCGCGAAGAACTTCTGCCGCAGAACATCCTCGTCCAGGTCGAACCGCCGCGGCAGGCCCATCAGCGCGAAGTAGTCGGTCATCAGCCCGGCCGGGTTGAGCGAGTGGCAGAAGTCGCACACCAGCGGCGCCGACATCGGCTTGTCGCAGTGACTGCACTTGGATGGGACGGTCTGTTGGCTCATTGCCTGGTCAGTCCTCCGACGGGGAAGGGGAACACGGATTGCACGGATTCATCGGATTCAGAAGAGCTTGCGAACTCAAGGGGCGGTCCGCAACTTCGGCTCGTCTGCCTCTTGAATCCCTCAAATCCGTGTAATCCGTGTTCCCATTCATAGTCGCGCGCCTTGATCTCAAACGGCGAAGCTCGCCCCGCACCCGCACGTGCGCTTCGAGTTGGGGTTGTTGAACACGAACCCGCCGTTGAGCAGTGAGTCGTTGTAGTCGACCTCCGTGCCACTCAGGTACAAGTAGCTCTTCGGGTCGCACACGACTCGCAGGCCGTGGGCCTCGAACACCTCATCATCGTCGGCCGGCTTGGCGGCCACGTCGAGCGTGTACGAGAACCCGCTGCACCCGCCGCCCTTGATCCCCACGCGCAGGCACGAGCCTTCGGGCATGTTCTGCTCCGCGAAGATCCTCTTGAGCTTGTCGGCCGCGCGCTGGGTCAGCGTGATCCCGGTCCGCAGTTCCATCTGTGCCTCGGCCATTGCCTTCTCCCTGTCCTCGACCTCGACCTTGCTGTTTCGTTCGGTGTGCTGCATGGTTGAATCTTCCCTCCAAAGGCTTCACTTGTCGTTCTTGCGTTTCCAGTCGGCGATGGCTGCCTTGATGGCATCCTCGGCCAGCACCGAGCAGTGAATCTTCACGGGCGGCAGCGACAGCTCGTTGGCGATGTCGGTGTTTTTTAGCTCGCCGGCCGTGTCAACCGTTCGGCCCTTGAGCCACTCGGTGGCCAGGCTGGACGCCGCGATGGCGCTGCCGCAGCCGAACGTCTTGAACTTGGCGTCCTCGATGACACCCGTCTCTGGGTTGACCTTGAGCTGGAGCTTCATCACGTCGCCGCACTCGGGC
>JBHGBE010000164.1:0-4935 GCA_041946855.1 Phycisphaerae bacterium | reverse complement strand
CATGAGCCGTGGCTCACCCGCCACCGATGAAGATTGCGAATCTTCGAAGGAACCCAATTCTCACAAATCCGCCCGATCAGCCCTCCGCGATCCGCCGGCCGAACTCGACGGCCTTGCTCCGCAACGCCGCGTTTGACGCCAGTTCGCTTGTCTCCTTGGGCGCGTTGGGGACGAGGAACTTCTCGAACCGTGAGCCGTTGAATTTCGCCATCGTCTCGAACGACTCGGCCAGTAGGCCCAGTCCGCCATCCATCCCATCGGCGGCCGTCGAGATCAGCACCAGCGTCGCGTGGCGGATGGCGCAGTCGAACGACTCGGACTTGGCGTATTTGTAGAGGCTGTACATGCGGTCCATCACCAGCTTCAGTTGCGCCGTCGGCCCGAAGAAATAGACCGGCGTGGCGAAGACCAGCACGTCGGCCTCCGGCATCCGCGCGAGGATCGGCTGGGCGCCATCCTTAACGACGCACTCGAAGGTGTCGGACTTCTGGCAGCCCATGCAGCAGAGGCAGCCGTTCCCTTTGAGCTTCAGCTTCGCCAGGTCGATCTTCTCGACCTCCGCGCCGGCGGCCGTCGCGCCCTGGGCGAACCAGCCGACGACCGTGTTGGTGTTTCCGCTGGCGCGGGGGCTTCCGCACAGGATCATTATCCGCCTGGCCATGTCGTGGCCTCCTTTGGAGGGACCGTCCCCGCGCTGCCTAAATGGTGTAGGTATTGTCGCCGGCCCCGATGGCCTCGTGCTTGTCCAGCAGTTCCTGGAAGGTGGTGCCGTCGAAGACGGCCGAGATCGCGTCGCCGGCCTGCTGCCACATTTCGAGGAATGCGCACTTGCCTTTCAGCGGGCAGTCGCCGCCGCCGCCGGCGATGCACTTGACGGGCTGGATCGGCCCGTCCACCAGGCGGATGATCCGGCCGACGGTCAGCTCCTTCGGGTCCACGGTCAGGAAGTACCCGCCGGCGGCCCCGCGCCGCGAATCGACCAGGCCCGCCTGCTTGAGCTCGTTGAGTATGGTGCTCAGGAACCCCGGCGGAATCGCCTGCGCGGCGGCGATGTCGTTGATGGTCGCAAACTCGCCGCCGCCCGCGCCGCGCTGGGCCAGGCGCTGGTGCCGCGCCAACTCGAAAACCGACCGCAAGGCATACTGGCATTTCTGTGAGATAGTAATCATGGGTCTCGCCCAAGAGTAGTTCAATGCGGATAGTAAGGCATCGCGCGCCCGCTGCAAAGGTTTTTCCCCGGGGCAAGCTGCCGGTTGTGAATCGCCGGCCGGCGCGCTACAAGGAGTCTTGTCTGGAACAAGACGCCGTTTGGGGAGTCACACGTAATGAATGAATGCTGCGCTGTCTCCATGCACCCAGGCCCTCTATCCGAGAAGGGCAGAGAGATCATGAGTCACACCAATCGTCCCCGTCTCCTGAGCCATCCGCGAAACCCGCGGATCGCGCTTGCGATGCTGCTGGCCGTGCTGCCGGCGGGATTGGCCTTCGCCCAGGCCGCCGCGCCCACGGCGTCCGCGACGGCCCCAGCCAGGATCTACGTCCCGTATGAACAGCTCAAGAAGGTGCTCGACGCCGAGAAGCAGGGCGTCTTCATGCCCTATCAGGAGTTCCGCCAGCTCTGGGCGGCGGCGCAGGGCGCGCCGGCGGCCGTCGAGGCCGCGCCGATGCCGTATCTCATCAGCACGGCCCGCTTCACAGGCAAGGCCGGCGCGGAGCTTGCGACGATCGAGCTTGAGCTGACGGTGGACATCCTCCAGGAAGGCTGGATCGAAGTCCCCATCGGCCTGGGCGAGGTTGCGGTGGCCAAGGCCGAGTTCGTCGGCGCCGCGGATGCGAAGGTCCAGCCGCTCTTGCGAGTGATCGACGGCCGCTACGTCATGCTCACCAAGGGCGTCGGCCGGCGCGTGGTCAAGATCGAGTTCGTCCGCCAGCTTGTCAGCCAGCCGGGGCTGAACGTGCTGAGCTTTCGCATCCCGTCGGCGGCGATCAACACGCTGGAGCTGCTGATCCCCGAGGAGAACATGAAGGTGGACGTCGAGCCGATGCTGGCCGCCGGCACGACGGCCGCGGAGTCTGATGGCAAGAAGTGTACGCGGCTCCAGGCGTTCCTCGGCACGGCCGACAGCGCCAAGCTGAGCTGGAAGCCCCGCACACAGGCCGCCGAGGAGCTTGAGCCGGTGGTCATACTGGAACAGTTCCAGCACATCAACATCGGCGAGGCGCTGGTGAGCTACGACGTGCGGCTGGACCTGGACATCCGGCGGCGCGGCCTGGACGCGTTCACGGTGCAGTTGCCGGGCGACTTCCGCGTGATATCGGTCGACGGGGCAAACATCGCCAAGTGGGACCTGCCGACGGCCGGCACAAACCCGGCCACGGCCGGGGCCCCCAAGGGCGATACTTCGCCCTTGGGGACCCCCCCCCGCCAGCCGCGCAGCAGCTTCTCCAGGTGAAGCTCTTCTCGCCCGCCAAGGACAAGTTCACGCTGACGATCCGCATGGAGCGGTTCCTCAAGGAGCCGAAGGTCGAACTGCCTCTGTCGCCCGTGCTGGTGCAGCAGGCGCTGCGGGCGACGGGCCTCGTGGCCGTCACGCACTCGCCGGGCCGGTCCGTGGAGCTCAAGAACCTGAAGAACCTCGCCCGCGTCGATGCCGGCCGACTGCCGGAGGCCATTCGCGGCCTGCCGGGCGCGACGGCATACCGGTTCATCACGGCCGACTACGGCGCGACGTTGGATATAGGGACGGTCGAGCCGCGGGTGACGGTGACGCAGAACTGGGCGCTTGGCGTCCAGACCGATGCGCTCCAGCTTCGCGGGCGGCTGGTCTACGACGTGCAGAGGAGCGGCGTGTTCCAGGTAATCATGAACCTGCCGACGCCCTGGGAGGTCGTGTCCGTCACCCCGCCGGAGGTCGTGGACGACTTCCAGCTTGCCGGTGCCGGAGCGACCCGCACGCTGACCATACTGCTGAAGAAGGAGATGACCGGCCCGTTCGCCATCGACCTGACGGCCCGCGTAGCTCGGACGGAGCCGACCGCGCCGGTTGACTTCGTGCTGCCGCTGGCGGATGCCAGGAACCTCCAGCAGTTCACCGGTGTGTTCGTGCTGTACCTGCCGGACCAGTTGCGGCCGGAGATCGACAAGCTCGACCAGTTCGCGCCGCTTGCCCTCGCGCAGGCGCAGGCGTGGACGAACTTCCCCGGCCTCTCGCCGGCCATGGCGTTCGAGTTCAAGGCGCTGGACCGGGCAAAGCCCGCAGGCGCGAAGTTCAAGATCATCCAAAAGCCCACGCAGATATCGGCCGTCGTCAACAGGCTGGTCAACATCCAGCAGGGCGCGATCGAGCAGGAGGCGCTAGTCCAGTACAACATCCTCTACGCCCCGGTTGACGCTCTGTACCTGAAGGTCCCCACCGCGATGGTGGATGCGGGCCTCTCGGCAAACCAGATCACCGGGCCGGACATCAAGGAGAAGGTGGTCGTCGATGAATCGGCCGTGCCGGTGCCCAAGGCACAAGGCGAGGGCGCGGCCTCCAAGCCGGCCGAGGCGCCGGTTGCGATGCCCGCCACAGCGCCGCTGACACGCGGTGCAGGCCAGTTCACGTACTACAAGATCGTCCTCCAGTCGCCGGTGATGGGCGCCTACACGCTCCGCGTGAACTTTCGCCAGGGCTTCACCCCCGCCAAGACCGGCTCGACCGTACCAGTGGAGGTCGAGCCGATCCTCGCGGCCGGCAACATCACCGACCAGAGCGGCCACATCGCCATCGCCAAGGCCGACACGCTGGCGGTCGTCGGACCCAAGTACACCGGCCTGATCGAGGCCGATCCATCCAGCGCCACCGACCTTCCCTACGAGCCGCACCGCAAGATCGCGTCGCTGGCCTTCAAGTACAACGTGCCGCCGTTCTCGCTCACGCTGCCCGTGCTGACGCAGGCGGAGGCATCCGTCATCACGACGATGGCAAATGCCGCGATCATCGAGCAGGTGCTGGCGCGCGATGGGCGGCTCAACACGCGTGCGGTCTGGCTGCTTTCGACCAGCCGCGGCGACCGCCTGGCCGTCACGCTGCCCACGGGCGCGACGCTATACGAGATACTCGTCAACGGCGCCTCCGCGCCCGTCGAGGGAGGCAAAACGGCGGATGAGAAGATCGTCCGCCTGCCGCCGTCGGCCGGACAGGTGACCAAGGTGGTGGTCGAGGTCTCGTTCGGCATGGACAAGGCCTCGGCGTCCAAGCTGCCTTCGCCGGCCTTGCCCAAGGACCTGCCGGTGCAGCAGGCGCTCTGGCGCTGTACGTGCCGTCGGAGGATTTCGTCCTGAAGTACGACCGCACGTTCGTCAAGGTGAGCGATGATGAGGCCAGGAATCTCGTGGCGGTCTGGGGCCAGGGCCAGCCCTGCCCGGTCTCGTTCAAGCTGCCGCCGCAGGGACAGCTTTGGGACTTCTCCCGCCAGGGCGCGCCCGGCGAACTGTCGGTGACGACGATGGGCCAGGAGTCCTTCTGCATCATCACGTGGGTGATCATCATTGGCATCGGCGTGGCCATGCTGAAACTCAACGGGTTCCAGCGGACGCTGATCGTGCTGGCCGCGGCGCTGGTGATGCTGATCATCGGCCTGTCCGCGCCGCTGTTTGTGCGGCCGGCGGCGAGGATGGGCGGTCTGGCGGTCCTCCTGGTAGTGGTGCTTTGGGCGGCGCAGTGGATCTTCTTCCGCCTGCCCCGGAAGGCCAGGGCCGCAACGTCGCCGCCCACACCGACAGGCCCGCCGGTAGCGCCGCCGACGGCCCCACCACCTGCCACTCCGCCGCAGGGGGCGCCGTCGTCGGCCGAAGGCAGCCAGTCGGATCAGGCGAGCACAAAGGAGTAACCCCATGGTAACACTTCACCCGTCTGCAACTACAGATTGCAAACAACGTCATAATATATTCTG
>JBHGBE010000163.1:0-5040 GCA_041946855.1 Phycisphaerae bacterium | reverse complement strand
AACCGAGACGCCTTCGCTCCTGCATCGGGCCGGCGGACATACGCTTGTTTTGGGACTAGAACCTTTCGGGGGAGGCGTACGGCTCAAACCTCGTGAACTCCTTGAGGAACGTGAACTTGCACACGCCGGTCGGGCCGTTGCGCTGCTTTTCCAGGATCAGCTCCGTGAAGCCGACGGGGCTGTAGCCCTCCTCGCCCTTGTGGTAGTAATCCTCGTTGTGCAGGAGCATGACGACATCCGCGTCCTGCTCGATGGAGCCCGATTCGCGGAGGTCGCTCATTCGCGGGCGCTGGCTCGGCCGGTCGGTCGGCCCGCGGTTGAGCTGGGCGGCGCAGATGACGGGGATCTTCAGCTCGCGGGCCAGCGCCTTGATGCCTCGCGAGATCTCCGTGATCTGCTCCTGCCGGCTGTCGGCCCTGCCGGCGTAGCTCATGAGCTGGAGGTAGTCCACCAGCACGCACTGGATGCCGTGGGCCGCGTGCAAGCGCCGCGCCTTGGCGCGAAGCTGGAGAACGGTCAGCATCGGCGAGTCGTCGATGAACAGCGGCGCCTGCTCCAGGTCCCCGGCCGCCATCTGGAGCTTCGTCCACGACTCCGGCGAGATGCTCCCGCGCCGCATCTGCCGCAGGTCGAACTTGGAGTACGACGCCAGCAGCCTCTGCGCGAGCTGCTCCTTGGACATCTCCAGCGAGAACACGACCACCGGCTTCTTGTCCACGACGGCCATGTGCTCCGCGAAGTTCAGCAGCAGGCTCGTCTTTCCCATCGACGGCCGTGCGCCGAGGATGATCATCTCGCCGTTCTGGAAGCCGCTGGTGAGGTTGTCCAGTTCGCCGTAGCCGCTGCTGACGCCGGTGATGAGCTGGCCTTCCTGTGCCTGCATCCGCTCGAAAAGGGCGGTCAGCAGGCCGTCGACCCTGACGGCTTGGTCGCCGATGTGCTCCTGGGCGATCTTGAAGACGACCTCCTCGGCGCGGTCGATGACGTTGGCCGGCTCGTCGTGGCTGTCGTGGACGTCGCGGATGATCTCGTTGCCGGCCAGGATGAGCGAGCGGAGCAGGGCCTTGTCGCGGACGATCTTGGCGTAGTGCTCGGCGTTGGCGGCGTTGGGCACGCCCTCGACCAGGCTGACGACGTACTCGATGCCGCCGACCTGCTTCTCCCTGCCCAGCCGCCGAAGCTCCTCGTTGAAGTGGACGAGGTCAACCGGCTTGCGGGCCTCCTGCATGCCGATGAGGATCTCGTAGATGGCCTGGTGGCTTGGGCGGTAGAAGTGCTCCGGCCGGACGATCTGCACGACCAGGTCGGCGGCGGCCGGCTCGAGGATCATCGACCCCAGCACGCACGCTTCGGCCTCGATGGAGTGCGGGGGAACACGGTGGATGCCGTCGGGAGCGGTCCGCTCCGTGGCCGTATTGCCCGCCGCGGCGGGAGGTTGCTGAGCTACGTATTCGGGCGACACCGTTGGCACTCCGTTGCTGAACCGATTTGAGGCAACGATTCTACCCCGCCGCCGCGGAATGCAAAATGCAAAATGAGGAAATGACGAACGAATGTCTCAATGTCAAATGCCAAACCATTGACCGAAGGCGGGCTCAACGGGCGCTAGCATTTGGCATTGTGTCATTTGGAATTCCTTAGACATTCAGGAATTAGACATTAGTCATTGCCTCGAAAGCACTCAGCCCTTCTTCCCCGGCTTCCTCAAGCCGAGCAACTCCATCACCTTCTGTAGGTCGCTCCACACCTTGCCGCGCGTGTCCTCGTTGTAGCTTCGCAGAATGAACGCCGGGTGGAACGTCGGCATGACCGGTATGCCCGCAAGGCCTTCGCCGATGGGGCCGAGCTTCTGCCAGTTGCCGCGCATCCGCGTGATGCCCTCGCGGGTGTCAAGGAGCGTCTGCATGGCCGGGTTGCCAAGGGCCACTATGACCTTGGGCGCGATGATCTGAAGCTGCCTGACCAGGTACGGCATGCACGTCACGCGCTCGGCCGGCTCGGGCGTGCGGTTGCCCGGCGGGCGGCACTTGACCACGTTGCAGATGTACACCTGCTCGCGGCGCAGGCCCATCGCGGCGATCATCTTGTCCAGCAGTTGCCCCGCCCTGCCGACGAACGGCCGGCCGGTGCGGTCTTCTTCCTCCCCCGGCCCCTCGCCCACGAACACGAGCTGCGCGCACGGGTCGCCCTCGCCCGGCACGGCCTGCCGCCTCTGCGCGTGAAGTATGCACGCCCTGCACGTCTTGATGTGCTGCTCGGCCAGAGCCGCCAGAGCCGCGACCTTCTCCTCGCGGGTCATCGTCGCGCCGACGGGGCCGGAGGATTGCGGATTGCGGATTGCCGATTGCCGATTGTCCTGAACGACTTGACCTGCCGGCGCCTCCGCCGCGCTTGGGCCGGCCTGGGGGACCGGCAGCGGGTTCCTCTCGGCCGGCATGAACTCCGCGCCAAGCTCAAGGTCCGTCTCTATCAACTGCCGCGCCGCGCGGGTTAGCCTCTGAAGTTCCTCTGACATGCCGGCGATCTTACAGCGGTCCGGGACCCAGGCCAAGAGCGCGGTAGAGAGTAGGGTGTGGGGTGTCGGGAGTGCGGCGCGGACCGCATATTGAAGTGACTTACGGCCGATGCGAACGGGCAGCGCACTCCCCACTCCCCACCCCCTACTCCCCACTGTGTTTCCGTTGCCCTGGTCGCTATTCCCTCATCCCTAGTCGCTCCCCTACCGCTCTTGCCCCGGCGGCTGCTCGTTGACGTGCTGCATGGCGTCGATGAACGCCGCCGGGTCGCCCGCCCACTTCTCCGCCTCCAGCGGCGCGATCACCCCAGCCATCACCAGCCGCGCCAGCGAGATCTCCATCGTCGTCATACGCTCCTCGGTGATGTCCTTGGTCCGCGTCTGGAGGTACGTGTACACCTGCTCCAGCTTCCTCAGGCGGATGAGGTTGCTGATGGCATAGACGTTGTTGAGTATCTCCATCGCCACGACCCGCCCGCGCCCGTCGGACCGCGGGACGAGCTTCTGCGATATCACGTAAGCCAGCCCCAGCGACATCTGGTTGGCCACCTCGTCCTGCTGGCCGGTGGGAAACATGTCCAGCACGCGGGTGATCGAGCCGCGCGCATCCCGCGTGTGCAGCGTGGAGAAGACCAGGTGTCCCGTCTCGGCGGCCGTCAGCGTCCACGAGGCCGACTCGCGGTCGCGCATCTCGCCTACGAAGATCACGTCGGGGTCCTCGCGGAGGCAGTCGCGCAGGCCGCGCTCGAAGCTGGGCACGTCGCGCCCGATCTCCCGCTGTGAGATCATCGACACACGGCCGTGCAGGCGGTACTCGATCGGGTCCTCCAGCGTGATGATCCGGCAGGCGCGGTCGGCCGCGATCCGCTCGATGAGCGACGCGATGGTCGTGCTCTTGCCCGCGCCGGTGATGCCCGTCACCAGCACCAGCCCCTGCTGGCGGCGGAGGATGTCGCGCCACACGCCGTTGGGAAAGCCTATCTCCTCCACGCGCGGGGCCGAGGCGGGCAGCGCGCGGATGGCGACGGCCGGCCCGTCGCTGTCGTGGAAGCAGTTGAGCCGGTAGTGCAGCGTGCCGGAGCTGAACGAGCCATCGACCGACCTGCCCTGCTGGAGCCGCTGGCGCCATTCATCCGTCAGGAGCGAGTCGGCGAAGGCGGTGATCGTCGGCGCGTCCAGCACGGCCGCCTTCATCTTCTGGAGGTTGCCGTCCACGCGGTAGACCGGCGGGCTGCCGACCTTCAGGTGCAGGTCGCTGACGCGCATCGAGCCGTGCTTCTCGAAGAAGTCCAGCAGGTCCTGGAGGCTGAACTTCTCGGTGGCGCTGGCCGGATAGACTTTCGCTTTCAGGTCCATCTTGGGCTCCTTCTGCACCTGGGGCCAATGTGTAATGTCTAATGTTCAATGTCTAATGCCTCACTCCGCGCCGCCTGAAGTCAGACATTTGACATTAGACATTGCGGAGCTTATCCCGCGACAGGGCGGGCGACAAGCGCTACAATCTTCCAGCTCAGAGGAACACCCATGGCTGAGATAACCATTCGCAGCATGAGGCCCGAGGACCGCGACGAGGTCGTCGCCATCGCTCAGTCGCTGACGCCGTGGTTCAGCGAGAGCGGCATCGCGCACATCCGCATCGACGTGAAGTTCCAGGCGGGCCTGGTGGCCGAGCTCGACGGGCGGATCGTTGGCTTCGTCACCTATTACGTCGCCGACGGCGCCGGCAATATCGGCTGGATCGGCCTGCGGCAGGAGCTTCTGCGCCGCGGCATCGGCCGGCGGCTGGTGCAGGCCCTCGTCGATGAGCTTCGCACGGCCGGCGTCGAGGAGCTGCACGTCAGGACGCTCGGCGAGTCCGTCAACTACGCCCCCTACGCCCGCACGCGGGCCTTCTACCACGCGATGGGCTTCGTCGATTCCAAGAGCACCTTCCAGGACAACCCCGAATGCCCGGAACTGCTTGAACTCGTCAGGCAACTCTGACCGCCGCCCGCGAGCGGAGCGGCACTATCCTGGGCGCGGCCCTCTCTTCCGGCAGACCAGCCGCAGGCCCGCGACAAGGAGAACCAGCGTCGCCGGTTCGGGGACGAAGACCGCGATGGAGTAGGCCCCAACCCGGGACACAAGCAGCGTAGCGTTGCCTTCCTGGTCGACGGCGTATAGTCCTCCGTATGACCAGTCCGCGACGTAGAGAGTTCCGTCCGGGCCGAAGGCGAGGTCGGTCGGCCCCCACTGGAACATCATGGAAGGCACGAAGTTGGACACATGGCCGGACGGGTCGATCTTCAGGACTCCCCCTCCCCAGGCTGCTACCTAAAGGTTGTCGCCTGCGTCCACCGCCAGACCTACAGGGTCGCCAAGCCCCGATGTCACGAAGGTGCTGGCAGTGCCGTCAGGCGCGTACTTCATGATCCTCGGATTGTCGCCCCAACCGGCCCCCTCATCGCTCACGAACATGTTGCCCTTGCTGTCTTGGCACGCAGTTCAAGTGGAATTTTCTGAAGCCGTTTTGCGTTAGTCTTCTT
>JBHGBE010000162.1:0-9035 GCA_041946855.1 Phycisphaerae bacterium | reverse complement strand
ACACCGTCCCCGGCGGAACGATCTTCACCCGCGTCAGCGCCTTGGCCGGGTTCCGCGCCGTAGCCTTGTTGGCCAGGTACTTGTCGGCCTCGATCTGGTCGCGCAGGCTGTGCTGCTTCACTTGCACTCCATCCGCGCCGGCCGACTCGGGGCCCTGGGCGTTCTGCCGAATCGCGTTTTCCACTTCGTCCGCCATAATCGCGGGAGCCGGAATCGGACCGGCCTCACCCGGCGTATGAGGCCGGGCAGCCCGCCAGGGCTCTTCCCGCTGTCTGACAACCGGTCGCACGGGCCAAAAGAAAAAGGCCACACGGGTATGCGGCCCCGCATGGCCTTCGTTCTATGGCTTCGCCCCGGGGATCAGCCGGAGCGCCGCGCGTCCTGGTTGTCTGCCCTGAATCTACACCGCGAAAGGCGAGCTACAAGCGGAATCCCCTCTGCTGCTGCAAATCGTTACGCATATGGACATGGCCGCGATGCAGAGGGGCAGTTGGATCGGATTGCCCCGACATCCTAGCCCTCAGAAGACGGTTTCGACGAGTCTGTGCCGGGTGCAGGAGACCCAGGATTGGGGCACTTGAGGCGGCGCATCAAGATGAGCCACGCCAAAGCGCCAAGAGCTATGATCGCAACGAAGAGGGTGGAAATGATATGACCAGGATACCAGCCCATGTAGTGCAGCGTCATGGCGGCTGGGCCAGCGAGTGGAATACAGACGGCCCAGCAGACAATCCAGTCTTTCCGCAGATAACGCCTTCCTTGCAGTCCGGCGGTAACAAGTGCCTCCAACGACTTGTCCTCGGGGATGCCTATGTCGCCACTCTTGAGCATCGCGCGCAAGACGAACCACCGGTCTGCTATCTGCTGCATCTTGGCTCTGCGAAGCCAAAACAGAGCCATGAACAGAACGACAGTCCCTGCGTCCATCAAGAGTGAGTAGCGGTTCTTCAAGAATTCCTGGGCCTTCTCGCTCTGAATGATCGCAAAACCAAGAGCACCGAGTACGAGAACGACAAGATGGAGAATATGATCCCGTTCCCGCTTTTCCGTGTCGATTTCCTGTCTTGTCTGAACGAAATATGCCTTGCGGAAATCGTGTTGAGTTTCCATGTGCTTCTCCGGTTTCACCGCCGCGGTCGTTGGCGTCGGCCTGTCGTCCGCAGCTTGACCGACAGACAGACGGAAGGCTTCGGTGCCTCGGACGACTTTCAAGTGAACGGCTGCAAGAATGCACAGCGTCACGATCAGCCCGACGGATACGCGGATACCGAATGACCGGACCAACCAGAACCCAGCTTCTTGGGGATGCCACCAGCAGGCAAGCGGGAGGCCGACCAGTCCCACTACGCACAACCCGTAGACGAATAGCGGCTGGAAGTAGCGGACGACCTTCGTATCCACGGCCAGGTCCCACGGCGGATTGGGGTGCCGATCCCAGAGATAGACATCTCCCTTCTTCCCGATAACTGGTTCGACCTTGTTCTCGACCATCCAGTTCCAGTATCGCACGATGCGGAACATCATGCTGAGTTGGTAAATCCAAGCGGCCAGCGTGAACTGAGCCAGCACGCCATGCACGAACAGGACGGGCACGCACATCGACACGAACAGGTCCATCCGCTGCGTGAACGACTGAGCAGTGAAGTCCTTCATAGAGAAGGTGAAGAGGGCCGCCAGAACGGAGCCGAGGAGGACGGTGATGCTGATGGCCCTCTCAGCCATGCTGTTCTGAATGCCTATCCGGTTCTGTACTTCGTCCCTTTGCTTCTCGTACTCTTGTCTGTAAGCCTCAAGGACGAGTTGGTCGGAGTTCTTGTCCATGCCTCGTTCCTTTGACCGTCAGCATCACGATGGCCGCTCCCAGGTTGTCATACGCTTCCCGCAGTGCCTGCACTCCCGGCGTCGCATTATCCGTCCGCCCCACGTCGGCCTTGTGTAGATTACGCGGAAGTGCCTGCAACCGCAAGATCGGCACTCCAAGCCGCGCTTGTCCTGTGCCGGGTCCCAGGTCTTTCGCTCGGTCACGGGCTCGCCCATGTGTCCTTCCTCCGCAGATCGTCCTGCGTGTACCGCTTTCGCTGCCGGCCGGACGCGCTTTCGCCGGGGGCCTTCACGCCCGCCATCGACGCGGCGACGGCGCAGCCGACCAGGCAATCGAACCAGTGGTTGTCGGGCCGCGTCGGCCACGGCGACCATTCGCGGACCACGCCGCCAGGGCCGATGACCTCGACCCACTTCTCCGACCGGGCCACGTGCTCGGCGATCAGCTCGTGATGGCGGCCGTCAGACCCGAACAGGCTGATCGAGCCCCGGTCGCCGGCGGCGGTGGCCAGCCCCTCATGCACGAACCGTTTCCAGTAGTTGACGTCCACCATGACGTGCTGGAACTGGCCCGTCTTGCGGACATTGGGGGTGTACCAGTAGTGGCCGATGGTCTCACCAGGCTTGCGGGCGTACTCGGCGATGGGCTTGCGGCTGGCCCGGATTCCCACGCCCTTGGAGAGCATCATCACCGCGCCGCCGGATTTCTGTTTCACGTCGGCGACGATGCCGGGCTTGTAGCCCATGTCCACCAGCAACCTGTCGATCCGCATGAGACTTCCGCCCCGGCTCCAGTCGCGAGCTAGGTACGCCGAGACGAGCTGCTCCAGCCCGGCGTGGATCGCGCCGTCCGTGCCCGCGCCGGGGAACATCTTGCCCAGCGTCCGCGTGGCGTCGGCCAGCGTGAAGGTCCTACGCCGCTGGTCCGGGAACGTGCCGTAGTCGACGACGTAGCCGGTGAAGGTCTCCTCCCAGGCGCAGACCGCGTAGAACAGCAGCTCCTTGTGGACGTCGATGAACATCGTCAACTTCGTGCAGGCCGGCGGAATCTCGCCGCGCTTGTAGCCGCTGGTCTTTTCCATCACCTGGTCGGCAGTGAGCACCTGGTCGGAGGCCTGCTGGATGCACGGCTCGTTCTGGTACTCGGCCGCGAAGGCCTCCGGCCCGACCTTCTTCCGCAGGTTCATCGCGTGCTGAACGGCGCTGAGCTCCCCGCTGGCGGCGTCATACCGCGCCGGCCAGGCGACGGAGGCCCCGGCGTCCATCTCGGCCTGATGCTGGCGGTAGAACTCCGTCGCCGCCGCCTTGCCCCCGCCGCGGCGAATCTCGAAGTACTCCTCCCAGAGCTTGTCGCCCGTGGGGAATGAGTACACCAGGCGCGTGCACTCGCTGTCCCACTCGGGGTACTGCTCGCGGTCCAGGACCGTGTCGGCCAGGTCGCCCTCGTACATCTTCGTGCAGGTCATCAGCGCCGAGATCTGTTCCCCCGGGCCCGCCATGCCCAGCACGTCGCCGTTGAGCAGCTCCAGACGCTTGTGGGTCTGGTCCACCGACCGAGCCGAGTCGCGGGTCTGCGGGTCGTCCAGCAGGACCAGCGACGGGCGGATGATCGAGCCGTCCACTCGCGTGTGCTGCTGGCCGCGCATGTTGGCGTCGAGGCTGGTGGTCGTAATGATCGACCCGCACGAGGGGCTGACCTCCAGGCCCGCTTCGCGCAACGCCATCGGCAGGTCCTCTCCCGAAAAACCCTCGATGGTCGGGAAGACCAGCTTGTTCTGCCCCCAGTGGACGTGGGTGAGCCGTCCCCGGCAGTGTTGCTGGAGCTGACGCTTCGAGGAATTCTCCAGCGCCCGCAGCGGATGGACCGCCTCCGGGAAGTCCTCCAGCAGCAGCGGGTTCTCCAGGACGTGCTTCTTGATGGGCAGCAGGAGTTCCTTGGCGCGATCGTCGGCCGCCCCGATCAGGCACACAAACGGCCGGTAGCCGTACAGCACCGCCCACAGCGCCGCGCAGCGGGCCAGCGTCGTCTTGCCCGACCCGCGAGGCATCGCGAACGCGAATAGCCCGCCCTCGCGGACGGCCTTCTCGATCTTGGCGATCACGCGGAGGTGGTCGTCGGACCATGCCCGGTGAAACGCGACCGGAAAGTACGTCTCGCAGCCTGGTCGGGTCAATCGCCATCGGTCTTCGCCAACTCCCTGTTCAGCCACGCGGCGTAATGCACCAGGTTCATGCGGCCGTCGGCGCTGGCCGGAGCGCCCGCCGCCACGTGTCGGCGGATGGTCTCCTCCGGCACGCCGAGCATCCGTGCCAGCTGCGCCGCCGTCAGCGCCGCGGGGTTGGCCGCCCGGGGTTCGCCGGGGGCGGCAAGGGCGTCCACCGGGGGCGGCGGAATCATCGAAGAATCTTCGCTATGCGACATAACTCTTTGTCCCTCCGAAGCATGTGGCGGCAGGAAATCTGACAGCCTTCCGTGAATGTGGCTTAGCACCGGCGCGACCCCATGGCCTGCTATGAGGCCGCGTCCCTGTCAAGCGCCGCATGCCGTTTCTTTCTGTTTTTCTGGGAGCCGTCGCCATCTGATCGTCGGATTGGTGCCTTCCCGGCCATGCTCGCGATCAACTCCGCAGGTCGGGGCCCTGGGTGTCTTCCAGCCGTCCGGTCGGGGCCGCCGCCATCTCATGTACGGAACTGCTTCTTCCCGGCCATAGCCGCGGTCACGCTCCAACCACGTCAGCACTTGCACACCAGCCCTCAGAGGGCTGGACGGTTTGCCGCAATCTGATGTTCGGAGTCGCGCTTCCGGCCAAGATCGCGGTCGCCGCCCAGCCCTTTACCGCTTGCCGGGCGTCGGGTATTCTGCCCCTCGCATTGCGAAGGATAGGGCTCCGGTGGGAACCGACCCGAGCGTCGCAATGGGCCATACGGCACAGGCGGCCTCTTCCACACAGGGGCCGCCGCTTTTTCTCCCGTGCCGTTGGCCCCCAAGCGATAAATCCTGGGGGCTGGGGCGAAGCCCCAGGGCCTGGTTGTCTACGGGCCGCTGGGCATGTGACTGTTCCTCGTATTCCGTGAACGGCTGGTCGGTCGAGCCGGGAAGAAAAGGATCACGCTGCTATTCGTGCTCCAAGCACCGTATCGCTCATTCGAATGGACCCTGCACAACCGCGGAGCGCCGCCTTCTAATGTCGTGGTCCGCTGATGCTGGGGCACCCCAACGCGGCACATCGCGTTGGGTATCCCTTGCCGGCCACCGGCCTCTTGTCGGCATCGCGGTGCCGCTCCCGTTGGCCAGATCCTCTTGTTCCCTTTTCCACCGTGCGCCATTCGTTGACCTTCTCTACGCGAGCTTCACACTGTCATGCCTTCGCCAACTACGCCGCCCTGGGCGGAGACTCCGCGTAGCGGTACTTCTCCTCCCGCGTCACCATCCGCCACAGCAGGATCGCCAGCTTCCGGGCCACGCCCACGATGGCCTTGCGGGCGTCGGCCGTGTTGGCCACCAGCCGCCGGTAATGCCGCTGGGCCAGCGGATCCCTGTCGATCCACCGCCAGGCCGCCTCCACCAGGATCGTCCTCAGCCGTTTGTTCCCGGCCTTGATCAGCTTGCCCTCCCGACGCCGGTCCCCGCTCTCCTGGACCCGAGGGGCCAGGCCGACAATCCGGGCCACCTCCCCGCCGTGGTCGAACCGTTCGGCGCCCAGTAACTCCGTTCGGAAGGTCATCGCAGTGATGACGCCCACGCCCGGCACGGACTGAAGAATCTTGGCCTGCGTGCGATGACGAGGGCTGGCCTCCAGTACCTTCACCGCCAACGTCACGCGCTTGACCTGCTCGTGGGCGTGGGCCTGCTCGTCCAGCAGGACGTCAAGGCAATACCGCAGCTCCGCCGGCAGCGGCATGTCGCGCAGCACCTGGAGCGATTCGTCCGTCCAGTTCTTCAGCCCCGCCGGCTTGGGGATGCCGTAGTGCAGCAGGAAACTCTTGATCTGCTGGCGGGTGAGCCGGCACCGCCGAACCATCTGCTCCCGCAGCCGGACGATCTGACGGTCCCGCTCCTCCTGCTCGGTGGGCACGTAGATGGCACGCAGCAGGTGCTTGGCCGCGTGTTCCGCCAGACGCCAGCAGTCCATCCGGTCGCTCTTGGAGTCCAGGCACACCGTGCGAAGCATCTTGGCCGTGGCGATCACGTCGGCCCGGATTCCCGCCGCCCGCAACGCCCGCACCAGGCCGTAGCCCAGCGGCCCGGCTTCGTAGACTACCTGGACTACCTGGTCTTTCACCGGAGTCAGCCGGTCGACTAACTTTTCCGCCGAGGCCGGCTGTGTCCAGTGGGCCACCACCTGGCCCCGGCCGCTGCTCCATACAGCCACGCTGTAGCTGCGGCTGTGCACGTCTACGCCAACGTAAACTCTTTCGCCATCCATCAGCCGAATGCCCTTGGCTTTCTTCGCCCGACTCTGCCCTGTGTGCTCTGCCATGGTCACGTTCTCCTTCAAAAGTGGTTGGGCCGCATTGTCCCCAACCGGCCAGTTCAGAGGAACGTGGCCTACATGCAATCTGATCGTGTCGTGACCATGCGGAAAGGAACAACGATGCAGACCAACGGAAAGCGGACGAAGGCCAAGCGCTACACGGATTACATCGCCCTGGACCTGGCCGTCCTGGCCGACGCCCGCCGGTGGCTCAACGCCAACGCCGGGGTGCACGAGCAGAGCCAGTTCACGCCGGAGGAGTCCGCCCGCCGCGTGGCGTTCTACGCCGCGCAGGTCGAGGCCGAAGGGCAGATCACGCGGTGGCTGCCCGCCGCGCCGCCCAGGCCCAAGAGCCGCTACCGCACACGGTTCGCCTTCGGCGACGCGATGGGACGGTTCGGGCAGGTCAGTGCCGGCTAACGACGACAAACCGCCCGGGCCCCGGCGAGCTCGGTCGAGCCGCACGGTGCCGGGCCCAATAGAAAGGATGCAGCCATGACGACCAAGAAGAGCAGCAAGAAGCAGACCAGCAGTACCGAGAAGCGCCCGGCCAAGCGGAAGAAGATCGTCTCCCTGGCCGAGTACGAGGCCGACGCCAAGGGCGGCGCGGCCGCGACGGCGGAAGGCAAGCCTGCCAGCGGCGGAAAGACGCCGGCCAAGAAGCGCCAGCCCAAGGGGCCGCGCCACAGCCTGGCCAACGCCGCCATCCTGGTCCTGGCCGACGCGAAGGAGCCGATGAACGCCAAGGCCATCGTGGAGCTGGCCACCGAGAACGGCCTGTACAAGCCCGGCGACGGCAAGACGCCCGAGGCGACCCTGTACAGCGCCATGCTCCGCGACAAGAAGGCGCGGTTCCACAAGGCCGACCGCGGCGTCTGGACGCTGACCGACGCGGGCAAGGCCGAAGTCGAGACGATCCGGCAGGCTTTCGCGGCCAAGTAGCATCACGCCGTCACCTCCACCAGCGCCCCGGTCCCAGCGGCCGGGGCGCTCTCGTTCATGCCGGTCTTCCCCGCGAAGCACACGGGCACGTCCCGCACGCCCAGGTCCGCCGGCGAGATGAATGACACCGGCTTGTGCATGGCTCGCGCCTGGGCGATCTCGATGTTCACGCCGCGGCTCTCGCGCCAGCCGTCCAGCGTCAGGACCATGACCATGTGGCACCACTCGAGGTACGGGCGATCCACGCGCATCCAGAAGTCGTGGTTCATGTCGTCCAGGCCGCAGGCGGCAATGGCGGCTGAATGGGCGATGGGGCTGTAGACCAGCAGCCCGGCCCGCAGCATTGCACCGGCCCCTCGGCACGCGGCGCGAAAGCGGCGGTGGCGGATGGCCCGGTCGGGGTGGCTGTATGGCGACGCCATTATGCGGAGCTCCGCATAATCGCGGTTATGCGGACTGCGCGAATATGCGGAGCACGGCACAGCGACGGCCCTCTGGAGCCACAAAACACGGAGCTCCGAGGGGCGAATGGCCCGTTCGCTGCTCCGCATAATCCAGTTGCTGGCTTGCCACGGCCACTCACCAGGAGGATAGGGTTCCGAGCCAAATGGCCGCTCAGGAAGAAGCTTCTGACGGCACAAATGCGGCAAATCATGCCCAAACATGGGTTCACTCGTTCCATGGCATCTGAGGCCAACTGCCCCCGAGCGGAGCCACGTTATGCGGACCTCACGGACGACATTGAGGCCCAGATTCAGCACAAAACCAATCATCACTGGCCGAAGTCCGCATATTCGCTTACTCCGCATAAACGCCAAGTAGATCACGCGCCCACCTCCACGGCGTTCTGGGCGGCGACGCGTTCCGCCTTCTTGCCGGTGAACTTCTCCCACCGCTGGACGATGACGTCGCAGTACAGCGGGTCGATCTCCATCAGGAACGCCTTGCGCCCCGTCTGCTCGCAGCCGATCAGCGTGCTGCCTGAGCCGCCGAAGAGATCCAGGACGTTCTCGCCGGCCAGGCTGGAGTACTGGAGGGCGCGAACGGCCAGTTCGACCGGCTTCTCCGTGAGGTGGACCATCGACTGCGGGTTGACCTTCTTCACCGACCAAACATCCGTGACGTTCGGCGGGCCGAAGAACTTGTGGGCCGCGCCCTCGCGCCACCCATAAAACGACCATTCATGGTTCCCCATGAAATCTTTCCGGGTCAGGACCGGGTGCTCCTTGACCCAGATGATCATCTGGCTGAAGTAGAGGCCGCATTCCTTCAGCGCGTTGGGGTAGTTCCAGATGTTGGAGTACCCGCCCCAGATGTAGAAACTCCTGCCCGGTTCCAGGACGCGCTGGATGTTGCCGAACCACGCGCGAAGCAGCCGGCCGAACTCCTCGTCGGAAATGAAGTCGTTGACCAGCGCCCTGTCCTTGGCCCGCAGCTTCTTGTCCACCTTGTGCTCGCCCTTGCGGATGGCGATGTCCA
This sequence comes from Phycisphaerae bacterium, assembly GCA_041946855.1. Lineage (GTDB taxonomy): Bacteria > Planctomycetota > Phycisphaerae > SM23-33 > SM23-33 > JBHGBE01. The sequence goes on along the minus strand of JBHGBE010000162.1, from coordinate 318 downwards.
TGCCCTGCTGTCCGATGGGCCGGTCGCCGGAGGCGGCGATGGCGTTGTTGCTGCGGCTGGCGACGCCGACGTTGTACGGCGGGTCGGTGTTCACCAACTGGATGGTCGCGCCGTCCAGAAGGCGGTCCACATCCTCGGGCCTACTGCTGTCGCCGCAGAGCAGGCGGTGGTTGCCGAGAATCCACAGGTCGCCCGGCCGCGTGGTCGCCTCATCCGGCGGCGCGGGCACCTCGTCGGGGTCGGTCAGCCCGCCCTGCGCGCCGGGATCGAGCATCTTCGCCAGGTCCTCGGCGCTGAAGCCCAGCAGGTCGAGGTTGT
>JBHGBE010000161.1:0-5250 GCA_041946855.1 Phycisphaerae bacterium | reverse complement strand
ATTTTTTCCGCAAGCTGGGGCGGACCGACCTGGCCAAGGCCGTGGACGCCCAGCGGCGGATGATCGACCTGGCGGTGCGGCGGATCGAGACGCGGATCGAGCAGCTGGACCTGGAGGCGGCGGTCGAGTCGACCCTTGGCGGGTTGTCCACGAACTTGCCGCCGTCGTCGGGATCGACCCCGGGCCGCTGACGCTGCGGGAACTGCTGTGGATGGCCGAGGCGCGGGCTCGCGACAACTGGGCGCACACGTCGACGGTGCTGGCGCTGCTGGCCAACGTGAACCGCGATCCGAAGAAGGGCCGGCCGTTCAAGCCGGCGGACTTCGACCCGTATGCGGCCAGGGACGGGCGCGACGAGGTGATTGAGGTGACGGATATGGCGATCCTGAAGGACGCCTTCTTGAAGGAAAGGAATCCGACATGAAGAAGTTGGCGCTGTGCATCGGGCTGCTGGTCGTGTTGTGTCTGACCGGCTGCGGGAATGTGTACTTGAAGGGCGAGGCGCTGACGGCCGCCGAGACCAGCACGCTGGACGCCTACGGGGCCCTCCAGCGCGTTGACCCCTGCCCAAGCTGCATCGACCCGGCGGCGGTCACCACGCAGCCGGCCGTCGAGCCGTGGGTGAAGGCGTACCTCGCGGAGAACTTCAAGCAGTGGCGGTACTTCGTCCGCTCCGCGCGAAAGGACCTGACCTGGGGCCCCAAGCTGGAGGGTGAGTAACCATGGCTGACCTGAACACGCGAATCAGCGAACTGCTGGTAAAGGTGCCCGAGCCGCAGCGGCAGGCCGCGGCGGCGCTCTTGGCCCAGTATGGGCCGCGATTCTTCGAGCTGGCGCAGGAGGATGCATGGCAGTACCTGCGCCGCTTGATGGCGGGCGACCTGGACGTGGTGGCTGAACTCGACGGAAAGCTGTCGAACGACGATTTTCTCGCCAAGGTCCGGGCCAACACGGCACGCTGGGAGTCGGTGGCCAACTACAACAAGGTCCGCGAGGACCTGAAGAACGAACTCCTGCTCCGGCTCGCGCCCATCGTGTTGGCGCTCCTGGCCGGCGCGGTGGGCCTTTGACAAGCGCGACAGGGAGGTCGGCATGAACAAGGTGCGTGAATTCCTCAAGGGCAAGAAGGCGTACATCACCGCCGCCATCGGCCTGCTGGGCGCTGTGGTCGCCTGGGCCGACGGCCAGATCGACACGGTGGCGCTGCTGGCGGCGCTGTGGGCGGCCGCTCAGGCGTGCTTCATCCGGGCCGGGATCGGCAACGAGGTCAAGAAGGTTCAGGAGTGACCTGTGCCCCAGCCCGGTGCAATCCGTGCGGGCCGAGCCTTCGTCGAGCTGTTCGCTGATGACAGCAAGCTTGTGCGGGGACTTCGTCGCGCCTCGGCCCGGCTGAAGGCCTTCGGCGAAGGCGTCCGCAACATCGGCCTGAAGATGGCCGCCCTGGGCGCGGCGGTAATCGCGCCGTTGGCCGGCGCGGCCAAGAGCTTCGCCGACATGGGCTCCAAGCTCTGGGACATGTCCAAGCGCACGGGCGTCTCCGTGGAGGCCCTGTCGGCGCTGGGCTACACGGCCGAGCAGTCCGGCGCGGACGTCGAGTCGCTGGAGGTCGGCCTGCGGAAGATGCAGAAGACCATCGTGGACGCGGCCTCCGGCTCCGCGTCCGCCCAGGAGGCGCTGGCGCTATTGGGGCTTGCGGTCCAGGACCTGGTGGGCCTGTCGCCGGAGCAGCAGTTCAAGCTGATCGCCGACCGCATCGACCAGATTGCCGACCCCACGCTCAAGGCAGCCGCCGCGATGGAGGTATTCGGCAAGTCGGGGACGGGCCTCTTGCCCATGTTCGAGGGCGGCGCTGCCGCGCTGGACGCCTACGAGAAGCAGGCGCGCAGGCTCGGCCTGGTCATGTCCACCGAGGACGCCAAGGCGGCGGATGAGTTCGGCGACGCCTTGACCGACCTGTGGAAGGTCCTGAAACAGGCCGTCTTCACCATCGGGTCGGCCCTCGCGCCGCTCTTGCAGGGCTTGGCCCAGCGGATCACGGCCGCCGTCGTCGTCACCAGCCAGTGGCTGCGGCAGAACAAGGAGCTGGTCGTGACCGTCCTGAAGGTTGCGGCGGCCGTCCTGGTCGGCGGGCTGGCCCTGGTGACGCTGGGCTACGCGATCACCGGCCTGGCCAAGGTGCTGGCCATTCTGGCAACGGTCATCACCGGCGTCGGCACGATCCTGAAACTCCTCGGTGCCGTCCTGGCGTGGATGATCTCGCCCATCGGACTGGTCATCACGGCGGTGGTGGCGCTGGGCGCGTACATCCTCTATGCCACCGGCATGGGCGCGAAGGCCCTCGGCTGGCTGGGCGACAGATTTGGCGAGCTTCGGCAAGACGCGACGGACGCCTATCAGGGCATCGCCGACGCCCTGGCCGCCGGCGACATCGGCCTGGCGGCGAAGATCCTGTGGCTGACCCTGAAGATGGAGTGGACCAAGGGCGTCAACTGGATCAGTTCCATCTGGAACGGGGCGCTCTTGTGGCTGCGCCAGCGGGCGACGGAGGCGTTCTACGGGCTAGTCATGGGCCTGGAGTATATCTGGCACGGCCTGGAGGTCGCGTGGATCGAGACCACGGCCTTCCTGTCTTCCGTCTGGACGAACTTCTGCGCCGGGATTCACCACGCCTGGATGTGGGTGGTCAAGTCACTCGAGGAAACCTGGAACAAGATCAAGGGCCTCTTCGACAGCAGCTTTGACGCCGACGCCGCGAACGCCGCTGTGGAGAAGCAGTACCAGCAGGCTCGCGACCAGATGTGGAGCGAGGCGAAGCGCCAGCTCGGCGAGCGAGAAGCCGAGCGGGCACGCCAGCGCGAGCAGGCCCGGCAGGTCCACGAGGGCACGCTCAATGAGCTTGTCCGCCAGGGCGAGGGCGAGAAGCAGCGCCTCCAAAACGAGTACGACCGGAAGATGCAGTCCAACCAGGACGAGCTGGACGCCGCCCGCAAGGAGTGGCGCGATGCCCTGGAACAGGCAAAGAAGAAACGCCAGGCCAAGGAAGCGCAAGGCCCGGAGAAGATGGAGGGACCCGACGACTTGCTGGCCAAGGTCCGGGGCGGCGTGGCCGGGCTAGGCGACCTGCTGGACCAGACGGCCAAGAAGACGCTCGGCGTGGCCGGGACCTTCAACGCGGCCGCGCTGCAGGGCCTTCAGGCCGGCGGGATGGAGGACCGCATCGCCAACGCCACCGAGCGGACCGCCAAGGGCGTGGAGGGCCTGCGCCAGGACGTGAAGAACAACAAGCCCGCCTTCGTGTGACCCTATGCCGCTGACGCTCACGGAAAAACTCGACAGCCGCAAGTGGAACACGGGCGACAACGCCTCGGTGGAAATGGTCTACATCCTCACCGGGACGTCCGACGACCTGACGGCCAAGATGCTGATCGAGAATTCGACGGCCGAAACCTACAACGGCCTCACGCGGCAGTCGATCAACCTCGAGCCGGAGTGGGTGGACACCACCAGGTCCGACGGCCAGTGGGTCGCGACCGTCCGCTATGGCGTCAAGCCGCCCGCGGAGGTCGGCGAATCCTCCTTCAGCTTCGACACCGGCGGCGGGACGCAGCATGTCACGCAGTCGATCTCTACCATCAACCGCTACGCGCCGGCGGGCAAGACGGCCCCGGACTTCAAGGGCGCAGTCGGCGTCACGCACGACAACGTCGAGGGCGTGGACATCACCGTGCCGGTCTACGCCTTCTCGGAGACGCATTACCTGCCCGACAGCGTCGTGACGCCCGCGTACAAGGGGACGCTGTTCTCGCTGACCGGCAAGGTCAACAACGCCTCGTTCAAGGGCTGCGCCGCCGGGGAGTGCTTGTTCCTGGGGGCGTCCGGCTCCAAGCGCGGGGCCGATGACTGGGAGATCAGCTACCGCTTCGCGGCCAGCCCCAACCGCACCGGCATCACCGTCGGCGATATCGCGGGCATCTCGAAGAAGGGCTGGGAGTACATGTGGGTTCGCTACGCCGACTCGGAGGACGTCGCGGCCAAGGCCATCGTCAAGAAGCCCGTCGCGGTGTACATCGAGAAGGTCTACGAGGAAGGCAACCTGGCCGGCCTGGGGATCGGGACGTAAGCCATGGGCGACACGCTCAAGAAGGTGAGATCCGGCGACCCGCTGGCCATCCCGGCCGGTGCGTTCAACGCCTTTATCGACGCAGCGCGGGACTTCCAGGCCCGCCAGCTCGCCCAACAGCAAGGCTCCCAGCCGGCGCAGGCGTCGGGCACGAGCACCATTCTCGTCCGCAACGACAGCGGCGAGGACCGCGAGCGATTCGACATCCTGGGTATCGAGACGCCGATCTTCACGCCCACCGATGATGAGGACGCCTTCAAGAACCAGGTGGCGCTGGCCGGAATCCTCCCGGCGGCGGCAGACCACAGCGGCAAGTTCGTTATCCTCCTGGAGCCCGTCGCGGCCGGCGAGATCGGCCGGGCGTGCATCTGGGGCGTCTGCCCCGTGTGGCTGTACGTGGCCGACGAGGGGCACAGCTTCGCCGATGTGTACGAGGGCGACGCCACGATGCTCAAGAGCGGGCCCGCCGGCTCGGCGCAGGTCATCTGGAAGGAAGAGGGCACGGGGCCGTTGTGGGCGGTCGTGCGGATCGGCAACCAGGTCACGGCGCGGTTCCCGGCCAAGCTGACGGCCGAAGACACGCCCGGCCAGTACGGCTGGGAGGAACAGGGCCTCGACGCCGCGGGCGACTTCGTGGACATCACTGAGCCGCGCTTCGGCGACGGTTCGGGCGGTGAAGGCGACCTGGGCCTGGCGCGGGAGTTCAACGACGCCGAGGGGCTCTACACCGCCTCGCCGACGTTCTACGTCCACATGTTCGAGTTCACGGACGCCGCCGGCGCGAGGTGGTATCGGTTCGCCTGCGCCCAACCCGCCGTCCGCTGGGGCGTGCTCAAGGCCGACTGGGACGTGAACGCGTGCAACAACTTCGTCCTGGTCAACCCCTGCGACAAGGGCGGCGGCAACCCTGACCCGGCCGTGGAGGTCAAGGTCTACATCGGCTGGCCGGACAGCGGACACATCGCCCCGTACTTCTGGAACCTGCGGACGGGCTGCGTCATTCCGTACACGCCCATCGGCACCGCCGGCGGCACGCCGGAGGGCGCATGCTATCGGCTCTGGTCGAACCCCGTCTGGGGCAAGGTCATCAACGACTGGCAGGACGGGCAGAACTTCGTCATGGTCCGGCT
>JBHGBE010000160.1:0-5717 GCA_041946855.1 Phycisphaerae bacterium | reverse complement strand
GGGATTTCGAGCCTTTTTTGCGCCACGCCTCGGAAAATCACGCTTGTTCAGGGACTAGTACGACAACGCTACGAAGGCTTCCATCGACACGTGGTTAGATCCGACAGACACGACCCGATTTCGTGCAGAGGACGCAAGGTCGCCTTGCGATGGCTTCGGTCGCTCTTGGCGTTGCGTTGTTGCGTACATTGCGCAAATACGGAATTGTGCGGCGATGCCCACGGCCGGAGATTGGCCGCGTTCTTGACTCATGAGGCAGAGCATCTAAGATGGACGGTTACAAGTCTGGAGCGCCCAACATGGCGCGCTACGGCGGAGATAGAGTAAAGGAGGCTGTCCGTGAAGTTGAAGCTCGTTACTGTCGGAAGCCTCGTAGTGGTCTTAACACTACCGTGCGCCATGCCGGCCGTCGGCGAGGAGGCGAACCGAGGCTGGCGAGGCGACGGGACCGGCCGTTTCCCCAACACCGGCACGACGCAACGTACTGCTGGCGTGCAGGCGGTGTTGCCTGGCCCTCGCCCAGGCAGGCTGAGCCAGGTCCTTGCTCCACGGCATCGGCAGCCGCGCGAGGACGCCATATTTGCCCGTCTCCGATGCCTGCTTCTGGAAAATCGTGAGTCTGTCGCACATCGAGTGGAGTCCCATCCGTAAGCGGCCCGGCCAAAAGCACAAGTCTTCACCGAATTCGCAACACCTTCACTGCCTGGAGTGGTTAGGCGACCTCCTGAAGCTGTCCATCTACATCCGCCAGGTCATAACACGGCCCGCGCTGCGCGAGTACATCCAGAAGAATCACCCGCAGACTCTGGAGTTCTTTGAGTCCCTGCTGTCCCAGGGCGAGCCCAAGGCGGCGGGCTGAGGATGGGCAATTCGTTTGGCCTTGCCTGGGCCGCCTTACGTTGGGCCACAAGGGCAGATAGTGCTTCACCACAGGAGTGCCGGAAGATGAACACCTTGCCGAAGTCAACATACGAGAACCTGAGGGGCAAGAGGTACATCGCCTATGCCCGTTGTGCATCAGCAGACGGGGCGAAGGCGAAGCTCCAGGAACAGGTCCGGCGGATTCGCCAGTTCTGTGACAGTCTGGACATGCAGTGCGTGGACGAGGTCCGGCTTGGCGTGGCCTTCCAGGTAGAGCGTGAACAGTTCGCCCATCCGCCGGGTGAGTACGGCTTCGCGCATCGGCGCATATATCGGCTGGACGCCAACGGAAGCGGCCGATCTGCTAGCGGATATTCGCGTGAAGCGTCAATGAAACGGCCGGCCGAGCGGGGTCATCCGTCCGGAGGGTGACTTGCCCCGACCAGTCGGGCGATGGCTCGCTCGGTGCGACGAAAGTCACGCTGACCAGGACAAACGAATACGGCGGGATGCGCTTCGGCGTGTCTTTCACGGACAAGGAGATCGAATCGCTCTTGGTACCGGAGATCGAAAGCGGCTCCGCCGCCGGGTTCCGGACCACGAACAGGACCGTGCGGCTGCTGCCCGGCGCTGCGTCAATCGTCTGCACGCCTTCGGCGGCCGGGACCACAGGCAGTTCGGCGTCAAGCACCTTCCTGCGGTTCACGTCGCCCTGGGCGATGACCACATCCGTGACGGTCCCATCCTTCAGCCGCAGCACCGTCGGCGTCTGCACGAACCAGTCCCGCGACTCATCCAGCCGGCCGTTGAGGAACAGGCCGTCCTGGAACAGTGGCTCGCTTGACTCCTTGTGCGGAGGCACGTGGACAAGCGCTATCTTCGCCACCATGCCCGGGCCGACGTTCCGCGCCTTGGCCGCCAACTGGGGGAGCAGTGCGGCGCAGCCCGCGCAGCCGTCGCGCACCAGGACCACCAGCCAATCACCCCGCGCCACGTCGTCGGCGATGTCGATGTGTTTCGCGATGGGCAGCGGCCGGCCGACCCACGTTTCCGGCTCCAGCAGCACGGTGGGGTCCTCGCCTTCCATGGCGCCGGCCGCGGTCAACTTCGCCGGCGAGAACCGCAACATCGGAATTGCCGAGACGACCAGCGCGAGGGCTGCGACCGCCCCCGCGACGCAAGGCCGGCGCCACCGGCCAGACGGCCACCACGTCGCTCCTTTGGGGCGAAGCAGCAGGAGCATCGCGATGGTCGACAAGTCGAGCACGAGAGTGAACAGCGGCGGCACAGTGAGCCGGCCGAAACAACCGCAACTTGCCTCTCCGGCGAGGAACCTATTCGCCGTGACCGCGGAGAGGGCCGCGAACATCGCCAGTGCGGCCGCCCAGGCCAGGCGCCTGGCCCACCCGCTGAGCAGCCAGATCGCCATGACGATCTCGCAATCCGCCTCGGCAAGGTGTATCCATCGGTTCGCGAGCAGCCCGGTCCCGCTCAGCGGCTCGGTCGAAAGCTGGTGAATTTTCAGCCCGGCCGCGGCCAACACCACCACGGAGATGAATAGACGCGGGATCCAGAACCAGTCGCGCGGCACGCGTGTCAGACCGGCCTGGTGAGACGGACTATCAAGCATAACCCGAGACATCTCAGCCGCTCCTGACCAGCGTCCGCCGCGGTGCTTCATGTGGGCATCGCGGCCGCCCGCGTCAAGACATTCTACTCATGCTGGAGAACCGTGGACGTGTTCAGCGGACTTCCGGCTTCAGCCCTCCAGAGCGGCGGCAAGTTCACGCAGGAGCAGCTCGCGGTCTAGGGGCTTTGACAGGAGGGCCCTGGCCCCGCACTCCCGTATCCGCCTCCGGGCTTCCTCCGAAGGCTCCGCCGTGATGGCGATGACGGCTGTGTGCCTGGTTTCCTTCCTGGACTTGATCCGGCGGCAGACTTCGTACCCGTCAAGGCCGGGCATCTTCAGGTCGAGGATGACGGCGTCGGGGTCCATCGCGCCCACAACCTGGCCGGCGGAGAAGCCGTCCGGCGCGGTCAGCACATCGTAATCGGGATGGGCAAGCTTGATCTCGGCGGCCACCCAGGTCGCGACGGCCTCCTCATCGTCCACGACAAGCACCCTGACCTTCAGAGCGTGGTTCAACTGTCGTGGGACCGGCAGCTTCTGCTGGCGCAGGAACTCAAGCAGGTCTTCCGCTTCGATGCGGCGGTGGCCTCCCGGCGTCTTGCCCGCCTTGAGTTGCCCCCGGTCGATCCAGTTGGCGACCGACCCGGCGGCCACGCCGAGCATGCGCGCAACTGTGGATGTGGTGAACGCGCGTTTCAGTTGCCGGACCCTCAATGACTTTGCATGTGTCACGATGATACCACAAGCTGTGCATCGTCGCACTGAGGCAGGTCATTTTGTGAAAACTGCGGGATTTGCCGATTTGGCTCCACCTCACCCGGGACATGCCTCCCGTGCGACCGGCGCATTCGCATCGGCGCGGCCGCCCCTGCCCGCGTCCGGACGGCACAGACCGAATTGGCGGCAAGGTCAGCGTATCGTATGTTCCCATTGGAAGGTCGTGATAAGTAATGTATTCGCCGAACCCCAATCCGACCGGCCAGCCAGGGAGGTCAAGGGGGAATCGGCGTGAATGCCCGCGAATCCGGCGCCCCGCCATGGGGATGAGAGCAGGCCCGGATAGTCGCCCAAACCACAACCGCCCCTGGGGCGTGTGCCCCTCGCGGCGTTCCGGCCGATACCTGGCATTGCCCCATCCACCCTCAACGGCGCCTGGAGTATACCATGCTCGCGGTCTGATATGAGGTCATACAACCTGGTTCGATACTGAGCCTTCGTGAGGGGACCCCAACCGCGATGTATCGCGGTTGGAGACCCCTGCCGCTGGGCGTCAGGCATGACGCAGGGCGGCCACGGGAAGGCGGGCCGGTCATGAGTTACGGGACAGGCATCTTCGGACGGTGGCACCTTACGGCGGTGAGAATCGCGTTGCTATACGCGGCCCTCGCCGCCGCTTTGATTGCGGCATCCGATCAGTTCCTGGCGGCAATCACCTCCAATCCCAGGGCATTGGCCTGGTGGTCCACGGCCAGAGCGTGTGTTCTCCTGGCCGTCATGTTCGTGTGGATCCTCCTCCAGCGCAGGCGGGCCGAGGAGGCCCTGCGCCAAAAGGACACCTCGCTCAGCCTGACCGGAACGATGGCCAAGGTTGGCGCGTGGGAGTTCGACGCCAGGACGCTGGAGGGCACATGGACTGACCAGGCCGCGAAGATCCACGAGGTGGGTCCCATCCAGGCCGCGAGTGTGCATTTTCTGCTGAACTTCTACCACGGCCAATCGCGTGATGCGCTGGAGGCCGCCCTCAAGCAAGCCGTCTTATCCGGCAAATCGTTTGACCTGGAGCTCCAGATGATCACTGCCCGCGGCAAACACAGGTGGGTCAGGATCATGGGGCGGCCGTTGAAGGAGTGGAAGACGGTCGTGAGCGTTCAGGGGACGATTCAGGACATTACTGAACGGATGCACGCCGAGCAGGAGTTGCAGCGAACGAACCGGGCTTTGCGGACGATACTCGACTGCAGCCAGGCCCAGAGCCACGTGACAACCGAACAGGAACTGCTCGACACCGTCTGCATGATCATCGTCGAGACGAGCGGATATCGCATGGCCTGGGTGAGCTACGCGGATCAGGATGAGGCCGGGACCATCCGCACCGTCGCATCCGCGGGATTGAAGAACGGCCGCGCGGACTCGGAAGACATCACGTGGACCGAGGGCCAGCAGTGTCTGGGACCCTCCGGCATGGTCATCAGCACGGGCAAGCCTGTCGTCTGCCGCGACCTGTTGACCAACACGCGATTTCCTCACTGGTGCGCCCAGGCCGCGAAGCGGGGGTGCCTGTCAACGATGACACTGCCCCTTTCGGACGGCAAGCGGGTCTTCGGCACGTTGAGCATAGGCGCATCGTTGTCCGAGGCATTCGACGGCGACGAGGCCAGGCTTCTTGGGGAACTGGCGGGCGACCTGGCGTTCGGCGTCATGGCCCTGCGAACGCGGGCGGAACACGCCAGGGCGGAAGAGGCCCTGCGGCATGCGCGGGCAACTCTGGAGCAGCGGGTCAAGGACCGCACCGCGGAACTGGCCGTGGCCAAGGAGCGGGCGGAGCAGGCGGACAGGGTCAAGTCCACGTTCCTGGCGAGCATGTCGCACGAACTCAGGACGCCGATGAACTCGATCATCGGCTTCACGGGCATCCTGCTCCAGGGCCTTGCCGGGCCCCTGAACGCCGAGCAGGCCAAGCAGTTGAGCATGGTCCAGAGCAGCGCCCGCCATCTGCTGGCGCTCGTCAACGACGTGCTGGACCTGTCCAAGATCGAGGCCGGACAGCTTCAGGTCGCCCGCGAGCCGTTCAGGATCGCCGAGGCGATCTTGAACTGCTGGTAGATCACCATGACCAGCGCCCCGACGATGATGAGGGCCAGCAGGCCGCCCAGCAGATATTCCGTCGAGGCCAGTTGCCTGCCGCCGATCTGAAGGCGGGAGGCGGAACTCCAGATTGGTCGTCTGAACATCGCTCAGGTCTCCGTGTTCTGATTTGAGATGAGTAGTCTCGGCCGTGCCTGCCCTCAATATTGCACAGCGGGGGCGGTGAAGCAAAGGGAAAAACGGCAAGGCGCGATAGCGGTACCGTGGTTGCTTCGCTGCGCTTCGCGAACCACGGCGCCCGAAGAATCATGTATCTTGACGCGGGCCGGCGGAGGCTGGTAGGGATTGAGCAGATTGAAGGGAGGTAACACTTCACCCGTCTGCAACTACAGATTGCAAACAACGTCATAATATATTCTGA
>JBHGBE010000016.1:0-77277 GCA_041946855.1 Phycisphaerae bacterium | reverse complement strand
TACCTATGACCAAAGAAGTCTAACACGGGGCCGATTCCCAAGAACTACGAGCTATACAATCTACTCCGCCGTCAAGGTCCTCAAGCCTCTTGCCGAGGCCAAAGCGCTGCCCATCGAGGTGGACATAGGCGCGGAGGTCGGCGACGTAATCAGCGACCGCAGGCGAGTAGAGCAGGTGCTGGTCAACCTGCTGAGCAATGCCGTCAAGTTCACCGACAGCGGCCATGTTCATGTCCAATGCGGGGTCGTGGGGGACAGCCTGACCGTGCGCGTGTCCGACACGGGCATCGGCATCAGGTCCGACGACATCCCCAAGCTCTTCGGGATGTTCCAGCAGATCCCCGAAGGGCAGCCTCGCAGCGAGGGAGGAACGGGGTTGGGCCTGTCGATATGCCGGAAGCTGCTCGAACTGCTGGGCGGGCAGATCTGGGCCGAGAGCCGATGGGGGGTCGGCACCACATTTTCGTTCACTTTGCCTTTGAAAGAAGGTGCCAGCCATGAAACGGACAATACTGCTGGTCGAAGACAATGAGCAGAACATCTACCTGGCCACGTTTCTTCTGGTCAAGAGCGGCCATGAAGTCGTGCAGGTCCGCAACGGAACCCAGGCCGTGGACGAGGCCATGCGTGTCCTGCCCGACCTGATCATCCTGGACATCGAGCTGCCGGGCATGGACGGCTATGCGGTGGCGCGTGCCATGCGGAAACAGCCGGCGCTCGGCTCCGTGCCGATCATCGCCGTGACGTCGTACGCCATGGTCGGCGACAGGGAGAAGGCCCTCCAGGCCGGCTGCACGGATTACATCGAGAAACCCATCAACCCGGATACGTTCGTCAGGCAGGTCGCACAATACCTGCCCGCGGCCCAAGGAGGTGGACCATGTCACGAATACTGATTGTCGACGATGACCCCCAGGGACTCTACATGCTGGAATCCCTTCTGAGGGGCCACGGGCACAAAGTGGTGACGGCCGTCAACGGCACTGAGGCCCTGATGAAGGCGCGGCGCGATCCACCAGACCTGATCGTCTCCGACTTCTTCATGCCCACGATGGACGGCTTCGCCTTGTGCCGGGAGTGCAAGAAGGATGACCGCCTCAGGAGCATCCCGTTCATCGCGTACACCGCGACTTACACGGACCCCAAGGACGAGAGACTTGCCATGAGCCTTGGCGCGGCCCGGTTCCTGGTCAAGCCGGCCGAGCCGAGGGTGCTGCTGAACGTGGTCGAGCAGGTCCTGGCGGACCAGATGGCCGGCCGCCTGGCGCCGCCTCCCGCGATGCTTCGGGAGGACCAGCACCTGCGGGAATACACGGAGGCCATCATCCGCAAGCTCGAGGAGAAGGTGGCGCAGTTGAGCCGGGCCAACCACGCCCTGCAACAGGAGATGTCCCAGCGCCAGGCGGCCGAGGAGCTGCTGCGGGAGAGCGAAGCCCAGCTTCGCGCGATGGTCGACATGGCTTCGGTCGGCATCGCGCAGGCGGACCCGCACACGGGGCAATGGCTGAGCGTGAACGCCAAGCTGTGCGAGATCACGGGCCGTTCCCCTGACGAAATGCTGGGCACATATCTCACGGAGATCACCCCCGCGGAGGACCGCGAGGCCGACTGGGAGGCCTACAAGCGCGTCGTGCGGGGCGAGGCGCCGCAATATCGGGCGGAAAAGCGCTGCATCCGCAAGGACGGCTCATCGGCCTGGGTGAATGTGAACATGAAGGTCCTCCGGGACGCCGCCGGCCAGCCCGTGCGCACCATGGCCACGATAGAGGACATCACCGATCACAAGCGCGCGGAGGAGGCCATCCGGCAGAGCGAGGAACGCTTCAGGACGCTCGTGGAGTCCGTCACGGACTACATCTACACGGTCAAGGTCCGGGACGGCCGTGCGGTGGAAACCAGCCACAGCCCCGGATGCCTGGGCGTGACGGGCTACGAGCCCGAGGAGTTCCGGGCGGATGCGGGTCTGTGGCTGCGAATGGTTCACAGGGACGATCGCCTCGCCGTCCAGGACCAGACGGCCAAGCTGCTGGCCGGGCAAATGGCCTGGGCCCTCGAGCATCGAATCGTTCACAAGAACGACGAGATCCGCTGGGTCAGGAACACGCCGGTGCTGCGATATGACCCGCACGGCCGGTTCGTGGGCTATGAAGGCCTGGTCCAGGACATCACGGAGCAGAGGAAGTTGCAGGAGCAGCTCTTCCAGGCGCAGAAGATGGAGGCCGTCGGGCAGTTGGCCGGCGGCGTCGCCCACGATTTCCGAAACCAGCTCACGGTCATCAGCGGCTACGGGGAGATGCTCATCCGCCGCCAGATGGTCACGGGCGAGGCAAAAGGCTACGTGGAGCAGATCCTCAAGGCGTCGGAACGGTCCGCCATGATCGCCGAGCAGCTCCTGGCCTTCAGCAGGCGGCAGGTCCTTCGGCCCGAGGTGGTCAACCTGAACTCCGTCATCGGCGACCTGTCCAAGTCCGTGGCCCGGCTCCTTGGCGAGGACATCCGCCTGTCCTTCAGCCCCAACCCGGAGCTGGACAGGGTCAAGGTGGACCCGGGCCAGTTCCAGCAGGCGCTGATGAACCTTGTCCTGAACGCCCGCGACGCCATGCCCAAAGGCGGGCAGTTGACGATCGAGACTGACAACGCGGTGCTGGATGACAGGTTCGTCCGCCTCCACGCCGGCGCATCGGCCGGGCCGCACGTGATGGTCACGGTGAGCGATACCGGCTGCGGGATGGACAGCCAAACGCTGTCGCGCATCTTCGAGCCTTTCTTCACCACCAAGGCGGCCGGCGAGGGCACGGGACTGGGCCTGGCGATGGTCTACGGTTTCATCAAGCAGAGCGGCGGGTACGTCTCCGTGCAGAGCGAGCCCGGCAAGGGCGCGAGGTTCCGGCTGTACCTGCCGCGGACGGAGGAATCGCCCGGAGCCGGCACAGCGGCCTCGCCGAATGCCGAACTGCCCAAGGGCACGGGCACGATCCTGTTGGTCGAGGATGAGGAGGCAATAAGGCGCGTGGTGTCCCAGACGCTTCGCGAGTGCGGCTACACGGTGCTCGAGGCCGCCAACGCACAGGACGCCATCAAGCTCGGGGACAGACACAAAGGGCCTATCCATCTGCTGATAGCCGACGTGGTGATGCCCGGCCTGAGCGGGCCGGACCTGGCCGAGCACTTCCGAGAGTCTCGGCCCGGCATGCGCGTCCTGCTCGTGTCGGGCTACGCGGGCAAGATGCTCACAAGCCGCGGAGTGGCCCTGTCGGGCGCCGACCTCCTGACAAAGCCCGTCAGCTCCTGGAACCTGGCCCAGACGGTGCGCAGGATACTGCGGCGCGGTTAGACAGTGCGTCTGTGCGGAAGTCGGTGTGCGTCCGCCGCGAGGACAAGGGGTACCCAGCCGCGACGGATCGCGGTTGGGCCCCTCAGGCTGCCGACTCGAACCTGGCCCTTTCCACAACACGGCTGGCGGCGCTGATCAGGTCCGCGAGCATGAACGGCTTGAACAGATGCGCGACACCGTATTGCCTTACGGCCGCGGACACCTGCGGGCTGTACCGGTAGGCCGTCACGATGATCGTACGCCCCAGCCACTCGGGGCGGCGATGCGCGAAATCGAGAACGCGCCATCCATCCGGCTGCGGCATCACCATGTCGAGCACCATCACGTCAAATTCCGTGGTCAACAGCATCACCATTGCCTCCGTGCCGTTGTTCACCTCGACCGGCTTGGCGCCGATCGAGGCAAATGCCTCCGCGACGAGCGAGGTGATGTCCTTACAGTCGTCTACAATCAGAATCCTTCGTCCCAGCAGCGGCGAACCCAGTGTGACCATCTTCGGACTCTCCTTTCGAGCGTTCGGATGCGTTTCGACTCCGACCGCCGGCCCTCCCAGGGCCGCAGAGCCGCCCACTACAGACCTCCGTGCCAGGAAATGCAAAGGGAGATGGTAATGGCAGATCGGCGAAATGCAAGGAAAATTTCAGAAATTTGTTAAAATCGTCAAATTCCTGCGGCCCTAATAGTTGCCACAACGCATCCTTCTTCTCGCTCCATGGATTTCGAGTTGTGGCGGATACGCATATGGCCGGCTATGCTGATGCGCGGTGAACGGCGATGGAAGGCCCCGCGACATTCAAGCCCAGCCTCGTGCGCTTCCTGGGCCAGCTCAAGCGCAACAACAACCGCCCCTGGTTCGAGCGGAACCGGGCCCTCTACGAGGCGGATGTCCGCGAGCCGGTGCTGGCCTTCATCCGCGCGATCGCCCCCCTGATCGAGGCGATCTCGCCGCACATATTCGTCAGCGACCTGAAGGTGGGCGGCTCGATGATGCGGCCGTACCGCGACACGCGCTTCGGCGGCAGCAAGCTGCCCTACAAGACGAACGTCGGCATTCACTTCCGCCACGAGTACGGCGAGGACGCCCACGCCCCGGGCTTCTGGATGCACATCGAGCCGGGCGAGTTCTGGCTGGCCCTCGGGATGTGGCGGCCGGACTCGGCGGCGCTGGCGAAGGTCCGCGCGCGGATCGCCGAGGCGCCGGAGGAATGGCTGGCGGCCCGGAATGATGCCGGCTTTCGGGCCGTCTGGCAGGTGGTCGGCCATGCGCTCAAGCGTCCGCCGCGAGGGTTCGATCCCAATCATCCGCTCATCGACGACATCAAGCGGACGGAGTTCCTGGGCTTCCGGCAGATGCGAATGGCGGACCTGTACAGGCGCGACGTCGTCAAGCGCGTTGCCGATGCCTACGCCACGTCGGCGCCGTTCATGCGATTCCTATGCGGCGCATTGGGCATGCGATTCTGACGACGCGGTTCGATTGGGAGCTATCCGAAAAACTAGTGCCTGTCCCGACTTTTAGAAAGTCGGGACAGGCACTACTTTTCACGGCCTACCGAACCGGTGTGAACCACGCCGATTCTGAGGCCCGTCAGCAGTCACGACGCACCAGCCAATGGTGTCAACCACCGCCTGTCCTATGCGCCGGCTCCCACGCCGGCGGGCGCGCGTTGATCGGCTACAGGTGCGCCGGCCGGGGGCGCGGTGACAGGGGCTTCCTCGACAGGCTCGTACCTGCCCTCGTCCTGCGGGCTTGGCGGAGTGGTCTGCGTCCACTTGCCCACCGTGCCGTACTTGGCTGAGAGTTTCTCCAGGCGAGGGTTGCGGTAGGGGTACCACAGGCACGCCGGAATGTACTTCACCTTGCCCCGCCCAGCCTCATCGACCTTCTCCAGGTCCTCATAGGCGAAGACGGCCTTGCAGTTCTCCAGGCGTTTCGCATCGATCGAGTGCTCCTCCTCGAACGGGAGCATGCCCACGCGCAAGACCCGGCGGGCGCGGCGGGGCGTGGTCCTGTCGCCCACCGGCCGCTTGCCCTTCCGGCCGAAAATCAGCCGCCACAGCGCCGTGAAGGGATTGCCGATCAGCCGGCCGAACCGCACCGATGCCAGCAGCCACCACGCGAACGTGCGGAGGATCAGCAACCGCCCTCGCTGGCGCTGCCAGAACTTCTGCGGGTCAAGCTTGTCGAGCCTGGGCTCGATCTTCTTCGCCTTGGCGGCGAACTCGACGGCCATCTTGCTGAACGGCTTGCGGAGGTAATGGTTCACGCCGCGGTAGCGCTTGCCATCGGAGATCAGCAGCGTCCAGCTCTCGCAGTTGGGGTGTACGCCGGCCAGCAGCAGGACCTCGCTGCGCGGGTTCTTGTGGCGGAAGAACGACCGCGGCTTCTTCATCGCGTACGACAGGCCCGCGGGGATGAACTCCACCTCGCCGCCGGGGACGGCCTGCTGGACCATCTTCTCGACGTCCTCCATCGTGGTGTGCACGCCCGCGTCGAACGTGCCCGGCTCCCAGTTCTCGGTCAGCGGGATGATGCCCAGGTCTGAGAACAGGTCGCGGTTCTCGTGTACGAACTGGATGAGGTCGCCGATGTACTGGTCGTTGAAGCCCTTGCCGGCCGTCGCGATGATCGTGTGCTTGCGGCGGCTGTACTTCGACAGGTTGGCCAGGGCCTTCATCTTCTTGTCGTAGGCGGCGCGGTTGCGGCGGAGCTTCTCGTAGATGTCCGGGCTGCGGCCGTCGAAGGCGAAGCGGAATGGCACGCGGGCCTCGCAGAGCTTCCGGCAGTACTCCTCATCCGCCAGGCGGATGCCGTTGGTCACCACGTGGGGCTTGAGTCCGCGCTTCCACGCCAGTTGGATGATCTCCAGCAGGTCGTTGCGGACGGTCGGCTCACCGCCGAACAGCAGCACCACCGGCGGCGGCGTGATGCGCGAGATTTCGGCGAAGATGTTGTCGAAGTAGTCCAGCGGCGGGTTGAAGTCGAACCCCATCGCACCGATCGTGGCGATGCAGATGGGGCAGTTCATGTTGCAGCGGTTGGTGACGTCCACGAAGACGATGTTGGGCTTGTGGTTGGCCTGGCACTTGTCGCAGTGGAGGCTGCACGGCTTGCCCGGGGGCACGTAGTTCCACAGGTCCCGCTTGGCCTGCCACACGGCCGCGTCGGTGCTGACCAGGCTCTCGGTGACGCCGCAGTCGGGGCACGTCTTGCGGATCCACGTGGCCCCGTCGCGGGTGAAGAACTCGGCGGGGACCCTCTTGCGGCAGGCGGGGTTGTTGCACAGGCCAAGATTGCAGTCTTCCACGGCGGACTCCTTTCTCTTCCGGCCGCACGGGCCAGGAAGTGCCGACAAGGGTATGGTAGCGGCGATGGCGAGTATGTCAATAGAATTAGTTGATTATTGTTGAGGAAGCGGCGTTCGCGTGGTAGCTTGTCCACACTCACCCGCCAGGCCACTGGCGGAACCTTCGTCAAGTCGCAAACGTTCTTGGGTCAGATGCGCAGGAACGCGTGTTAGCCGGGTGACCGGATAAGGAAGATGGTTTTCAGGGAGGCAACTGTGAAGACGATCAAGCGTGTGGTCGTGGTGGCGGCGGGCTGCGCCGCGGTTGTGGGCCTCATGTGCATCGCGCTGCTGGCCGGCGGGTGCGGCACGGCCGGCGGATGTCCCCATCACGCGATGATGGCCTCCGGCGGGTTCGGCGCATCCTGCCATGGCTCTGGCGCGCCCGCCGCCGCGCCGGCCGGCCCCAACGTCTCGGCCGGCATCGTCAACTCGCGATGCCCGATCATGGGCGGGGCGGTCGACCCCTTGAGCACCCCTGATTCTCTCACTCGGACCTACAAGGGGCAGAAGGTCGCCTTCTGCTGTGGCGGCTGTCCCGGGAGATGGGACGCCCTGGCCGATGCGGACAAGGAAGCCAAGCTGGCGAAGGTCGCCGCCAGATAGTCTTTCGCACGTCGCCTGGTCTACGGCCTGGCAACGGAGTCGGCCGCCTTGGCGAAATCCTCCAACTGGTCGTACTTGTTGACCCAGGTGGTGTACATCACGCCGATGATGCCCGGCAGATCCTTGCCCATCTTGAGCCACTCGACGATCCGGGCCGGGTCCTTGTCGTAGTAGCCGGCCAGTATCTGCTGGTGTCCGCGGTCGGCGAAGAACTTCAGGCCCTCAACCTTGTTCTGCCGCCAGTTGAAGATGACGACATCAGGCGACAGCCCCTCCCACGACTTGGCCCACGGGCCGACACCCTTGACGAGGTAGTAGTGCCTGGCGGTGGGGGATGCGTTGTGGTAGGGGTCGAACATGTCGTTCCACGTCGCGATTGGCTTGCCCGGCGCAACTTCCTTGATGATCTCGGTGAGCTTGCGGACGCTGTCGGCCAGCAGCTCGCCGGGCGTCTTGCCGCTCTTGACGCAGGAGTCGTCCCACCCGGCGTGGCGAATCTCGTCGTAGCCCATGAAGTACACATCCGGGTCCACGTTGTCCTTCATCCACTGGGCCTGCTCCTTGAGCAGGTCGAAGACCTTCGGCTCGGCCATGCACACGTTCATCTGGCCGGCCTTGCCGGCCTCGCTGGCGAAGTGGTAGCTGGCGAGGACTTTCTGCCCTTCCTTCAGCTTGCTCCCGGCGGGGATGGTCACCGTCGGCTGCTCGTGCCCAATCGTAAAGTACCCGGGATTGGGGTCGTTGAGATACTTGGGGTCCTCGACCTTACTGAAGTCCTTGCCTTCCTCGTAGATGGTCTTGCCGTCCTCGCTTGTTACCTTCAGCGGCAGGTCGTCGCGCCGGATGATGTTGATGAAGCCGCCCGGCTCGATCCTGCAATCGTCGAACCAGCCCGTGCCGCCGTCGGGGGCCCAGTTGCCGAACTGGATCGTGGCTTCGGTGGCGTCCTGGCTGTCGAAGTTCGCGTACAGCGTCTTCCAGTCCATCGTCTTCTCGGCATGCACCTCCTGGGCGTTCAGCGCGCCCGCTGCCGGCGCCACCGCCTGGAGGCGGATCTCTCTGGGCGGCCACTTCTGAGTCTTGCACTTGGCCGAGATGATGTAGTAGTGCCATGGCTGGAGCTTGACCTTCTGCTGGGCGCGGACGGCCTTCTTGGCCTCCTTCATGCAGAGGCTGACCTTGCCGTCGGTCTTGTCCTTCTCGTCGATAATGCAGGTAGTGCCCGCGCCGTCGAGTTGCCAGCCGACGGGCTGGCCGTCCTTGACGTCCTCGAACGACCCGTTGACAAGCCTGGTCGTCTCGTCGAACGGCACGAGCTTGCCGCCCTTGACGATGAACGTCGCGTCGCGGACGGGCATGCCCTCGGCCAGGTTGCGGTCGTGCGTCAGGAACATGTCGCTGTAGCCGTAGGCCCCGACGTGGACCGCGATCTTGACCTGCTCATCCCTGCACACCTTGCGGAACGCCTGGAGCCGCTTCTTGTAGGCGTCATCCGTCAGTTGGAGCTTGTCGAACTTGACGTCGCTGACCAGGATGCCGTTGTAGCCGGCCTTGTGGCCGCGCTTCACCAGGTCTGTCAGCTCCTGCGTGCGGTCGTCCTTGGCGAAGTTGGCGAAGGCGAAGATCCACTTCTGGCCTTGCTCCAGCTTGGGCGCAACCGGGTCCGCGGGCTTGGGCGGCTTGCCGAAATCGGTCGCCGGCGGCGCGGCCGTGTCCTGCGCAATCAGCACGGCGCCAAGGGCGATGACGAACGACGCGGACAGCGTGACGACGGTCTTCATGGTATGGCTCCTTTCACGCAGAAGCTT
Organism: Phycisphaerae bacterium; assembly: GCA_041946855.1. GTDB lineage: Bacteria > Planctomycetota > Phycisphaerae > SM23-33 > SM23-33 > JBHGBE01. The sequence continues at coordinate 68,182 of JBHGBE010000016.1, read as the reverse complement.
ACTGTTAACCGACGCGCATGTCCACAGTCGTCACCGCCGCCGAATCATCCCTTTCCACGCGCCACTTGGACGGTGACTCGCCCATCGGCCGGCACGTTCCCGGAGACCTGGACCAGTCCGCCGGGCAGGACGGCCGCGGCAAAGCCGGTCTGTGGCGTGACCTCGGCTCCTCCTGCATCGATGTACAGCGCCAGCGGTGAGCCTTCGGCAGCGGAGACAGTGAAGTCCAGCCGCCCGTCCCGGCAAGCCGACTCGACGGCATCAGCGCCGGTGAAGTGCGCCAGTCGCGGCGCGGCCCGGCTAGGTTCGATCAGAAGCACGCGCGGCAAGGACGCGTGCAGTTGAACGGGGATGCGATGGATATCCTGGCAGTTCACGTATGCATGGGCGAGCAGGTCCTGCACTACGTGCGGACCCTCATTCAGCCCTAGCGCCTTCAGGTCCGGCAGTTCGAGCACATCGTCCCACGTGGCATCCTGGGCGGCGGTCTCCTTACCCGCCCCTTCACGAATCGCAGATTCAACCGTATTGATCGATGATGCTGCGCCAGCCGGCCGGATATGCGGCCGCAGGTGTGTCACGAGGTCCTGGCTGAGCCATGTGGACAAACCGGCCTGCTCCATCGCCCGCTTGATGCCGGCGCAGGCGGCGTCGATCTCGCCGGCGGAGACGGCCAGGTCAACAAGCTTCACGATGCCTATCACCACCAGCACGCGCCCGTCGCGCAGGTAAAGCGTCACGCGAGCCTCGGGGTGGCTCACGCGCGCCAGGTCCCGCGAGCGGAAGGCCGATATCCGCCGTGCGCGGTTGAGGTCGAAGGATCGCCAGATGTCCCAGAACCGCTTGTAGCCATCCCACGGCTGGCTGGGGCAACGGTCCTGCCACTGCTCTATGCGCTCCGGCGGCACCTGGAGGCGGACCGAGAACATGTGCGAGACGACGAAGTTGAGGAAGCTCTCATCCAGCTTGAACCGGCTGGGGTAGGCCACCGTGGCGATGCCCTGCCGATCGGGATCGTAGGAACTGCGGATCGTCAGGGCGGGGACCTTTCGGGGGTCGATGTTCTCGCCGATCAGGCGGAGGTCGAACCAGCTCAGGACGCCGCTGAAGATATCGTCCCCAGAGTTGAGGAGCATTACGCCCTTGCCACCGGTGTGCCGCGCGACCACGCGCCGCGCCCTCCGCGCGATGTCGTGATAGCCCTCCACCACGAACCGCATCTGGTATCCGCCACAGCCGTGGAGGCGGTTGTTGCACAGGCGGGTGTTGGCCCAATGGTCGATGTACAGCCCGTCGAACTCGAAGTTCGCCAGCAGCCAGTCGATCTGCTTCTCGAAGTGCTCCCGCCATCCCTGCGCGCCGAAGCACATCAGCGTCGTCTCGCACTTGAATTCGATGTCCTGCGAGTTCATCCACTCCGCGCCGTGCTCCTGGTAGAGCGGCGCGGCGAAGTTGAAGTCGTTGAACGTCACGTACGGGATGACCTTCATCCCGAAGGCGTGCGCGGTCTGGAGGAAATGCCTCGTTCCGTCCGGATCTGTCGGGTGCATGTAGTCGCCGGAGAAATAGTTCGCCCCGCCGACGATCAGGTTCACGCCCAGTTGCGCCCACAGGCGCACCTGCTCGTCGCTGGGCGGCGCCCACTCATCCATCCGCCCCGACCAGCGGACCATGCGTATCTGGTGCGGGCCCGGCCAGACCACCCGGCAGGAGTTAAGGTCCTCGCGCGCGTGCCTACAGGGCGTGAGCTGGAACCAGAACGTCCGCTCGCGCGGCCTGTCTGGATTCATGGCAAGTGTCGTGTTGCGTATATCGAACTCCTCCAGTTCGTAGCCCTGCGGCCGGCGGTACAACTGCGTGAAGTGCCGCCGCCAGCCGCGCGAATCCGCCGGGCGCAGCTCGCGCCCATCCTCGGTCAGCACCGTGTCGAAATCGACCTTCGTGCCATCCTCCAGCACCGTGCCGCTGTCGCGATAGCCGGCGTGCCGGTCGTCGAAGTCCTGCTTGGAGAACTCGATGCCCGTGATGGTGTTTCCCAGGTGAAAGTAGGGATTCAGTCCCGCGCCAAAGACCAGGTCCCCGGCCGGCACGCCCCGCACCGAGCGGGCGGGCAGCGGGCCGAAGCCCGTCACCTGCGCCATCGCCGTGTCGGCCCAGGGAACAAGGAACTCCACCGGCCCCGGCGCGATCATGGCGTGGCTGTAGCAGTGCCACCGCAGAAGCAGCGGCTCCTCCGTCGCGGCGCGGACTGTCGCCTTGGTCAGGCCGTCCACGTCGATGTCGAACTCGACCTCCCACCGCAGCGGCGTGTCGCCGTACCGGCCGCGAGAGCGGATGACCACGCGGTCGTCCTGGGCCAGGGCCACCTCGACCGACTCCGCCGGCCGGTCCGTCGCGTCGTGGCGATGGGCGGCCGTGAGCCCGCCGCTGAAGAGCCGCGGATGGATCTCGCACGCCAGTTCGTGGCCGAATCGCGGCCGGTCTGCGCCGCCGGTGGTCCTGGCCCCTTTCTCATCCGCGGGAAACACGCCGACGTACGGGCTGGGAAGGGCGCTGCCGGGGGCCAGGAACTCCGTCCCTTCCACCTGAGCGGAGACCAACTGCCCGCTGGCCTTGGAGACCTTCAGGCCGAACGTGGTGCCGCGGACCACGATTGCGTCACGGCCGTCCTCCACTCGCAAAGGATCGAACAGGCCGAAGACCTTGCCTTGATAGATGTCCGTCATTCATCGCTCCTTGTGTGTGGGATAGGAATCGTCGCGGCAGACTACCACCATCGCCGGGCGCGGACAAGATTGCCCGGCCGGGCGTTTGGTGGCATGATCGTCTCGGCTGGACATGCGTGACTTGCCTGTGCAATCCGACGCCCGCTCTCGGAGGACATTGACGCCATGGCTGAACCTGTGATTCGCGTGCCATACAATGATGTGCTTGACAAGCTCAACGCCGTCCTGGCGGCCGCGGGGCTATCGCCTGAGGATGCGGAACTCTGCGCCCGGCTGTTCGCTGATGCCAGCCGCGATGGCGTGCCTTCGCACGGGCTGAACCGTTTCGCCAGCTTCGTCAGGTCGCTGCGGGACGGGAGTACTGACGCCCGCGCACGGCCGGTGCGCGTTGCGGCGCTGGGCGCATTGGAGCAGTGGGACGGGCAGCTCGGCCCCGGCCCCCTCAACGCCTGGCGGTCGATGGCCCGCGCGCTAGAGCTTGCCCGCGAGCACGGGATCGGGTGCGTGGCCCTGCGCCGGACGAACCACTGGATGCGGGCGGGCAGCTACGGCTGGCAGGCGGCCGAGGCCGGGATGATCGGCATCTGCTGGACCAATGCCGGCGCGAGCATGCCGCCCTGGGGCTCATCGCGGGTGAAGCTCGGCAATAACCCCATCGTGTTTGCAGTACCTCGGCCGGGCGGTCACCTTGTGCTGGACATGGCAATGTCGCAGTACTCGATGGGGCGGCTGGACACGCTGCTGCGGTCCGGCGAGCATGGCCCCGTGCCGGGCGGGTACGACGCGCGGGTCCGGCTCACGGCCGACCCCGCGGCGATCCTTCATGGCGGCCGGCCGCTGCCTATCGGCTGCTGGAAGGGCGCGGGCCTGGCGCTGATGCTGGACGCGATTGCCGCGGCGCTGTCGGGCGGTCTGGCCACATTTCAGGTCACGGCCAGCGGGAAAGAGCGGTCGCTGAGCCAGATGTTCATCGCACTGGACGCCGCCAGACTTGTCGGGCTTGAAGCGGTCGGCCGCATCACCGACGCTGTGGTAGCCGATATTCACGAGGCCGCGCCGCTCGGTCCAGAGGATACAATCCTCTACCCCGGCGAGCGTGCGCTGAAGGCGCGTCAAGACAGCCTTCGTCTCGGAGTTCCGGTATTCAAGCCGGTGTGGGACGAGATTGCACGCCTGTAGGCGTGCTACTTCTTGGGCGTCTCGGGCTGCTCGGCCAGGATCTTGCCGGTCAGGATGTAATCCAGCGTCTGCTGAAGCTCTGTCTGATTGGACGCCCCAAGCACTGTGGCGCCGGCGCTTCGCAGTGCGGCGAACTTGGAGGCGGCCACATCGAACGCGATGAAGTACATCGCCGCGCGGTCCGCCTCGTCCTGGCGGCTCATCGCCGCCACCACGTCGGGCAGGGCGTAGCCGTGATTGTTCTCGCCGTCGGTGATGACCAGCACGTGCAGGCGCTTCATGCCGGTCATGTCCAGGTCGTGCTTGGCGCGGATCATGGCGTCGCCGATGGGCGTGTCGCCGGATGGGATCATCCTCTTCAGGGCGGCGTCGGCGGCGGCCGCGTTAGGCGGCCCCAGCGGGATGACGACGCGGCACAGTTCCCCGCCCCGGCCGCTGAATTCGTAGATGCCAAGCGTGAAGGGCTTGTCAGGGTGCTTCTTGACGAATGTCTCGGCCTGGGATGCAAGATCAGCCAGGCAGCGCTTGGCGATGTCGATCTTGGGCTTCTTCCCGCCCTTGCCGTCAGACACCTGCTCGGACATGCTGCCAGATGTGTCGATGAGGACGGCGGCCGCGACGCCGTCCCGCCGGGCAATGCCGGCGGGGGGTTTGAGGGCCTCGCCGATGGGGTTCTTGATGGGCTGCACTACGGAGTCGCCGCGGCCCGGCGCAACGGCGACAGTGCCTTGCGGGCCCGTCGGCTGGCCGCCGTGGGGAAGGGCAATGGCCAGCGCCACGATGACAACAATCAGCACCGCCACCACACGCGCGGCAGTGTTGCCGGCGGCCCTATGGGTCCTCAACCGCGATCTATCGCGGTTGGGGATCCCCTTATTGCTGCTCCGGCGGGTAAACGCTGATCTCGACCCTGCGGTTGAGCGCATGGTTTCCCGGGTCCTTTTCATCCGCGGGCTTGTCCCATCCCGCGCCCTCGATGATGAACTTGTTGGGCTCGAACTTGTACTTGTCGATGAGCGCCCGCTTGATGGCCTCCGCGCGGGCCAGGCTTAGGTCCTTGACCGCCTGCACGGGGACGCGCCCCTTCATGCTGGAGTCGGTGTGCCCCTCGATGAGCACGACGGCCTTGGCGAACTGGCCCGACAGGCGGGCGACCTGGTCCAGCGTGGCGGCGACGTTGGGGTCATAGAGCTTGCCGGGAATGGGGTTGCCGGCCTCGTCGCGGGCGGGCTCGAACGGGTTGTCCGAGTTGGGGTAGAAGTTGATCCGGATGGTCTGCGTCAGGATGGGCGCCTCGGCCTTTATCGCCTTGTAGCTGCCGGGCGTGAACGTCGCCACGGACTCATCCTTCTGGTGGGCGAACGTGCCCTGCTTCTCGATGTTCTTGATGAACGTGAAGTCCATCACCTGGTCGAACGGCGAGGCGACGTCGATCCTGTTGAGCTGCTGGTAGACGTTGCAGGCGTTCCGCCAGGTGCGCTCGAAGTTGGTGGGGTTGGACGAGTTCAGGAAGAACTGGACGTTCTCCGCGAAGTTCGTCGCGTGCGCGTCGTTGCGCATGCCCTCGACCTCCTCCGGCTTCATGTTGAACGCGTCGGCCATCCACTTGTAGGCCGGGCGCGGGTCGCTCTTGAGCATGTCCATTCCCTCGAAGATGCCGGCGACCAGGCCCTCGACCACGTCGGGATGGTCGCGGGCGAAGTCGGCCCGCACCGCGTACACGTCGGCGATGAGCTTGTTGGCGTCGGCCGTGCTGGAGAGGATTCGCGTCGATGTGATCTTCTCGGGGATTTTGTATATGTCCGGCGCCCAGGAGACGCAGGCGTCGACGCTCTTGTCGGCGACGAACGCGGCGGCGGCCTCGAAGGCGGTGGCCGTGTGCTTGGGCTTGATGTCCGACGGGCGCATCCCCGCCGACAGCAGCAGCGAGGTCACGTAGTACTCGCTGGGCGAGTTCTGCGCGAAGGCGATGGCCTTGCCCCTAAGGTCGGCCACGGACTTGATGCCGGAGCGGACGACGATGCCGTCGCCGCCGTTTGACCAGTCGATCTGCTGGACGATCCGCGGGGCCGAGCGGGAGTCCTTCAGCAGCTCCGGCGCGAAGAGCACGAACATGTCAACCGTGCCCCACAGGGTGTGGACCTTGCCGTTGGCAAAGGCGTCGCGGGCGGCCACGGGGTCATCCATGAGCACTAACTCCACCTGGAAGCCGTACTTCTTGGTGAACACGCTGTCGGCGTTTGGCTTGGTGCCGTGGTTGGCGGCGATGACCGGCAGCCACCCCGACCAGACGTTGTAGGAGAACTTCAGGACCTTGTTGTTGGCGTCCCACTCGTAGGCGCTGGTGCCCTTGACGGGAGGCAGTTTCTCGGCTGCGACGTACTTGTACTCCTTGACGGTGGTAAGCCCCGTCGCGTTGGCCGGTTCCTCCACCACAGGTCCGGGCGGGGCGCCCCTGGGCGTATGCCCGCCGCCAAGCAGGTTGGTGTACTTGCTGACCACGATATACCCCCCGGCCGCCACCAGCGCCAGGATCAGCCCCAGGGAGATGATCTTCCCGAACGGTGTCAATCGAGCGCCTTCTTCCGCCATGGTTCACCTCGTGTAAGGCGGGTCTTTTTGTCAAAGAGGCCCGCGAAGCTTCGGACGATTCACAAGAGTGGGCGTGGTAAGCCCACGGTACTGTCTGTCGTTTATGCGCCGGCCTGCCCCGCCTGCTGAGTGGGGCCGATCTCCTTGGCGGCCGGCGGCATCTCGGCTCCGGCCGGCGCGGGGGCCTGGATGCCCTGGGTCGCCAGGAAGTCGGCCAGAGCGGCCTGCTCCATCGCCTTGCGCTCGGTCTCCTTCTCCTGGACCTGGTCCATGTTGACCATGTCCTTGGCCAGGCGGGCCTTGCCGGCAGACTGCTCGTATCGCTTGTTGAGGATGTCCTCGACGCTCTTCATCGTGTCGCCCAGGTCGCCGACGCTGAACGCGACGTTGGACAGTCCGGAGGCCGCCTCGGCCTGCGCCTCCTTGACCTTCACCTGCGACAGTTGGCGCTCCATACGCGTTATCTTGTCCTCGAATTCCTTCTGCGTGACCTTGGCCTGGCGCAGGTTGGCCTGGTAGGCGTCCTCGGTCTCGGTGAGCTCCTGAGTGTCGGTGGTCAGGTCCGCCTTGAGCTCCTGAAGCTCGCGCGCGAGACTGCCCGCCAGATCCATGTTGCCGGCCCGGTGGTTGGCGAGGATCCGGCGCTCCAGGTCCTGGGCGCGCGTGGTCTTCATCTTGATCTGCCTCTTGAGCCGCTCGGCAATGCCCGCCATCCGGGCCAGGGCCTCGTTGTAGTGCGCCATCTTCGTGCGGAACTCATCCCGCGCCGACTCCATGAGTGCCTCGGGATTCCGCTCCTCAAGCCCTCTGATGAACAGCCCGAAAAAGCCGCGGAACAGCCTGCCGATCCTTGAGAAAAGCCCCATGATGGTGCCCTTTCCGGGTTAGGAGTATACCAGCCTTGTCAGATAGCACAACTCGTAAACACCCGTCAATGGCCCGCCAGTTTCGCGGCCTGCTCATCGGTCGTAACCACCGGGTCATGCACGAGGTAGCCGACCGCCCGGGCCATGTCCTTTTCGCACTGCACTTTGCGGCCGCGCCATTCATCCCACTGCGCCTTGTCCGCCTGGTCCTCGGAGCGCAGGTGCGCGCACTGTTCCTGAAGCGCCTGAATCTGCGTCTCGATGTCGGCGATCTTGAGCTGCCTGGACGTGGTGCGGCCTTCCCACTTCTTGTGGGCGAACTCCTCGAAGGCGTCCAGGGCCTTGTCGCGGGCGACGGCGTCCTGTACCACCTCGTGGACGTGGGCGCCGTCGGCCGCCAGCATTTCCAGCAAGGCCTTCTGGGCTGCCTCACGGGCCATGCCCTTGTAGGGCGGGGCGTCCAGCGCCCTGGCCAGCCGCTCCACGGTCCAACCGTGGTGGGGCGTCTTGATGCCGGCCGCCTCGAAGACCTTCGCGAACTCCACCGATAGCTCCGCCGGCAGGTCGGCCAGCAGGCGGACCTCCTCCGCGCGGACCTCGGTGGCCAGGTCCTTGAGCGTCACCCTGCGGGTGGGGATCTTGCCCGCCGCGGCGGGCGCGGTGGTCGAGACCAGCCGGAGCACTCCCAGTTTGCCGCCAAAGTTTATCAGTGAGTCGATGAGTCCCATAGCTCAGACAAACCTCCGCAACTCGTCCAGGCGCTTCTCGAGCTCTTCCGGGCCGATTCCGCGGAACCGCTCCGGCAGGAAGCGGACGTCGGTACACTCCTTGACGGCCGCCAGGTCCATGTACTCCAGCTTGCGGGTGAAGGCGCTGGGGCGGACCTCGCGGAAGACCTCGCCCAGGATGTCCTTCAGCGGCTTGCGCGGCTCGCCCGACAGCTCGAACTGCCTCAGCGCGCGGACTAGCACGCCCTCGACCTCGTTGCCGCCCAGCATGACGTCCTGGGGCAGCTCCGGCACGTCGGACGCCTGGAGTGGGAACTTGAGCTTCTTGGCCACCGCCAGGAGCAGGTCCCGCATCTCCTGGGCCGTCTGCGGCCCGAAGAGCGGGAAGTGTACGTCCAGCCTTCCCTGGCGCTTCAGGTCCACCTCCAGCAGGTCCGGCCGCGACGTCGCGAAGACCCACAGTATCTTGCCGCGGTTTCGGGTGTCGGACATCTCCTTGGCCAGCATCGCGTAGACCCGCCCGGAAAGGCCGCTGTCGCCCTCGCCTCCCTCACGCTGGCCGGCGGCCTGGTCTGCCTCATCGACGAAGACCACCACCTGCCCCAGCGCGCGGAGGATGGAGAAGATCTTCTCCAGGTTCGATTCGGTGGCGCCGACCCACTTGTCGCGGAAGTTCTTGAACACCATGCAGGGGATGCCGAGTTCCCCCGCCCAGCACTGTACCAGGAAGGTCTTGCCCGTGCCGATCCGCCCGGCGATCAGGTAGCCCATCGGCAGGGCGTGCAGCGCCATCTTGCGGAGGAGCTGGGCGTCGTCGCGCAGCCAGGCCTTCACGGCCTCGTGGCCGGCCACGTTGTCCAGCGTGAAGGGCGATTCCAGGAACTCCAGCAGCCCCTGGCACTCGCGCTCGATCATGTCCTTCTTGGTCCGCATCAGGTAGTCGGCGGTGATCCGCCGGCCGTTGTTGAGCGCCAGGCTGATGACCGTCTGCGCGCCGACCCGCGACAGGCCGGTCAGCCGCCGGGCCAGGACTTCGATGGGCACGTCGCACCTGGCGGCCAGGTCGGGGAACTTCTGCTCGGCCAGGATTCGCGTGAACTCGAGCATCTCGTCCTCGCCGGGCAGCGGAATCCGCAGCTTGGAGGCGTGGGGATTCTCCACGATCAGGTCGTTGAGGTCGTGCAGACCCTCGGTCAGCAGGACGGTGACGATGTTCGACTGGAGGATGGCCGGGTCGTTCGCCCACGAGAGCACCTTGACGACGTTGGAGCTGAAGTCGCCCCCAAGCTGGAGCGCCTCGCCGTGCGGCACGACGAACTCCGAGAAGTCGATGACGACGGCGATCTTCGTGCTGCGCTTGGTTTCCTTCGCCGACAGGGCCTGGAGGTTGAGCGTTCGCAGCAGGTAGCGGTCGATCATCTCCAGGGCCATGCTCGTGGGCGGCAGTTGGGCAATCGCGCGGGCCTCGGTCCCGGTTACCTGCTGGAGCCAGTCGCCCCAGTCCTCCGCGCCCTTTATCGCCCTGACGCCCTTGCTGCGGTCGTACTGGAGGACGACGTCGTAGCCGTCGAACATCACCTCGTTGAGGAACGCCTTGAGGGGCAAAAGGCGGCTTGGGCCGCCGTTAGTCGATGCGCACGGCACCACGTCGAAGATGTTGCCGTGGATGATGAACTGCGCGACCGACCCGGACTTGAACAGGTCGTGCATCTCCTGCGCCCAGGCGGGCAATTTCAGGTTCGCGGCCATTCTCGCTCACCGGTGGCTGTCGCACGAAAAGTTGAACACAACGTAAGGCCGTCCGCGCGGCCTGTCAACCGTCTGAGATGTCACAAATGCCGCCATTGCGGACATGCACCGCCTACTGCTGCTGTCCCTCGGCCTGCCTCGGTGGCGACAGGATTGGCGGCGGCTCCACGAGCAGGTCCTCCACCTGGCCGTACGCCTGCTGCTGCTCGCGGATCCACTGTGTCGTCCCGCCCAGCGTGGCGGCCACCTGGTCGATCCGCTGGGAGACGGCCATCGGGTCCGTCGTCAGCACTGCCTGCTCGCGGATCAGCTCGACCTGCTCCTGGATCCGCGTCAGTTCGGCGTCGAGGAAGGCCTGCTTTTGCCGGGCCTGCTCCTGGCCGTCCAGGCGCTGGCGCAGGATTTCGACCTGCCCGGTGAGGCTCTTGCGGAGTTCGTCGCTGAGGGTCTCCTTCTCCAGCCGGTCCGAGAGCCGTTTGATCTGCTCGTCGAGCGGGCGGCTATCGGTGTCGCGTCCGGCCGACTCCCTCAGCACGCGCGCGATGGACTGCCGCATCAGGAGCAGCCGCAGGTATATCCACAGCAGCCTGCCAAGCCCCTGCCCCTGTGCGGCCACGCCGGCTGTCTCTCCGTCGACCGCCTGCTGCTGGAGGATCGCGCGGCAGCGCCCGGCGAGGCTCATGTACCTCTCCTGATCCTCCGGCGCAAGCTGGCGCAGGAGCTTGTCCTGCTTGTCCTGCCACTGGCGCTGCGAACGGCTCTGGCCCAGAGCATCCACAAGCCGGCGGAACCGACCGTTGAACGACATCATGTACAGGTAGCCCAACTCCAGCCCCAGCCCCAGCACCCAGAAGCCCGGGTTCAGCAGGCCCAGCAGGCCGAACACCGCGACGCCGACCCAGTTGGGCGCCACGAACATGCCCGCCGGCCGGGCGTTGAAGGCGGCCTTGATGTAATCCCTCAATCGCATCGTTCAGTTCGTCCAGCTTCGAGGTCCCGTCGCCCTAGCCCATCGTCGCGCCGTTGCTGACGCGCCTGAACGCCTCGGTGACCACCCGCGTGGCGTTCTTGAAGTCCGGCCGATCCTGCGCCACCAGCGGCGCTATGCCCGGCGAGGGCGGGATGCAATCGGAGATATCGAACGCAATCTGGCCTGGTCCCTTCGAGAAGATCCACACGCGCTCGCCCAGGTAGACCGCCTCGGCCACGCTGTGCGTCACGCAGAGGATCGTCGGGTGGATGCGAAACCACAGCTCGACCACCAGTTCCTGCATCTCCAGTCGGGTCGGCTCGTCCAGCGCGGAGAACGGCTCATCCATCAGCAGGATTCGCGGCTCCAGCGCCAGCGTGCGGGCGATGGCCACCCGCTGCTGCTGCCCGCCGGAGAGCTGGTGCGGGTACTTGTGCTCGTGGCCGTCGAGCCCCACCTGCCTGATGAGGGTCATCGCGCGGTCCAGGCGCTCCGTGCCCGTGAGGCGCATCTGGCCGCTGTTGATCTTCATCCCGAACAGGACGTTCCCGAGCACCGTCAGGTGCGGGAAGGAGCTGTACTGCTGGAAGATCATGCCGCGGTCGCGTCCCGGCCCGGAAATCCGCCGGCCGTCCACCAGTATCTCGCCGGATGTCGGCGTCAGCAGGCCGGCCAGCAGGTTCAGCAGCGTGCTCTTGCCGCACCCGCTGGGGCCGATGATCGTGATGAAGTTGCCCTTGCCGGGGCACGACGGGACGCTGAACGATATGTCCATGAGGGCTGTGGCCTCGTCGAACCGGACGGTGACGTTCCGGCACTCGACGACTGGCAATTCGCCGGCGGGGGCTGGTTCGCTCATTTGCTCGCCTTCTTGTAGGGGAACAGCAGCCTTCCCAGGTACACCCAGACCAGGTCGGCGACCCACGCCACCAGCGTGATGAGGATGATAATGAGGAACACCTGGCCCGGCTTGGCCCGCCGCCGGGACATCTCGATCACGTCCCCAAGCCCGCCGTTGCGGACGACGACCTCGGCCAGCACCAGGTACGTCCAGCCCACCCCGAAGGCCAGCCTCATGCCCTGCCAGATGTCCGGCAGCGCCACCGGGACCAGGATGCGCAGCACAAGCTGAAGCCGCGATGCCCCCAGCGTGCTCGCCGTCCGCAAGTATATGTCGGGAACGCCGTCGATCGCCCGTATGACGGTCGGCAAAAGATAGATGCCGAAGGCGATAGCCAGGAAGTAGACCTTCTGCTTCTCATCGATGCCCCACCACGCGAAGGTCAGCGGCACCAGCGTGGCGATGGGGATGTAGCCGCTGGCCGTGGCGAGCGGCGAGAACATCGCCCGGATGGAGGAGAAGGAACCCATCAGGATTCCCAGCGGCACGACGACGGCCACCGCCACCAGGTAGCCCAGGGCCACTCGTTTGAGGCTGAGCAGCAGGTGATGCACCAAGGCGCCCGGCGTGAGGCCCTCGTTCGCGTCGCTGCTGTCGAGCTGGAAGACCTCGCCGGGGGCCGGCAAGGTGTAGCGGTTGACGATCCGCTCCTCGGGCGCACCGGCCGTCACATACCACCACAGGACGCACAGCAACACGATGGGGAGGACCCCCAGGACGACGCCCATGTACGGTGGCATACTGCCCCGGACTGCCGATAGCCACTTCGGTATCATGCACAAGAGATTTAGCGAGCTCATTCGGCCATGTCAACAAGTATGGCTTCCAAGGCTTGCACGCTGGTTCGCCCATTTCGCGCTCCTGATTTCAGCTTGACGAAATACCATCCTGCGGTATGACAGGCGAACTGGCGACCGGCAGGTCAATCTCGCGCACAAGCGCCTGCTCGGCCCCGGCCAGACAGGGAGCGCCGATGACGAGGAACAGATTCGTTCCGGCAGTGGTGACGGCGACTATCGTATTCCTTGTCCTCGGCCAGGGCCGGGCCGGCGATCCCGTTGCGGGGCCCGCGTCGGCGCCTGCGCGCCGCTCGCCCCAGGCCCGCGCCGCCGAACCGGCCACACGCCCGGCCAGCGGCCCGGCCCGATTCGCGCCGTTCGTCTTCATCCACGGCGGCGACAGCGAACTCGGCTCCCCAGACCTGCCGGGGACGGCCAAGCGCCTGCGGCTCTTCATCGACCAGGTCAACCAGCTCAAGCCGGCGTTCCTGGTGATGGCCGGCGACCTTGTCCACGGCGGCACGATACCGGCCGAACTCAAGGCCCTGGATGATGCATTCGCCGCGTGCAGAGTCCCCATCTGGCCCGTGCCCGGCAACCACGACAACCTGGCCCAGTTCCGCAGCCGGTTCGGCAGGGAGTACTACGCCCTCACTCACAACAACTGCGAGTTCGTCTGCCTTGACACTGAAGACTTGTCCGCGCCGCAGGTGTCCTGGCTTGAGGACACGCTGAAGACGGCGCGACGAAATGGCCGGACGTACATCCTGGTGGTCATGCACCACCCGCCCGAGGGGAATGCCGCTCTTGAGGCCTTGTTCGACAAGTACAAAGTGTCGGCGGTATTCGCCGGCCACCTGCACAAGACGATTCAGACGGCCCACAAGACCTACACGACCTACGTCGTGTCCGGCTCGGCCAAGGTCCGTGATGACCGGGGACTGACGTACGGCATCGTCCGCGTTGGACCGGATGGGATCGACTACAAGGTTGTGCCTCTGCTGTCAGCGCCGGCCGCGGCCAGCGCGCCGGCGTCTGTCCCGGCCGCCGTCAGACGGTGAGGCTATGCGCGCCCCCTGCGGGGAGGGGGGGGCTACTGCTTCGTCAGTTCGTACAGTCCGTGGCCGATGCAGCGAAGCTTGCCCTGGCGGACCAGTTCATCCCAGACCGACCTGGGCCATTCGCTGGGCGGGACAATGGCCGCGCTTGGGCCGGCGCCCTTGGTCAGCGGCCCGCGGCCGAGCTTGGACTGCTCGTCCAGGACAGTCAGCGACAGCCGTTTGCGGAACGCCTGTAACGCCTTCCTGCACGTTTCTTCATCGGGGGCATCGACTGGCGCGACCCCTGCCGGGGAGCGCAGCTCATCAACTATCGCCGCAAGCCCGGCGACATCGCGCATGCCCACGACCCCCGTCACTCGCCCGGCGGGGACTTCGGTATCCTTCAGCAGCTTGTACACCTGCTTCCATTCGCCCGCGGCCCGGCGCGGGTCGCCGTATCCTTTGATGGCGGCCAACAATTCCTGGAGCCTGGCAACCACTGTCGGGGAAAATGTCATTCGCGCTTCCTCAGTGTTGGGGCCGGTGGGTCATCTTGCCGAATGTCTTCGACATCTGGACCCTCTTCATGCCTTCGGCCGCCAGGGCCATATTCGCGCATCGCCGCCAGCCGGCCCGCGCGGCGGATGGAGCCAGGCCGGCTTGATCGTCCACGCCTGTAGCCGGGCATGCTCCGCCAGCTTCTCGCAAGTGAAGTCCGGCCCGTACGGCCGGTGCTCCTGCACACAATGGCGAATCCAGTTGTCGATCCGCATGGCCTGGGCGGGATAACGCGCGGTGTCCAGGATGCGCAGGCGAGCGTACTTCTCGTACCGCGCGAGCGCCGCGTAACTGCGCCCGGCCGCGACCGCGTATTGCCCAAGGCCCACCAGCAGGCCGTCCAGGCGCAGGTTGCCGGGCAGGTGTCCCTCCGCCATGACGTGATCGACAAGCTCACGGCTCATCGCGACAAGCTGCTCGTGCGTGACCAGGTCGGCCTGCCGCCCCGTCACCGGCCGGGTCTTCGGCCCAAGCACGTCGCGCCGGATGGTCTCGTAGGGCAGGTCGCCGTGCTCCTCGGCGTAGAGTAGACTTTCGGCGAACCCAACCACGAGCTCCGCCGGCGAGAACGTCGTGTGCAGCACCGGCTCCTGGGCCTGGTCGAGCTGCTGGCCGTAGGCGGCCAGTTCATCCCGGCAGATCGTGCCGGGCCGCGTCGAGAACAGCTTGGCCGCCTCGACGGCCCCGATCAGCTTTAGTCCGTCCAACGCCTTGATCGCCTTGCACAGCCGCCGGAAATTAGCCTTGGCGACCTCTTCCAGCTCGCGCGGCTTTAGGGCGTAGAGCCAGCCGACTTCCCGCGGCGTACGAGTTATCCCGCCGCCTAGCGTGTAGTGCTCCAGCCAGCCGTGGGCCATCACCCGCACCGGATGGCAGCCGAAGAGCGTCACGAACTCGACGTTCTGGGCGGCGCACTCGGCTATGAACGGCCTTAGCTTGGCCAACTGCGCCTCGAATGCCGCGTCGCATGTGTAGATCGTGTCGAAGCCGCCGAACATCGGGTCGTTTGGCGTGTTCAGGGAGAATGCCCCGGCGTACCACAGCGGTTGCCGGTTCTGGCCCGCCCACGCGATGGCCTCCAGATAGGGCAGTCCCAGCCGCGCGGCCGCCGCGACGTGCTGTGCGCCCGTGTAGCAGTTGTGCCGCGAGAAGCCCGCCGGGTCGCGGCCGAAGGCGTAGCGGATGTCGGCCGCCGCCTTGGCCTCGTAGGCCAGCATGGCCTCGACCCCGTCGTCCCAGCCCTTGTCCTGGAGGATTTCCGGGATGAGCGGGCGCACGTTGCCCTGAGTGTGCGAGAAGATGTCGTGAGCGGCCATCGCCTCCAGCACGTCATTCCGCCCGCGGTCCTTCATGGTGCGGGCCTTCTCGCCGGTGACGCAGAACGTCCCGCGAAGGCCCTCCTCGGTCATGATCCGCGCAAGCCAGCCGGGGATGTCGTCGATGCGATATTCGGGCGGGTAGTAGACGTCCTCGACGTCGAACTTCAGGATGGCGTACATGGCGATCCTCTACTTGTATCCGGGCAGGAACTCCTTCTGCACCTCGAACATTTCCTCCAGGCACGCCTTGGCTCTGGGGATGGAGGTCGTCAGGTTGTCGTTCATCAGGCACTGAAGGGCAAGGTGCTTCGACCGGTGGATGGCGGCGTCGGCCAGCAGTTCGTAGTACGCGCAGCGGGCCTGCACGATGCCCACCACGCTGTCCGGCAGGGGGCCGACGGGAAGGCCGCGAATGCCCGCGGCATCCGCGATCACAGGCACCTCGACGATCACGTGGTCAGGGAGGTTGGGCACCAGGCCGTCGTTCTGCACGTTGGCGTAGTGCCGGGTGCGTCCGCCGGTCCATATCGAGGTCAACATCCGGACGGCCTCGTCGGCCGCCTCCTCCGCCTTGTGGCCCAGCGGCTCCAGGCCAGCGCCCTGGCGGCGAAGCGTCTCGCGCTGGCTGGCGACCTTGCGGACGCGCTCGTCGAAATCGTGTCCCTCCCGGATGGGGTATTTCTTCACGTCGTCCCGGCCGTCGGTGTCGGGGCCGTAGAAGTAGGGGAAGAACTCGGCCACGTGGTTCGCCCCCGGCATCGGCCAGTAGTCGAAGACGTCCATCAGTTCCAGACTGGACCGGGAGTAGCCCTTCGCGTGCATCGCCCGCATCTTGTCCTTGAACTGAGGGGTGAAGTCGCTTCCATCGACCAGGACCTTCAGCGCCCAGACCCAGTGGTTGACGCCGGCGGAGATGACCTCGATGCGGGACTCGTCGATCTCCAGGAACCGCGCCACCTGCCGCGGCAGATAGCCGGCCGTACACAGGCCGACGACGTTGACGCGCGTCGCCTTCCTGATCGCCCGGCAGATGCCCGGCATCGGGTTGGAGTAGTTGATCAACCAGGCGTCCGGGCAAAGCCGCTCCACGTCGCGGCAGACGTCCAGTATCGGCGGTATGAGCCGCAGGCCGCGAAAGAGGCCCCCCGGGCCGACCGTATCGACCGAGTGGCCGTAGTAGCCGTGCTTGGCCGGAATCTCCTCGTCCTGCCGCCAGGTGGTCGTCCCGCCGACCGCGATTGTGGTGATGATGAAGTCGGCCCCGCGAAGCGCAGCGGCCCGGTCGGCGGCCGTGACGGTGGTCCGGCGTCTCCATTCGCTCGCCATTCGCCGGCCGAGCGCCGCCATGATTTCCAGGCCCTCGGCGTCGATGTCGACCAGCGCCAGTTCGGCCCCGTCCAGGCCGTCGGCGGAGATGAGGTTGGCCAGGAGTCCGCTGAAGCTGCTGCTTGCTGCGCCGATGACCACGATTTTGGGCGACCTGGAACGATCCATAGCCCTTGAATCCTTTCAATGTCAGTGTGATTTGCGGTAACCTGTCCGCTCCTGCGCCGCCGCGGCATGGTATCGCAGCGCGCCCCGGATGGGAATAGCCAGTTCCCGGGTGAGCAGTCTGCCGCGGTCGATGCTGTGCGGCAGGAGATGAAGTGCGGGATGTCCGTGGACAAGCGCAATCGAGGACGAAACCAGTCAGGAGATCGGCATGATCAGTGAGTTCAAGCGGAGCTTTCCCCTCTTCGACGGCCACATGCACTACTGCCAGACTCATCTTGACGAGACGATGGCGTCCTACGGCGAGTGCGGCGTCATTGGCGGCATCAACCTGTGGGGCGCGGCCTCGGCGCAGTACAACTTCGTCTATCACGGCGACTACGCCGAGTTCCTGAAGGCCTGTCGCGACAAGGGCCTTTTCTTCCGCTTCGCACAGTTCTACTGGCCCGACTGGATGGGATTCGCCGCCGACCCCGACGGTTTCATCCGCCGGCTGTGCGACGACCTGCCCCGATACGCCGAGCTTGGCGCGACGGGCCTGAAGGTGTGGAAGGACCTGGGCATGTTCGCTCGCTTCGCCGATGGGACGCCGGCCATGGTCGACGACGAGCGGTTGGAGCCGGTCTGGCGGACCGTGGCGGACCTTGGGCTTTGGGTCTCCGCGCATCTGGCCGACCCGGGCAGGAGCTTCGCATCGGCGACGACGGGCGTGACGAAGCAGCAGATATATGCCGCCCGCGACCGGTGGCTCGCCGGCCACAAGGACATACGCTTCATCATCTGCCACAGCGGAAATCACGACACGCCGGAGGAGTTCGACCGCCTGCTCAGCACGTTTCCCGACATCCGCGTCGACCTGCGGAATACGCTGGCCAACGGCGACCACGAGACGAACCGCAGGCTCCTGGAGAAGCACGCCGACAAGCTCTACATCGGCCCGGACCTGGGCATACCGGAGAACCGCCCGGCGGACCGGCCGTGGAACATCGAGCACGCCTATCGCCCCTGGCGAAAAATACTGGTCGATGCTCGGCTGAGCCCCGAAACGCTTGAGAAGATCGCCTGGCGGAACGGGGTCCGCGACTTCTTCGGGCCAACCCCCGCCTTTGTCTGATGGCCGCGGGCCAGCCGAGACTGGGTGATGGTGCTTGCAGCCGCAAAGGGCTTGACTCCCGCGAGCCATCCGTCTATAAACGGCCTCGCCAACGGAGAGAGTCCCGCCGGGACCGCCGAAGGGGCAAGGCCGCTGTTTGGAAAAGGGCCGAAACTCTCAGGCAAAAGGACGTTGGCCGACGCCCGCCGCGGCGGGCGCACAGAGAACCTCTGGAGAGCCGCATCTACCGAAGGGGTAAGGCCCCGCCGGGGCCGATCTCTCAGGTACCAGGACAGGGGTCGCTGCCGGCAAGGCCCTGCGAATGTCGCCAGAGGATGCGAACGTGACGATGCGGCTATGCTGCTGTCATTCCCCAAGACTCCATAGCATACGCGCGGCCTCGCGCGCCGAGTTCCGGCAGATCATGTCGATCCGCCGCCATCGGCGGCTCCAACGGAAGGTGACTCATGCGGATAGTCGTGCTTGACGGATACACTGTCAACCCAGGCGATAATCCCTGGATGGATGTCGAGAAGCTCGGCGACCTGACCGTGTATGATCGGACGCCGGGAGAGCAGATACTCGCTCGCGCCAGGGGCGCGGCGGTAATCCTGACGAACAAGACGCCCCTGTCCGCCGCGACGCTGGCGCAACTGCCGGGCCTGAAGTTCATCTCCGTCCTGGCGACGGGCTACAACATCGTTGATACGGCCGCCGCCCGCAAGCTGGGGATACCTGTGTCCAACGTGCCGGTCTACGGGACGGATTCGGTCGCGCAGTTCGTTTTCGCGCTGCTGCTGGAGAAGTGCCACCACGTCAGCAACCACAGCGACGCGGTCCATCGCGGTGACTGGACGCGGAGCATCGACTTCTGCTTTTGGCAATCTCCGCTGGTCGAGCTGGCCGGCAAGCGGATGGGCCTGGTCGGTTTCGGCCGCATCGGCCGGCGAGTGGGGGAGCTGGCCCACGCCTTCGGCATGGAGGTCTGGGCGTTCGACACCGTGCGCGGCGCGCCGCCGAAGTATCAACCTTTCGCCTTCAAGTCCATCGAGGAGATATTTGCCTCCTGCGACGTGGTCTCGCTGCACTGCCCGCTCACGGCCGAGAACAAGGGCATGGTCAACCGCCGCCTGCTGGGGATGATGAGGAAGGATGCAGTTCTCATCAACACTTCTCGCGGGCCGTTGGTGAACGAGGCGGACCTCGCCGAATCGCTGAACGCCGGGGCTATCGCCGGGGCGGCGGTCGACGTGGTCTCGGCCGAGCCCATTTCCGCTGACAACCCGCTGCTGTCGGCTCGCAACTGCACCATAACGCCTCACATCGCCTGGGCAACGCTTGAGGCCCGGCGGCGGCTGATGAAGACCACGGCCGACAACATCGCCGCGTTCATCGCGGGCAGGCCCATTAACGTCGTAAACTGAGCAAAGGAGTTCTCATGCGACTTGCGGAAAGACTTGCCAGGTTGGGAAGCGAGACGGCGTTCGCGGTGTCGGCGGAGGCGGCGGCCTGGGCGGCCAAAGGAAACCGCGTCTATCCGTTTCACCTTGGCGACATGAACATCCCGACGCCCGGCCACATCATCGAGGCCGCCATCCGCGCGATGAGGGATGGCAAGACCGGCTACTGTCCCACGGCCGGCATCGCGCCGCTCCGCGAACTCATCGCCGCCGAGGTCAACCGCGGACGGGGAACGCACTACACCATCGACAACGTCGCCATCCAGCCCGGCGGAAAGCCCACCATCGGCAAGTTCATTCAGGCCGCGATGGACTTCGGCGACGAAGTGCTTTACCCTAACCCCGGCTACCCGATCTACGAGTCGCAGATCGAGTTTCACGGCGGCAAGGCCGTGCCGTACTCGTATCGCGAGGGCAAGGACAATTTCGAGATCGACCTGGACGCGATGGAGCGGCTCATCACGCCGCGCACGCGGCTGTTGGTGCTCAACGACCTCCAGAACCCCACGGGTGCCGAGGCGTCCGCGCGGGAGATGGAGCGCGTGGCGGAGTTGGTGCGGCGGCACGACCTGCTGGTCCTGTGCGATGAGGCGTACTTCGACATTCGCTACAGCGGCAGGTCGCGTTCGCTGGCGTCGCTGGACGGAATGGAGGAGCGGTGCCTGATCTTGTACACCTTCTCCAAGAAGTACGCGATGACCGGCTGGCGGCTGGGCGCGGCCGTGGGCCCCAAGGAACTGGTCGACGTGATCGCGAAGCTCAACGTCAACGCCGAGTCGTGCTCCAACCACTTCATCCAATACGGCGCGATCGCCGCGCTGACAGGCGACCAGGCGCCTTGTCAGGCAATCATCCGCATGCTCAAAGAGCGGCGCGACAAGGCCGTGCGGATTCTCAACACGATCCCCGGCGTGCGGTGCTTTCGGCCGGAGGCGACGTTTTACCTGTTCCCCAATGTCACCGGCCTGATGAAGGCCAAGGGCTTCGAGGACTACGAGGAGATAAGGAGCGCGTGCCTGCGCGAGACGGGCGTATCATTCTGTACGCGCCGGCACTTCGGAAGGCCAATGGCGGGCGAGACGCAGTTCTACATCCGCCTGGCGTACTCGGGCATCGACGCGGGAGACATCGAGGAAGGACTGACGAAGCTGAAAGGGTTCGTGGAGCGATAGACGGCGAGAAAAGGAAACAACCAGTATTCGATATTCAATGGTCAATGTTCAAGTCTGCGCCAACGGCGGAGTCCTACTTGAGCATTGAGAACTGAGTGTTGAATACTGAATATTGAGCTCTTGACATGGAAGCACTGCGAAAGACGGTTCTTCACGATCGCCACATCGCCCTAGGCGCGAAGATGGTCGAATTCGGCGGCTGGGAGATGCCGGTGCAGTATCCCACGGGCATCGTGGAGGAGCACCTGCTGACCCGGCGGGAGGCTGGGCTGTTCGATGTGTCGCACATGGGGCGGTTGGTCTTCCGCGGGGCGGGGGCGATCCAGTTCCTCCAGCACGCACTGACAAACAACGCGGCCGCCCTGGACGTTGGGCAGGCCCACTACACGATGATCCCCAACGCCCGCGGCGGCGCGGTCGATGATGCGTACCTGTACAGGTTCCTCAAGGACCAGTACCTGCTTGTGGTCAACGCGGCCAACAGGCAAAAGGATATCGAGCACTTCAAGACGCTGCTGCCGAAGTTCAGGAACGTGGAGATGGCCGACCGCTCCGAAGGGCTGGCCATGATCTCGCTCCAGGGCCCGCGGTCGAAGGAGATGCTCTTCAAGGTCGTCGATGGCGGCAAGATCGATATCGAGCCCAGGCGCAACTCGCTGGCCGTCGCGGCGATCCGGGGCAGGCAGATCATGGTCGGCCGGACGGGATACACGGGCGAGCCGATCTGCTTCGAGCTTTTCGTGCCGCGCGAGGCGGCCGGCGAGGTGTGGGACATGCTCGTGGCGGCCGGGGCGCATCCGGTCGGCCTGGGCGCCCGCGACACGCTTCGCCTGGAGGCGGGGCTGCCCCTCTACGGCCATGAGTTGGGGAGGGACCCGGAGGGCAAGGAAATCCCCATCATGGCCTGCCCGCTGGCGAGGTTCGCCGTGAGCTTTTCGCCGCTGAAGGGCGATTACGTCGGCAGAGAACAGCTTGCGCGCCAGTACGAAGCGATGCGGCGGTTCGCCTTCGGCGACTATTCGCTGATCGGCGACCTGCCGAGGACGGTCATGCCGCTGGCCTTGCTGGACAAGACCGTCGCGCGGGCCGGCGCGTCCCTTCACGCGGGCGCTCGGGCCGTGGGCTTTGTCACAAGCGGCACGATGGTCCCGCTGTGGCGCGTCGAGGGCGAAGGCCTCGCCAGCCGGTTCACGGATGAAAAGGGCCTGCGGGCAATCGCCCTTGCGCTTGTTGACAGCGACCTGCGCCAGGGGGATGTCGTGGACGTGGAAGTCCGCGGCCGGCGCTACCAGGCGCAGATCGTGCCGCACCACCTGCGGTCGGAGGCCCCGCCATACGCCCGGCCGGTCGTCTGTGAGCCGAGTAAGGCGAAGCCGCCCGCGCCGCATGAGGGGAATTATCCGAGCCGCGCGAGGAAGCTCCTCGACGACGCCTTGGCCAATCATCTCTGGCGGCAAAGGGAGTGCATCAATCTGATCCCATCTGAGATGACCCTCTCGCCGATGGCCCGGATGCTCTCGATCACCGACCCCGCCTTCCGCTACGCCGAGCACAAGCCGGTCAAGGCGTTCGACGACGCGGAGGTCTTCTACTACCAGGGCACGGACTTCATCGAGCGCGTCGAATCGCTCCTGGCGGAGGAGCTATGCGCTTACATGGGCTGCTCGCTCGTCGAGACGCGGGTCATCAGCGGGCAGATGGCCAATACGGTCGTCTTCGGGGCGATTGTCGATTACCTCAACCGCGCCAACCGCCGCGCCGAGCCGCGCCGCCTGCGGAAGGTCATGAACAACGGCATCTTCCGCGGCGGGCACTTGAGCGCCCAGCCGATGGGGGCGCTCCACGATTTCGTCGCCCGCGACGCGCGGACGGAACTGCCGGCCGTCGTCAACTTCCCCGTCATGGTTGGCAACCCGTACCGCATTGACGTATCGGCAGCAGCTAAGCTCATCGAAGAGCACAAGCCCGAACTGGTCATCCTGGGCAAGAGCCTGGTTCTGCATCCCGAGCCCGTGAAGGAGCTGCGGGAGGCCATCGACGGCCTGGGCCTGCCCACGCTGCTCATGTACGACATGGCGCACGTGCTGGGGCTTGTCGGGCCGCACTTCCAGCAGCCCTTCAAGGAAGGCGCGGACATCGTCACCGGCTCGACGCACAAGACGTTCTTCGGCACGCAGCGCGGGATCGTGGCGGCCGAGTTCGCGCCGAACGACGTCCGGCGCGAGCTGTGGGAGGCGGTCAACCGCAGGGCGTTCCCCGGCGCGGTGAGCAACCATCACCTGGGCACGCTTGTGGGCCTGCTGATGGCCGCGTACGAGATGAACTATTTCAAGGACCAGTACCAGACGGCCGTGCTTGCCAACGCCAAGCGGCTGGCCAGGTCGCTGAAGGACTGCGGCCTGGACGTCGCCGGTGATCCGGCGGTGTCGTATACGGAGACTCATCAGGTCGTACTGTACGTCGGTTACGGCCGGGGGCCGGAGATCGCGCGCCGCCTGGAGGACAACAACATCATCGTCAATTACCAGGCCGGGCCGTGGGATGAGGGCTTCTCGGCGGCCAGCGGCCTGCGGATGGGCGTGGCCGAGATGACGCGTTTCGGCATGGGGCCCTCCGAGATGGACGCCATCGCCGAACTGATCCGCGAGGTGGTCGCCAGGGGCCTGTCTGTCGTTGACAAGGTCAAGGCGCTAAGGGGGCGGTTCACGGAGCTCAAATACTGCTTCGGCGAGACGGAGTTTGACAACGTGGTACAGCGCCTGCACGGGCTGGTATAACATGCGAAGGCCAGGAGACAGTCTATGGCGGATACGTCCAACCTGAAGTTCACCAAGACCCACGAATGGGCTAGGGCAGAAGGCGGCACCGTGGCCGTCGGCATAAGCGACTACGCGGTCGAGCAGCTTGGCGACATAGTGTTCGTCGAACTGCCGGCGGTGGGCAAGAAGGTCACGGCCGGCGGCTCGTTCGGCGTGATCGAGTCGGTCAAGGCGGCGGTCGAGCTTTACGCGCCGGTCACCGGCGAGGTCGTCGAGACCAACCAGCCGGTCGCCACGGATTTCCAGGCCATCAGCGAAGACCCCTTCGGCCGGGGCTGGATGATAAAGATCAAGGCCGGCAACCTCGCCGAACTGAACGCTCTCATGTCCGCCGCCGATTACAAGGCGTACTGTCAGAGCGAAGGGGCGAAGCACTGACGCGGCAGCCCGGCATCCCGGCGGCAAGTCGGTTGGCGAAACCACTTCGGATTCCCAATTTCGGATTTGGGATTTCCGGTTCAGAGGATCGGGCCTCGCCGCCGGCAATCCGAAATCCGAAATCCGAAATCCGAAATCTTCTTGTCAGCGACCTGCGACAGGCGCCGTATGCCACCGTCCTGGAAAGGCAGATCGGTCTGGTGGAGGAAGTTCAGGCTGATCCTCGGCGCGCGTTTCTCCTGACGGTCGAGCACGTCCCGCCGGTCATCACGCTCGGCCGGCGCGGCAGCGCGGAGCACATCCTCGCATCGCGCGAGCGGCTGGCGGAACTGGGAATCGAGGCGCATCAATCTCAGCGCGGCGGGCAGGTCACGTACCACGGACCGGGGCAGCTCGTCGCCTACCCGATACTTCACATCGGCGGCCGGCCGGGCGGGCTGAGGCGGTATGTCCACGACCTGGAGGAGGCCGTCATTCGCGTGCTGAGGACCTACGGCGTCGAAGGCCGGCGCGCCGACGCCCAAACGGGCGTCTGGGTCGGCGATGAGAAGATCGCGGCCATTGGGGTGGCCGTCAGCCGCTGGGTCGCCTGGCACGGCCTGGCGCTCAACGTATCGACGCACCTGTCGCACTACGACCTGATCGTGCCATGCGGCGCTTCGGGCACAAAGCAAACGAGTCTGGAACGCCTGCTCGGCCGTTCAGTACCAATCGAGGAAGCCAGACTACGCTTAGTGGATGCGCTCACAGACATACTTTTCGCTCAAGCCGAGGACCTGCCTCGTCCAGGCCAACAGCGCCTAACGGCAAGCCCCGACCGTGCCATTGCGCCAAGCATCGCGCCAGGCGTCAATCGTCAATCGCCAATCGTCAATCGCCAGTGTCCCGGTCGTCGTCTTCCCGCATGGCTCGTCAAGTCCATGCCGCGCGTCGCCGAGGGTCCGAAGGTGCGGCGGATTCTCGAAGAACTGGGCCTGGCGACGGTGTGCAGCGACGCACGCTGCCCCAACCGGCCGGAGTGCTACGCCAGCGGCACGGCCACATTTCTGATCATGGGACGCAACTGCACGCGGGCGTGCCGCTTCTGCGCGATAGACAAAGGCGCGCCTGAGCCGCTGCGCGAGGATGAACCCGCAGCCGTCGCCGAGGCAAGCCGGCGGATGGGCCTGAAGCACGTGGTCATCACCAGCGTCACGCGAGATGACCTTCCAGACGGCGGGGCGTGGCACTTCGCGAAGACCATCCGCGCCGTGCGTAAGGCGACGGGTGGAGCGACAATCGAGGTGCTCGTGCCCGACTTTCAGGGCAGCGACGAGGCGGTTGCGACAGTCATCGACGCCCGGCCGGATGTCTTCAATCACAACACCGAGACCGTGCCGCGCCTGTACGCGGCCGTGCGCCCCCAGGCCGACTACCGCCGCAGCCTCGGAGTCCTTTCAATGGCCGGGCGCCTCGCGCGCCAGCGCGGGATTGAGATGATGACCAAGAGCGGCATCATGGTCGGCCTGGGCGAGACAGGAGACGAAATCGAACAAGTGATGCACGACCTCCGCGCGGCCGGGTGCGACATCCTGACCATCGGCCAGTACCTGTCGCCCTCGCCGGCGCACATGAAGGTTGAGCGATTCGTGCCGCCGGAGGAATTCGAGGCGTTGCGGCGCCGGGCAACGGACATGGGTTTCGCGGCCGTGGCGGCCGGGCCGTTTGTGCGGAGCAGCTACCAGGCAAGGCAGATCGTCGATCGATTGGCCGCTGAGTCTGCCTTGCATCGGCCGCCGTCACTTGAACCTGACGATCACATAGTTGGCCGTCGTGCGGCTAGACTCGTGCGTGCCGGAGATTGACTGGACGTGGACATCGCCCTTGGGGTCGTCCTTGTCGTCCGCGTAGAAGTCCATCCGCAGCGTCTTGCCCGGGCCGGGCTTGAAGCCGGGCCCGATGCTCTCGAGCGGAATCGCCAGCTCCATGATGTATCCGCCCGCGCGCCTGGTGATCTTCGGCGTGACAGCCGGCGCGAGCTTCTCATCCTTCGGATTGGCCGACACCTCCAGCTTCGCCCCATCCGCCGGGACGGGCGCCAGGAGCTGGTGGGCCGGCAGCGCGAACCTGCAATCGGTCTGGTCGGCGGATCGCGGGTCCCAGAAGACCTCCACGCCGTCGCGCTCCCACGGCTCCTTGCCCTCGGTTACGATCCTGCCGTCCGTCACGTCGAGCGCCACGTAGAGGTTCCGCTCGTCATAGCCGACGCAAGTCCGCATCGAGCCATCAAGGTCGCCCTGCGTCGCGGCGGCGGAAGGCTGGGTCGTGCAGGCCGAAATGGCCGTCCACTCGGCCGCAAACGCACCGTCGGCGATGACCGGCCTGCCGGGGGCGGCGGTCATCTCCTTGACTACCGGCAGCGTCAGCTTCCGCGCGCCCGACCGCGGACCGTTGCTCGTGAAACTGTATTGAAGCTCCAGCACCGGCGGCGCGGCCTTGGGCGCCGGCTTGACATCCAGGAACATCGAGCAGTCCGCGCCCGGCGCGAGCGTCCTGGGCGTCCAATCCAGTTTGGCGTCGGTCCATGGCGCCTCGCCGGTCCACCTGAACTTGTACGAGACGCTCAGCGTGCTTCGATTGGCCAGGTGGAAGATGCTCCTGCCGCCGGCGGCCGTCACCGGGGTAATGTACGCATCCGCCGCGAGCGGGGCGGACTTCAGCGCCAGGCGGTCGACGTAATCGTGCGGCAGCACATTGCCCAGAGCCACGAGAGCCACTGTGGGTCTGCCAGCGTCGACCGTGACGTAGGCATACATCTGGAACTTGCCCGCTTCGCGATCCGGCTTTCCGACCCTGGCGGCCGTCACCGCAAGCACGTGTACAGGGACGCCGTCCTCCGCTCCGTAGGCCATCACATGAGTGTGGCCCGCGAAGATGGTGGTCTTGTCCGGGTCAAGCATGGCCCTTATCCGCTTCCAAGTCGGGCCGCTGATGACCGGATGGTGCTCCAGGATGAACACGTGGCGGGACAACCGGGCGCGGGACAGGTCCTTCTCGAGCCATGCCAACTCCTCGGCCGCGACCGGGCTGCCCTTCTGCTCGGCCCAGGGCGTCGTGTCGAGCACGATGAAGTGGCAGCCGCGATAGTCGAATGAGTAGTACGTCTTGCCGCTAGCGCCATGGAGGGCGGTGTATGCCCTGCGCCCCTCGGCCGCCAGGACGTCGTGGTTGCCGGGGCAGTAGAAGAACGGCGCCGCAATGCCCTTGTTCTCCGCGTGGAACTCATCCCACATGGCGCGGACCTTCGCGGGATCCTCGCTGTAGCCGGGGATGAAGTCGCCAACGGAAACGACGAAGTCGGGCCTGAGCAGGTTGACCTCCGCTATCGCCCTGGCCCACGTGCCGGGCTCTTGCCCGCCGTTGCGGTCGGCCAGCACCGCGAATCGGAACGTGTCTGCCGAGTTCGGCGCGACGCCCTCTTGCCCGGCAATGTTATTGAGCCCAGCCGGCGTCTGAACGCCGGAAGACGCCGAGCAACCGGCAAGAACCAGACAGACGACTACTGAGAGCACGAATCCATTTCGCATGATATCAACTCCTGAAGCCCTGTCACAATCTGTGGGCAAGCTAACAGCGCACCGTTACTACCCGCGATGCGCAAAGGCGCAAGCCCTGCGTCGTGGACTGGAACCGCGGATATGCCGGTCTTCGGAACTCCAAATCCCTGGTCGCCAGTCCCTGGTCCCCTGGTCACTTCGCATCCGCCGCCTTCACGCGAAGCGCGTGGACGCCCATGGGAAGCTCGTCCTTCTTGTCCTCTGCGCCTGTGGCCGGATCGACCGGCGCGGGCATGGGCACGCGGACGCCGCGGATGTTGGTCATTTCGCCCGTGGCGAAGTACAACACGCCGTCGGCCAGCACCGGCCTGCCCACCAGCGTCGTTCTCGTCGGATACTGCCAGATCGGCTGGCCGATCTTCAGGTCCACGCCCATCAGGTTGCCGTTCAGGATGACGTAGGCCGTCTCGCCGCTGATGGCAAGCGAACAGGCGCCGGCGGGCATGCCGTAGGCGCTCCTCAGCGCTGCCATACGGGCCTTCAACTCGCGGGCAGTCATGTCGCCGTCATCATCCTTGAGGTCGATCTTGTGCTGCCACTGCTTCTTGCCGCTCTTGGCGTCCACTGCCAGCAGTTCCTGTCCGCACAGCAGGTATGCCGCTCCGCCCGCGACAAGCAGCGGCTCGGGGTCCAGGCCGTAGGTCTTGACAATGCGTCCGTTGATGCTGGTCTGCCTCATGCCGACGTAGCCGGTGTTCGATGCGGGGGCGGCGCAGCCCCAGGCCTTCTTGCCTGTCTTGGCGTCGATCGCGATGACGGCGCTTTGCGTCTTTCCCAGGAACACGCCGTCGGCATAGGTGAGGTTGCTGACGGCCGCGTCTTGCTTCTCGGCCCACAGTTGCTTGCCCGTCTGGGCGTCAAGGCCCCTGACCGCGCCCTCGACCGAGGCGTAGCAGACCACGCCGCCGCCGACCGCCGGGAAGACCAGGACACTGTCCGTCTCCTGCTCCCAGACGCGCTTGCCGGTCTTGACGTCAAAGGCGAATAGCTTGCTGCCGTCGCAGACATACGCCATGCCGTCGCCGACGGCCGGGTGTGCCGCTTGAATGCCGTACATGGCGGGCAGGCGGGCGATTGCGACCTTGGCGGCGCCGCCCGCGGCGGCGGGGACGGCCGTCATCTCCGCCTTCCACGCCAGCTTGCCGGTCGTCAGGTCCAGTGCGTAGACGTTGGTGAGGTCCTGGACCATCGCAACCGACTCGCCGACGGCCGGGTCGCTCAGCGGCGTGCTGCCGTCGCCCAGCTCCTCGGTGGACCACTTCTGCTTGCCGGTCTTGATCTCTATGGCGTAGACCTTGCGGTCCGCCCCGGTCGCGATGACCAGGTCTTTGGTGATGGCCGGCGAGCCGGCCACGCCCGTCTTGATCTCGCTGGACCAAAGCAAGGCCTTGGCGATGGCCTTGCTCGCGGCCGCCTGCTCGTTCCTGGCGATGTCGGCAAGTATCACGGCCGCGCGCTGCTTGACCTCCATGTCGGTGGCCTTCATCGCCTTGAGCAGCTCCTCCTTGGCCGGCGCGCCGATCTCGGTCAGCTCCTTCTGCGCTTGGTTGCGGACACGGAAATCGTTGTCGCCAAGCTGGCCTATCAGCTCGGCGATCTTCTTGGCGTCGGCCGCGGGCTTGTCGGCGGCCGGCTTGCCCTGAGCGCAAGCGGCGGCCGTGGCGAAGCCCGCCAGAAGGGCAACCGCCAGCAGCAAGCTGGCGACAACGCGAGAGGAGTATGTGCTCATCCTCGTTCTCATGGGCGTTCTCCTTGCAGGTAGCACTGGCAGTGATCTGCGAAGACCAGCAGTATGATAGACGAAAACCGCCGTCTGCACACGTCAAAAAACCGCCCATTGGCGAGCGCGAGCGGTCGGTCAGTGATTCATCCCGGCGTCTTCACAACAGGTCCGTCTGCAATCCGCAATCTGCAATCCGTCAGAGCCCTTCCTGCGTCTTGTCGAGCATCTTGCCGCCCGAGAAGGTGACGATGATGCCGCGGCCGAGGCCTTCGGGTGTGACCTTTTCGCCCCTGGCGGTGGCCTTGTAGAAGGCGATGAACTCCGGCGTGCCCCACAGCAGGGCCTGGTCGCACTTGCTCAGAAGGCCCTTGTCGACGGCGAAGGATAGTATGCGGTCGTCAGGTTTTCCGAGCAGTTCCTCAACCTGGGCGACGGTCATGCCCTTACTGACCTTCTCGAAGTTGTCGCGGTCTGGGACGCCTTCGCCGCTGTGGCCGATGTTCATCAGGAGCATCATGCCCAGGACGATGATTACGATTCCCCCGACGGCAGCGCCGATGGCGATCATCTTGTTGCGCGCGGCGTTGGGGGGCTGGATGGGCTGGCGGCGCGGGACAGGCTTGCGCAGCTCGGCGGGGATGTTGATCTCCTGCGAATCGTCCGTCGCGGGCGGCTGCGACGCGGATGTCGGCGCCTTGGGTGAGGGCCAGTCCGTCGGCGCGCGGGGCGCGGGGGAGGGCGCTTTGGGCTGTGCCGGATGGGCCGGGCCGTGGAAGCTCAACACGAATGCCTTGCCGCATGCGCACTTGGCCCGCATCCCCAGGCAGGATCGCGCGACGCGGTAGATCTTGGCGCAGTGCGGACATCGGCAGGTTACCCTTGCCTCGGGTGTCCGGGGCTTGCCGGTGGGAACGGGCGTCGCCATCTGGACCGGCGCTGCGGCTGACGCGGAGTTCGCCGCGGGCTGGTCCGGCGCAGGTGCTTCCGGCCGTGCGGGCGCCTCGGGCCGTGCGGGGGGCGGGGCGACGGCCGTGGCGCCGTCAACGGCCGCGCCGGCGGCGGAAGCAGGCTGGCCCGACGCGGCCGCCTCGTCTATCGGCTCGCCCGTGAGGATGACGCCCTCCTGCCCGTTCTCATCGACGATGGTAGCGGCCGGGAGCTTGGCCAGGAAGGTGCAGCGGCAATGGGGACACTGAATGTTGTGGCCCAACGCCGCCGGAGGCACCTCCATGTCCCTCGCGCATTTCTCGCAGGTCAGTATCATGCCAATCCCTTTCAGCAGGCACTAGCGACCAGGAACCCGGATGACTCCTGCGCCCTAGTCGCTAGTCGCTTGTCCCCAGGCCCTTCTTCTCACTCTTCCTCCGACCGCCACACGGAGTAGTTTGGCGCCTCGTGCGTGATGGCGATGTCGTGCGGGTGGCTTTCGGCGACGCCAGCGGCCGTCACGCGGATGAACCGCGCCCGTGTCCGCAGGTCCTCGACGCTGGGCGTGCCGCAGTAGCCCATGCCTGCCCGCAGCCCGCCGACCATCTGGTAGACGAAGTCGGCCAGCGGCCCGCGGTAGGGCACCCGGCCCTCGACGCCCTCGGGCACGAGCTTGTCGCGGCGGCTCTCGCCCTTCTGCCCGTAGCGGTCGGCAGAGCCGGAGACCATTGCGCCGAGCGAGCCCATGCCGCGGTAGACCTTGAACCTGCGGCCCTTGTAGATGACGAGCTGGCCGGGCGACTCGTCGAGGCCCGCGAACAGGCTGCCCATCATCACGGCCGACGCCCCGGCCGCGATGGCCTTGGTGATGTCGCCGCTGTGGCGGATGCCGCCGTCGGCGATGACGGGGATGTTCTTCTTGTCGGCCTCTTTCGCCGCGTCGTATACGGCCGTGATTTGCGGCACCCCCACGCCGCTGATGATCCGCGTCGTGCAGATGGCGCCGGGGCCGATGCCGACCTTCACAGCGTCCACGCCCGCGGCGATCAGGTCTCGCGCACCAGCGGCCGTCGCCACGTTGCCGGCGATGACATCGATCCTGTGATTGGCCTTGATCCACTCGACGGTCTTAATGACGTTGTCGCTGTGGCCGTGGGCGGTGTCGACGATGATCACGTCAACGTCGTTGTCGATGAGGGCCTCGATCCGCTCCTTGTCCATCACGCCGACGGCCGCCCCTGCCCGCAGCCGCCCGCGCGAGTCCTTGCACGACCGCGGGAACTGCCGCATCTTGTCGATGTCGCGCATCGTGATAAGGCCCGCTAGGGCGCCGTCCTTGTGGACCAAGAGGAGCTTCTCGACCTTGTGGTGGTTGAGTATGCCCTCGGCCTCGTCCAGCGATGTCTCCGGCGGCGCGGTGACCAGGCGGCCCTTGGTCATCACGTTCTCGATCTTGGTCTCGCCGGCCAGGAACTTCATGTCGCGCCGGGTGAGGATGCCCACCAGCTTGCCGCCCTCGCCGACGATGGGGATGCCCGAGACATTGTGGTCGGCCATCACCTTGCGGGCGGTGGCGGTCGACTCGCCAGGCGGCAGCGTGATCGGGTCGGTGATGATGCCGTTCTCGCTTCGCTTGACCTTCTCGACCTCGCGGGCCTGGGCCTCGACGGACAGGTTCTTGTGGATGATGCCGATGCCGCCCTCCTGGGCCAGCGCAATCGCCAGCGCGGCCTCCGTCACCGTGTCCATCGGCGCCGACAGCAGCGGGATGTTCAGGCGGATGTTGGCGGTCAGGCGGCTGGAGGTGTCCACGTCCCGCGGCACGACGGCCGAGCGGCCGGGGACAAGAAGAACGTCGTCAAAGGTGATGCCTTCACCGGAAATCTTATCATGCATGGCGGACCTCCCGCGGAGAACTGAAGACAATTTGGCGGACATTGCGTCCCATGTAGTAATCTAAAAGCTTGGCCGGACGGACTGCAAGCGCGAGTTTCAGAAAAAGCGAGCGGGGATGAAGGTGGCCGTGCGGGCCGGCGCCGGGCCGAATCCGCTAAACGTGGCCCAAATGAGGGTCAAAATCAGGTACGATGAGCCGGATGCCGGCCGGGGCCGCCAGGCGGGGCAGAAGCCGGCGTTGAGAGGAAGAATGAAGAGGACTTCACCTGGACTGGCGATTGTCCTGGCTGCGGCCGCGATAGCGGCAGCCTTGGTCGCATCCGCGGAAGGCCAGGGCAGGGGGCCGGGCCTTCGACGGCCCTTCGCCGCGGCGCCTTCCTCAACAACCGCGCCGGCCTCGCGGCCTCGCCAAGCCGCCTTGCCGTCGCCGACTTCGATCTCGCCGGCCCGGGCCGCGGTGGTGTACGAAGGCCCGGCCGCGGGCAAGCCTCAGTGCGAGATCGACAAGCTGGTCTTCGGCCGGCTTGAGAAGCTTGGCATCGAGCCGGCGAACCTGTGCTCCGACGCGGTCTTCATCCGCCGGGCGTATCTGGACGTGATCGGCACGCTGCCGACGGAGCAGGAGACGCGCGACTTCCTGGCGTCCAAGGCCCCCGACAAGCGTTCGGCCCTGATCGACAAGCTGCTCGACCGCGAGGAGTTCGCAAGCTATTGGGCGATGAAGTGGTCGGACCTGCTCCGCGTCAAGGCCGAGTTCCCGGTCGATCTCTGGCCCAACGCGGCCCAGGCGTATCACCGGTGGATTCGCACGTCAATCCGCCAGAACAAGCCTTACGACCGCTTCGTGCGCGAGCTGCTGACCGCAAGCGGCAGCAACTTCCGCGAGCCGGCCGTCAACTTCTACCGCGCGGTGCAGGGCCGCACGCCGGAGGCCATCGCGCAGGCGGCGGCGCTGACGTTCATGGGCGAGCGGGCCGACAGGTGGCCCAAGGACCGCCTGGCCGGGATGGCCGCGTTCTTCTCGCAGATATCCTACAAGCACACGCTCCAGTGGAAGGAGGAGATCGTCGCCCTGGACATCGCCAAGGCCAGCACCCAGCCGGCGGCCATCGGCGGCCAAGGGCCGGTGTACCCCGACGGCATCCGGGCCAAGGTGCCCCCGGGCGGCGATCCGCGCGAGGTCTTCGCCGACTGGCTCATAGACGGCAAGAACCCGTGGTTCGCGCGGAACATCGTCAACCGGATATGGTACTGGCTGCTGGGACTGGGGATCATCCACGAGCCGGATGACATTCGCGCGGATAACCCGCCGAGCAACCCGGAGCTGCTGGCGTACCTGGAGAAGGAGCTTGTCGCGGCCAACTGGGACCTGAAACACGTCTACAAGCTCATACTGAACTCCAAGACGTACCAGCTTTCGTGCATCCCGAGGTCCAACCGGCCGGAGGCGGCCCTTTCTGCAAAAAACTTCGCGAGCTATCCGCTGCGGCGGCTGGACGCCGAGGTGCTCATTGACGCCCTCTGCCAGATCACCGGGACGACGGAGAAATACTCCAGCCCGATACCGGAGCCGTTCACCTACATCCCGGAGGGCCATAGGACGGTCGACCTGCCGGATGGCAGCATCACAAGTTCGTTCCTGGTGATGTTCGGCCGGCCGGCGCGGGACACGGGGCTTGAGTCGGAGCGGAACAACCGCCCGACGGCCGACCAGCGGCTGTACATGCTCAACTCGAGCCACGTCCTGGACAAGCTCGAACGCGGCCGCAAGCTCCAGCCAATTCTGCGCGGCCGCGGCGGCCGGGACATGGTGACGCAGCTCTACCTGACAATCCTGTCGCGCTATCCGACGGATGAGGAGATGGCGGTCGCCGAGGCGAGCATCCAGGCCGGCGGCGGGGGCGGCCTCTTCAAGGCCCGCGACGGAGCGATTGACCTGGCCTGGGCGCTGATAAACAGCGCGGAGTTCCTGTATCGGCATTGAGTCGCGATCCGCGAATCGCGAGTCGCGAGTTGACAGAAGACATGTGCGGCATGAGTGAACAAGGAAGGCCAACGGAAGACGCTGGTATTCCTGGCGGGCCGATGAACCGTCGCGACCTGATCCGTCGCGGGCTGATGGGCGCGGCCGCGCTGGCGGTCGGCGGCGGCGTGCTGGGAAGGGGACTTCGCGCGCTGGCGGCCGGGCCGGATGCGCCGGCCGCGCCGAAGGGAAAAGCCAGGTCCATGATCCAGATATGGCTGTGGGGCGGGCCGTCGCAACTGGACACGTTCGATCCCAAGCCCGACGCCGGCAACGATTACTGCGGGCCTTACAAGGATCCGATAGCCACCAACGTCAACGGAATCAGGATTTGCCAGGAGCTGCCGCTCCTGGCCAAGCAGGCCGACAAATACTCCATCATCCGCAGCATGACTCACGGCGACAACGCCCACGAGACCGCGTCGTACCTGATGCAGACCGGACACGTGGAGGGCGAGCGGATTGTCTATCCGGGCGTCGGGGCGGTCGTGTCGCTCTTCAAGGGTTACGACGCCGGCTACAAGGGCCTGATCCCGCCGTACATCGTGCTGACCGAACTCCAGGGGCGCTTCTCGGAGACGGGCTTCCTGCCGACGCGGTGCAAGCCGTTCGCCACGGGCGGCGACCCTGCGCAGCAGCGGTTCAACGTCGAGGGCATCGTCGCGCAGGGCGTCTCGGACCAGCGCCAGCAGGACCGGCGCGATCTGCTCGGCAAGCT
Source organism: Phycisphaerae bacterium (assembly GCA_041946855.1). Classification (GTDB taxonomy): domain Bacteria; phylum Planctomycetota; class Phycisphaerae; order SM23-33; family SM23-33; genus JBHGBE01. The sequence goes on along the minus strand of JBHGBE010000016.1, from coordinate 33,479 downwards.
CAACACGCTCCAGCACGCCATGCCCGGCGATGCGCAGCTCGCCGCGATGAGCGAGGCCGAGAAGCAGGCCTACGACATGATCCTGGGCGAGGGACGCAAGATATTCGACCTGACCCAGGAGAAGGACGAGGTCCGCGAGCGGTACGGCCGCAACACGTTCGGCCAGTCGTGTCTGATGGCGCGGCGGCTGGTCCAGCGCGGCGTGCCGTACGTCACGATCAACTACAAGGGCTGGGACACGCACAAGCAGCACTTCCAGGCGATGGGGCGGATGCTGCCGATGCTGGACAGGGGCCTGGCGACGCTGCTGGCGGACCTGGCGGACCTGAGGCTGCTGGAAACGACGGTCATCTGGTGCGGCGGGGAGTTCGGGCGGACGCCGCGTATCATGTGGGAGCCGCCCTGGAACGGCGGGCGCGGGCACTGGGGCAAGGTGTTCTCGTACCTGGTGGCGGGCGGCGGGTTCAAGGGAGGCCACGTCGTCGGCTCATCCGACGCCAAGGGCGAGGAAGTAAAGGCCCGGCCGGTCTACCCGTCGGACCTGATCGCCAGCACCTACGAGCTGCTGGGCATCGACCCGCGCGCCAAGCTGCCCCATCCACAGGGGCTGGAGGTCCACGCGACGCCGAGCGAGGCCGACGGCGTGCCGATGGGTGGAAGGCTGAAGGAGATCATGTGAATCCTTCGAGGATCATGAAGGCGGCAACAGGCAATCTGCAATCTACAATCTCCCGTTGCCTGTTGCCCGTTGCCTGTTGCCTCCTTCTTGCATCAGCCGCCAACGCCCAGCAGCAGCCGCCCCGCATCGGCTACGCCTGCCCGGCCGGGGGGCAGCAGGGGACGACGGCCGAGATCATCATCGGCGGGCAGTTTCTGGACAGGGCCCAAGCAGCGCACATCACCGGCCAAGGCGTCAAGGCCACCCTGGGCGAGCACGTCAAGCCCATCAACCAGAAAGAGTTCAACGACCTGCGCGAGAAGCTCCAGGAACTGATGAAGAAGCAGCCGCCCGAGGCATCAGACGCCAAGGAAATCGCGGAGATCAGGAAGAAGATCTCCACGTTCCTTAACCGGCCGGCCAGCCCGACCATCGCAGAGACCCTGACGCTACAGGTAGCGATAGCCGCCGACGCGCCAGTCGGCGAGCGTGAGCTGCGGGTTGAGACGCCCAACGGCCTGTCCAACCCGCTGGTCATCCGCGTCGGCACGTTGCCGGAGATCACCAAGCGGCCGTCCAAACCGCCCGACGCGCCGGGCCGGATAAGGTTCTTCTCGCGGCCGGGCGAACCGCGCGGCGGGCCGCCGGACCCGCCGACCAGCGTTACGCTCCCGGCCGTCATCAACGGACAGATACTGCCCGGCGGCACGGAGCGGTTCACGTTCAAGGCCGCCAAGGGCCAGAAGCTCGTCATCGCGACTGAGGCACGCGACCTGATCCCGTACATCGCGGATGCAGTGCCGGGCTGGTTTCAGGCGACGATCACCCTCTACGACTCGGCCGGGCGCGAGGTGGCATACGCAGACCACTGGCGATACAGCCCCGATCCGGTCCTGTGCTTCGACGTGCCGAAGGACGACGAGTACCTGCTCGATGTCCACGATTCGCTCTATCGCGGGCGCGAGGACTTCGTTTTTCGCATCACCATCGGCGAGTTGCCGTTCGTGACGAGCATCTTCCCGCTTGGCGGCCGCTCCGGCGAGCAGACCACAGTTGGCGTCACCGGCTGGAACCTGCCAACGACCAAGCTGACGCAGGATTCCAAGGGCCGTGCCGCGGGCGCATATCCCATCGCGGGGCTGAGGAAGGACTGGCTCTGCCGGCACCTGTCGTTCGGCGTGGACACGCTGGCGGAGGTCATGGAGGCCAAGCCCAACGGCACGCAGGAGACAGCCCAGGCGGTGACGCTGCCGGTCATCATCAACGGCCGGATCGAGCTGCCGGGGCAATGGAGCGTCTTCCGCTTCGACGGCCGGGCGGGCGAGGATGTCGTGGCGGAGGTCATGGCGCGGCGGCTCGGCTCCCCGCTGGACTCCGTGCTGAGGCTGACCGATGGCGCTGGCAGGCAGATCGCGTTCAACGATGATTGCGAGGACAAGGCCTTCGGGCTGGACACGCACTACGCGGACTCGTTCCTCCGCGTCAAGCTGCCTGCGGCCGGCGCTTACTACGTCTGGCTCGGCGACGCCCAGCGTCAGAGCGGCCCGGACTTCGCATATCGCCTGCGGCTCAGCCCGCCGCGCCCGGACTATGAGCTGCGCGTCGCGCCGTCGGCGATCAACGCCCGCGGCGCGGCCAGCGTCCCCATCGAGGTCTACGCGGTGCGCAAAGATGGTTTCGCCGGCGACATCGATGTGTTGTTGAAAGACGCCCCCGCGGGCTTCACTCTATCGGGAGGGAAAGTGCCCGCCGGGCAGGACTCCGTGCGGATGACGCTGAGCGCATCGGGCTCGACAAAGGAGCCTGTGCCGGTCGTCCTTGAGGGCAGGGCGAAGATCGACGGCCGTGACGTTGTGCGGAAGGCTGTGCCGGCCGAGGACATGATGCAGGCGTTCGCGTACCGTCACCTGGTCGTTGCACAGGAGATGGAGGCGGATGTGTCCGGCCGGGCCGGCGGCCGGGGCGGTGGCGGGGCAGGGATTCGCATACTGAGCCCGACGCCCGTGCGGATCACGCCGGGCAGGACGGCCGTCGTCCGCGTGGGCGTGCCGGAGTCGACCGCGTTCGGCACGATCAGCCTGGAACTGAGCGACCCGCCTGCGGGTATCTCGGTCCAGACCGTCACGCACTCCGGCCTGAGCTCGGAGATCATGCTGGCGTGCGACGCGGCCAAGGCCAAGCCGGGCCTCAAAGGCAACCTGATCGTCAACATGCTGCTTGCCCCCCGAATGCCGGCCACGACTAGCGCCCCCGCCCGGCCGGTAAGCCAGCGGCGAATCCAGGTGGGCGTCCTGCCGGCCATTCCGTTTGAGGTCGTCTCGCCATGACCTAAGGCGCCGGTCTTCCGGCGGCGAGGATTTCGTCCAGGCAGAAGTCGCCGAACACCGCCACGCGGGCCTTGCCGATCTCGCGCAGGCGCCGCTGGAGCCATCCGGATGGAAGGCGATTGGTCATAGTCCATTTCGTCCGATAGTATTGGATGTCGGAAACGTCGCATTCACAAGGCGATAACTATGGCACTTTCGCGGAAGAGCCTTTCCATCGGCCAGTACCTCCTGGACCAGCTTCACCGCCGCGGCGTGGAGCACGTCTTCGGCATCCCCGGCGACTACGTGCTGGGCTTCTACGAGTGCATCGGGCGCAGCGAGGTACGCCATGTCGGCACGACGCGCGAGGATGCGGCCGGCTTTGCCGCGGATGCGTACGCCCGCATAAAGGGCATCGGCGCTGCTGTCGTCACCTACGGGGTAGGCGGCCTGTCCATCGCGAATCCCGTGGCCGGCGCGTATGCGGAGAAGTCGCCCGTGGTCGTCATCAGCGGCGCGCCGGGCCTGAGGGAGCGGCGGCGAGACCCGCTGCTGCACCACAAGGTCCGCGGGTTCGACACGCAGAAGCGGATATACGAGCAGATCACCGTCGCCAGCGCCGCCCTTGAGGACTCGCTGCTGGCGTATCACGAGATCGACCGCGTGCTGGCGGCCGTCGAGAGGTATCGGCGGCCGGGCTACATAGAACTGCCGCGTGACATGGTCGACGTGGCCCACCCTCACACGCCTCGCGCGGGTGGCCTGGACGACATCACGGACAAGGGCGCGCTGGCCGACTGCGTGGCGGAGGCCGTCGAGGTCCTCAATGGCTCGCGGCGCGTGGTCGTGCTGGCGGGCGTGGAGGTGCACCGCTTCGGGCTACAGGATGCGCTGGTGGAGCTTGTCGAAAGGGCCGGCTACCCGGTGGCGGCGACGCTCCTTGGCAAGAGCGTCATCAACGAGGAGCACCCGTTGTACCTGGGCATCTACGAGGGGGCGATGGGCCGCCCGTCGATCCGGCAATTCGTCGAACGGGCCGACTGCATCCTGATGCTCGGCTGCATGATGACGGACATCGACCTGGGCGTGTTCACCGCGCGGCTGGACCCCGGCAAGGTGATCTACGCCTCCAGCGAACAGGTCAGCGTCCACAGGCACAACTATGCCGAGGTGCCGTTCCGCAGCTTCCTGAAGGGCCTGCTGAAGGCGCGGTTCCGGCGGCGGGCGAGTCCGGCGATGCCGCCGCGCCAAAGCCCGTGGGGCAGGCCGCCGCGCGGCAATCATCCGGTGACGGTGGCCGGCCTGTTCAGCACGCTCAACGAGTTCATCACGCACGACATGATCGTCATCAGCGACGTGGGCGATTCGTGCTTCGGCGCGGCGGACCTTACCATCCGCGGCCGGACGGAGTTCCTCAGCCCGGCGTACTACACGTCTATGGGCTTTGCGGTGCCTGCGGCCGTCGGCACACAGTTCGCGGACTGCCGGCTCCGCCCGGTTGTCCTGGTGGGCGACGGGGCGTTCCAGATGACCGGCATGGAGCTCTCGACGGCCGTGCGGTTCGGCCTGACACCTATCGTGATCGTGCTCAACAACCGCGGCTACGGGACGGAGCGGCAGATCAAGGACGGCCCGTTCAACGACATCAACCTGTGGGACTTCGCGGCCGTGCCGAAGGTCGTGGGCGGCGGGCGCGGCTTCGCGGTCAGAACGATGGACGACCTCCGCTCGGCGCTTGCGGCGGTGAAGGACGTGCGGGACACGTTCTCGATATTGGATGTCGAGCTTGGGCAGTACGACATCTCGCCGGCCCTCCAGCGCCTGGGCCGCAGCCTGGGCAGGAATGTCAACGGCGGAAGATAGCTCTGCCGGCCAAGGGGGAGTTCAGGCCGGCTTGGCCTCGTCGGCCGATGCCGGGCCAACCTTCGGGGGCTTGAAGCCCTTCTTGCCGCCCATCTTCTTCCATTGGCGCCACATCAGGTAGTAGCAGAGGAACCAGATTCCCTGCCAGACGACGTTCCAGGAGAATGAGTACCTCCAGCAGTAGTTGGAGCCCCCGTGCCAGGCGCGCAACTGGTCCATCAGCCATCCGGCGAAGAATGCTCCCAGGACTTGCGCCATCACGACGCGGATCATGACGCCGGCCGCGGAGAATTGCCCGTACCGCTCGCGGGGCAGGATTGTCATCCAAAGCGGGCCGGCCGCCATCTGGTTGACAAGGCTTATGGGGATGTGGACCACCATGTAGGCTACCTGGATTCCCAGATACCACTCCGACGACAACCCGGGTATCAGGAACAACATGCCGATAGGCGACGTCATGAACAGGAAGGCCATTGACACGACCATCAGTGGCATCGGGTGGAATTTGTCTCCGAATCCAACCGTCAACAAGGTGAGGATGAACGTCGCCAGGCCTCCCCAGGCGTTCACCACGCCCAGGACCTGCAAGTCCATGCCCAGGTCCTTGCGCATGGGATTCATGAAGTCGCCCATCTGATAGCTCAGGAACTCCACCGTCATCGTTATGAAGATCAGGACGTAGAAGCGGTGGATGAAGCATTCCTTGACGATGGTCCTGACGGTGTTTCCGGTCTTGGCGATGAACCCCTGTCCCTTCGCAAGCGGCGGAGGCGGGGGGTAGTGCGGCTCGCGTATCTTGAAGTAGCACACGAACCCGGCCACCATGTAGAAGACGGCCGCCCCGACCAGGATGATCTTCGGGTACCAGACGTTCTCCGCGCTGAACGACCAGAATCCCAGGCTGACGTCGACCGGGCCGGACTTGTCGGAGTAGCCGTAGATGTAGGCGTTGTAGATCATCCCGACAAGCGTGCCGATCAGCCTCATGCTGGCCGTCAATTTGATGAAATGCTTCTCCGGCACCACGTCGTTGAAGAGGTAGTAATATGTGGTCCCCAGCGGCATGTTCACTATGAAGAAGACCAGGGACAGGATGCCGAATGTCCAGATGGCCACGGTCTTGTCGTCGGCCTCCAGGATCGCCGCGCGCCCCATCCACGCCGGCCACCACGACCCGATCCACGGCAGGGCGGAGGAGTGGACCCAGGCGCTTATCTCGTTGCCGAAGCCGATTAGCGCCAGGATCGCGCATACCAGCGGCGTGCCGTACATCAGGAACGGGATGCGTCTTCCGCGCGGCCCGCGGTGGCGGTCGGACTTGATGCTGAAGATCGGGTTGAGGATGAAGTTGGCGACACCCGGCAGGATCGTCATGAAGATCTTGTACAGCTTGCCGGATATGCCGAGGTCGTTGTTCAGCTTGAATTGGAGAATCGTCCCGAGCACGCCCTCCATCAGGAGGAAGCAGAAGTCGAACCACATCAGCCAGGCGAAGAGCATTATCAGCCCGTAGGCCGTGTATGCGGCGTCGCCAGTCTTGGAGATGCTGGTCTGGATGACAAGCGGGCCGCCTGTGGCCTGTCGCCGCGCCCTGGGCAACATGGCTATGGCGAGCACCGGCACGACCAGGAAGGAAAGCGATAGAACATCCAGCGGCACGGCCCCCTCGAACGCCAACATCGCCGTGAAGTAAGCGGCGGCCGTGAGGATCGCTCCGGCGCAGCAGGCGATGGCGGCGGCAGGAGTTCGGACGGCAAGGGCCAGCATCCCACTCACAAGGCAGACGGCGGCCGCCATGAGCGTGGGAACTGACACCCCGTAAAGGCGGGCGTCCCCGATCATCCCCTGCGAGTAGGGCCTGAACTGAGTGAGGTAGATAACGATCAGCGCCGCGGCGGGGGGCACGCCCAGGGCGAAGTAAGCCATGACCTTCTGGTAGTCCAGGTCGGCCAGGTACTTCGCGAATTTGCCCGTTGGCCCGTTCGGCGGGGGAGCCGGCACGGCAGTCATACGGAGTCCTCAGAATTCCTCTTGTCCGTGAAGTCGGTGCTCATGGAATCATTCGCGTGCTGTTGGGCCTCCTGCCGGCGCTCCCGGCGGGCGGCCCGTATGAGCAGCCATATACCCAGGGCGCAAAACGCCGTGATTGCCGCGGTCGAGGCCCAGACAAGTTGCTTCGGGCTCATGCCCAGGATTCGCAGGTTCGGGTTCTCCACCTGAAGGTTCGTCGTCGTCTGTTTTGCCGGCGGGGGCGCCATGGCAGCGGCGAACTGATGATTGTAAGGCTGGGCGAGCATCCGCCTGAACTCTGCGTGGGGTATCGCCCTCACCCGGAGATCGGCCGTGATGCACATCCGAACCTGTCTGTGCTCCGGCTTGAGTTCCGCGACCAGCAGTTGCAGGTCAGGACTCTGGGCCGGTTTGGTGGCGGGCTGGGTTGAGGCGGGCTGGCCGGCAGGAGAGAGGGATGTCGGCGCCGATTCAGCGAGGGCAGGGACCGACTGTGTGGTTGTTGGCAGCGTGGCAGGCGCCGTGGCTGGCCCGGTAGCCGGAAGTGTGGTCTGCCCCGCGGTCGGGGGCCTGATTGCTGGCTGCGTCGCGGTGGAGGGGTGGAAATACAGATAGATTCCGCCGCCGGCCCGGCATCGCTTGGGGACCGGCCCTTCCACCTCCGCAAGAACGGCAATGCTTGGCGGGAGGTCGTGGCTTGATGACCTGTACATCTGGAGGGCTTCGGCCAAACGCGTCACGTCGGCCAGGCACATCCTGTCGATCTCGTAGCCGTAAGCCCAATAGGCCAGGAAAGGCTGGATGACGATCCCGACGATGGCGGATAGGAGAAGGACCGGCACGGCCGTCGCGATTCTGCGGCGCGAGGCGGCCAGGAAGCCCCAGAGCAGGCCCAGCACGCCAAAGGCGATTCCGACAACCGGGACGAAGCTGAGGATCCCATACAGCCAGGCGCGCCGGATGATCATCCGCACCATCCGCTCCGGCGCACCGGGCTCCACCGGCCAATCCGCGCCGCAGTTGGGGCACTTGGGGACGATCTCCCACGGCCCTCGCTGAACAGTGCCTTTGCACTGCGGACAAACGGTGACGCTCATTGCGGACCTTTCACTTGCCCTCAATCAGCTTCATCATCGCCTCGCAGATTGCCTCGTGGCCCTTGGGGCCCATGTGGACGTTGTCCCAATGCCAGTACTTGGCCTTCAGGGCGTCCTCTGCCGTGCCGGCGGCGTGGAAGGTCGCGTCGATGTCGCACAGGCCGGTCTTCTTGTCCTTGGCGACGGCCTTGGTGGCGCCGACCAGCGGTTTGTACGTGTCCCACCGCTTGAAGCCGGGGGCCGTAGTCATCAGGATGATGTCGGCCGAGCCCTTGGTCAGCCGCCGGATGCGGTCCACGTTGTTCGCCTGCCATCCGGCGAAGTACTTCTCCATGTCTTCCCTGCTGGTCTTCTGGCCCTCGAAGGTGTCATAGTCGTTGCCGCCGAAGAAGACCGTCACCAGGTCCGGCTGCGGATCCTTTGCCAGCCAAGTCGGGATCAGCACCGAGCACTGGCCCAGCGTCCGGCCGCCCAGGGCCGGGTTGACGTACTTGACCTCGCTGCCGTACTTGGCCTTGAGCTTGTCGGCGAGCTGCTCGGCCCATGTCTTGACCGTCGGCGGCGAGTTGGAGTTGTGCTTCTTGTCGGTCAGGCTGTCGCCCATGGAGACGAACGTGATGGGCTTCTTGTCCTTGAGCTTGGTCCGCAGGCGCTCGAGCGGGTCGCCCTTGGGCGTGTAGTCGGTGGAGTCGACGTCGATCTTCTTCTCCAGGGCCAGCGTGTCCATGGTGAAGCTGATCGCCGGGCGCGACGGCCAGTAGTGGAACTTGCCGAAGAAGTACGCCTCGATGCCGGATGGCTTGAAGCCGTTCTTCGGGTCGATCACCGGCCCAGCGATGACCGGCATGAAGTCGCACCAGGCAATGGTGATCTTGGTCCACTCGGTGTTCTTGAGCGGGAAGGCGTAGTCGTAACGCCTGGCGTACGTGCTGTCGATGAGCTGTAGGCAGCCGAAGTTGTCGCTGCCGTCGCCCTTGAGCCAGAAGCTGACGCCAGCGCACTCGTCGGCCTCGGCCGGCGTCTTGGCGTAGGCGGTCATGAAGGTGGCGGCCTTGGCCTCGTTGAAGGTGAACTTGACGGCCTTGCCCAGCTTGCCGTCCACCTGCTCGACGGCGCCGGCCGTCTGCGTGCTTGGCTTCCACTTCCCGACCTCGTCCTTGCCGAACAGGACCGGGCCTGTCGGCTCATCGCCCGCCAGGGCAATGGCCAGCGACGAACCGAGCATCGCCACAACTAGCATCCACACTATTGCGTTCTTCATTTGTCTGCTCCCTTTCTAGAAACCACAGGGGCTAGGGGTGAGGGACTAGCGACCAGGGGCCTAGGATATCGTTTGTAGTGCGATTGTCGGCCGAGCATCGAGACTCCTGGTCCCTAATCGCTAGTCCCTGGTTCCTTTCTTTGGAAGCACAACTGATTACCGATTTCGTGCGTGAAAGCAAGCAAATCAGACCTCTGCTGTCTCTTCTCCGAACATCGCCTCCGGCGTCGCCGGCGTCTCGGGTATGCGTCGCCTGATGACCGCCTTCTTCCATCGTCCGGACAGGTAGTAACCAAGGCTCGACAGCATGGACACCCAGAAGCTCAGCGCCATGGCGTACCAGACGCCGCTCGCGCTGCCAAGCCGCCGCGACAGCCAATCGGCCACCGGCACTCGCACCACCCACAGGCTCACCAGCGTGATGATGGTGGTGACCATGGTGTGCCCGGCGCCGTTGATGATGCCGTTGCTGACGAACATGATGGCGAAGAAGATGTAGCACGCCCCGACGATCCTCAGGTATCCGGACCCGATCTCGATGAGCGCCGGGTCGCTGGAGAATATCCTCAGCAGGATGTACGGGATGCACACCACAAGCGCCGAGACGGCGAGCGTGCATCCGCCGCTGAGGGCGCATCCCCAGCCGAACACCGCGCGGATGCGGTAAGAGCGGCCGGCCCCGATGTTCTGTCCCGCCATCGCCGCGATGGCCATGCTGAACGTCATCGCCGGCATGAACGCGAGCTGGTCGATGCGGGTGGCCAGGCCGAAGCCGGCCGTCGTGTTCTCGCCGAACCTGTTCACGATGCTGATGACGAAGACCATGCCCACCGAGACCAGCGACTGCTGGACGGCCGACGGCACGCCCACGCGGACAGTGGTCAGGGCCGTCCGCCAGTCGAACCGCCGCGGGTTCATCGACGGGGCCACCGGGTTCTTCCGCCGCCGCAGGTACGCGACCAGCGCCACGAGCGCCAGGCAGTTGCTGATTACCGCGGCCCAGGCCGTGCCGTTCAGGCCCAGCGCTGGCAGGCCAAGCCAGCCGAACATGAGCACCGGGTCAAGTGCGGCCGTCAGCAGGACTCCGCCGGCCTGGAAGTACAGCAGCGTGGTGGAGTCGCCGATGCCCTGAAGGAAGGCGCGGACCAGGAAAAGGCCGAACGCGACCGGCAGCGAGATCAGGAATATCCTCAGGTAGTGGCTCGCCAGGGGAAGCACGTCGGGGGCCGTGTTCATGCAACCGAGGATGGCCGGCGTGAAGATGATCCCCAGGGCCGTGACCAGCAGGCTCAAGGTCCCGATGAGTATGCAGGAACTGTCGACGACGCGCCTGACGGCCGGCAGGTCCTTCGCGCCCCAGTGCTGGGCGACGAGGATGTTGGCGGCCAGCGTCAGCCCCGCGCCGACGGCGATGAGGACGAATATGACCGGAAAGCAGACGGTGATAGCCGCGACCGCCGACTTGCCCAGGAACTGCCCGACCCAGATCATGTTGACGAATGCATAGGCCGTCTGGAGCGCGCTGCCGGCCAGCATGGGCAGCGAGAAGGCGACAAGGTGGCGCGGGATGCTTCCTGTTGTCAGGTCCCGGCCGAAGCGGGGCAGGGCTTCTTGACCGGGCAGGGGCGGCGGCTGACTATTCGCTTGTGTCGACGTCATGACATTTTCTGAAAACGGCTCGCGGACATCGTACAGGAACGGCGCGGGATGTCCAAGGCGCAATGCCTTCTGGTGCCGCGGGGCCGGCCGACGGCCCAGCCACAGGCCCTGCCGGAACCTTTGACTGACAACGCCGTTCTTTCTATTGTCGCAGAAAGGATCACTTGGTGGTTCACCCCGGAAATCAATGAGCCAGGAGAAGACGATGAACCTGAAAACGAAGAATCTGGCCGGCATGGTCACAGCAGCGGCGCTGTTGGCGCTCGTTATCGCCCCCGCGGCGGCCGGCGAGAACCTGATCAAGAACCCATCCTTTGAGCAGCTCAGGGACAGACCCACGCAGTTCGGGCATGTGTTCGCTGAGCATGCGGGATGGATATACGACCCGCCGGGCAAGATGGCGCTGGGCACCATCGCCCACACGGGCAAGTACTCCTACGAGCTCATCAACGGCAACAACGGCAAGAGCCGCTACTCCTCGTCGGAGCTGAAGCTGGAGCCCGGCCGCTACCGCATGACGGCGTTCATCCGCGGGCTTGGGATCGTCCCCATGTACTCCGCCGCCCTCGACATCCACGTGTGCGACGGCAAGTACCGCCCGCTTAAGGCGCCCGAGACCTTCGGCTGGTCCAAGGTCACGCAAGTCGTGCAGCTCGACAAGGCCAACGACAAGGCCATCGTGCAGATCGGCCTGCTGGGCGGCGGCTACCTGTGGATCGATGACATAAGCCTGGAGAAGGTAGATGACTCGGTGGCCGTGACCGACTCGCCGGTGCTGGACAAGGAGGAGGCGCCAATAGCCCCGCCGGACAAGCTCGCCGCCGACGCCATCCGCTGCCCGGAGTGCGGCTACAGGAACAACAAGGACTGGACGGCGTGCTACGCCTGCGGCACGGCCATCGAGGCCAGGAAGACGACGGACGGCCCGGCGGTGAAGGTGCTGTTCGACTTCGCCAGCGGCAAGCCTGACCCGTTCAGCGGGGGCAAGATCGTCACCGAGAACGTCCCAACCGGCAAGTACGGCCTGATGGTGGAGAACGGCTACGGCGTCTGCGACAAGCCCCAGGACTGGACCGGGTACGACTTCCTGAAGATCGACGTCTTCAACCCGGATGACGCCCCCAAGCCTGTCTACATCGAGCTGAGGGACGAACAGACCCGCGACTACTGGACGCGCGTCAACTACAGCACCGTCGCCGCGCCCGGCAAGAACACCATCACGATACCGACCGACATCTATGTCGGTGAGAAGTCCCGGCCCGGCCGGCCGCTCATCAAGAGCAAGGTCAACCGCCTCGTGCTGGCCCCGGAGGGCAAGACCGGCGCACTGATCTTCAGCAACATCCGCCTGGAGCGTCTGGACACGCAGAGCGTCCAGTTCGACGGGCTTCAGGCGTTCAGCTTCGGCCTGCCCGAGTCGCCGAAGTTCCCCGCATACATCCGCGTGGGCGCGGGCGTCAACTACTCCGCCGGACGCGGCTACGGCTGGACCGGCAGCGGCTGGACACGCGCCTTCGACGGCTTCCAGCCCGACGCCCTGTTCCAGACGTTCATGGTCATGGCTGATGCGACCTTCCAGGTCGATCTGCCCAACGGCAAGTATCACGCCATCATGAACATCGACTGCCCCGGCGGCTTCTGGGGCGAGGTGCAGCAGTACACCAGCCGCCAGGTGACGGTCAACGGCAAGCCCGCCGTCGATGAGAAGATGACAATCGACGACTTCACGAAGTTCTACTTCCGCAACGCCGCCAATGAGGACCTGCCGGGGCTGGACACGTTCAAGCAGTACGTCGAGCCGATGTTCAACATCAAGCAGTTTGACTTCGACGTGACCGACGGCAAGGCCGTTTTCGGGTTCAAGGGCACCGGCAACTGGGCGTCCACGCTGTCGGCGCTGGTAATCTACCCGGCCGACAAGGCCGATGCGGGCAAGAAGTTCTGGGACTGGACCACCCAGCAGCGCAAGGCCCAGTTCAACGACTACTTCAAGCAGATCGTGCCCAAGGCCGTCGGCGAGAAGGCGCCGGCCGAGGGGTATGTCCTGTTCACGCGCGGCCCCGTCGCCGCCAACGCCAACGACGGCCCGCGGCCGGAGGATGCGATACCGGCCGGCGGCTTGTCGTACACCATGGCCAAGGGCGAGGAGCAGCCGATTGTCTTCGCGCTCCAGCCGGGAGGGGACCTGGGAGAGATCGACCTGAAGCTGTCGGAATTCACCGGCCCCAGCGGCGCGAAGCTGGACGCAAAGACCTTCCAGCCCGGCTGGATCGACTACCGCATCACCCGCGTCACGGCCGAAGGGTCGGTGTACTCCGTCTCGCCGCGATACTGGCGAACGCTGCCAGCCCCGGCGGCCAAGGTGACGCGGAACTTCTGGGTCCGCGCGAAGATCGCCGCCGACGCGGCGCCCGGTAAGTACACGGGCAAGATCACGGTCAAGCCCGCCAATGGCCAGGCCAAGGACGTCCCGGTGACGATGACCGTGCTGCCCTTTGCCCTCGACCCGGTGACGGACATCGCCGAGGGGCCGTGGGGCTGCGGCCTGTACCTGCCGTGGGCCGGCAACGACCCGAAGACCAAGGAGTGGGACGCGGTCCTCTTCGATAAGGTCCTGACCGCGCTCCACGACAACGGCTTTACCACCGTTACGGGCCTGCCGAACATCGGCGTCAAGGCCGCCGGCGGCAAGGTGACGTTCGACTTTGCCCGCGCGGATGCGGAGATGAAGGCGCTCCGCGACCATGGCTTCGGCCAGATGATCAGCAGCTATGGCGCACAGGGCCTTGGCTACAACATGTACGGCACTGGCGCCGGGGCGGATGAGGCCGCGGCCAAGGCCGCGGGCTTCGCCGACATGGAGTCGTTCCTCAAGGCCATCTACGGGGGCATCGAGGAGCATGCGGCCGCCAACAATTGGCTGCCAGTCGCCTGGAACCTGTGCGACGAGCCGCTTGGCCCGGCGGCCGAGGCCTCCGCCAGGAACGCCGCGCTGCACGACAAGGTTGCGCGGGACCTCAAGCTCAAGCTACAGACCTTCATGGGCGCGACCTCGCTGTCGGGCGATGTGTCCAGGATGAGCGACGAGGAGAAGAAGGCCTACAATCTGCACGCGAGCCTTGCCGGCGCGCTGTCAATGCCGTCGCTGAACAACCATGACGAGGCGGCGATCAAGCTCATTCAGGACAAGGGCCACAAGTTCTCGTTCTACAACGGCGGCACGCGCTGGACCTACGGCCGGTATATGAAGGCGCTGGTCCTCAAGTACGGCCTGGCCTACCGCGCGACCTGGCACCTGAACGCCATCGCGGGCAATCCCTACTACGCGCTGGACTGCCGCGAGGATGACTACTGCTTCTACAACACCAACCAGAAGCAGGAACTGGTGCCGTCGCTGACACTGCTGGCCAACATCCTGCCGGGCGTGAACGACTATCGCTACCTCTCGACGCTCCAGCGACTGCTCAAGGAGAAGGCCGATTCCCCGGCCGCCGCCGAGGCCAGGAAGGTATTCGACGACCAGATCAACCTCGTCGCCGGCAAGGACCGCCCCGGCCCCAAGGACCAGGCCGGCTTTGACGCCGACCGCCAGGCGGTCACGAAGGCGATTCTGTCGCTGGTGGAGAGCAAGTAAGGACGCTAGCTGCGCCGGATGAATGATGATGCGCGTCGCAGCGTCCTTCCTGTCAGGACGATGAAGGCCGGCAATAGCAGCGGCCGGACGACGAACGTGTCGATCAGCATCCCCATCGCAAGGGCGAAGCCAAGTTGCTGGAGCATCTTCACGTCGCCGACCACCATGCTGCCCAGCGTGGCGGCCATGATGATGCCGCAGGACGATATGACCCGCCCGGTATGGACCAGCGCCTTCGCGGTGGCCTCCGCCACGCCGCTTGTTGCGCCCTCCTGCGCCAGGCGGACCGCGAAGAAGATGTTGTAGTCCTGCCCGACCGCCACCAGCACGATGAACAGGAAGACCTCCACCTCCCAGTCCAGGCCGGCGTGTCCGATGCTCGTGAAGGCCCAGTAGGTCAGCCCCAGCGTCGCCGCGTAGCCCAGCACCGTGGCCGCGACCATGAAGACCGAGAGCACCACGTCCCGCAGCAGCGCCACCACGATGACCAGGATTATCGCCAGGGCCATGACGGCCGTGCGGAGGAAGTCGCTCTGCGTGACGTCCCGCATGTCCACTGTCTCGGCGGTCGGGCCGGTCAGGTGGACCTTGGCGGCCGTGCCCGTCTGCGCCAGGCCTTCCTGCGCGGCCGTGCGAATCCGTCCCGCGTCGTCCATGGCCGCGAGCGTCTGAGGCGATGTCTTGAGGAACACCAGCAGGCGCATCGCCCGCCCGTTCCGGCTCAGGAACTCCTCCTGGACCTTGCTCTTGCCGAATAGGCGCACGAACGCATTGGCGCCCGGCCTGGCGTGAAGGCCCAGAGGCGTCATCAGGCCGCGGATGTTGTCAACCCCGTCGATGGCCCGCAGGTTGGCCACGATCGTGGCACAGACCGGCTCCCACTCCGCCGGGACGTGCGCGGACTTGGCCACCGCCAGCACCGTTACCGGGGATATCTGGCCGATTGACCAGTGGCGATTGACCATCTCTATCCCGCGGACGGCGTCATAGCCGGACTTGATGCTCGACTGGGCGTCGTAGCCCCACGTCAGCCGCGCGCCGCGGACGGCCGGCCCGAGCAGCGCGGCCAGCGTCACAATCAGCACCAACGCGGGACGCGCTGTCACGCTCCGCGCCAGGGCCGGCCAGAATCGCTCGTGGATGTCGCGGACCCATGCCAGCGGCGATGGCAGGTGCAGCCGGTTGGCGGCGCTCGCCGGCCCGACGCGGCCAGGCCAGAAGATGCGCGGGCCGAGTATCGCCACAGTTGCCGGCACGAGCGTCACCGACGCAAAGGCAGCCACCACCAGCGCCAGGACAATCGCCGGCCCAACGTCGTGGAACACGCCGAATCGGGCGAAGCACAGCGTGGCCAGCCCGGCGGCCGTCGTGCCCGCGGAGAACAGGACGGCCCCGATGCTGGCGTTGAGGCCCATTGCCATCGCCTCAGCCGGCGGGCGAAGGTCAGTGAGGAACTCCTTGTAGCGGCTGATGAACAGCACGGAGTAATCGACGCCCGCGCCGTAGAGCAGGACGAGCATGAACAACCGCTCGGCCGTCCCGCCGCCAAAACCGATGCCCTGGCCCAGGATCATCAGTTTGGTGGCGGCGGCCGTGGCCAGGCCGATGCCCACCAGCGGGATGATCGCCGCCAGCGGCGCCCGGTACACCGCCATCAGGATGGTGATGACCGCGATGATCGTGACGACCATGATCTTCCGGTCGCTGCGCTCCGTGGCCAGGATGTAGTCCCGTCCATAGCCGGCGGAGCCCGTGACGGCCGTCGCCAGGCCCGGCTCAAACCGGCTCTCATCCACGACCCGGTGAACGCGGTTGACCACCCGCACCGCGGGAGCAGTCGCGTCGCCATAAGGCAGGTTGACGACGACCATCGCCGCCCGGCCGTCGGCGCTGAGGAGGGGGTTGTTATCCTTTGCCATCGCAGTGGCGGCGTCGTCCGAATCCCCTTTGCCCTCCGGGCGGCGCGGCGTGCGGACGAGGACGCTGCGGAAGTCCTCCTTGCCGGCGCTGCCGTGAGCCAGGCGGACGAGCGACCGGCCAAGGCGCTCGACGTCGTCCAGGTCGGTGTCGGTCAGCGGTCCGCCGGCGCGCTCGAAGACGACGACCGCCTCGCTGCGGCCACTCCTGTCGCCGAAGTGATCGGCCAGTTCATCGAGGGCCTTGTTGTAGGTGGAATCGGCCGGCAGCAGTTCGGTCGTCAGGCCGGCCATCGGGTCGGGCGACGGGACGGACAGCATCAGCGCGGCGGCGCCGGCCAGCCAGAGGCAGAGCACCGCCCAGCGATGGCTGTATATGAATTCGCCGATGTTCACGCTACTTCTCAATCACAAGCCTGAACTTCTGAACGGCGCTGCCGTCCTTGTTGTTGACGACCTTCAGGGCGACATCGAAGGCACCAGCGTCGGCCTCGCTTGGCGTGCCAGTCAGTTCGCCATCCTTGACAGCCAGCCACGCGGGGCCCGATTCCAGCGTCCAGGTCAAGGTCTCACGCTCCCAGAATGCGGCGTTGTATCCGCCGCGGCAGGTCAGATGGCCGATGGAGGCGATCGCGCCGGGGCGGTACTGATATGCCGCGCCGGCCTTTGCCCGCACGACCGGGGCCGTGTAGATCCACGGGCGGGGCAACTCGACGTAATCCGACGGGCCGCTCTCGACGCCCTTCCCATCGACGGCCGCCACGCGGTAGAAGGCGCTGGGCGGCCCGGCCAGGTCCTTCAGGTTTAGCCGCCTTTCCCTGGTCTGGGCGACGACGTTAGGCGGCATCTTCACGTCGCCGAAAAATGGGTCGTTTTTCGTCGGGGCCTTCTTCTTGTTGAACTCGGCCATGTTCGCGCAGAACCCGCCGCCGGCGCGGACCGTGTGCTGGACGTCGCTGGCGGTGAAGCCCTGCTCGTTGCTGCCGTAGACGCGCCAGGAAACTGCCTTGCGGCCGGCGGGGCCGTCCTCCCAGGTGATCGCCTTGGGCACGCCGTCCTCGGAGACTACCTTGAGGTTGACCGGCACGGCCGGCGCGGCGCACTTGAATGAGAACGCCTTGCTCCATGGTCCCCAGACGCCGTTGGAATCCTTGGCCCGCACGCGCCAGTAGTAGGCCGTGTCGGGGTTGAAGAGGCCGGTGAAGGGAACCGTCCATTCGCACTTGCCGGCCGACGGCGTGCGCGAGATCACCTTGTCGAAGTTCGGCGACAACGGCCAGCGCATGTCCTGGCGGTCGCAGACCTGGATGTGGTAGTCGGCGATCTTCGTTCGTAGCGTGCCCGTGAGGGCATCGGTCGGTGCATCGCCGGCCTGCGCCTCCTGCCACTTGAACGTGAACTTCGTCCCTTCGACTTCCGCGCCGTCCTTGGGGAACACCGCCTCCTTGACGGCCGTCGGGGGCTTCCAAGCCGTCCGCTCCATCCAGGCGTGCGTGATCTTCACATTCACCTTGCCGCCGGTGTCATCCGCATAGCGAATGGTGTTCTTGCCTGCGGTCAGCTCCGGCATGCCCAAGCAGGACATCTGGACGTCGTTGTCGAAGCTGATGCTATCCAAGGCGACCTTTCCCGTACCTGTCATCTCAACCTTGACAAAGTACTCGTACATGGGCTTCTTGCGGGGTGACAGGAGTTCGTCGAGACTGGCCACGACATAGCCGCCCCCCACCTTCGTTCTTGGGGTCTGCCAGGTCTTGCCGTCGCTTGACCACCGGACCAGCACGACATCCGGCTCGGCCAACTGTTGAGCCTGCCAGCTCACGGCCCCGCCGACCAGGACGTACGGCGAGGCGATCCTCCAGGTGATAGAGGCGAGTTGGCCCGCCTTGGCCGGATGCAGCTTGCCCCTGCCGCCGTCCTCTGCCGCACACGCGATGTTCTCCTCCGCGACGATGCCCTTGCGATAGATGGCCTTGTCCAGCGGCGGGCGGTAGATCAGTTTGCCGTTGCGCATGAGGGCGTACGCCCCCTCGCCGGCGAGCTGGCGGAGCGTGCCGGTGCCGTCGGTGGTCCATGCCTCTCCGGGCCTGAGTTCGACCGCGCCGGAATACTCCTTGCCGACGTGGCTCCATCGCCACTCCAGCGCCTCGCCGGGCCGCAGCGTAAAGTTCATCGCGTGCTTCGTGCCGATGCCCCCCTCTCCCGTCCGCTCGCCGGTGTAGTAGTAAAGCGACGCGGAGAACTGGTCCGTCAGGGCGTCCTCCTGCGCGGAGATGCCGTAGGTGTGCGTCCGCTTCATCAGGTCGTGGTCGCGGACGACCTCGGCCTCCGATGCGATGGTCTTGTTGTCCCGCAGCAGGCAGATGACGTGCTCGTCGGTGTCCAGAAGGTGGAAGCCGCCGTCGTAGAACGCCTCGGTCACGGCATGGCCGATGGGATGGCCGGGCCTGGTGCGGAGGCCCGCCGCCACGAACATGTCGCGGATGATCTGCGCCTCGTCGCCGCAGAGCGTATAGCCGTAGACGTTGAGGGCCTTGACGGCGTCGCTGGCCTCGGCGTCCCACGTGGTGGCATGGAACCGGTGCGTCCGCTGGAACTCCCACAGGGCGCGGGCCTTCTCCGCTTCGCTGGCGCAGCCGCTCGTGGCCTCGGCGACGATGCCCTTGAGCGTCCGCCAGTCGCCACGGCCGTTGACTGTGATCCACGGGTTCACCACGTCAACGTCGCCGACGTTCTCCATCCGGCAGTAGACGTTCGGCTGCCAGCCCTGGACGTAGGGCTTGTAGGAGATGGGCATGCGGGTCATCGCGCCGTCAACCGCCCCCTGGAAATCAACGGTGTACTCGTGGCCGCTCTGCGTGACAGCTTCTTCCTGCTGCCGCTGCTTGTCGGAGGGCAAGTCCTCGCGCGGCTTGGATGGCGGGCCCTGGTAGGCGGCGCCGGCCACTGCGGACAAGAAGACAACAGTGACAAATGCGGAGGTTGTTCGCGTCGTCATGTTTACGTCTCCGGATTCGCATGAACGGGAGCGATAACTGGTTGCTTCGTGTCTTCGTTGCATCGTGGCCTCGGACAGTCCGGGCAAGGCTGCTAATCATGCTGCAAACGATGAAACGAAGCAACGAGGCAACGAACTTGCACCGTGGTATCTTTGCCGCTAGCCGCCGGTCCCCATCTGCTTTTCGTATATCCGATATGTCTTGTACTTCGGCGCATCCAGCACCTGGTTGATCGTCCTGTTGGACATGACGTTGTCCTCCAGGATCCACGAGGCCTCGGCAGTCTTGTAGCCCAGCGGCAGCCCCCGGAGGATTGTTTCAAGGAACAGCATGGCCGTTATGCCCTGGTGGCGGAACCGCTCCAGTGCGGCGATGGCGACGATCCGCATCTCAGTGTTCCGCTTCATCGCCCACAGGTACTTCAGGAAGCCCAGGGGCCACATCCTCCCGCCGCAGGCCGCAAGGCCCCGGTTGATGTTAGGTATGGACAGGCACGCCCCGGCCGGCTCGCCCTTCACCTCGGCCACCAGCACGATCTCCGGGTCGGCCACGCTTTTGACGTCTCTGACCGTCTCCATCAGGTCCTCCTCGCTGACGGGGACGTAGCCCCAGTTGTTCCTGCGGGCCGCCTCGAAGACTGCCACGAAGTTCACTATCTCCCGGCGGTAGTCGCGCATGTTGATCGGGCGGACGGAGACATCGGGATACCGGCGGTGGATGAGGTCCGCGGCCTTCGTGAGCCTGTCAAAGACCGGCGAGCCGGGTTCGACCTGCTCGGCGCGGATGATATAGGCGAACAGGTCCTTGCACTTGGCCAGGCCCATCGCCTCCAGCATCGCCGGGTAATAGGGCGGGTTGTAAGGCATCATGGCCATCGGCGGGCTGTCGAAGCCCTCGACCAACAGGCCGCACGTGCCATTCATCGAAGGGTTGACCGGCCCGCGGATGGACTGAAGGCCCCGAGCGCCCAGCCATTCCTCCGCGGCGCTAAGCAATCCGTTCGCGGCCTCATCATCGCCAAGACGGCACTCGAAGAACCCGAAGAAGCCGACGCGATCCTTGTGATACTCGTTGTGGGCGGTGTTGTGTATGGCGGCCACCCGCCCGACTGTCCGGCCGTCGCGACGGGCAAGGAACAGGCCCATCTTCCCATGCTTGGCGAACGCGGTCTTGCGGGCGAAGAGCTTTGCCTGTGTGCTCAGGTGGGGCGGGACCCAGTTGGGGTCGGAACGATACAGGTCAAACGGGAGCTCCAGGAACTCGCGGCGGCCCCTGGCGTCGTCCTGGGCGATCTCAGCTATGGACAGGTTGCCGCCCATCTGTTTCAGGACTTCTTTACGACAAGTTCCGACTGGTGGACTCCGGGCAACTGTTCCTCACCTCGCTCATGGACGTCAGGAACGTCTTGATGTCCTCCGGCGAGTGGTTGGCCGTCGGGATTACCCTCAGGACCGATGTTCCGATGGGCACGGCCGGGTACAGCACGGCGCTGGCCCAGATGTTGTAGGTGTTGAACAGGGCCGCGCTCATGTGTACGGCGTCGATCCCGTTGCCGTGGACCGGCGTGATTGGCGAGCGTGTCTGCCCGATGTCGTAGCCCAGGTCGCGCAGGCCCCGCTGGACGGCCCGTGCGTTGTCCCACAGCCGGCGGCGGCGATCCGGCTCGGCGCGGAGTATTCGGAGCGACTCCAGCGTTGCCGCCGCCACGGCCGCGGGCATGGCCTTGGTGAACAGGACGGTGGGGGCCCTGTAGCGTAGATAGCAGATGACGGCCTGGTCGCCGGCCGCAAAGCCGCCGGTGGTCGCCAATGCCTTGCTGAATGTGCCCAGGTGCAGGTCGATGCGGTCCTCGACGCCCAGCAACTCGGCGGTGCCCCGGCCGTTCTCGCCGGTCACGCCCGTGCCATGGGCGTCATCGACGATCAGCCTCGCCCCGTGCTTCTCGCACAGGTCGCACAGCTCGCGCAGCGGGGCGATGTCGCCCTGCATCGAGTAGACGCCGTCGACGACGACCATCTTGGCCTGTCCGGCCGGCGTCTCCAGCAGGATGGCCTCCAGGTTCTCCAGGTCGTTATGGGCGAAGAACCTCATCCTCGCCCCGGAGATCCTGGCCCCGCAGACCAGACTTGCGTGCGCGTAGCGGTCCAGCACGACCAGGTCGCGCGGGCCGGCCAGGGCCGCCACTGCGCCCATGGTCGCGTGGGCGCCATTTCCGAAGGCCAGCGCCGCCTCGGTCCGCTTGAACTCGGCCACCTGCCGTTCCAGCTCTATGTGAAGGTCGATGGTTCCCGTCAGCGGCCTGGCGCCCATCGGCACACTGATGCCGTACTTGGTGACGATCTCGGCGGCCGCCCGGATAACGCTGGGGTGGCCGGCAAGGCCGAGGTAGTCGTTTATGCTGAACTGGAGCACTCGGCGCCCGTCCATGTCCATCCACGGGCCGATGTTGTTGAGGGGGCTCTTGCGGTAGAGGACGCTCTGGGCGACCGCGCGCTCCTGCGGGTCTTCCACGATCCGCGACTCGTTGACGTACCTCACGCACTTGTCGAAGATGTCCGCCATGTACCGCGTCTCCCAGCCGTTTCCGGCGGTGCTGCCATTCCAAGCGCCCGCCTTCCGGAGAAGGCCGCCCAGCGCGATCCGTCGCGTCTGGAGCTCCCGGCTTCCCGGGACTTCCGTGTCCGATATCGCAGAGCGGGCGGATTTCAAGTGAACGGCAAACTGCCGGCGTGTATCTTGCAAAACTTACGTCAAAGTACAAGCAGAATTTGCGGCTTTTCGCCGGGCTTGGAACACCATGGGCGTCTACACGGCATTGCTGAAAACGGTGACCGGCAGGCGGCTTGCGGAGTTCCGGCGGGCTTGCGCAACGCCGGAAGTGTCGCAACTTGCCGTTCTGAAAAGGATTGTCGCCCGCGCAGCCGGCACGGAATGGGGCCGCCGGTACGGCTACGCCGATATCCGCGACTACGATCAGTTCCGCCGCCGCGTGCCGATCAGCCAGTATGAGGAAATGGCGCCGCTGTGGCTGAAGGCGTGCGAAGGGGCCCGCGACGTAACCTGGCCCGGCCACGTGGATTACTTCGCCCTGTCATCCGGCACGACGGCCGGCAACAAGCTCCTGCCGGTGACCGCCGAGGCGATACGCTCCAACATCCACTCCGGGGCTGTGCTGCTGGCCACCATGGCGACGCGGGGGGGGTTCAAGGGGCTCGTCTCCGGGGGGATGCTGTACCTGGGCGGCTGCACCACGCTTCGCCAACGCGGGCAGTGCCTCTACGGCGATGCATCCGGCATCGTTGCCCGGCACATCCCGTTCTACGGCCGACGGCGGACATGGCCGGCCCCCGACATCGCCGCCCTGACGGACTGGGAGGAGAAGATCCGCCGGGTGGTGGAACGCTATCTGACCGCCGACGTGTGCTCCGTCAGCGCGTGCCCGTCGTGGGCGGCCATGGTCTTCAAGGAGATGCGCGAGGAGGCCCTCCGCCGCGGCATGGGCGAGCGGACGATAGGGGAGCTTTGGCCCGGGCTGACGCACATCGTCTCATACGGCATGGCGTTCGAGCCGTACCGCACCGCGTTCGACGCATACATCGGCCGGCCGGTCCGGTACGTGAACACGTACTCCTCATCCGAGACGGGCATGACCGCCATCCAGGAGGAGGCCGGCGGGCCGCTGACGATGATCGTGGGCAACGGCGTGTTCTACGAGTTCATCCCCGCCGACAAGGCCGATCAGCCCGACCCTCCGCGCCTGCACATCGGGCAGGTCCAGACCGGCCGCGACTATGCCCTGCTGGTCAGCACCAACGGCGGAATCTGGGCGTACGCGCTGGGCGACGTGGTGCGATTTGAGTCGCTCTGTCCGCCGCGGATCACGTTCGCCGGCCGGACGCAGATCATGCTCAGCGCGTTCGGCGAGCACGTGGACATGGGGATGATGGAGAAGGCGGTCGCGGCCGCGTGCGCCAAGACATCCGCCATCGTGGCCGATTACACGGTCGCGCCGCGCTTCCCATCGCCGGCCCAGCCGCGCCCCGCGCACCGCTGGATCGTGGAATTCGACCGCCCGCCGGCGGATGCATCCGTGTTCATGGCCGCCATCGACGCATCCATCCGCGCCGAGTGCGAGGACTACGACACCCACCGCGCCAACGACTACGGCCTGGAGCCGCCGATCCTCATTCAGGTCGCCCCGCGCACCTTCTATGAGTGGATGAAGCGCAAGGGCAAGCTCGGCGGGCAGAACAAGGTCCCTCGCGTGGTTCGCTCGCCGGAGATGGCGGATGAACTGCTGAGCATCTCGGAAGGCCTGGCCCAGTCACAATAGACTTCGCACCGAAGGGGCGCCTATGGGAACGAAACCGGAATCCCGACATCGGCTGACAGGCTGGCTTCTGGTGGCGGCCGGCGCCGTAGGGGTCGTGACCGGGCTGGTCCCGCTGACGATCAACACGCTGCGGATCATCGTCGACCCGGGGTTGTGGGGACTGCTGGACTTGGCCGCACACGGCGTGGAGGCGATGGGCCTGAGCATGGAGTGGGGAATGCTCTCCTCGGCCATGGGCGTCTGCCTGGGTGTCCTGCTCCTGTGGGCGGGCAGCGGTTGGCTGAAAGGCCGGCACTGGGCCGCCCCGGTGAGTTGGGCCTACGTCCTGGTGGGCCTTGGCGTGAACATATCGGACACGATCATCTTCGCCTGCCGCGCCCGGCCGGGCCAAATGCGGACGACGATGCTGCTGGCCGACGCCGTCGCCCTGCTGATCCCCGTGCTGCTGGCCATCTGGCTGATACGCAGGAAGTCCAGGCCGGCGGGCGGCCTCACGCGCAAAGAGGCCTGATCCATCCCTGCTGAGCGTACCAGGCGGCAGTCTGCCTCATGCCCTCTTCCAGGCCGATCCGCGGCACGTAACCCAGTTCACGGCAAGCCTTGTCCCAGCAGCACGTCCATCGCGGCCGGAGCAGGTCGCGGGCCTTAGCCCGCGAGACGATCTGCGGCCGGCCGGTCAAGGCCCACTTGAGCTGGCCGAATTCGCCCACCAGCAGGGCGTACGCCTTCGGCACGTGAAAGACCCGCAATTGCCGGCCGATCGCCGCCGACATGGCCGCTGCTACGTCCTCCATCGTGCAGGTTCCGCCGCCGATGAAGTACGTCTGCCCCGCGCCCTCCGGCCGTGTGCCGGCCAGCCAGACGCCCTCCGCCAGGTCCGCCGCGTGAACGAACGTGATCCGCTTGTCGCGCCCGCCAACGGCCGGCACGATGCCCCACCGCTGCGCCATGCGGAAGAGCGGCACGAAGTGCACATCCCGCGGGCCGTACACTGCCGGCGGCCGTACGATCGTCACCGGAATCCGCCCGCCGGCCTCCATCACCACGCGCTCGGCCGCCAGCTTGCTCCGGCCGTAATGATCGACAGGGCGCGGCGGTGTCGCTTCGTCCATCGGCGCATCGGTGGGGTTCGGCCCGACGGCCGCCATGCTGCTGACGTATATGAACCTGCGAATCCGTCCAGCGCACGGGGCCGCCGCCTGCATGAGCCTTCGCGTCAGGTCAACGTTGACGGCCGTGTACTCCTGCTCCGTCCGCCCGCGAGTCAGGCCCGCCACGTGGAAGATTATGTCCGCCCCGCCCATTTCCGTCAGCGCCCGCGCGAGGGACTCGCCTTCCTCCATGCAGACACGGACGACCTCGACGCCAAGCCCTTGGAGCCATTTCACATCGGCCGCCGGCCGCACGAGGCAGGCGACCTCCAGGCCCTCCCTGGCCAGGCGGTGTGCCAGGTGGCTGCCGATGAAGCCGTTGGCGCCTGTGACGATGGCCCTCATCTGCCCTCGAGCCATTCCTTCATCGGCAGTCTGACGAAGTCGCGCGGCCCCGGCGGCGAGAGGAATTCGCCCGGCGCGTACCAGAAGTCCATCGTGGTCAGGTCCGCGATCACCGTGTGGACCGTAATCGGCAGGCGGGCCGCGCCCATGGTCTTGCGGGCGACTGCAAAATCGGTCTCGTCGCCCCTTGCTGCCTTGGCGTTGAGCACGTCTCGCATGAGCGGATAGCGGTAGGGGAGCGGGTCAGCCCGCGGCCCGGCCCGCTTGCGGAAGTGGTTGGCACACACGATGGCGTCCGGGCCGAGCTGCGCGTCGTTGTCCTGCGGCCGGCGGACGGTGACGCCCTTGTCCCTGGAGCGGTCCACGCCGCATTCGAAGACCACCGCCGGCGGTGTCCCGTCGGCCACCGGGGCAGCAAGCAGCATCGCGTTGTCGAACATCTGCCGGCTTGCCTCCAGGACCGGCAGCGCCTGCGCCGCCAGGTCGCGGCCGGAGCAATTCTCCAGCAGCCGCCGGAGCACCAACAGGCGCGGCGCGTATCCCCAGTCCACCGGCCGCATGGGCAGGAATACATCGTGCGTCGTCGCGAAGACGCCATCGGAGTTGATCCCCGTAATGCACCCGATAAACCCCGGCGCCGACGCCGTGGCCCACGCCTTTCTGACCCCAAGCGCGCGGCGGACGACGATCATCTGGTGGGGGAAGAAGGCCTTGGCCGGCATGAAGTCGAAGTTGTGGCCGACCCAGACGTGGCCGTCCCGCGTGCGGCTGCCCCAGGCGACGAAGCTGGAGCATGCCTGCCTGTACCAGTCGCCGGCCGTATTGGCGGCCTTCAGGTCCCCAAGCGTGATCGGCCGTCCGAGCCGCCGCGGGATCGCCTTGTCCCCTAGCTTCTCCCTCACGCCGTCGAGGATGCCCTGCAACTCCTCCAGCTCCGGCTCCTCGAAGACGAAGCGGCCCATCATCGGCAGGATCACCCGCTCGTAGTCGCCCTTTCGCTGGATGAGCAGGCTCGAGCCACCGATCGTGTCCACCATGTCCAGCACGCCCTGGGCCAGGAGCCGGCCGTGCGCCAGGCCGCGCTGGTGCGGGTCGCCCCAGACCGTCAGCACGCCGATTCCACCGACGCGCCGGAACGTGCCGAACTCATCCGTCCCCTCGGCGGGCGGCGTGATTGGCTGCTCGC
The DNA here is from genome assembly GCA_041946855.1 of Phycisphaerae bacterium. Classification (GTDB taxonomy): domain Bacteria; phylum Planctomycetota; class Phycisphaerae; order SM23-33; family SM23-33; genus JBHGBE01. Next base: position 7,061 of record JBHGBE010000016.1, on the reverse strand, counting down.
CCCAGTCGACGCATCCAGGCGCCGCAAGGAGCAGGGCCGCTGACAGGAGCAGCCAGACGGACCGCAACTTGCGGTTTGCACCGCTTGGACCGGTTATCGGGTTGCGCCCTATCATGTGCGTCTCCCTGCGCAACAATGTAGCCCGTGCCGGCTTGAGAGGCAAGCTTGCGGCCCTGTTTGACAAAGTCGAGGTCCGCCCGTACATTCCGCGTGCCTCGATCCCGACTTCGCCATGAGCCTTCGGAAGAAGATTGCGGTCAGCCTGGTGCTCTCGGCCGTGCTGCTGGCGGCGGTGGTGTACCTGGTGGGCGCGCGCGAGACGGCCGCGGCCGCCTGGCAGGCGGGGCTGCCGGCGTTTTTCACGGTGGGGGCCTTCATGCTTGCGGTGATGGCGTGCCAGGCCTTCGCATGGGCCGCGCTTGAGCGCAAGACGGGCGGAGTCCCCAAACGCGATAAATCGCGTTTGGGGGCCCCTCATCGGGTGGGATACCTCACGCTCCTGGAGGCCACGATCGTGGCGATGGCGGGCAACATCCTCACGCCGATGGCGCACGTGGGCGGCGAGCCGGGCAAGGTCATCTACGCGGGGCGGAAGACCGGGGTCTCCTACACGGAGCTTGCGGGCACGGTGCTGCTGTGCAAGTACCTCGAGGCGATGAGCTTCGTGCTGTTCCTGGGCTTCGGCACGGTGATAGCGCTTGTGGGCTTCCGCCACGTGCTTTTCGGGCCGGCGCACCTGGCGGAGGGCGTCACGATCATCGTCCTGGCCTGCGCGGCGGCGCTGGCGGCGGGCGCGATATGGGTGGGCCTGGTGCGGAGATGGACGCCACTGACGGGACTCGTCGGCCTGCTGGCCCGCCTGCGGATTCGCAGGGCGTTCTTCAACCGCCTCCACGGGCGGGCGATGCGGATGGAGCTCCTGGCCTCGCGCCTCTTCCGCGATGAGGGCGGCGCGGTGGTGCCGGCATTCATCTTCTACCTGATGAGTCACGTGGCCATGTTCATCCGGCCGTTTGTGTTCTTCATGCTCGGCTGGAGGCTCCGGCTGGACATGGCCGACCTGGGGCTGATCTTCCTGGTCAGCCAGGCGCTGCTGGCGGTGCAGCTCATGCCCAGCGGCGCCGGGACGCTGGATTTGGGCCTGCTAGGCATCATCCACATCGCGGGAATGAGGATAACCGACCCTCAGTGCGCGACCTTCCTGCTGTGCGTAAGATTCTGGGATGCGGCCGTCGTCGCCACGGGCGCGCTGTTGGCCGCCCGCGCGGGGGTCGGCCTGTTCCGCAACGGAAAGCAAACCTCCGCCGAAGCAGCGGAGAACGCGGAGAGGAAGTAGCAGATGCTCAGTTCCGCCTGTCCGGCTCGTGGGGGACGACGTCGGAAGTCTCCAGGAACCATGTCAGCATCCGCTCGCGTAGCTGGGCAAGCACGGGCGCGAGGGCCGGATCGTTGATGCGGTTGTCCAGCTCGCGTGGATCGGCGCGTAGGTCGTAAAGCTCGTCGGGCTCGTACAGGCGGCGGACGAACTTGAAGTCCTTCGTGCGGCACATGGCGGCCTTGGTGTGCCAGGGGCCTTCGCGGGCCTGGGCCTGGAGGCGCGGCCAGTAGAGGCCGGAGGGATTCTGGCTGGAGGCGCTCTCAAGCTCCATGCAGTGCCGCTCTCCGCGAAGCCGGCCGCCCTCGGCGAAGACCGCGTCGCGGTGCTCATCCGTCGTCCCCGCGATCACCGGCAGGAGCGAGCGGCCGAAGTGCGTGTGGCGCGGCTCGACGCCCGCCAGCGCCTCGACGGTTGCGGGGAAGTCGATCAGCTCGACCATCGCCTCGCTGACACGCGGTCGAACCGGGACCCACGCCGGCGGCTTGATGACAAACGGCACGCGGGTCAGGCAGTCCTCGAAGTTGTTCTGCGACTTCTCGACCAGGCCGTAGTCACCGGTGAAGTCGCCGTGGTCGGCGAAGAGGAACACGGCCGTACTGTCGTAGCTGCCAGCACGGCGCAGGGCGTCGAGCACGCGGCCGTACTGGTCGTCCACGCGGGCGCACATGCCGTAGTACGTGGCCCGCAGTTCGGTCCAGCGGTCCTCGGTCCAGCTCTTGAGGTTCTGCTTGTCGGCGATCTCGGCGAGCATGCTCGGCAGGCCCTTCCAGTCGCGCGGCGATGGGATCCGCGGCGGCAGCTTGGCCCGGTCGATCTTGCTGAAGTACGGCTCCTCGACCGCGTAAGGCGGGTGCGGATAGCCCAGCGGCAGGTAGATGCACCACGGCCGGTCGGCGGGGGCGGAAGCGATGAAGTCGATCGCGCCCTCGACGCAGGCCCAGTCGTCGTCGTGGTAGTGATCCGTCCCTGGCGTTGTCGGCAGGCGGCCGACGAAGAACGAGTAGTACGTGTCGCTGCCGGGCAGGCCGCGCCACTCGCCGGCCGTGGCGTGCATGTCCGGCTGGATGGGATGGTGCGTGCCGGCCCGCCAGTCGTACTTGACGTGGCAGCACCGCCCGTAGCCGTGCTGCCCGGGCACGAGGTCGTTCTTGCCGCCCCACCAGACGAAGTAGCCCGCCTCCTTCAGGCTGGCCAGCAGCACCGGCTCATCGGCCCGGAGCATGTGGAACATCGTGCGGTGCCCGCGGACGTGCGGGTACCAGCCGGTCATGAATGAGCACCGGCTGGGCGTGCAGACGCCGTTCTGGCAGAACGCGCGGCGGAACGAGACGCTATCGGTGGCCACCGCGCGATCGAGGTTGGGGGTTTCCGGGAAGTGGCGTGGGCCTCCGGCCCGCGCGTCGCGAGGGCATCCTGCCCTCGTCCGGCAGTTCATTGCGCGGGCGAGACGCCCGGCAGACGCGCGGGCCGGAGGCCCACGCCACAGGCGTCTCTCGGAAACTGAAATGCACCCATTCGGGGCCGCGATGTTGACGCCAATAGACATTCGTGGGAAAATGAGCCGATACGTCTCTCATGGAAGCAGAAAACCAGGCCATTTCCGAGCTAGCCGCCTCTGCGCTCGATGCGATTCCCAGCGCGGTGCTGGTCGCCGGGCGGGACGGGCGGATCATCCTCCGCAACGCGGCCGGGGCGAGGATGCTGCCCGGCGGGGCGACGGTTCAGGAGGCGCTTTTGGCCGGGGCGGAGCCGGCGCTCGATTGGCAGGCCGACGTGGCGCTGCTGGCCGAGAGCGGCGGAAGGCTCGACAGGCGCGGCATCACGCTGGCCGGGCGCGGCGATGCGCAGATCACGTCGGACATACACCTTGCGACGCTCAGCGGCGCGGGCGCGGGCGGCGCGGTGCTGATCGTCGTTACCGATGTCTCGGCCCGCGTGTCGATGGAGCGCCGCCTGATGGCCAGCGAGCGGCTGGCGGCCGTCGGCGAACTGGCGGCCAAGGTCGCGCACGAGCTGAACAACCCGCTGGACGGCGTGACGCGGTACGTCGGCCTGGCGCAGCGGACGGCGGGCCAGGCCGCGGCAAGGCACCTCGATGCGGCGCGCCAGGGCCTGCTGCGGATGGCCGGCATCATCCGTGACCTGTTGGAGCAGGGCTCGCCGCGCCAGGGTGCGGGGACCCCAACCGCGATAGATCGCGGTTGGGGACCCCCCAGGTGGGCGGCCATCGACAGGCTGCTGGAGGAGGCCGTGGCCGCGATGCAGCCGCGGGCCCAGGCGCTGGGCGTGGCCGTCGCGTGCGACGTTGCCGACAGCCCCAAGGCCCCCGTGGACGGCAATATCTTCCAGGTCTTCTGCAACATCATCAAGAACGCGCTGGACGCCATGCCCGGCGGGGGCCTCCTGGCCATTCGCCAGAGGGCGGGCGATTCGCGGGTGACGGTGGAGTTCGCCGACACCGGTTGCGGGCTGCCCGCCGGCGACGCCGAGAAGATCTTCCAGCCGTTCTTCACCACCAAGCCGCCGGGCGAGGGGACGGGGCTTGGCCTGGCGATATGCCGCGAGATTATCGGCCGCATGGGCGGCGCCATCACGGCCGCGTCACGGCCGCAGGGCGGGGCGCTCGTCAGTGTCACCATTCCGGTCCCCAGCGGAGGCGACCAATGACAAATGGGCCTGCCGACAACGGTCTTCAACGCGGCATGGGTGTGCCGTCGGCGGGGACGCGGGGGCAGGATGCCCCCGCGACTCACGGGCAAGATGCCCGTGCCACGCCGCCGCGACCCAAGGCGCGAATCCTGCTGGTGGATGATGACCAGATCATCCTCGACAGCCTCAGCGGGTTCCTCTCGCTCGAAGGCTACGAGGTGACGACCGCCCAGTCCGCCCAGCGGGCCATCGACCACCTGGAGGCGGCGAGGTACGACCTCGTCATCACGGATGTGAGCATGCCCGATCGCGACGGGTTCGACCTGCTCCGCCACGCCCGCTCGCGGCATCCCGACGTGGTCGTGATAATGATCACCGGCTACGGGACCATCGAGACGGCCGTCGAGGCGATCAAGCAGGGGGCATACGACTACCTCACCAAGCCCATCATCGACGACGACGTGCGCCTGGCCGTCCAGCGGGCGCTGCGGCAGCAGGAGCTGGTGCTCGAGAACCAGCGGCTCAGGGAAGCCGTCGCCGAGCGGTACAGCTTCGCCAACATCATCGGCCAGGATTACCGCATGGCCAAGGTCTTCGAGCTGATCGAGGCCGTCGCCGACAGCCGATCGACCGTGCTCATCACCGGCGAATCCGGAACGGGCAAGAGCCTGGTGGCCCGCGCGATCCACGCGCATTCATCGCGGGCGGCCGGGCCGTTCGTGGAGGTCTCCTGCGGCGCGCTGCCGGAGGGCCTGCTTGAGAGCGAGCTCTTCGGCCACGTCCGCGGCGCGTTCACCGGCGCGACGGCCGACAAGCCCGGCAAGTTCACGGCCGCCGACGGGGGCACGATATTCCTCGACGAGATCTCGACGGCCACGCCCGCGCTCCAGGTCAAGCTGCTCCGCGTGCTCCAGGAGCGGCAGTTCGAGCCGGTCGGCGCCAACCGGACACGCGAGGTCGACGTGCGGGTCATCCTGGCGACCAACCGCAACCTGGCGGCGGCCGTGCAGGAAGGCTCGTTCCGCCAGGACCTGTTCTACCGCATCAACGTGGTGAACGTGGAGCTGCCGCCGCTCCGCGAGCGGCTGGGCGACATACCGCTGCTGGCGATGCACTTCCTGGCCAAGTACGACAGGGCCGGGCGGCTGCGCGACGGCATCGCCACCGAGGCCGTCACGGCCATGCAGCGGTACGACTGGCCCGGCAACGTCCGCGAGCTGGAGAACTGCATGGAGCGGGCGGTGGTGCTGTGCCGCTCATCGCGGATCGAGCCGCGGGACCTGCCGCCGGCCGTCCTGGCGGGGCCGGCCAAGGCGGGAGTCCCCGCGTACACGCTCGACGGCCACGGCGGCAAGCTGTCGCTGGCGGAGGCCCTGGCCGGACCGGAGCGGCAGATCATCCTCAGCGCGCTGGAGGCCAACAAGGGCAGCCGGAACCTGGCCGCCGCCCAACTGGGCATCAACCGCTGCACGCTCTATAAGAAGATGAAGCGCTACGGCCTGCTGGACAAGATCTGACGAGGCCGGCCGGGGGACAGTCCCGCCGTTTGGGACTGTCCCGAGCTGTTCCGGCATCTTACCCAGATTGCCCAGTCGCATATAAGTTCGGCTTTGTTCCGGCCCTTTTGCCATTTTGGCAGGCCGACGCGGCCGCCCTATGCGCGGACAGCAAGCGCCCACGCCTTGCGGCGCGGTTACATGATGTCATTCACATATCCAAATACGATTATGTCACGTCACGAGCGCCTCATCCGCGCTACGCGACCTCTCTTCCCGGCGCGCCCGCCGCGCCGCCGTTGAGGGACAATTGCGCCTCCCGCGCGCGCCTGGCCTGGGCCTCGCGCCTGGACGCCTGCATCCGCCGCAGCTCCCCAAGGGTCTTGAACAGCAGGCAATTGAGGTGCCGCTCCTCCTTGTGGACCCTGTCGGCCGACTTCTCCGGCGCCAGGATTCTCAGCCGCAGGCACCTTTGGATTGCCCTGACCATGAGGTTGCGCTCGTAGCGGGCGGCGACCTGCTCGTCGAGGGCCTCCTTGCGCATGGAATGGTAGACCGCTTCGGGCGGGTAGTGCCGGTGCTCGGCGATGACCTTGACGATCCGGCGGACCATGCCGACGTTCCACGTGACATCCTCGAGCCGGCCGTCCCTGGGATAGTCGGGCATCCTGGCCAGGAGGTCGGGCTCGGCGATCGGATGCACTTCGGTCAGCCGACTGATCGCATCCAGGACCTCCGGCGCGCCGGGGAACGGGTGGTCGTCGGGCTTGTCCGTCAGCTCGCGGATCAGTTGGAGCTTCCGGTCCCTGGCCTCCAGCGCCTTCTGGGTCCCCTCGACCGTCGAGTATTCCAGCTTGTCCGCCTCGTGGTCGCCGATGTCCTCGCGCACGGCGTCTATCCCGCGGAGATCGCGGCTGGCCCTGATCGACTCGGTCTCGTACCGGCGGACCCGTCTCATCCGCCAGAAGAGCTGCGCTATCTGGTCGGCGAACTGCTCCTCCACATACCCCTCCGGCGCCAGGTCCACCTTCACCGAGTCGATGAACGCCATCCACTTGTCGGGATCCTCGATGTCCGTCAGGATGTCGGCTTCAGACCAGATGCCGTGCTTGAGGGCGTTGGCGGCGACGGCCGCCTTGCCCTGCGGCGTTCTTGGCCCGGTGGACTTGAGGGCGTTCTGCCTGTTCGACTGCAACTGCTTGTCGGTCAACGTCTTGTGTTCAGCCTGATCCTTGCGTTCCATTTCCTGCATCTTGTCCATTTGCCTTTCTCCCGTTTTTCGATATGTCGGTCTGGCGGCCCCGCACACGCGGAGGCTCCTTACAACGGCCGTGTATTATAACATACCTAACATACTGCGGCAAGATAATTCCGTGGAATTTTTCGCGATTTCCGGCCGTGGTCTTGTAAGACCAGGTTGCCAAGGACGATATGGCGGGTGGGTGGACGCGGAGGGACTGATGAGATGCACCATAGGGCCCAGCCGTAACGAATAGGCGATTCTTCTCACCCAGGCTCGGCGCGGGCCGGGACGCATT
>JBHGBE010000159.1:0-6154 GCA_041946855.1 Phycisphaerae bacterium | reverse complement strand
GATCCGGGGATCGCCTCCGGGCCCTCTGGTGGGCGGGGGGGGTGTCCTGGGCTGGTTCCTGGGCGGCTGGTAGGTCGGGTCGCCCGACGCATCATCCGCCGGGCGCATCGGGGCCTTGCCAGTCAGGTCGACGCACACCCGCGGGGTCAGCAGCACGGTGATCGAGTTGCTGTACGTGTAACCGTACTTGTCGGTGACGTTGGCGGCCTTGCCGCGGTTGACGACGTAGCCGGCCTTCTCCAGCCGCTCCGTCATGTCCGCGACCACATCCTGGGACTTGGCCAGGATGTTGAAGGTGATCTTCCCCAGCACGGGGGGCTGCGGCCCGGAGCGGGTCGTCGGCGCGGACGTGCTGGCCGGCATGCTCGCCGGCACGATGCGCTCGACATCCGCTTTCAGGGAGGTGATGTACGCCTCCTCGCACGGCGGGAACAGGATGCTGATGTTCGCCCAGTGGCCCAGCAGGTCGGGACTGGAGACCACCCACGTCCTGACGGAGTCGGACTCCTTGGCCAGGGCCCTGACGGCGTCTGACTGCTTTCTGGCCTTCTCAAGCGTCGTGTGAAGGACCTTGTTGCGCGACTCGCGGTCGCTCAACGCCCATGCCCTCGCGACAAAGAGGCCGATCAGGACCGCCGCGGCCGCCCCCGCGATCAGCCCGATCCGCACCCTGCGCATGTCGCGCTTGACGGATGGCCTCTTGGGGGCCAGGAAGTCCAGCGGCAATTCGCCCGCCGCCCGGCTGCCAACGGCAAGGCCCAGCGCGGACATGAAGCTGCCGGTCTGCCCGTCATCCAGCAATCCAAGCGGCCGGGATGGGTTCAGCAGGTCGCACGGCACGCCCAGGCGCCGCCTCAACTCCTCGGCCACCTTCTTCTCGATGCCCGTGCCGCCGGCGATCACCACCGATTCGGTCTTCCCGCTGCCCTGGACCGCCTGGTAGCTCTGGAGGCTCCGGATGACCTCCATCACGACAGCGCCGACGCTCTCGGAGGCCTGGTTGGCGACGCCGGCCATCGGAGTTTCGACGCCCTCCGTGCTCTCCACGACCTGCTGCCCCGGCGGCGGGACCCTCACGACGGCCGACCGGCTGAACGCCAGCGACTCGCCGCTGAAGACGTCGATCTCCGTCTCGTCGGCGCCGATGCACGCCAGAGCGACGCACGCGCGGTCCTTCAGGACGCCGCATGCCTCCATGCACCGCATGTTCGCGTAGGGGCGGAGGCCCAGGCGCTGTAGCTTCACGCCCGCGGCCTGGGCGATCTGGCGGTAGTGGTCGACGACCGGCAGCCGCACGGCCGCTACAAGCACGCTCGTCGAGGCGCCGTCAGCCGGAGCGGCGGTCGAGTCGTAGTGGCTTTCGACCGTGAAGTCGATGACCGCCTCCTCGGCGCGGAAGGGAAGCTCCTTCTCCACCTGGTAGCGGACCATCGAGGCCAGCTCGTCGCTGCCAGTGCTTGACGGCAGCGACAGCGGCTTTAGCACCGCAAGGCCGCGCGGCACATCCATCATCACCGGCGTGCCCGCGAGCCTCATGTCCTTAAGCGTCTTGCCCAGGAACGCCCCGACCGCTTTGGGATCATTGAAGTCCAGACCCTCCGGCGCCGGCGAGGCGGCCAGCTTCAGGATGCGGATGCGCCCGCCGGCCTGCTCGGCGTGGACGACGCGCATGGTCCGGCTGTCAAAGTCCACCGCGGCGAACCGGCGGGTCTTGAACCTGTCCAGCGAGAACCGCATTGGCTATTTCAGGTATCCTTGCTGATCCACGTCCACGGGCGCGGGCAGTCCCAGCCTGGTGATGTCGCGCATGTACGCGATGCGCGGCGTCGCGCCAGCCAAGTCCACGATCGCCTCAATAACACGGATGCGCCCGCAGGGCGAGCCGAATCCCATGCACCGGACGCGGTATTGATAGCTCCGCGCCGTCAGGTACGGGGCCATCTGCTTAAACTTGTCCGCGGAAACAAGGTTTTCAGTGTACAGCCACGCGATCGTGCTCTTTTTCGTCGGGTCAACGGGCCGGCCGTCAACGACCGCTTTGGCGAGATTGTCGTCGAAACCCGGCAGGAAAGAAAGCACGTCGGCCGTCGCGTTGTTGATGTCCACCAGGCCAGCCAGTTGCGACTGCTTGCCGCCCGGCACGCTGGTCAGCTTGTCCAGGACGGCGGGTAGCTCGTCAGGCCCCACGGCGGACTTTATGGTGACTTCCTGCTGCGGCGGCGGAGTCGGCGCGGGCGGAAGGCTGCCCCGCCTACCGCGGCCCCGGCCGGATGGAGGCGTAGGCGCCGGCCCCGGCGTCGGGGCAGGCTGCTTCTTGAGCTTATACTCCATGTCCAGAAGCTCGGCGGGATGCTTGAAGACGTTGCCCTCCTGCCGGTAGGTCGTGATAAACTTGATCGTCTCCTTGCTCAGGCCCGCGCCGGCGAGCTTCCTGAGGTCCGCATCCGTGCCGTTGATGTTGATGCGCGGCTGGCCGGTAGAATCGACGTTCATCTCGTGCGTGACGACAGTGGCGACGCCCATCAGCCCCAGGTCGAGCTGGCCGTCGGAGTTGTCCGGGGGGAACGCCTTGTCGCCGTCGTCCTCGTTGGGGTCGAGGATGCCGTTGAGGTTGGCGTCCTCGCCGTAGACGATCTGGGCGTTGTAGCCCTTGACCAGCAGCAATTCGTCGAGCGTCCCCAGCGGCCCGCCCTTCATCAGGTACGGGTACTTCAGCGAGTCGTAGTACTCCTGCTTGGCCCCGTGCGCACGCGGAGGCTTGCTCGCCGGCTCGCGCCAGTCGAGCAGGCTGTCCACCAGCGTATCCGCGTCGGCGGCCGGGAACAGCTTGGTGATCATGGCCCGCAGCGTGGCCTCGGAGGCCGTGTTGAGGTTGACCTTGCCCGCCTCGGACTCCAGGCCGTAGCGGAGCGTCTTGCCGTCGCCCGAGGCGGCGTAGATGGTGAAGTACCACTTGTTCGCGCCGTCGTCGCAGACGAGCTGGTTCTGGAAGAGTTCCGGATTGTCCTGCCAGGACTGGTCCGGCGACCTCAGCACCGCAAGCGCCTGCTGAAGGCCGCTCATCGCCGCGGCGTAGGCCTGCTCGCCGTTGGCGCCGGCGGCGGAGGCCGAGATCTCGGCCTTCATGCGAAACAGCAGCGTCGCGGCCACCATCGCGGACAGGGCCACGAGGACCATGACCACGACCAGGACCGTCCCGCGACGATTGACGATTGTCGATTTGCGATTGTCGATTGCAGACACGGTCCGCTGTCCGCCCGTTTGAGTGGGCGAACACAATCGGCAATCGTCAATCGTCAATCTGCAATCCATCACGGCCCTCCCGTCGTTCCGTCCAGGCCGCGGATGATTGTCGTCGCGCCAAGGGCCTTCATGCCGCCTGGCACGTAGATAACGCGCCGGAAGAAGCTGTACTGCTCCTGGTACTGCTCCAGCGTCATGCCGTCGGGCATGGGCGCGGTCCCCAGCGTCACCTCGACGGCCAGAGGCAGGTCCCTGCCGCCCCAGCTTGCCGCCCATGCTGCGCCGTCCCAATACCGCAGGTAGAGGCACTTGATGCTTGGGGCCAGCAGAACTGTCTCCCCCTGCTGCCCTTCGACATTCGTGGAGTTGACGACCTTCTGGCACGCCCGCTGGAGGCCGTTGATGATGATGTTGCCCTGCTCGTCTGTCAGCGGGCTGCCGCGGTCGTCGACGGGTATCTGGAGGCTGTACGTCACGATCTGTAGGTCCTGCTCCGGCGGGATGGGGTCGTCGGTGTTCTGGCGGACCGCCCATGCGGACGGACCCGGCACCGCGGCCGTCACGAATTGCACCTGCCCGCTCTGGCCCGACAGGCCCATGCCCAGGAACGGGTAGACCATCGAGCCGCGCAGCTCATCCGTCAGCTTCTCCATCACCAGCCGCTGTGAGGAGACGACCTGCACGTCCTTGAAGACGGTCGCCCGCACCCACATCACGTGCTGGTAGAACGCCAGCACGCCGGCCACCGCGCCGATGCCCAGTGTGACGGCCAGCACCACCTCGAGCAGCGTGAATGCGGAAGAACGTGATTGTAGATTGCAGATTGCAGATTGTGGATCGCCGGACCTGCGGATGGGGTGTCCCTCAATTTGCAGTCTGAAATCTGAAATCTGATATCTCCTGTTCATCCGCCGCCCCCTGTCATCGCGTCAGGCGGCGACTCGCTGCCGGTCGTGTCCGCCGCCGAGGGCAGGACGTGAACCAGGCGATACGCGTAGTTGCCTGTGGTATTGCGGATGATGATCTCCACGCGTTTCAGCGGCGGGCCCTGAAGCACGGCCGTGTTGTCGATGGGGTTCGTGGCAATCTGCCAGGTCCAGTCCGGCAGGTGCTCCTCCTCCGCGTAGGGATTTGGCCCGTCGTCGATGACCTCGCGCAGGCCCATCTGGAGCTCCGAGAGCTTCGTGACGGCCAAGTCGGCCGCCTGGGCATCGATGCGGATGCGCCGGGCGGCGTCCAGCGACGTGCTCACGCTGCCGCCGATAACGGCCGCGGACATGAAAAACAGCGCAAGCGCGAGCACGACTTCCAGCAGCACCGCGCCGCATGACGGATGCGCTGAGGATGTCCTTCTTTTCGCCCGCACGTGCATGTCTGAGTTCTTCGCCCGCGGCCCGGCGCGGATGGCGCATCCGGCCGCCGTCAGGTCCCACTGGTCAGCTGATCGCGGTACGCCTGGTACTCCTCGGGCGTGTAGATCTGTATGTCGATGGTCCCGCTCAGCCCGTCGAGCGTGATGATCGCCGTACGCTGCTCGGATGCATCGCGCCCGCGCAGCTCGAAGACGGCCGAATCGCTCGATCCGTCGGGGTAGAACGTCACCGCCGCAAGGGCCGGCGCATCGGTCGATGACAGCGGCGCGCTGTCCGGGAGGACGTTGTATGCGCTTGCGCCCGTCAGGTCGGAGCGCGTCACCGTCACCAGGTCATTGGGCAGTCCCCGCGACCAGGCCGCGCCAACGTAGTCGATGAACACGCCCGGATCGGTCAGGGGCGATGCCTCCCAGGTGGCCTTGCACTGCCCGCTCTCGGCATCAAACTCCAGGCGGAACTTGCGGCCCTGGTTCGCCGCCTCGGCCCGCGCCATCCTCAGCGCGGCCTCGAACTGCGAAGTCCCCTCGTCCAGGCGGCCGCTGACCAGCATGCCGGTGTAGCTGAGGACGACGATAGACCCCAACAGCAGCAGCACTCCGATGGCCAGCACGACCTCAATGAGCGTGAAGCCGCGTCGAAAGCCGTCGGCGCTCCTACTGGGTGGCGTTAGGATCCCAGTTGCGGATGTTGTCATCGCCGCCATCCTGTCCGCTGGGCCCGGTTGACCAGACGTGATACGGCGGCCCGGTCAGCACGGCCGCCGAGCCGGTCCCGCCGGTTGCTTCCATCTTCTCATACTTGAGTTCGCGGCCCCACGGATCGACCGGAACCTTGTTGTCCTTCAGGAAGGGCGCGTTGGCGTTCCACTTCTGCGCCAGCGTCTCATCCGCCGGTGGAGTGGTCAGCGCCTTCAGGCCATCCTGCGTCTCAGGATAGACGCCCATCTTGATCTGGTAGATGTCGATAGCATGGCACGTCTGGTCCACCAGGGCCCTGGCGGCGTCCTTGTCGGCGTTGGTCTTGATCTTCGAGTAGCCGACCACCGCCACGGTGCCCAGCACCAGCAGGATGCCGATGACCAGAAGCACTTCAATAAGTGTGAAGCCCTGTAGCCTGGTTTCGCGTATCTTCATGGCCTTCTCCTGTTCGCGTTTACCTGTATTGAAACAACGGAATAGCCTATTCGGGCCGCTTGGGGAACAAAAACCCCAATCGCCCGTGGCCGATCACCTCAGCGTCTGGCTCATGTTGAATATCGGGTACAGGAGCCCTACGGCCACAAAGCCGATCATTGCCGCCAGCAGGACCAGTATCAGCGGCTCGACCAGCCGCACCGCCTGGTCCACCTGCCGGTTGGTGCGGCGCTCCACCGTGTCGGCGATCTGGAGCAGCACCTTCTCGAGCTGGTTGGACTCCTCGGCCACCGCGATCATCTCCAGGATTTCCGCGGGGAACAGGCCGCTCACCCTCAGGGGCGCCGCCAACGGCTCGCCGGCGCGGACGTTCTCGGTGGCCGACTCAACCGCATCAGCCAGCGC
>JBHGBE010000158.1:0-6197 GCA_041946855.1 Phycisphaerae bacterium | reverse complement strand
AGGGATTTCGAGTACTTTTTGCGCTACGCCTCGGAAAATCACGCTTGTTCAGGGACTAGAACTGGCAGTCATAGATGACTGCCTTATATGAGGAGCTGTCAAAGTGAAATTCATCGTCGCCGTCGATTGCGAAGGAGTTGCCTGCGCGGTGGGGACACCGGGCGGGACGCTCAACGATTCCAAGAACTGGGAGTTCGTCCGCCACCAGGCGACGCGGGAGGCCGACGCGGCGGCAAAGGGCCTCTTCGACGCCGGTGCCACGCAGGTCATCGTCTGGGACAACCACGGCGGCAGCCTGAACCTCTTCCACGACGACCTCGACGAGCGGTGCGACATCATGCTGGGCGTGGGCGTCGAGCACCGCTGGCCGGGGCTGGACTCATCCTTCGCCGGCGTGCTGATGGTGGGCTACCACTCCAAGGACAACACGCCCGACGCGGTCATGGCGCACTCGTTCAGTTCCAAGACCTACCAGTACATGAAGGTCAACGGCGTGGAGGTCGGCGAGATCGCCATCGACGCGGCCGCCGCCGGCTCGATGGGCGTGCCCGCGATCTTCGTCTCCAGCGATGACAAGGGCGTCGCCGAGGCAAAGCAGTTCCTGCCATGGGTCGAGACGGTCGCCACCAAGCAGGGCCTGGGCTGGAACGCGGCCATCAGCAAGCACCCGCGCCGCTCGGCCGCCGACATCCGCGCGGCCGCCGCCGCGGCGGTCAAGCGGATCAGGGAGATGAAGACCTTCGGCTTCAAGGAGCCCATCACGCTTGAGTATCGCTTCAAGCGGATGGAGGAGGCCCAGTCCGCCGCCCGCAGTAAGAGCGGCTGGGTCCGTGTCGATCCCTATACGGTCCGCAAGACCATCGCAACGCTGGGCGAGGAGTTCTGAGGGCTGGCTGGATCATGCCTTCCGGTCCGCGGAACATCATCCTGATCGGCATGCCCGGCGTGGGCAAGAGCACCTGCGGCGTGCTGCTGGCGAAGGCCACGGGACGTGGGTTCATCGACACCGATGTCTACATCCAGGTGGGCACCGGCCGGGGCCTACAGGAGATCATCGACGCCGAGGGCCTCGACGCCTTCCGCAAGCTTGAGGAGCAGTACATCCTGTGCTTGGACTGTAAGAACAGCGTCGTCGCCACGGGCGGCAGCGTCGTCTACAGTCCCCCGGCCATGGCGCACCTGAAGTCGGCCGGCCGCGTCGTGTTCCTGGACCTGCCACTGGCCGACATCATCAAGCGGATCGGCGACCTGGCCATTCGCGGCATCGTCATGGCCAAGGGCCAGTCGCTCTCGTCGCTCTATGCCGAGCGATTGCCGCTCTACCGCAAGTACGCCGACATCACTATAGACTGCCAGGGGCTTAACCAGGATCAGGTTGTGGGGGCGATCCTGGCGCGGCTCTGAAACAAAGGAAATCACGAATATCGAACAGGAAATATCGAATATCGAACAGGAAATATCGAATATCGAAGGGAGAGATTCTGTACGTCCCCAGTCCTGCGTTCGTTATTCGATATTTCCTGTTCGATATTCGTTATTCAGTTTTCATCCGGCCCGATGTCCGGCGCCTTGCCCTTGAAGTCGTCGTTGACGCCCGGGATGCGGACGCCGGCGTCCTTGAGTTCCGGCGCAGGTTCGCCAAGGAGGCTTCGCAGGTCGGGCTGGGGACGGGGCGTCGCGCCGGCCGGGGCCGATGCCGGCATGCTCGCGGCCGGTCCTCTGGAATACGGCTCCACGGCGATGTTGTGCGTCCCGAAGCCGGGGATGCCCTTGGCGCACGCGTCGAGCGTGTCGAATCGCTGCCTGTTCCACTTGAACATGAGGCGCGGGTTGGTCGTGAAGAAGTCGCAGTAGTCGAACGAGCAGCCTATCGGGTGCGGGAAGTAGTCCTCGATGATGTACCGCGTGCCGCGGAGGATGGTGTTGCGGAAGTGCATGTTGTCCCACTTGCCCGATGCGCCCATGACGTTGCCGCCTTCGCCGCCCGCCTTCCCGGTCCAGCCAAGCACGTGATAGACGAAGACCGGCCCGCGGGTGTTCACGTCAACCTTGATCGCGTCCTGGCGGAAGTTGACATAGCGGTCGCGGGTGATGTAGACCGGCCCGACCGTGATCGGGGCGATGGAGATGCCCTGGAGCGTATCGAACGTGCGGTTGTTCCAGTAGCGCACGTTCATGCACGCGCCCTCGGGCTCCATCGGGTCGTCGCCAATCTCGGTGAAGGCGTTGTCGTGGATGTCCAGGTCGCGGTTGAGCGACTCGTTTTCCAGGTCGCCCCAGGTGCTCGCGCCGATGCCGTTGAACTGGCCGGCGATGTCGTTGAACCGCGCCACGTTGCCGCCGCCGCCCTGGAAGTTGATCGCGTTGCCCTCGGTGTCGTGGGCCTTGACCGACTTCCACGGCCATCGCCATATCCCGTCATCCCGGAACTTGCACCGCTCGATCAGGCAGTCCTTCGAGCCCGTCTTGCGCAGCCAGATGCCGCAGAGCATGTGGCCGAAGTTGCAGCCCTGCACAACGATGTTGTGCGAGTTCTCGATGTCGATGGCGTGGCTGTATCGCCCGCCGAACTGCTCAAACCGTAGCCCTTTGACAATCCAGTAGCCGCAGTTGACGAAGCTCAGGCCGATCTCCTTCATGCCGGCCGTCACCTGGCCCTTCTTCGGCTCGGTATCAGCGGGCATCCGCACGTAGAACTTGCCGGCCTTGGCATCGTGGAACCAGCCGACATCAATCGGCGCGGCGGCCGTCTTCAGGTCGTCGAGCTTGACGTGATGGTATATCCGCTTGCCGTCCAGCAGAACTGTGTTCGGCTCGCCCTTCAGGTCGGTGACAAAGAGCCTTTCTTCTACGCGCGTCCAGGGGCCAGCAACGGCCTGCCCGCCAGCGATCGTCGGAAAAGCATGGGGAACTGCCTTATCATCAGTGGCATCGGAACCCTCGCACGCCAACGTAATGTAAGCATCGGCCCTCCCGCTGCGCTTTACCGTTACCGTCTCGTTGTGCTCGCCCACGGCCAGGAGGATGGTGTCGCCAGGCTCGACCACGTCGACCGCGTGCTGGATAGTCTTGAACGGTTTGTCTCTGGTTCCCGGCCCATTGTCGTCGCCCTGGGGGCCAACGTAGTACGCCTTGCCGCTTCCCGCAGGGAACTTCTCGCTCCTCGTCCGCGTCCTGGCCTCGACGGTGTTCTTCTTGCCGCCAACGTCGAAGGTCACACGGACCTCCAGCGGCTCACTCGGCTTAAGCCAGAAGATGCTGCCTGCAAGGCGGTTGGTCCCGGTCCGCGAAAGAGGATGGCCTTCGTGGAAGTCCTTCTCGTCGCCGGCGCGGTACTCCATCGTCGTCTTCAGGTCCGCCCTGGCGTCGCCCTCGAAGAATGCGTACACGCTGGCCGTGTTGAAGTTCGGGACGACCTCCAGCTTCGTCGGCTTGATCTCCCGTGCGTACGCCTGCATGGCCATCGCCGCCGGGACCACCATCGCTATCGCCGCGAGCCAAGTCCTCATGTTGACTCCTATCTGAATCCTTTGTATCCCCTTTATCCCTGCTTGTTGTTGTCGTTGTATCCGCCAAACTCAAGCCCGGCCTTGTAGAACGCCGCGAGGTTCGCCTCCGGGCAGCAGGGCGGCAGGTTGTTGGCCTCTTTCAGGATGAACCGTCCGCCTTCCTTGATGCCGGAGAGGAGAATTCCCTTGGTACGTTCGTACACCTGCTGCGGCGTCCCGTTGAGGAGGATGGACACCTCCGGCCCGCCGAGTATCTCGACATCCGGCCCCAGTTCGCGCCTAAGCCGGCCGTGATCGACGGGAAAGCCCGTGTCGAAGCTGTAGACGTTCAGCTCATCCCGCAGCGTGCGGAAGTGCCGGGTGGCGTCGCCGCACAGATGCATCCCGTGCGGGCCGGCGACGGACCACTTGCTCAGCCAGTCGCGGTGAAACGGCATGACGTGCTCGCGGTAGGTGGCCGTCGAGATGAGCTGGATCGAGTCATCAGCCAGGCCGCCCACGTTGCCGTCGAATGCCTTCTGCCCGGCGAGCTTCGCCAGGGCCCGGTTGCGTATCTCCGCGCCGCGGTGGATGAACGCGAAGAGCCGCTTGACGTAGTCGGGGTCCTCGTACAGGTCGCTGAAGATCTCAGTCCCACGCAGGCACGCCGAGACGGTCAGCGTGCCGTCGAAATTGCACAGCACCGGCGCGACCTTGTACGCGATCCCATCGGCAGGCAGCTTCGCGACGGCCTTCTTCAGCGCCTCGCACAAGTCCAGGCACTTGCGGATGAACGGATTGTCCAGCGGGTGGTCGAGGTCCAGGCTGAAGACCTTCTCCTTGTTCGGCCCGTCGAGGATCGGCGTGGCGTCGGAGACCTGGCCGTCGCGGAAGACGACCGGGCAGCCGAAGTAGGCCGCGTCGTAGACGTTCTGTTTGTCGACGTAGAAGGTCCACTCCGACGCCCTCCCCGTCGGCGCGTCGCAATACTGGTTGAGGTACTCGCGCTGGTATCGCATGAACGCGAGCTGGACCTCCACGGTCGCGCTGGCGTTGTGAAAGTACTCCTCGAAAGTGATGCCTCGTGGGTTCCACTTCGGGTCGAGCACCACCACGCGCGGGTTGACGGCGAGCGATATCGGCACGCGGACGGGAGGGGACCCCAACCGCGACATATCGCGGTTGGGGACCCCCTTGCGGTCGCGGTAGGCCTTCCAGACGCGGTCCTTCTCTTCGTTGGCGATCACGCGCGACATACTACAGGCAATGAGCAATATTCAACACTCAATGTTCAATGCTCAAGGCAAACGGCCCGACGGCGTACTTGTGTCAAGGGCCGTCCACTTGTACATTGAGCATTGGTATGATAAGCGGTTGGCTGCTGGTCCTTGTGACGATCATCGGTTTTGCCGGGCTGAACCTGGCGTGCAAGGTCGGCGGCATGAAGGGGGCGTCGTCTCTTGGGATCGTGGCGGTGCTGTACACGGCCGGGACCGTCGGGATGTTCATAGCTTCCGTCGCGGCGGGGCTGGAGTTCTCGTGGGGGATGCTGGCCCTGGCGGCCGTCGGCGGGGCGGGCGGGGCGTTCGGATACCTGGCGTTCGTGAAGGCGATGAGCGTCGGCCACTACGCCTTCACCACAGCCATATCGTGCGCGTCGTTCCTGGTGACGGTGGCGTTCTCCCTGGTCTTCTGGGAGCCGATCACCAACGCGCAGGTCGCCGGCGTGGCGCTGCTGGTGGCGGCCGTGTTCCTCATCACGTCCTCCAGCGCGGCTGGCAGGTCCGGCGGACATGGGCGGTGGGGCCGGTGGGCGATGATGGCGGGCCTGGCGTTCGCGCTGAACTCCGTGCCGCAG
This sequence comes from Phycisphaerae bacterium, assembly GCA_041946855.1. Taxonomy (GTDB): domain Bacteria; phylum Planctomycetota; class Phycisphaerae; order SM23-33; family SM23-33; genus JBHGBE01. Next base: position 851 of record JBHGBE010000158.1, on the reverse strand, counting down.
ATATGCCAGTCGTCCGGCGCGAGGATGGGGATGTCGGCGCCGTCGTCCACTTTCTCGTTCACGTTCTACATCTACGCGGCGGGGGCGGCGGTGCTGGTCCCGCTGGCCGTCAGGATGAAGGCCTTTGGCGGCCAGGGCGGGCGATGGGCCGGGCGGGCTGGCCGGGCCGCTCTCATCTCCGGCCTGCTGGCGGCGGCCGGCAGCATGGCGGGCAATGTCTACGTGATGTTCGCGATGCGGTCCCTTTCCGAGAAGATCGTGTTCCCGGCCGTCCTCAGCGGCACGCTGATGGCCGGCGTGCTGCTGTCGCTGGCGGCGTTCAAGGAGAAGATCAACTGGATCGGCTACCTCGGCATGGCCGCCGAGGTGGCGGGGATTGTGGTCCTGAACGTCTTCTCCAAGTGAGTCCTCACGAGTTGGCGGGCGGTTCGCAAATAGAAGCGAAGAGGCAAGAGCGAAGAGAGAAGAGGGCAACGACAGATTGGCCGATGGTTCTCTCTCTTCCCTCTTCCCTCTTCTCTCTTCGCCGTTCGTTTCTCCGAGGTCGCTACCGGCTCACTGCCGCTCTCTTCCTCGTTGAGGCCCTACGCCACACTCGCCGGCCGATCCAGACGCAGATCAGCACGGCCACGAGCGCTATGGTCCCGTTGAGCGGTCCCGCGAAGCCCTTGTCGGCCCCAGGAGTCCCCAACCGCGAAGTATCGCGGTTGGGGTCCCCTTCCTTCGGCAGGGGGCGCTCGTAGTGGATGGACATTGGGCGAGACGGCCGCGCCGGCCTGAACGTTGTCGCGGCGTGTCTTGGCACGCAGTTCAAGTGGAATTTTCTGAAGCCGTTTTGCGTTAGTCTTCTT
>JBHGBE010000157.1:0-6205 GCA_041946855.1 Phycisphaerae bacterium | reverse complement strand
AGTACGTTGCCGTTTGGGTCACGTTCGGAGATTTCATCCGCCAAAGTGAAGGAGAGCCTGAAAAGTTGGGTTCGTTCTGCAAAACGACCCCTTGTCGAAAAGGGCATTTTCCCGGCAAATCTGCGCGTGTAACATGCTGTAACTACTCATGTTACAAGATCGCCATTCTCCATATTAGCTATTCCTCAGCGTTATCAACTTTACGCATAGTCACACGTGATCCTTAACATCATTACCCATCGGAACAGCCATTTTCTCTTACGAGCGGCCATCGAACGTCCCCGTGGGCGTCCACACGCGTACTATCGCCGCAAACGGCCGCGATGGAAAGGCAGACGGCCGAATAAGCGCAGAGGACGCTGAGTCCGCGGAGAAGACACATAGACTCAAGAAAGTATCTGGACGTTCAAGGGACGTTGCATTCGGTCGGGCGTTATATGAGTATGTCGGGCCGCGTAAGTGGCTTGACTTCAGGAGCGGCACGGCCACAAGGGTCGGCATGGCAGCAAGGAATAACGAGAGGAAGGCAACTGATGAACCGTATCGGTCTGGCGTTGTATCTGGCGTTGTGTCTGGCGTTGTATCTGGCGATTGGGGCGACGACGGCCGTCGCGCAGGAAAATGCGCCCGCGGGTTACGGGTGGCGGGGCAACTGGACGGGCCTGTTCCCCGACGCCCGGGTTCCCGCACAGTGGTCCAACATCTCCACCGGCCCGGTGCAGGGGATGAAATGCACGACGACCCAGCCGGCGGATGGCTCCGACAAGGACGCCGTGCCCATCACGAAAGGCATGGTGACCACCTGGCTGGTCATCGGCCCGTGGACCGTGCCCGACGCCGACAAGGACTTCGACAAGGAGATGATCCCCGACGAGGCCAGGCTCGCGCCAAAGCTCGGCGACACGGCCGGCGGCGCGACAGTCGGCGGAGGAGGGCCGCAAAGCGCGCCCGCCTCCGCGCCAGCGCTGACATGGCGATACGCCGAGCCGACCAGTGACGGCGTGAGCTTTTGGGGCGTCAACATCCTGCCGGACAAGATGAAGGGCGAGCGCAACATGGTCGGCTACGCGACGACCTGCCTGTACGCCCCCGTGGCCGGCAAGGTCCGCGCCATCATGGAGCACGTCACGGGCGCGAAGGTGTACGTCAACGGCAAGGAGGTCTACAGGAGTCAGAAGGGCGGCATGGCCGTCGGCAGCGCATACGCCCAGAGCCGCAATCGGCTGGCTCACGTGTGGCCCGTGGGGCCTTCGTTCGAGTTCGACGTCCAGAAGGGCTGGAATCGCCTGACGATCAAGCTGGTCGCGCCCAACATCAGCCAGTGGAACGACCTGCTGTTCTACCTGCGTCTGTCCGACGCGCCGGGCACGAAGTACGCGAGCAAGAACATCCTGTGGATGACGCCGCTTCCGGACCGCAGCAACGCCACGCCCATCGTCGTGGGCGACAAGGTGTTCATCGCTTCCGAGCCCGACGAGATTATCTGCATCGACAAGAACACGGGCAAAGTGCTTTGGAACGCCATCAACGACTACTTCGAGGCGACTCCGCAGGCCGAGCGCGACGCCAATCCGGCCTTCAAGGAGAAGATCGAGCCGCTGGCCAGGCAGGTCAAGGAGGAGACGGACATCGTCAAGCGCGCCCCGCTCCGCAAGAAGCTCCAGGAGGCCCTGCTGGCGGTGGACAAGAAGAAGTATCCGGTGAAGGCCAGCGGTCACCTGGGCGGGCACTTCGAGATCGTGGGCTTCTCCACCACTCCCGTCAGCGACGGCAAGTACGTCTACGTCTGGACCGGGACGGGCGTGGCCGCGTGCTACGACCTGGACGGCAAGCGCCAGTGGATCCGCCGCCTGCCCGAGGGCGACGAACTGCACTACTCGGCGTCGCCGGCCGTAATCGGCGGAAGGCTCGGCGTATTCTTCGAGCACCTGTACGGCCTTGACGCCAGGACGGGCGAGATCGCGTGGGAGCGGAAGGAAGTGACGAAGACATGCGCGTCGCTGATCGCCGCGAGGATCGCGGGTGTCGACGTGATCATCAGCCAGCAGGGCGACGTGGTGCGGGCATCGGATGGGAAACTGCTCTGGAAGAACCCGCACACGATCGTCAACGACACCGGCTGGGCGGCCCCGACGGTCAGCGGCGACGTGCTCTACATTCCCTGGTTCGGGATCGCACAGGTTTACGAGGAGGATTTCACGGGATGCGCTGGGGACGAGTGGAAGCCCAAGGAGGCCGTTATCGGCGGCATTACGGCCGGCGTGCCCCGCGAGAAGGGCGATCAGGGCGACCCGTGGACGGCCGGCTCGGTGCTCATCCACAACGGCCTGCTCTACGACACGGACATCCACTCGCGCTACTACGTGGTGGACCTGAAGACGAAGAAGCGCGTCGGCTTCAAGGACCTGGGCCTGCCGGGCGACTCCAGCTACGTCGCGCTGAGGATGGCGGCCAGCCCGACTCTGGTGGGCAAGTTCATCGTCATCATGGACAACCAGGGGCACTCGGTGACGCTGGAGCCGGGGGCGGAGTGCAACGAGATATCGCGCAACGACCTTGCGACACAGATCGCGCGCGACTACGCCATCACCACGCAGGAGTACATCGGCTACAGCCCGCCGGTGGCGGATGGGAAGAGGATGTACATACGAGGGGAGAAGTACCTGTACTGCATAGGAGAGAGATAGCTGCTGGGGCCGATGCGTCGTCCACTTGAGACTTGAACATTGCTTATTGAGTACTGAATGTTCAATAAGCAATATGCAATGTGCAATGCTCAAGCAAAGACAGAGACCCAACACAATACGTTGCGGGCGCAACCCATCATCAGGAGAAGAACACTATGCGCATGATCCTAGCCGCGATGCTGGCGCTTGTCTCGACGACCGTGTCGTGCTTGCAGGTCACGGTGGTGCCCGGGCCTGGCCTTCCTGACGCGGGAAAGCTCGAGCCCGGCCAGAGGTGGGTCTTCACGTTCGCCAACTTCGCGCGGGAGGACGTGGCGCAGAAGACGACCGACCTGATGAAGCAGGCCAGAAAGATCGGCTACAACGGCATCCTCGTCGCCGACTCCAAGTTCGACAAGCTCCAGCTCCAGCCGCCAACCTACGCCGATGCCCTCAAGAAGTTTCGCGCCGCCTGCGCCGAGCAGAAGATGAAGCTGATCGTCGCCGTCACGCCGTTCGGCTATGCCGACACGTTCCTGACGCACGACCCGAACCTTGCCGAGGGGATGCCCGTCCGCAAGGCCACGTTCATCGTCAAGGACGGCAAGCTGGTTCCTTTCGACGACACGACGAAGATCGTCAACGGCTCGTTCGAACAGTGGGCCAAGGAGAACCTTCCAGCCGGGTGGGAGGTTGACGAGCCGGGCAAGGTGTCGTTCGCCGATGACAGCGTGAAGTCCGACGGCAAGTTCTCGCTTCGCCAGCAGGACCCATCCATCGGCGACCCGCAGCACGCGCACGGCCGGGCGTGGCAGAAGATCAAGGTCAAGCCGTGGCACTACTACCACGTCACGGCCATGGTCAAGACGGAGGACTGGACGGGCAAGGACATGCGGATATTCGGCTTCGCCGGCAACCCCGAGGGCGATGGCAGTACACTCAACTGGCAGGGGCTTCAGGTCCAGACCGACAAGGGCTGGGCGCCGCTGGGCAAGACGATGGACTGGGCGCGGGTCCACGCCACGTTCTGCTCGCAGGACTACACGGAAGTGTCGCTCTACATGGGCACCTGGGGCGGCAAGACGGGCAAGATATGGTGGGACGACGTGAGGATCGAGCCGGGCGGGTTCGTCAACATCATCCGCCGCGACAGCCTCCCGCTGAGTATCACCAGCGAGAACGGGCAGACGACATACGAGGAGGGCAAGGACTTCGACAAGGTCGTTGACCCCAAGTACCTGATGGACCCGAATCCGGGCTACTACACGATGTGGCACGAGCCGCCGGTGATCGCCATCCCCAAGGGCAGCCGCCTGGCCGAGGGGCAGAAGGTGCTGGCGAGCTATCACTGGGCGACGACGGCCGGCAAGCCCAACCAGCTCAGCATGTGCATGGCCGAGCCGAAGGTGTACGAGATCGTCGCCGGGCAGATCAAGTGGATGAAGGAAAACGTCAACCCCGACGTGTGGCTGATGAGCCACGACGAGATGCGGATCGGCGGCTGGGACGACTCGTGTGTCAAGAGCGGCAAGACGCCGGGGCAGCTCCTGGCCGACAACATCCGCAAGTGTACGGAGATCATCAAGAAGGCCGACCCAGGCAAACCGATCATGGCGTGGAACGATATGTTCGACCCGTTCCACAACGCGAGGAAGGATGCGCCGGCCTACTACCTGGTCAAGGGCAAGGCCCCGTGGGCCGGGTCATGGGAGGGCCTGTCGAGCGACGTGCTGATAGGCAACTGGATGCAGAACAACCTGGACTCGCTGAAGTTCTTCGCCGACCGCGGCAACCAGCAGATACTTGCCGGCTACTACGACGCCGATCCGAAGAAGATCGTCGATTGGCTCCAAACGGCCAAGCCGGTGAAGAACATCGTCGGTGTGATGTACACGACGTGGATAGGCGACTACTCCAAGATGGAGGTGTTCCTGGACTACGTCAACAAGTTCGAGACTGAGAACTCGCCAAAGGACAAGTGAGAGCCATGCCCGACCGCCCGAATATCGTCCTCATCTGCGTCGACCAGTGGCGATGGGACTGTCTGTCCATCGCGGGGCATCCGGCCGTCGAGACGCCGCACATTGACCACCTGGCGAACCGCGGCGTGCGGTTCACGCAGGCGCACACGGCCGTCGCGTCGTGCATCGCCGCGCGGGCGGGGTTGCTGACCGGCCTTAGCCAGCGGACGCACGGCCGGGTGGGATACCAGGACGGCGTCGAGTGGCGATATCCCACGACGCTGGCCGGCGAGTTCGGCAAGGGCGGTTACCAGACGGTGGCCGTCGGCAAGATGCACGTCCACCCGCAGCGGAACAACGTCGGGTTCGACGAGGTCATCCTCCACGACGGCATGCTGCACTTCTACGGCACCGGCCGCGACAGCGATTACGAGACGTGGGTCCGGCGCGAGTGCGGGCCGGACTGCGGCCTGTTCGATCACGGCTTGGAGGCCAACTCGTGGGTCGCGCGGCCGTGGCACCTGCCGGAGTACACGCACCCGACGTACTGGGTGGTCTCGCGTGCGGCGGAGTTCCTGCGCAGGCGCGACACGACGCGGCCATTCTTCATGTTCATGTCGTTCGTCGCGCCGCACCCGCCATTCGTGCCGCCGCAGTTCTACCTGGATCAGTACCTCCGCCAGGACCTGCCCGCGCCGCCCGTTGGCGACTGGGTCGGCAGGATTCCGCGGGACCTGGCGACCGGCCGGTGGGACCACCGCACGCAGTTCGCCCAACTCGACCCGCGAGCCCAGCACCGCGCACAGGCGGGCTACTACGGACTGATAACGCAGATCGACCACCAGATCGGCCGCTTCCTTGAGTACATGGGCGACCACGGCCTGGCGGAAAATACGCTGTTGGTCTTCGTGTCGGACCACGGCGAGATGCTCGGCGACCACCACCTCCGCCACAAGGCCTCGCCGTACGCCGGCAGCATCCGCGTGCCGCTTATCTTCTCATGCCACCGCGGCAACCTGGTGCGGCCGGTGACACCTCGCGGCCAAGTGGTCGAGCTGCGCGACATCATGCCGACGCTGCTGGACTTCGCGGGCCTGCCGATCCCGTCGAGCGTCGAGGGCGCCAGCCTCATGCCCGCCATCCGCGGCGACAACAAGCCGGTTCGCTCGCACCTGCACGGCGAACACACGTGGGGCGACCTGTCAAACCACTACATCCACGACGGCCGGTTCAAGTACTGCTGGTACAGCCAGATCGGCCTGGAGCACCTCTTCGACACGGCCGATGACCCCACGGAGATGCACGATCTGATCGACTCGCCTTCCCACCGCGACATCGCCGAACGCCTCCGCCGCCTGCTGGTTCAGGAACTCACCGGCCGGGAGGAGGCCTTCGTCGGCTCCGACGGCCGGCTGATCGTCGGTCGGCCGATCAAGCCGACGTTGTCACATGTAACAGTTGGGTGACCGGCAGCCGCGAGGAAACAGCGATATGAGCGGCTTCGTTAAGGTGGGATGGGCTAGACCCTGAACAAGCGTGATTTTCGGAGGCGTGGCGCAAAAAGTACTCGAAATCCCT
>JBHGBE010000156.1:0-6364 GCA_041946855.1 Phycisphaerae bacterium | reverse complement strand
CCGTTGTCGCCTTGCTGGCCCTGTCCCTGTTGACCTTGGCCTTGTTGGCCTTGGCCGTTATCGCCTTGCTGGCCCTGCCCCTGTTGACCTTGGCCTTGTTGGCCTTGGCCGTTATCGCCTTGCTGACCCTGGCCCTGTTGACCTTGGCCTTGTTGGCCTTGGCCGTTGTCGCCTTGCTGGCCCTGGCCCTGTTGGCCTTGGCCTTGCTGACCTTGGGGGTTCTGGTTCTGACCGTTTTGGCCTTGGTTATTTTGGCCTTGATTCTGTCCGTTCTGCCCCTGATTGTTCTGGCCCTGGTTCTGCCCGTTCTGAGCGTTCTGGTTCTGGGCGTTCTGGCCCTGGTTGTTCTGTGCCTGCTGGCCCTGCTGGGCGTTGTTCTGCGCCTGCTGGCCGGGGTTGTTGGGGTCCTGGTTCTGGCCGTCCTTGGCGGGGACGACGTTCCTGGCCGCCTCGCCGTTGGGGTCGGCCTTATTGAGGAGCTTGTTGAGGGCGTCGAGCTTGTTGGCGGCGTCGCCATCCTTGCCCAGCAGCTTGTCGACCGCGTCCTTCACGTCCTGGGCGTTGACGAGTTGCGTGGTGGGCTCGCCCTGGTTTTCCTTCTGAAGCTCCTTCTGCCTGGCCTCGGCCTCCGCCTGGGCCTTGGCCTGGGCCTCGATCTGCTCGTCGGGGGCCTTGATGGCGACGATGAAGTTGTCGCTCTTGCCAACCTGTCCGATCGAGCCGTCGGGCATCGGGCAGAAATCCTTCGCCTCGACGTAGCATATCACCGTCTGTCCCTGCTGGCCGATCTGGGCGACGGGGATGGTCTGGTCGAACGGCCGGCGCTCGACGCCCGGCGCGTCGAACGCGCACAGGCGGAATCGCCGCACCTGCCCGGACGCCTGGCAGACCAGCGTCGCCTCGCCGACGCCGAAGTCGTCGCTGAACTCGCCGGCGATCTGGAGCTTGTCGTTGACGGCCGCGTCGACGCGGTCGGTGGGCTTGGAGAGCTTGACCTGCGGCGGCGCGTCCTGGCAGGGCTTCACGTCGTACCAGATCGACGCGCCCTCGACGCCCTTGTGCTTGCTGGCGAACTCGATGCGGTACCGGTCGGCGTCCTTGACGGTGAACGCGCCGGTCATCTCATCCTCGGAGGCGACCTCCATCGACGTGCCGTGGGACTTCTCGAAGACCATGCTGGCCAGCCGCACGGGCAGGTTGGCCTTGGCCCGCACGCTCACGAGCGTGCCGGGCAGGGCCTCGACGTGCCCGTTGTCGGCCGTCTTCACGCCGCGCTGGGTGTAGGCGGGCCAGGTGAGGGTCAGGTCGATCTTCCTGATCGTCGGGGCGGGCAGGACGACCAGCTCGTGCAGCGGGCTCAGCGCGTCGCCGCAGGAGACCTGGAACGCGGCCTTGCCATCCTCGGCGGCGGCGATCCACGAGCCGGTGTACGTGCCGGAGCCGTCGGCCGTCTCGGTGAGGTTGAACGTGTCTTCCTTGAGGAAGCTCCGTCCGCCATTGCGCGAGGCCTTCAGCACGACCGGCCCGCGCGGGTTGCGGACCTGGACGCAGAAGTTGACGGGCTTTGCCACGAGCACTTCCTCGCCCGTAGGCGGCTCGACGGCGACGAACCGCGTGTGCGTGGGCGCGGCGACGCTGCTGTCGCCCATGGCGCGGAAGAGCGAGTCGGTGACGGACTTGTCGCTGACGGCCCAGTAGATGGCGAACAGGCCCGCCGCGACGGCCAGGACGATAGCGCTGATCTTGACGCGCCTTGTGGTGACCGCGCTCTCGACATCCGCGCCGGCCACCTCGCCGGCGGCGCGGCGCTTGATCGCCCGCAGCGGGCCCTGGTGGACGCGCGAATCGCCGTCGAGCTGGAGGGCGGCCGTCAGGTCGTTGCGGAACTCGGGGTGCTTCTTTTCGATGAGCCTGGCGACGTAGAGGTCGTTGATGCGCCTGGCCAGCGGGGCGAAGATCATCGCGCCCGCCAGGCCGGCCTCGATGAGGATCAGCAGCCAGCGGAGCAGTGCCATCAGGCCGCGGGGCATGCCCTTGGAGATGAGGTGGTCACCCACCACCATCGCCAGCACCATCGCCACGGCGATGGCCAGCATCAGCAGCAGCGCGCTGGCCAGGCCGACGAATCGCAGCCGCCCCTTGGTCATGCGCAGCGCGTATTCGATGAACAGGTCGCTCTCGGCGAACCTTTTCGGGTAGCTGCCGCTCATAGGGTCACCCACTGGCCATCCGCGCGCCGGCAGGGACACACCGCATCCGTACGCGCCTGGCGCGCCGCTTGTATTCTATCGCCAGTTTGGACGGATAGTAGCGGCAAAAGTTGCAGGAATCGCTGGGCAATGGCTGGGGACTGTCCCCAGTTTCCGACCACACAACCGGGGACAGTCCCAGACTGCGGGACAGTCCCCGACGCCGTCACTTGCCTTCCTCCATGCAGTACATGAACCGCTCGCCGCGCAGGAACAGCCGCTTGCCGTCGAAGGTGGGGTTGGCGACGAACCGCTCGTGGCGCGTGCCCCAGTACCGCCAGAAAACGCACTCGATGCGGTTGCGGGCGAGCTGCTCGTAAGTCCGGCCGGGCTTGATGACCAGCGTCGTGCCGTCCGTGCCGACCAGGTAAATCCTCCCGCCCGCCAGCGAGGGGCTGACGCAGACGCCCCGGCCGGGGCCTTCGTGCGCCGTCTGGAAGTGGCCCAGGTCCAGCAGTCGCTCATAGACCAGCTTCATCGTCTCGGTGTCGACAACGCTCAGCACGCCGGTGTTGTTGACCAGGTACGCCAGGCCCTCATGGACCAGCGGCGAGGGCATGTGCCAGGGCAGGTAGTTCGTCGGGTAGTGCTCCAGGTCCAGCTTGAGCTCGCGGACGGAGTCCATCTTGAGCGGCTCGGTGACGGCGGCCGGCAGGACGACCTTGAGGAAGCTGTTGTACGTTGACAGTCGCCAGACCGTGTTGCCCGTGACGACGGGCGACGGAATCTCCTGCTGCATGAAGGACACGCCCGGCCCCTTGTCGTAGATGATTTTCCCATCCGACAGGCGCAGGATGAAGCCGGTCGGCAGGACGCAGACGGGCGTCTGTCCGATCTTCGCGACGGCCGGCGTGCCGTGGAAGCGGTTGGCGAACTGCGCCTTGGGGTCGAACTCCGTGGTCCAGAGCCGCTCACCCTTGGAGGCGTCGAAGGCGATCATCTTGTTCATGAAGACGACGATCTTGCCGTCGCCTAGCACGGGCGAGGTCGAATAGCCGTGCTCGAAGAAGCTGCCCTCGTTGTCCACCCGCCGCCAGATCAGCTTGCCGTCGAGGTCGTAGCAGAACGTGACGCCCGTCGCACACCAGCCCCAGACGTGCTTGCCGTCGCTGACGGGCGTCATGCCCGAATAGCCCACGTCCTGGCCCTTGGGCAGGGCGTACTTCCTGTCGTCGACCTTCTTCATCAGGGCGTAGAGCTTGGACTCAAGGCCGGTCTTCTCCTTGAATTCCTCGCGGCCCTCGACCGGCTCGGGCTTGGGCGGGTTGCCGGCCACGAAGGAATCGTTGACCTCCTTGAGCCGGGCGGCCAGCGGCTCGATCTGGTTGAAGATGTCGGGATTGGCCTTCTTCTCGGCATCCGTGGCCGCGTCGTTGTAGTTGTTGGAGCGGACCCAGAGGATCCTGCCCGTCGCGGCGTCCAGGCACACGAGGTCCGCCGGGTCCGACAGCAGGAAGATCTTTCCGTCCACGAAGATGGGGCCCCCGAAGCTCGTGGGGGCGGGCAAGGCCGTCCGCCAGGCGATGCCCTTCTGGTCGTACTGCGCGCCGGCGGGATTGGCCTCGACGACCAGGTTGACGTACCACGTGCCCGGCAGCGGCCTTTCGTTGGGCGCTCCGCGCATGGGCGTCGAACGCACGAGCAGCCGGTTCCATCCCTTGTTGAACTTGACCATCTGCGGCGTGTAGTTCAGCTCCGTCTCGGTGAACTTGTGCGTGGGCTTGCCGTTGAGCCACAGGTTCAGCGCGCTTGTGTGCATGACGCGGATGATGAAGTCGCCGCCGGCCGGCGAGTAGATGTACGCCTGCGCGTAGGCGGTCTTGTCGACGGGCTTGCCGTAGGTGTCGAAAAGCTTCGCGAAGTCGACGTAGGCCGTGTCGGTCTTGACTGCCTGCCACTTGGCCCCGGCCGTCTCCTGCCCGGCGGCCGGCGATAGCTTGGACTGGTCCTCGGCAAGCAGCGCATCGGTCAGCGAGTTCTTCTCGCCCTTCTGGGCGTCGACAGGCCCCAGGACCAGCCACTCCCGGATGACGCCGTCGGGCATTGGCGCGCCGGAAGGCTCGTCGCCCTTGGGCGGGGCGGTCTGATAGCGCAGGCCCGCGACGGCCTTGCTGACCCGCTCCCAGTGGATGGGCGGATCGGCCTTGGGGAATATCCCGCTGCCGTCGCCGCGCCAGCCGACGACCGTGGGCGCGGCTGGATCAGCGGCCGGCAGAGGACAGACACACAGAGCCATCACAGCAAGGATTGAAAGTCGAGACATGAGTTCCTCTTGGCTTATTTGAAATTGGTGACGTTGTCCTCGGCGAAGTACTTCCTCTGCCTTCCCTGCGCGATCAGGATGAACGAGCCGTCATTATACGCGGGCATTGTAGTCGTCCACAACCCGCGTGACCAGCCGCACCCGCTCGATGTCGCCCGTCGATGAGATCTCGCCGCTGATGCCAAGCACCAGGTTCGGCGCGAAGAGGTCGATGCACCGCCGGGCGCAGTCGGTGAGCGTCTGCTCGCTGAAGGTGTGGTCGAAGCAGGCGGCCGCCCATCGTGTTGACGTAGAGGTCCTGCACGGTGACCCGCGGCAGGAAGATCGTCGGCGCGCCTAGGCCCGCCCATTCCTTGCAGATGGGCTCATGGCGGGACTGGTCCCACGTCCAGGTGCGCCGCTCCTTTCGCCAGGCGGCGACGCGCATCTCCTGCGGCGTGGTGATGGGCCACTTGACGGGCATGTGCCATTCGTTGTTGGGGCTCTTGCGGAACACGGCCGTCTGGCGGCCGGCGGGCGTTTCGATGGTCCGCTCGTATTCCCATTGGCTAAGGTCGCGCTGGGTAATCCGCACCGCCGGGCGTCCGTGGCTCTTGAAGCAGTCGTTGAAGTCGTGGATGCGGTTTGACACGCCCAGCGCCCGGTAGAGCTGCGGCGGGCTCATGCCGGTGTACGGCGCGGGCCAAGTGGCTCGACCAGTTGGCAAGCAAGCTCGACCGAATTGTCCTTTTCGCCGATTCTCACGAGGTTCTCCATCGGCGCGGAATTCTACCTGTTTTGCCCAGCAGGACACATGCCAAAAGGCGTCTCGATTCTGCTTGACCCCCGCCGATATGATTCTTATAGCAGGTGCAGGATGATCGCCAGCGCGCTCCTTCATGAGATCAAGGCAAGCCTGGAGCAGGCCCACGGCCGGCGACTGCGCGGAGTTGTGCTCTACGGCTCCGAGGCGCGCGGGCAAGCTCGCTCCGACAGCGACATCGACGTGCTCGTGCTGCTCGAAGGGCCGGTTGACTACGGGCGCGACCTTGAGGCGAATCTCCGGGCACTATGGCCGTTGGCGATCCGCCTGGGCCGCAGGATCAGCGCCAAGCCCGTCTCCGCGAGCGATTATGAAACATTGGACTGCCCTCTATACCGCAGCGCGCACAGGGAAGGGATTGCGGCATGAGGCAATTCGCGGCTGTCGAATGGGAGCGGGCGCAAAGGGCACTGTCTTCGGCCAGGCAGCTTGTTCAGACCGACCCCGACTCGGCCGCTTCCAGGGCCTATTACGCCGCGTTTCACGGGATGACGGCCTTCGACATCCGCGAGACCGGCGACTACGGCGGTGCTGCCCTCGTGGAGCCAGCCAGTGCGCAGCTCGCCATCGAGAAGGCCGAGTCGTTCCTTGCTGCCCTTCGCGATGCGTGCCCGGAGTTGGGGGCGCCGACGTCGTAGGGCGCGACGGAGAGGAAGGCGTCGGCATGTGTTGCGCAACGTCCAAGGCCGTCAAGCGCTGCGATTGGGCCGGTAGCGACCCGCTGTACATCGCCTATCACGATGATGAATGGGGCCGGCCGCTGCACGATGGCCGACATCCCCGCCAGGACGCGCCAGTCCGACGCGATGAGCAAGGACCTCAAGAGGCGTGGCTTCCGCTTCGTCGGCTCGACGATCTGCTATGCATTCATGCGGGCGGCGGGAACGGTGAACGACCACCTCGTGACGTGCTTCAGATACCCCAGGCGCAAGGGCGTCTGAGAAGGTGGCGTGGGCCTCAGGCCCGCGCGTCTAGCGGGCATCTTGCCCGCATCTAGACCCTGAACAAGCGTGATTTTCCGAGGCGTGGCGCAAAAAAGGCTCGAAATCC
>JBHGBE010000155.1:0-6438 GCA_041946855.1 Phycisphaerae bacterium | reverse complement strand
GCACAACCGAGACGCCTTCGCTCCTGCATCGGGCCGGCGGACATACGCTTGTTTTGGGATTAGACTGTACTTGACTGGGAGATTGCCGTGGATTCTGGCAGGTAAACGGAGTTCGCCTTCTCAGAATGCGTATCTCGGCTGGCGCATCCGCACGCAGGACGCTGCGGTGGGCGATGATCCCGCCAGCGCCGCCGGGTTCAACCTGTATGCCACCAACGGCTTCGCCGCCCAGGAGGTCGACGGACACAGAAGGTTGGTCTCTATACAGCCCCCGCGAGAACTGGGCACGATGGCAATCGATGTATCGGCCCTCGTCACCCTTCACAGGCTCGATCTGCTACATGCGGTCGCCAGCAGGCTGGGCGCGCTCTTGATCCCAGCTACCTACGCGGCGTATTGGATCGAGGAACAGGCGGGCATTGATCCGCATCAACCTACACAGATAAGAGCCAGGGAGGCAATCGTCGCTGCCGTCGACGCCGGTCGCCTTGCGGTGCTGTCGCCCGACGAAATGGCCAGGGAGAATCCAGTCGTTCTGGACGAGTATGCCGATCATGCTGAAGAGGGCCGGCTGGTTATTCGGATTCGTCAGATAGCTGCGCTGCTGAGCAAGGGGGGCCTCCTTGATGCCCCCCAACTTGAACGGGTCCAGCGGCTCAGCCCGAGCATTCCCCTGGCAAGCGATCAGGATGTTGAAGCAGTGTTGAATGCTCGTCGCATTGTTGTTGAGGTCGCGACCCTCACGACCTTGCACCAGATCGGGGTATTTGATCCATTCGTCGAGGGCCAAAGACTTGGTATTACGCCGGCCGCCTTGGCTGAGCTTCGCAGCGGCCTCGCGAGCGTTCGCTTCTGCGCCGAGGCGGCTGGCTGGCACAGGCAGCTTTCCGAAGAGGTCCGCGCTGATCCGAGGTTTGAACTTGTCTCGCCGCCGCCCCAGGGCGGAGGGCAGGCCGAAGTCGCGACCGTCGTTCGCTATGCCACCGACGCGGTCCAGGTAGCCTTGGCCAGAGGGGTGCCGCTAATCGTAGATGATCGCTTCTGTCAGATGTTAGTCCACAACGGAACGCGCTCAGCCAGTTCCGCGTTTGGCACGGATGTCTTGCTTGCTCGTCTGGCGGCAGACGGCGCCATCGACTCGGATCGGCACGCCAGTGCATGGCTTCAGATGGTGCGATGGCGATACCGTTTCCTTGTACCGTCGGCCGGCATCCTGTTGACGCTGGCCAACCGGTTCAGGAACGCATTGCCCGGCAAAGCCCTGAAGGACGTCGCTGCATACGCGCATGACTGCATGGCGGACCCCGGCTTGTTTGGCGGAATGGAGCAGGTCGAGCCGCCGCTGCCGATCGCTTTCAAGCTGACAGTTGGATGGTTGGACGCACTGGCCGAGCTGTGCGTGGATGTCTGGATGGACAGACGGTTCACTCAGGAACAGGCGCAGGCCATCGTTGTCTGGGCGGTGGATGAATGTCTTCCTGGGCCGCCGTGTGCTCTGCCGCTCTCAATCCAGGCCAACATAGCTTCCGGGACAACGGAGATCATGACAATGTCCGTTCTCCGCCGTTGCCTCCAGCTCTGCGCCGCACCTGCTGCCCTGGACAATCTGCGCAGGGCAGTAAGTTCCTTCCGTCGGGCAATTGGCTTCTCCGATTCCCAATTCTCGGCGGTGATTGCCAGCTCGATTGCAGCATTCGCTGACGGCGAAGCATCCGAAGCACACAAGCCCGTAATTCGGAACATCATCCTCCGGATGCTGAGCATCGCTTACGGTAACGAGGTAATGCTGGACGCGCTTCTGCTGCCGCTGGCGGAGCAGTACGGACTGGTAGGAGAGCTTCACGGCGGGCATTCGTTGTCCGATCCAGTTCTCGAGGCGTGCCGCGATCCAGATTCGGCCTATCGCCTGCGAACGCCGCCCGGACCGTTTGTGTTCGTGAAGGCAGACCAGGGGATGAACGTTCAGGCCATATTCATGCCGGAGCTGTTGCTGCTGCCTGATGCCTCGGCACGAAAGGTAGCCGCGACTCACTTGTCCACTATGGCCTCGCCGTCGGCCATATCCCTGCTGTCCGAAAGCAGTGAGGCCCTCAAAGGCCAATCCTCGGCCGCATGGGTCCCCGCGGGGGCATTGGTCACTGACGCATTGGAAAAGGATTTTGTGCTCCACCGCGCTGGCATAGGGCAGTGCCGCCAAGTCGGCTTTGTGGATGGTCAGAAGCGCTGCTGGCCAGCGGTTATCGCCCCAGGAATTGCCTCCTTGCTGTCCATCGATGACGATAGCTATGCATTGCTTGTCGATCCTGACCGCGCGGAACCTGAGCTAAGGAAGCTTGTCGAGAACTCGGCAAGCATCTCAGAACTTATCTCGGGCTTTGAGCGGCTGCTGGGGCACTTGCCGTTGGCCAAGCCGCTGGACCTGGCCACGCAGCTCGCGCGGTACATGGCCTTGCATGGTGGTGCGAACAACGTATGGGACCCGTTGCGGAACTGGGCGTGCGACACTCTCAGGCCGTGGCGAAGATACCACGCCTGTCAGGCCCTCTTGAGGATGCCTTCAGTCATACCGTCGCGTGAAGCGGCCTGGTTCTGGGACAGCGTGTGCGAAATCCTGGCCTTCTCGTACCTGCGCGGGGGAGAATCCCTGTGCGGGCAGGCCTGGCTCCTGCACGCTGACTTGTGCAGACACTACCTCCGATATCTGGAGCTGTATTCCCCGCCAATGGACCCTAATCGGATCGTCGCGGTGGCATGGTGGGCGGCGAGAGACGTTGCCGAGATGCTACTCGGCGGGTGGCGTGCGGTCCCTGCAGCGATGGCGGAGATCCGCAAACTCCGTGGCAGCCTGGAGCAGGATTGCCTCGTTACCAGCACGGCCTGGCAGTGGCTGCGCCCTATGCTCATCTCCGGACCAGGACGGGAAACCACGCTCTTTCAGCCGAGCCCTTGGAGCACATGTATCCTGTCAGAGCTGGGCGACGTGATCGACGGCATGCCCTCTTCTCCGACCAAGGAGCACTGCCGCTGTATATGGGAGGCGTGCGATGCCTGCATGGTGTGCAGCACGGTGGCCGCACCCAGCGAGCGAGGACCAATCCCGTGGTTGTGGGACAGGCCGTTGGTCGATGCCGTTCGGAAGATCGTCAGTAAGCTTCCGGCGGACCTCCTCCCGGATGGCGCGGCAGAGAGCACCGCATTATTCCAGAAATGCACAATGCCACAAGCAGGGAGCGAACTGCTGGATTCACTGCCAAAGACCGCGGCCGTCGCCTCCCAATCTGTCGCGTCGCGTCTGGCGGCGCTGTGCCGCAGCAGTTCAGAGGCGGCCGACCGACTGATAGAGAAGTTGCGGGACAGTGCCTGGCGCCAAGCATGCTGGAGCGGGCTGTCGGAAGAAGCACTCTCTTACCTCGGGGAGGCGATACTGGACGCGCAGAGAAGGACCATCGGCAATGCGACTAACCACCTGCCGCACTTCCTGTTGGAGGCCGCTGTCGCCAATGCATCCATCGCCTCCCGTTCAGCTTTGCTCGTGCAGCTCTTGGTCATGGCCTCCGTGGCCGGATCGACAGTGGCGGCATTGAAGCTGCTACTGCGCCGCCCCGAGTTTCCTGCACTCAGGAACACGCTGCTTGCGGTTCGAGCCCACCTGCTGGACTTCCGCTGTCATGCTCCACCGGTGATTCGCGCAAGATTGGGCCATGTACTGTCGGTGCTGTCCTCGATATAGGAGCATAGAGGGGTGATGCATACCTGGGACTGCTGAACGCACGTTACTGCGGTCGGTTTGTGGCATCACCCCCTACGGCATATCCCGTCCCCCTCGGCTGCCGGCGCGCTGCTGAGACTGAGCGCCACAAGTCGAGCTCCCGTTGTCCGCCCGGGGACAGTGACAATTCCTCTGCCGAACAATCCTGCGGCCACGTCCAGGATCTCCTGGCAGTGCCGGGCGACGAAGATGTCCGCCTCCCGCCGAATCCAGTAGAACCGCTTCGTCCATCGTTCCGGCTCGTCTTCTATCCCGCGGATGCACCAACGCGCGAGGGCCACGGCATCATGCGGAGATTGACGCAGTTGGGCTATCAACGGGGCGACGGCCCCGGAATGGGTAGCCATCAACGGCGGCGGTGGCGGCGATTTCTGGGGCGGCGCGTGGTCGTCGGCCAATATCTCGGCCGCCGGGCCGGCGGCGACGGCCAGCGCCTCCTCGAACGTGCGCGCGATGGCGGATTCGGTGCCGAGGTAGGCGGCACCAATACTATCTTCGTACACGGCCGCCTTGACGGTGCGTTTCAGCGCCACCCGACCCGCAACGGCATGGCCGGCTTGGCGCAAGTACGTCTTCCATCGGTGGACGATTGCGGATCGGCATCGAGGATATCGGCGTGTCGGCAAATGATCGGCCTCTATGGACATATCAGGCGATTGAGCGTCGTTTGGTGGCGACGGTATGGATGCCATCGATGGCGTCCCGGTCAAGCGGACCAAGCCGCCCAATGCCCGACAGGATTTGCCGTCGTCACAGTCGACGGCCCTGTGCTGACCTCAAGCCTGAGACGCTGACGGAGACCGGCAGGAGTCATGAGTCATGACCGCGGCTCCTCCACCGGGCGGCGAGTATTCAGCCGTCAACTTGGGCACCCCTTATCTAACCATCTTCGACGTAGCTAGTTACAACGCCTCCACAAGCTGCAGTGGAACTTGGCAATCTGCGGCCGCAGTTCGAAAATCATCCGGCCAACTGTACTTACGTAAGCCCTTGTAAATCAAGGGCTTCTTTCTTGAGCTGATTTGCCTGCCGACCTGGAAAAGCCCGTTTTCGGGCCGAGTTGGTCAAAAGTTGGTCAGTCGGGTCGGTTGCCGGGAGCCGCCCGAGCAACGACCGTTGAACAGCCTTGGCCTTCGTCACGTCTTCGGGCTGCACCGAGAGATAGTACTGCCGCGTGGTCTGAATGTCGCTGTGGCCGGCCAACTGCTGCACCACGTGGATAGGCAGGCGCTTGGCCCAGTTGGTGATGCACGAGCGGCGGAGGTCGTGGATCGTGCATGGACCGACACCAGCCCTCCGGCAGACCGCCTTGAAACGCCGAAGCACATTGTTAACCAGATCCCGGCCTTGCTGCCATGTGCTTTCCTGCATCTGTTGCCCGTAGTACTGCCACCGGCCGTGCTCCATGAACACGTAGGGGCACTTTTCGGGGGCAAGCGCCTGCCAGGCAGAAAGCAGACTAATGGCCTGTTCGGGCAGTGGGATCGTGCGCATCTCGTGATCCTTCGGCGTCCATGCCTGCACCATCCCGTTGGCGATCTTGCGCGTGACGTGAAGCTCACCTGCCTCGAAGTCGATGTCGTTCCAGGTAAGGTTCAGCGCCTCCCGCAGACGGATGCCCGTGGTGTACAGCACGACCAGCAGTGCCCGCCACAGGGCGCCCCGGGCGGCGCGATACACCGCCATAAACTCCGCGGGACTGCAATAGGGCGGACGCTTGCACAGCAACTGACAGATGAATTACGATTCTGGCCGCCCATCTGGTGGTGCCGGGGCGGTGTCTTTTGCAGCGGAAAGGAACTGCGCATGGCCAAGAGGCAACGCGACGCGATCCTGACCATCGACGAATTGGCGGTGTACATGAAGCTGTCGAAGTCGTCGCTCTACCACTTTGCCCGCGCCGGCAACGTGCCTGGCGTGAAGATCGGCCGGCACTGGCGGTTCCAGAGGAGTGCTGTCGATGAATGGATGCGGTCCTCTGTAGGTTCAGGTCCCAAAGGGAATGCTAAGCGGGCGCCGAAGCGGAAGAAGGCAGCGGCGCCCTGAACAAACATGGACACGGCCGAAGACATCCCGGAGCATAATCTGGTGAGGTTGCTCCAAGAGCACCCGGCCGGCTTGTCTTCTCGGCGGATCGGGGCGATCCTGAACAAGCCCGCGCATGTAGTCATGGGGTGGCTCGTAGCTCTTCAGAAAGAGGGGAAGACGAAGCTCAAGAATGGCAGCCTGTGGCAATGGACCGGCCCGCTGCCGCAAGCCCCGGTCAGCGGTTCGCGCAGGCCGGGGACAGCCGCGGTCTCAGGCATAACAGGAACGGCGCGGTTGCCCGACGCCAGGAAAGGCATCCCTCACAACACACGATGGGCCGCGTTTCGGAAGCTGTGCCTGTACTACGCAGAATGCGTCCGATTGGAGGATCGGGCCAAGGTGTACGAATACGCTGAGAAGGAGAACCGTCGATTCCTGATGCTGGGCCATGGCATCGACTGGCATGCGATTTCCTCGGGTGCGCCGGTCGCATTGAGCGTGCCCGACCAATGGTCCGACTTCGTGCGGCACATTAGCGGCCAGTACGTTACCTGGCGTGGCACCAGCGCCTTCGCCAAGGACCTCCAGAGGCGTGGCATTCGGCACGTGGTGGCCTCACCACGTCGCCCGCAGACGCTGGG
>JBHGBE010000154.1:0-6455 GCA_041946855.1 Phycisphaerae bacterium | reverse complement strand
CCAGCAGTTCGCCCGCGCCGCCATGGCCGCGGCCAAGCTGCTGGAGCCGAAGACGCAGCAAGTCCATCTGTCCAGCGGCACGCTCAAGACCGAGGCCGAGGTCAAGGCGTGGCTGGCCGGCACGGAGAAAGACCTGCTGGCGAAGCTCAAGAAAGGCCCGGTCGTGATTTCCTGAGGAACCACCCATGCCCACACTCGCAACCGATCTGCGCAACAAGCTGGAGCGCGTCGTCATCGACGCCCGCGATGAGGCCGAAGCCGGCGCGCACGCGGCATTAGAGGCCCTGGCGGTCCACCACTACGAACCGTACACGCACATGAAGCCCCCGGCGCGGGAACTGCGCAACCACCTGCGCGCGCGGGCGCGGCAACTCGGGGATCGCAAGCTGCCCAAGCCCGACGCCAACGGCAAGGACCATGAGATCGACCACCTGGCCGGCGAGTGCGCCTACGAGCACTGGCATCGGATGCTCTTTGCCCGCTTCCTGGCCGAGAACGGCCTGCTTATCGAGCCGGAAGAGAACATGGCCATCAGCCTGGCCGAGGCCGAGGAATTGGCCAAGGAAGAGAAGGTGGACGTGTGGGTCTACGCCTCGCGCTGCGCACAGCGGATGCTGCCGCAAATCTTCCGGCCGGACGACCCGTTGCTCCAGGTTTCTCTGGCGACGGAACACATGCTCAAGCTGGAAAAGCTACTGGCGTCGCTGCCGGCGGCGGTGTTCACCGCATCCGATGCGCTGGGGTGGGTCTACCAATTCTGGCAGAGCAAGAAGAAGGATGAGGTCAACCGCTCGGAGGTGAAGATCGGCGCGGATGAAATCTCCGCGGTGACGCAGCTATTCACCGAGCCGTACATGGTCGAGTTCCTGCTGCACAACACGCTGGGCGCGTGGTGGGCCGGCAAGAGGCTCAAGGCGGACGACGGAAGGCTGAAGGCCGCGTGGGAAAAATGCCAGACGGAGGAGGATTGCCGTCGGCTCCTGGCTCTGCCGGGCGTCACTTGGGACTACCTGCGGTTTGTGAAGGTCCAGCAGAAGCCGCAGTCCGAGACGTCCGCCTATGGCCTTTCGCCTTCCGCCCTCTTCCCTGCCGCCGGCACCTTCGACGGCTGGCCCAGGGCGGCCAGGGAGATCAAGGTTCTCGACCCGTGCTGCGGGTCGGGCCACTTCCTGGTGGCCGCGCTGCACCACCTCGTGCCGATACGCATGTTCGAGGAAGGCTTGTCCGCGGCCGATGCGGTCGATGCCGTGCTTCGCGACAACCTACACGGGCTGGAGATCGACGAACGCTGCTGTCAGATCGCGGCGTTCGCGTTGGCGTTCGCGGCGTGGACCTACCCGAAGGCCGGCGGCTATCGGCAGTTGCCAGACCTGCACATCGCTTGCACCGGCATCGGGCCGCAGAGCACGGCCGCGGAGTGGCTCAAGCTGGCCGAGCAATCGGGCATCCCCATGCCGGCCGTGGGACGTGAAGCGATCAAGAACGGCCTGCTGAACCTGCACCGGCTTTTCTCGCTAGCCCCCACGCTGGGGTCGCTCATCAACCCGAAAGAGCTTCCCGCCGACCTCATCGCCGCCGACTACGAGACGATTCAGCCGTACCTGACGGCGATCATGAAAGCCGAGCAGGCCGACGACGAAACCCGCGAGCGTGCCATCGCCGCCGCCGGCATGGTCAAGGCTGCCGACCTTCTGGCCGGGGACTACACGCTCGTCATTACGAATGTCCCTTACCTTGGAACACGGAAGCAGGGAAGCATACTGAAGAGCTTCATCGACCGCGCATATCCACTGGGCAAAGAAGACCTGGCGACGGCATTCCTCCAGCGAAGCCTTCACTACTGTGCGGCTGGTGGTTCAATCGCGATGGTGACGCCACAGAACTGGCTGTTCCTTACGAGCTACGCAGCGCTCCGGATGCGCCTGCTTCGTGAGTCGTCCTTCAACGCTGTAGCGAAACTCGGGGAGGGCGGATTCCAGAGCACACAGGCGGCAGGTGCTTTCACGGCGCTAGTCCAAGTGACACGTTCTGCAACGACGGACGGGCAGCGTTTCCTCGGCATCGACGCGAGTGAACCGCGCGTCCCAGAGGCCAAAGCTTCGATTCTCGCATCGGAGCGTGCGGTGGCTGTCGATCAGAGCCGACAACTGAAGAACCCCGACGCCGTTATTTCTATCGAAGACCTTGAACACGCCCCGCTGCTGGGCAAGTACGCCGACGGGTTGCTCGGGTCATCGAGTGCCGACAATGCGAGGTTCCGCCAAGGGCATTGGGAGCAACCTGTTATCAAGGCTCCTTGGGTGCGAATGCAGAGCACGCCGAATCCCACGACGCCTTACGCGGGTCGAGAATTCATCCTCGCCTGGGGAACCGATGGTGACTACATGCTGACGCACAATCCGGGCTGCGCGGTTCGCGGAACCCAAGCCTGGCGGCGCAATGGTGTCGCCGTTGCGCGGATGAGACAGCTTCCATGCACCCTTTACACCGGTGAAGTCTTTGACGACGCCACGGCCATCGTCATGCCTCAAGATCAGTCATTGGTTCCCGCCATATGGGCGTTTTGTTGCGCGCAGGACTACCGCGACGCGGTGAGGAAGGTAAATCAGAAGGTCAGCGTGGCGAACGCCACGCTCGTCAAAGTCCCGTTCGACCTTGACCATTGGCAGAAGGTCGCGGCCAAGAAGTACCCTGGCGGCCTGCCTGAACCGGAAAGCGACGACCCGACCCAGTGGCTCTTCCACGGCCGGCCCGACGAGGCGCAGGAAGGCACGGAACTTCAGGTTGCCGTCGCCCGGCTCCTGGGCTACCGCTGGCCCGCGGAACTCGACGACAAGATGCCCCTGAGCAAGCGGGCGCAGGCACTGGCGAAGAAGTGCGGAGAACTGGCGAAGTTCGCCGACAACGACGGGATCGTCTGCCTCCCGGCGGTGCGCGGCGAAGACCCCGCGGCCGACCGGCTGCTGAAGCTCCTGGCCGCGTGCGACATCGAGTTGGAGTCCGACTTCGACCTGGACGACTGGCTCCGCAACGGCTTCTTCGAGGAACACTGCAAGCTGTTCCACGACCGGCCGTTCGTTTGGCACATCTGGGACGGCCGCAAGCGCGACGGCTTCCACGCCCTGGTCAACTATCACAAGCTGGCGGAAGGCGGCGGCAAGGGCCGGCGGCTGCTGGAGAACTTGACCTACGCCTACCTCGGGGAGTGGATCACCCGCCAGAAGGACGGCGTGAAGCGCGGCGAAGGCGGCGCGGAAGACCGCCTGGCCGCGGCCGTCGAACTCCAGAAGCGCCTGGAAGCCATCCTCGCCGGCGAGCCGCCCTTCGACATCTTCGTCCGCTGGAAGCCGCTGGCCGAGCAGCCCATCGGCTGGGAGCCGGACATCAACGACGGCGTGCGGGTGAACATCCGCCCGTTCCTGGCGTCCGACCTGCCACTCGGCGGCCGGACCGGCGCGGGCATTTTGCGCTACAAGCCCAACATCAAATGGACCAAGGACCGCGGCAAAGAGCCACAGCGGCCGAGGGATGAGTACCCCTGGTTCTGGGGCTGGGATGAGAAGACCGAGGACTTCGCCGGCGGCAAGACGTTCGACGGCAACCGGCACAACGACTGCCACTACAGCACGAAGGTCAAACAAGCCGCCCGCGACGCGGCGAAGACGAAGGAGCGGAAGAAGTGATGGCCCCGACAACGGCACATGCAGGAACCTTGCTTGAGGCGGTGCGGACCTCGTTGGCGCACGCCGGCCGGTTCAACCCCGGCGACGTGGTAGCGCCCGCGGCCGTGCTGTGGACCGACGCCGATGGCCAGTGGCGGCCGGTGGTCGAGCAACTCCGGCCGATGTGCCCGGAGCTTCTGACGCTGGGCGAGTACGACGCGGCGACGCGGACCGGGCCGGCGATCTGGCTGCGGACGGTAATCGAGCCGGCGGTGCGGGCGGACAAGTTCCCCGACCTCGCCTGGCCGAACGGCACGGTCCCGGTGGTCTACATGCCGGAGGTGAGCCGCCAGACGCTTCGGGCGGTCGAGGAATGTCCCGACGCGCTTAAGCCGCTGGTCGAGCTTCAGTACCGCGGGGCGGTGTGGGCGCAGAAGAACGGCAAGGACTGGACGATCCGCGCGTTCCTGGTGAATGACGAGGACGGCCTGGGGCTGGACGTGGCCGAGGACAGGCTGACGCTCCAGGCGATGCAGGGCGCACTGTCGCAGTTGGCGGTAACGCCGGCGGCGCGGCTTCGGGGCAAGCGCCTCGAAGCGGAAGACTTCGACAAGCTGATGATCGGTGACACGCCGCGCGACCTGCTGCTGTGGCTGGGCGACCCGGACGGGACGCGCGAGCAGTGGGATCAAGGCAAGTGGGATGCGTTCCGCAACCGCTGCCGGCAGGAATACGACTTCGACCCGGAGGCCGACGGCGAAATCGTCGGCGGCGAGAAGCTGGGCCAGCGGAAGGACGTTTGGTACGGCGTGTGGGAACGGTTCGCGGAGTCGCCGGCGCTGTATCCGGGCGTGCCGGACCTGCTGCGGCGAGCCAAGCCCAAGGGGCAGTTGATCTACGAGAAGGACCCGTGGCCGGACGAAAACGACTCGATGGAGAGTGTGCTGCGGGCGGCGCTGGTGGAGGTCGGCTCGATGAAGCCGGCCGAAGCGCGGCAGCGCCTGGAGCAGTTGGAGGCCGAGCACGGGCCGCGGCGAGGATGGGTCTGGGCGCGGCTGGGGCTGTGCCCGCTGGCCGGCGCGATGGCGCATCTGGCGGTGTTGGCCAAGCGGACCGCGGCGGCGCTGGGCGGCGATTCGGCCGACGGAATGGCCAAGCTCTACTCCGAAGGTGGGTATCTGGCGGACGACGCGGCGCTGCGGGCGCTGGCCTGCGCGAAGAGCGCGGAAGACGTGGCCGCGGTCCGGGCGGCGGTTCGATGCGTGTACCTGCCGTGGCTGGATGATACGACGCGGCAGTTCCAGGCTTGCCTGGCGGCGAAGGCCCTGCCGACTGTGGAGCAGCAGGAAGGCGTCGAGGCCGCGGCCGGCGAGTGCGTGCTGTTCGCCGACGGGCTGCGGTTCGATATCGGCCAGCGGCTCGCGGCAATGGCCGGGGCGCGGCAGTTGGAAGCGTCCGCCGGCTGGCGCTGGGCGGCGCTGCCCACGGTGACGGCGACGGCCAAGCCGGCGGCTTCGCCCGTTGCCGGCGCGGTGCGCGGCGGGAACCTGGAAGCCGACTTCGGCCCGGAAGTGGCCGGCACAGGCGAGAAGCTCAACACGGACCGCTTCCGCCGGCTGCTGTCGGCGGCGGGCTTCCAGGTGCTCGGGCCGGCCGAAGCGGGCGACCCGCGGGCGAAGAACGCCCGCGCGTGGACCGAGTACGGCGAGTTCGACAAGCTGGGGCACGACCTCCAGGCGAAGCTGGCGTCGCGGATCGAGGACCAGTTGGAACTGCTGCTGGAGCGCGTGCAGGCGTTGCTCGACGCCGGCTGGAAGCGCGTGCGCGTGGTGACCGACCACGGCTGGCTGCTTGTGCCCGGCGGGATGCAGAAGGTGCAGTTGCCGAAGTACCTGGCCGAGAGCCGCTGGTCGCGGTGTGCGTCGATCAAGGACAGTTCGCACGTCGAGGTGCCCGTGGCCGGCTGGTCATGGAACCCGCAGGAACGCTTCGCCTACGCGCCGGGGGCGCACTGCTTCGTCGGCGGGCAGGAGTACGCCCACGGCGGCGCGAGCTTGCAGGAGTGTCTGGTTCCGGCGCTGACGTTCGTGGCGACGGGTGCCCCGGCCGGCGTGGTTGTCACGGTGAGCGAGGTCCAATGGGTGGGCCTGCGCTGCCGCGTGACCGTGGAGCCGGCCGCGGATGGACTGCTGGCGGACCTGCGGACGAAGCCGAACGTCGCCGGCTCAAGCATTACCGACCCCAAAGCCCTGGACGCTGACGGCAAGGCCGCCCTGCTGGTTGCGGACGATTCCCTCGAAGGGACGACGGTGAGTCTGGTCATCGTCGATGCGACCGGCCGCGTGGTGAGCAAAGAGGCGACCACCGTTGGAGGTGACAAGTGATTATGGAACTCGACCATCTGGACAACATCGCGGCGTCGGCCTTCGACGGCTACCTCGTCCGCAAAGACCTCGTGCGGCGCTACAGCCGGCAGTACCCCGTGCCCACCTACGTGGTGGAGTTCCTGTTGGGGCGGTACTGCGCGACGGTGGACGAACAGGAGATCGAGGAAGGCTTGAAGATCGTCGAGCGGCAGTTGCAGGACCGGACCGTCCGCACCAGCGAGCAGGAGCTTTTCAAGGCGCGGGCGCGCGAGAAGGGCTCGGTGAAGCTGATCGACATCGTGAAGGCCCGGCTCGACTCGAAGACCGATTCCTTCCTGGTGGAACTGCCGAGCCTGGGGATCAAGGACGTGCGGATTGCCGACACGCTGGTCCACGAGCACGAGCGGATGCTGACCGACGGCTTCTA
>JBHGBE010000153.1:0-6524 GCA_041946855.1 Phycisphaerae bacterium | reverse complement strand
GGCGCGGAACCCGGCCAAGGCGCTGACGCGGGTGAAGATCGTTCCGCCGGGGACGGTGTAGGCATGGGACTGTGGCCGTGGACAAGGCGGAAGAAGGCTCAAGGTCCCGGGCAGCTCCTGCTCGTGCGGGCCCGCTTTGACGCCGCGCAGACCACGCCCGACAACCGCAAGCACTGGGCCAACGCCGACCATCTCTCGGCCGACGCGGCGGCCAGCGCCGAGGTCCGCCGCACCCTTCGCAACCGCGCCCGGTACGAGGTAGCGAACAATTCCTACGCCCGAGGCATCGTGTTGACGCTGGCCAATGACGTCATCGGCACGGGCCCGCGCCTCCAGCTTCTGACCGACAGCCCCGAGGCCAACCAGGCCGTCGAGCGTGAGTTCATGGCCTGGGCCAAGGCCGCGGACCTGCCGGGCAAGCTCCGCACCATGCGGATGGCCAGGGCGCAGGATGGTGAGGCGTTCGCGCTGCTGTTTAGCAATCCCGGCCTGGATTCGCCGGTGAAGTTGGACATCCGCCTGGTGGAGGCCGACCAGGTGACCACGCCCGACCTGTCGCTGGCGAAGGCCAACGCGGTGGACGGGATCGTCTTTGACGAATACGGCAATCCCAGTCAGTACCACGTCCTGAAGGAGCATCCCGGCGACGGTGCCGCCTCCGCCGTCGGCGGATACGACAGGGTTCCGGCCAAGGACATGATCCACTGGTTCCGGTGCGACCGCCCGGGCCAGTCGCGGGGCCTGCCCGACCTCCTGCCGGCGCTGCCGCTGTTCGCGCAACTGCGACGGTACACGCTGGCGGTGATCGCCGCGGCCGAGTCAGCGGCCAACATCGCGGTGCTGATGAAGACCAGCGCCCCGGCCGGCGGCGAAGCGGCGGAAGTCGAGCCCATGACGGAGATGGAGTTCTCTCCGAACATGGCGGTCTTCACGCCGGAGGGCTGGGAGCCGTCGCAGGTCAAGGCCGAGCAGCCGGCGACCACATACAGCGAGTTCAAGCGGGAAATCCTCAACGAGGTGGCGCGTTGCCTGAGCATTCCCAGGAACGTCGCCCTGTGCGATTCCAGCGGCTACAACTACGCCTCGGGGCGGCTGGACCACCAGACCTACTACAAGTCCATTCGCGTGGAGCAGGCCCACCTGGAGGCGGTCGTCCTGGACCGCATCCTGACGGCGTGGCTGGCCGAGGCCGTGAAGGTCTTCGGCATCCGCCTTGCCTCCCTCGGTGACGTTCCGCACCAGTGGTTCTGGGACGGCCACGAGCACGTCGATCCGCAGAAGGAAGCATCCGCCCAGGCCCAGCGCCTGGCCTCCAGCACCACCACGCTGGCCACCGAGTACGCCCGTCAAGGCAAGGACTGGGAGACCGAGCTGCGCCAGCGCGCCAAGGAAATCGCCCTGATGAAGGAACTGGGGCTGACCGTCGCCCAGGCCGCGCCGCAATCGGCCGGCGACGCCGACCAGAAGTCCGACCGCCAGGACGAGGAGGACGACCGTGCCGCTGCCTGAGAGACAACACGACGAGACGCGAGAGCAGTTCATCGACCGCTGCATGGCGGATGAAATGATGGTCCGCGAGTTCCCCGAGGCCGGGCAGCGCCGGGCCGTCTGCGAAAAGCAGGCCTCCGCCCAAGCGCCCCGCAAGCCGCTGGCGCAGGCCCGCTGGGACGGCGAGACGGACGCCCCGGACACCGTGGAGATGACCGCCTCGATGCAGATTGAGGCCGGTGCCGCCGGCGACGGCGCGGCGTCGTTGCCGCGATTCACCATGGTTGCCTACACGGGCGGGCCCATGCGGCTGGGCGGCTGGAGGTATCCGGTCGTCGTGGACCTGGCCGGGCTGGCCATCCCCTCGCAGGACCAGCCCATCCGGGAAGGTCACGAGACCAGCCGCCGCGTGGGGCACACGCAGTCCATCCGCATCCAGGACGGCAAGCTCCTGGCCGACGGCCTGATCTCCTGCACGGGGCAGGCCGCCCGGGAGGTCGTCGCCGACGCCAAGAACGGCTTCCCCTGGAAGGCGTCCATCGGTGCGTCGGTCGAGCAGTTCGAGTTCGTGCGCGAGGACCAAGCCGTTCTGGTGAACGGCCGGGAGTTCAAAGGGCCCGCCAACGTCGTCCGCAAGGCCACGTTGCGGGAGATTTCATTCGTCGATCTAGCGGCCGACGGCAACACGTCGGCCAGAGTGGCCGCAACGGCCAACGGGAGAAACAACATGAGCGACACGGAAGTCAAGCAGGACCAGGCGAAGGTCGAGGCGAAGGCGGACGGGGCCGGCACGGAGGCCGCCCCGCCCGTCGTCGACACCGCCGGCGACATCCGGGCCAAGGCGGTCGCGGAGACCAAGCGGATCGAGGCGATCCGCAAGGTCTGCGCCGGCCGTCACCCGGACATCGAGGCCAAGGCCATCGCCGAGGAGTGGGACGAGGCCAAGACCGAGCTGGAGGTGCTCCGCGCCGAGCGGCCCAAGGCCCCGGCGGCGCACATCCGCGAGACGGGCGTAGATTCCGACGTGCTGGCCGCGGCGGTGTGCATCACCGGCGGGCTGAAGGCCGAGCAGTCGAGGTACGACGAGAAGACCCTCGACGCCGCCGGCCGGCGCTTCCGCAGCGGCATCGGCCTGCAGGAACTGATCATGGAGGCGGCGTGGGCCAACGGCTACTCGGGCCGGATGTTCCGGGCCGACATGGAGGGCGCTCTCCAGGCGGCATTCAGCACGTTCCGCCTGCCGGGCATCCTGTCCAACGTGGCCAACAAGTTCCTGCTGGCGGGCTTCGACAGCGTCGAGGACGCCTGGCGGCGAATCGCGGCCACCCGCAGCGTCCGGGACTTCAAGGCCGTCACCAGCTACCGGCTGACGGGGGCCTTTGAGTACGAGGAGGTCGGCCCCACCGGCGAGTTGAAGCACGGCGCGGTGGACGAGGAGACGTTCACCAGCCAGGCCAAGACCTACGGGCGGATGTTCTCCATCACCCGCACGGACCTGATCAACGACGACCTGGGCGCGCTGACGGTCGTGCCGCGCAAGATCGGCCGGGGCGGGGCGCTGAAGCTGAACAAGGTCTTCTGGACCGCGTTCCTCAACAACGGCTCGTTCTTCACCACCGGACACGGCAACTATCAGGCCGGGGCCGACACGGCGCTGTCGGTGGACGGGCTGACCGCCGCCGAGTTGCTCTTCCTGGAGCAGAAGGACGCCGAGGGCAGCCCCCTGGGCATCGTGCCCTCTGTGCTGCTGGTGCCCCCGGCACTGCTGGTGCGGGGCTCACAACTGATGAACTCCACCGAGCTGCGCGACAACACGGCCAGCGCCAAGTACGTCACCAGCAACCCGCACGCCGGGAAGTTCTCGGTGGTCAATTCCGCGTATCTTTCCAACGCGACGCTGAGCGGCTACTCGGCGAAGGCCTGGTATCTGCTGGCCGACCCGGAGGACCTGCCGGTGATCGAGGTGGCGTTCCTCAACGGCCAGCAGACCCCGACGGTCGAGCGGGCGGACGCGGAGTTCGCAACGTTGGGCATCCAATTCCGCGGGTATTTCGACTTCGGCGTGGCCCTGCAGGACTACCGGGGCGGCGTGAAGATGAAGGGCGAGGCGTAAGCCTTCCCCTGACAGGAGAACACGAACATGGCAACGTTCATTCATGACGGCAACAGCATCGACTACACCCCGGGCTCGGCCGTGACGGCCGGCGCGGTGGTGGTCCAGGGCGAATTGGTCGGCGTGGCCAGGGTGGACATCGCGGCCAACGCGTTGGGCGCGCTGGCGGTGGTCGGGGTGTTCGACTTCCCCAAGGCCACCGGCGGCGGCACGGCCATCACGGCCGGGGCCAACTGCTACTGGGACGCGGCCAACAGCCGCGCGACCACCACGGCCACGGGCAACAAGCTGATCGGCAAGTGCGTCAAGGCGGCGGCCGACGCCGACGCCCTCGTCCGCATCCGCATGATGCAGTGAGGTAGCTCGTGGGCGACATGCTCCAGCAAGGCGTGGACTGGCTGGACGGGCAGCGCGTAGCGCACCTGTCCAGGCAGGTGACCTACCAGCGCGGCGGCGCGTCCGTCCAGATCGCCGCCACGCTGGGGGCCGCGTCGCTGGAGGTCGCCGACGAGGCCGGCGCGACGGTGCGGACCTGGCAGACCGACTTCATCGTCTCGGCGGCCGCGCTGGTGTTGGCAGGCGTGAAGGTCACGCCCTATGTGGGCGACCGCATCCTGGTGCCCTCGGGCGGGCAGACGGCGGTGTTCGAGGTGCTGGCGATAGCCGGCGGCGAGCACTTCCGCCCGGCCGATCCCGCGGGCACGGCGCTGCGGATTCACGCCAAGCAGATCGACGAGGAAGACGCCTGATGTGTAGTGACAGCACTCAATACGACCGCGTGTGCAAGGGCGAGTTCGCCTCGGTCCACGTCAAGCTCGACAAGCTCGACGAGGCGATCCGGGGCAACGGCAAGCCGGGCATCCAGCTTCGGCTGGACCGCCTGGAGGCTGCCGAGGCCGTGCGGTCGCGACTGCTGTGGATCATCGCGGGCTCGACGGTGACGTTGGCCTTGGGCGCGGTGTGGAAGCTCTTTCTCTGAAGCACTTCGGAGCGTGACATGGCGAAGCGATGGATTCATTCGCTGGACGTGGAGGTGAGCCCCAGCGGCTCGCCCCTGTTTGACATTGCCGGCTGCACGGCCTTCGCCGGCGGCACCAAGACCGTCCCGCAGGCGTCCACGCCCCAGCCGCTGGTGGCGACGTCCGTTCCGTGTCGGTTCGTCTGGGTCGGCGCGCGGGTGGATGGCAGCGGCAACCCCCAGAACAGCGTGCCTTGCTTCATCGGCGACTCGGCCAACCAGAACATCCCGGTCATGCCCAGCAACTACGAGGGCCTCGTCATCCGCATCGACGACGCCAGCAAGGTGTACGTCAAGGTCGGCGTCAACGGCCAGGGCGTGGTTTACCGGGTCTTCGCGTGAGCAGGAGTTGTGGCTTTGGTGACATCCATCCAGTCCGGCTACTGGGGCGACGACGCCACTTGGGACAGTGGCTACGTCCCTGACCTGATGACTGACGACGTGGCTATCGCCAGCGGCCATACCGTCACCGTCAACTACTACGACTACCTGACCTGCAACCACTACCTGCTCGTGAACGCCGGCGGCCAGTTGGACATAGAGGGAAACCTAAGCATCGAGAACGGCGGATCGCTGGACCTGTACGGACGGGTGAACCTCTACGGCTTCACGAACCTCTACTACGGCGGGGCCGTCAACGTCTATGGTGAACTCTTCGTCTACAGCGACCTCTACATGGATCAGGCGTATCTCAGCGTCACCAGCGCGGGGCGTTGCACTGTCTACGGATACCTCCGTCCGCAGTATGGCAGTTCCCTCGACGTGCAGGGCGTCCTGACTGTCGAATCCGGCGGGACGATTGAGGCCAACTACAACGGCTATGTGAACGTCCAGTACGGCGGGACGCTGAACCTTTACGGCTTCATGGTCGTCGTCTACGGCAGCACGCTCTACCTGTATGACCATGGCTTCGTGCTGGTCGCCCCGTCGGGCGGGATGGTCGTGCCGATGGGCGGCACGCTGTCGCTGGACTACTTCAGCCGCCTGGACGCCTTCGGCTACGTCACCTTCTACGACTACGACTCCTACCTGTACCTGGGGTACGAGTCGGTGATCCGCGTCGCCAGGGACATCAGTGTCCCACGCATGGTCAGCAGCAACGGCGGAAAGATCGTCATGCTGCGGCGGGAAGGGGTCATCCGCGACAACAACGGCAATACCCTGTTCGTACTCGACCAGGCCTACGGCTACGGCCGGACGCTGGTCGCGTAGGAGAAAGGATTCATGGCACGAGAGATCGGCAATCCCCAGCCCACCAAGCAGGTGGCGGTTACGGACGCGGAAGAGCAGGTCATCCAGCGGCTCCGCATGACGCCGGAAGAGCGGGCTGCCGAGCAGGAGGCCCGCAACCGGGCCCGGCTGGACGCCATGTCGCCCGACCAGCGGCAGGCGGAAGACGCGCGGGCGGCGAAGCTGGCGGCCATGACGCCGCAGGAGCGGCAGGCGTTCTTCCTGGGAAGGCACCTGGCCGACCTGTCGCGGCTGCTGAAGCGCGCCACCGGGCAGGGCCTGGACCTGGCCGGAGTCGTAGCCGCGCAGGAGAAGCCTGAAGGCGAGGCCATCGCGTGGCTGGCCGGCGAACTGGCCAAGACGGGAGCGGGCAACTGATGGCGCTGATCGCGGACATCGCGGGCGCAGTGGTGACGGCCCTGAACGGCCACACGTTCAGCCAGCCGTTCACCGCCGCCAGGGCGTACCTGCCGGTCTTCGACCTGAAGGATATGAAGGACCTGCACGTGACGGTCGTGCCGCGGGGCGTGGAGCTGACCACGGCGGGCCGAGGTCTGGCCGCAAGCGACATCCAGATCGACGTTGCCGTGCAGAAGAAGCTCGCCTTGGCTGATAGCGCGGAGATCGACGCCCTGATGGGCCTGGTCCAGGAGATCGCGGAGTTCATCCGCGCAA
>JBHGBE010000152.1:0-6530 GCA_041946855.1 Phycisphaerae bacterium | reverse complement strand
CCACTATCTCCAGAGGAAACGGAAGATGATTGGGAAGGCCTGAGCGCAGGACCTGGCAGCGTCAAAGAGAATTGTTCAGCGGGTTGTCCGACGCCGTTGGCCTGCTCCACGCGACGATCACTGCCGCCGTACCAGGAGACGGTGGCTTATCGTCGAATCGGCGGAAGGTCCCGGCAAGGCGTGGTAGAATCGCACACATCGCTGACAACGGTCGTCAGGGAGGAGAGGGCAACAACATGTGGCACATAGCGACTCTTGCGACCTTCCTCGGCGCTTCCCTGGCGGCTGGATGTCTGGACGGTCGCGCCGTGCAACCGCCGAGCTCCGCGGCCGGGAGAGGCCAGATCGTCAAAGGCTCTCCCGCCTCGGCTGGCCTGAATCGCTTCCTGGCGGACGACTTCCCCGGAGTTGAGTGCGTGCCGTCCGTCCGGATAGTGGACTCCTTCGAGCGGGAACTGCCCGACATTCAGAAGGACTGGATGACAAAGGAAGTCGAACTCGCCAGGAGCCGCCAACACGTGACGGATGGCGAGTCCTCCTTGGCTGTGACGTTCCTGAACGACTCCAGCGCAATTACCTACAGGAAGAACTGGGGAACATACGACTGGGGCATGGGCGAAGGCAACAAGGGCGGGGGGGAGCCGGCCGTTGACCATTATAGGCTGCTCTGGTCCGATGAAGTCCGTATCTCGGTGTTCAATCCGGGCGAGCCGACGGGGCTGTTCGTCAGGACAAGCGACTGGTTCGTCAAGCCGGTCGAGAGACGCGTCGCGCTGGAGTCGGGGATGAACGAGGTCCGTCTTTCGCGCGATGAACTGCTGCGCGACATGTTCCGCGGCTGTTACGTGCTGCACAACCTGGAGTTCTCTGTCGAGGCCAGGAAGCCCACGACGCTGTACTTCGACAACTTCCGCCTGATCGGCCCCGGAATCGGCAAGAACCTGATGAAGGAGGCCAGGTGTTTCAGCTTCAACGCTTACGAGTATCTCACTCGACCGTACTTTTCCAGCGTGACGCCGGCCCACGAATACACGCCTCAACGCGGGTACGGCTGGACCGCGAAGTTCCAGCGAAGCGACTTCAACGCAGCCGACGGCAGTTGGCGCCAGCCCGACGACGAGCTGCTGCGGGGCTACATGGTCTTCGTCAAGCCGTTTCTCGTGGACCTTCCCAACGGCAAGTACCGCCTCCATCTCGTGGAAGGGCACGACACGTATCGCGCCGCCAAGCCGGGGTACTTCGACCTTTTCATTCGAATCAATGGAGGCGAACCCAGGCTTCTGCGGCCGGGCGCTCGCTCGTTGGCCGAACTGGCCAAAGTTGAGTACTCGGACGACATCGATTTCCTCCCTGGCCAGGATCTCTGGGACACGTACGGGGCCAGGACCTGCCGCCCGCTGGAGTGTGATTTCGAGGTAACCTCCGGACAGGCGCGGATTGAACTGGTGACCGATCCGCCCGGGCGAGCGGGTGTGAGCTTCATGATCATCTACCCCGTCGAGAAGGCGCGGGCAATCGAACCGGATATCGCCGCGCTGTGGCGCGACATCAAGCACCGCTTCAACACGGTGTATCCGAGCTTCACGCTCTGGATGATGCAGGACTTCCGGCTTCCGGCGACGCACGAGGAGTACCTGGCGCCGGTTGTGCGGGCCATGAAGAAGCAGAAACTCGGCATCACCGCGCGGCACCAGGAGCAGGGATTCATGTGCTTCGCCCGGGAACCGATCGACGAGATCTACCCGGATACCGTCCCGTCGCCCGAGGAGTGTGCCAAGCCCTGCGCCGCATTCGGAGCGCCGGGAGAGACCGAGTCGCTCACAGTCGGCGTGTTTGCGCTGCGGGACATCAAGAGCGCGAGGCTCGACGTTGGCGAGTTCGTCTCGGGCAAGGGCGACAGGATCCCGCCCGCGGCGGTCTCCGTCAGGATCGTCAGCTTCTGCCCCAGGATGAACGCCCAACAGGGCCACGGCGACTGGGCATACATGGTAGTGCCTTGGCACCTTGTGAAGAAGGCGAGCATCGACATCCCCGCGGACACGTGCCGGCGCTTCTGGATCAGCGTGGAGATCCCTCGCGATGCCAGGCCCGGCCGATATGCCGCCAAGGCGACCCTGCGCGGGGCCGATGCCAAGGGCCAGACCATTCCCCTTTCGCTTGAGGTGCTGCCCTTCAAGCTCGATCCGCTGCCCAAGGACAAGTTCTTCTGTGCGGCATGGGACGTGAACACGCTCAGCGAGCCGCTGGACGTCAAATGGCGGTCCATTCTTGGCAATCAAGCGCAATCGGCCCGCGTGCGGGCCATTACGGAGGAGTTGCGAGGTGCCGAGGCAGCCAGGACGCAGGCCGATTTCAATCTCATCCGGGCCTGTGGGATGAACGCGGTGAACGCTCCGAAACTCCCCCAGGGCGTGGATGCCAGTGGATTGACCGTGGTCGACTGTAGCGGACAGCAATGGAGGTCAAAGGCAAGAGCTGCCGGGTTTCAGTGCATTCCGATCGACAAGTTCTCCGAGACCGCGGTGGGCAAGGCAAAGGAGGAAGGTCTGAAGGCCATGTTCGGCGGATTCCTGTGGAGCCCGAATATGGTCTATCAGGAAGGCGGGCTTTATCGGTTTGCCGCCGGCTTCCTGGCTTGGAGAGTCGGGGCCGACGGCTGTGTCTTCGAGCCATGGAGTTCGTACTGGGGCGATCCCTACAGCCCGTTCGACGGGCACAAGGGAGAGAACGGCGGGTTCGCGGCGCCATGCTCGGCCAACTGGCCGGAATCGAATCCGACGCTCATCCTCGAAGGGGCCAGGGAAGGGATCAAGGACTGCCGCTACCTGTGTATGCTCCAAAGGCTAGTCGCGGCGAAGAAGGACACGCCAGCCGGCCGGGAAGCCCAGGCCTATCTGGTGGACTTGAAGACCAGGATCGAACCGTCATCCCGGTACTACTTCACGACCACTCATCGGACGGGTGAAAGCTGGGCTGTGAAGAAGAGCTCTGGCTGGAAGGGCGCCGACTTTCTGGCCGAACGCAAGAAGATCGTGGATCTGATTGCGAGTCTGTCCGGTATTGCATCGGCTGATCGGACGCACGACTGAGGCCCTCCAATCAGGGAAACACCATGCCCACAGTTGCATCCGACGGCGTCCGCGCCGTTGCCTCTTGCGGCCGGCACGCCCCACAGATCACTGCCATCGTTGCCTAGAATTGCCCTGGCGGTCCGCCGGAAGACGACGCGGATGCTGCTGCCTTCCGCCAAGGAGAACGACCATGGTGAACGCGAAGGGTCGAGTTCTATCGCTGGGCGCATTGCTCCTGCTTCTGGGGGCCATGCTGTATCTGCCGACCTACTTGGGGCAGATCACTTACGCCAGGACATCCGCGGAAGTCAGGGCCATTCGCGACGGGATGGGCGGGCTTGGCAAGGGCGATACGGTGTCGCCCCTGTTCCATGCGGTCGCGGCATCCGTCAAGCCGGCGGTGGTCGTCATGCACGTCAGCCAGACCATAAGAGTCCAGCCCGAGCCGGACGCCGGGGACTTCCTGCGCAGGTTCTTCGGCGAAGATGGAGGTTCGTCGGGCGCCCCGGAACCCTCCAAGCCGCGATACTACTTCAAACGGGGCCTGGGCAGCGGGATCATCGTGGACGCCCGGCAAGGCTACATCCTTACCAACTGGCACGTGGTGCATGGCGCCGACACCGTCGAGGTCGTCCTGGCCGACGGCAGGAAGCTCCCGGCGCGGTGGGCGAGGTCCGACCAGCGGACCGACCTGGCGATCGTGAAGATAGACCCTGACCGCCTCATCTCGGCGCCCATGGGCGACAGCGACCAGGTTGATGTCGGCGACGTTGTCCTGGCCATCGGAGCGCCCGAGGGCCTGCCGCAGACGGTCACGGCCGGCATTATCTCCGCCAAGGGAAGGACCACCGGGGACGGTTTCGAGAGCTTCCTCCAGACGGATGCGGCCATCAACCCCGGCAATTCCGGCGGTCCGCTGGTGGACATGCGCGGCAACGTCGTCGGCGTGAACGCGGCGATCATCTCCCCGGTCGGCGCCAACGAGGGGATCGGACTGGCGATCCCATCGAATGTGGCAAAGCGGGTGATGGAGCGGTTGATCGCCGGTGGGACAGGTGTTCCTGTTTCGTATGAGGGTCGATAAGACGCTTACCGAGGTACCCAACATGCACAATTACAGCGTGACTGATGCCAAGTGGGAAAAGGTATCCCTGCTGACGTGCGGCGGCGGCGAGCTTGCCGATCCAAGTACGGCCGACATGAGAAAGGCCCTCGCGGAAGTCTTCTCCGGCTGCCACGCGGGCGAGGCGCGCCTCAAGTGTGACGCGGCCGACGACACGGTCTGCGTCATCACCGTCTCGGCCGATGGAAGGGCCGTGGCGATACGCTACGCCGACGATAGCATGAGCCGCCAGCTCGCCCAGGACCTCTGGCATGACCTCAACCAGCGAACTGCCTTGCAGCTCTGGAAGAAGATCATCGCTGGCCACAGCCGGCCGCCCCCGTCGACTCCTGCCTGAGCGGCCAGGACGCCATCGCGCCCGCTCCTGGAAACATGCCGGCAGTCCGCCGCTCGATGTGTCGAGAATGGGAGCAGACTAGCGCGAAGACGGTCGTTCGGCCCGCGCCGGCATCCCCGGCCACATAACATTTGCGAAAGGACGACCGCCCGGGACCCCCGGCCGGGAATGCGAAAGGAAGCGAGAATGTCATTCGAGATGCTGCTCGGCGTGTCCGTCGTGGCCGGGTTCATCGGCGCGATGAGCGGCATGGGGGGCGGGGTCGTGCTCATCCCCGCGCTGACGCTCATGGGCGTCGACATCAAGCACGCCATCGCCGTCAGCATCGTCTCGGTCATAGCGACTTCAAGCGGGGCGGCGTCCGCCTACACGCGGGACCGCATCACCAACCTGCGGGTGGGCATGTTCCTTGAGGTGTTCACGATGCTCGGCGCGATGGCCGGCGCCGCAATCACGCTCGTCTCCGGCCAGCGCTGGTTGTACCTGGCCTTCGGCGTGGTGCTGCTGGGCTCATGGGCCGCGTTGCTGGTCGAGCGGCGGCAGGGCGGGCATGGCTCCGGTCCGTGCGGGGACGGGCTTGGCGCCTGGCTGGGGCTGAAGGGCAGCTACTACGACCAGGCCGCCGGCAAGACGATCGAGTATCAGGCCACACGGACCTGCCTGGGCGGCCCGGCGATGTTCGGCGCGGGAATGATCGCGGGGCTTCTGGGCATCGGGGCCGGCGCGCTCAAGGTGCTGACCTTCGACCTGATAATGGGCCTGCCGCCGAAGGTCTCGACCACGACCAGCAACCTCATTATCGGCGTGACGGCCCTGGCGGGCACGAGCGTCTATCTTGGGGCCGGGCTGATCGACCTCGACCTGGCCGCGCCGGTGGTCCTGGGCGTGGTCACGGGGGCATTCATCGGCACCCGCCTGCTGGTCCGCGAGAGCAACCGCTTCGTGAGGTGGTTCTTCCTCGTGGTGCTGCTGGCCATCGGCCTGGAGATGCTGGTCCGGGGGATTCGAGGCGGCCGATGAGTCACCCCGCGCCTGACAACATCGTCCCCGACAAGGGCGGCAGGATGGACACGCTGGTAGGCTACATATTGCTCACGGGGGTACTCCTGAGCGTGACGCTGATCGCCGCGGGGCTGGCCTGGCACTGGGCGGCCAGCGGGGAACTGGCAATGCGCGAGTCGATGAAGGGCACGAACCTGGTCCGCTTCGCCGTCGGCGAGATCGCGGCGGCGCTGAAGGGCCCGGTCCGCCCCGACCTGCTCATCAACCTGGGGATAATCGCGCTGATGCTCACGCCGTACGCGCGGGTGCTGGCGTCGGTCTTCTACTTCGCGCTGGCCCTGCGCGACTGGAAGTACACGGCCATCACCGCGTTCGTCCTCGCGGTGCTGACATACGCTCTTTTCCTGAGCTAGCGTCCCGCCGCCGCGGACGTAGCGCAGGCGGCCGGGATGGACTGAAGCGGCGTCCTGTTCGGTCAACGCACCCCCAGCGCGGGCAGCGCCACGATGCCCAGGAAGTCCTGCATGAAGTGCATCACGATAGGCGCGACCAGGCTCTTCCTCCACACGTACACCAGTGCGAAGACCAGCCCCATAAACCCTACCGTGACCACGCCGGCCGAACCCTCGTACCCGTGGCCCAGCGAGAAGATGAGCGAGGAGAGCAGCACGGCCGCCGCGCCGCTCTTTGTGACCTCCGCGAATCGGAGGATCAGGTAGCCTCTGAAAATCGTCTCCTCGGCCAAGGCGACGACCACCACCATGAACGACGCGAGGACAAGCTCTCCGGCCCCGTTGGGCCTGAGGACGGCCGGCAGCGACTTGGGGCCAGGCGAGAGCCCGGCGCCCTGCGCGATCTGGTCGACCAGGCCCGCCGCGAAGAACATCGGCACAAAGAGCAGCAAGCCCAATCCCGCGTCCCGCCAGCAGCACCGAAAGCTCCATCCGATCCGGCCGATAGGCTCGCGGTTCCGCCATACGAAGAACAGGACCAGGCT
>JBHGBE010000151.1:0-6659 GCA_041946855.1 Phycisphaerae bacterium | reverse complement strand
TTGGACCGGGGCCTCGTAGGGCTTGCCACACTTGCGGCAGGTGCATTGCCGGTTCATTCGTTCACCTCCCCGCAGTGCGGGCAGGTCGTGTACGTGCCCAGCAGCCACAGGTCGCCGGGCTTGGTGACGGGTTCCTCCGGCGTCTCGGGCACGGCATCCGGGTCGGTCAGCCCCTCTTTGGTGCCGCCACCAAGCAGCTTGGCCAGCTCGTCCTCGTCAAACCCGAGCATCGACAGGTCGAAGTCGGCCGCCTGGAGGTCTTTGAGCTCGATGGGCAGCAGGTCCATGTCCCACTCGGCCAGCTCGGCGGTCTTGTTGTCGGCGATCCTGTACGCCTTCACCTGCTCGGGCGTGAGGTCTTGCGCGACGTGAACGGGCACCTTGGCCAGCCCCAGCTTCTGGGCGGCCTTGTACCGCGTGTGTCCGCAGATGATCACGCCGCCCGAGTCCACGACAATAGGCTGGCGGAAGCCGAACTGCTTGAGGCTGGCCGCGACGGTGTCCACCGCGCCGTCGTTGACGCGGGGGTTCTTTTCGTAGGGCCGGATGCTGGTAATGTCCCGAAGTTCAACCTGCATGATGCACCTCCGTGTGCTTGGTCCGGAAAACCGGACAGGCGAAAGAAACTGTCTCTAACACCGTGACCGTTCCCGCCGCGGTCACCGCGCCTGCGGCGGGGAAGGAACCATTGGGTTTGTGAAGCTGGGTAGCCTGCGCGCCCAGGTCGGCGCAGGCCGCCCGGCCGTATCCTTGCTCGACCAGGCGGCAGATCGCCCAACCTGCGCCAACGTGGCGCGACCTGCGCCGGACGGGGCTGGACGAACTTCTTTCACCTTTCACCCACCCCTCGCGTGTACGCGCGTGCGGGCGCTTCGCGGGCGGGTACGGGTGGGATGGAGAAAGAAGAAGAGAGAGAAGATATATATCCCACGTATTACGCCGTTTACGGCCGCAAACTTCTTTCACCTTTGCCCGGTGAAAGATGGGGAAGGATCGGTGAAGGATGGCCAGCGAAACATTCATCCCGCGCCTCCTTCTTTCACCAGCGGGGCCGTCCGGAGGCGATATTTCACCCCCGACCTTCCGGCCGTCGGGACGGTGATGGTCTCGATGTCGCCACGCTGGATGAGCGTGCCCACCAGGTCCAGGAAGCGGCGGCTCTCCATCTTCATCCGCTTGAGCAGGACGCTGTGGTCTAGCGCCCCTTCGGGCGCAGCCGAGAGTTTGCGGATGACCTTGAGGCACTCGGCATCGAACTCGCCCTCGGCGACGTGCTGGCTGGCCATGAACAGCATCCGCCTGGTCTGGTGCCGCATGAACTCGCTCGCCCAGCTAACCGCTTCACGGCCGATCACCGGTTCGAGCGCGTTCTCGCTGACAGCGTAGATCAGGGCCAGCTTGCGGGTGTTCTCGCTGACACGCCCCCAAACGGTCGTGCCGACCTCGTCGGCCCGGGACTCCGCCTTGCGGTACTCAGCCTCGGCGCTCTTCCTGGTCTCGATCAATAGCGCCTTGGCCTCGTCGCTGTGCGGCACGGTCTTGGGCACCGGGTGGACGTTGTAGAGATTGCCCACGCGCTCGCCGGGCTGGAAGTCTGCCCACCAGCGGGCGGTCTGGACGAGGCGCTCGGGCAATGTCGGGACCTGCGGCTCCTGTCCCTCGGCCCGCACCCCGGCATCCAGGACGATCATCCTGGCGAAGAAGCCGTTCGTGAGCATCCTGGCCGAGAGGGCCTCGTAGTAGTGCGTCGGCACAGCCGTGCCGAAGATCGTCAAGCTGGGCTGGTCGATCGCGCCGGGGTTCTCCTTGCCGGCCTTACGCCGCATGGGGTAGACGGACGCGCTGGAGGTGTACATCGTCAGCAATGTCCCCATCAGGTTTTCGTACCTGGCGTCCTTGGACTTGCTGATCGCCTGGAGCATCGTGTCGATCTCGTCGGTCTGGAACAGCATCGCGGGATTCAGGAACAATGCATCCTGGAGGCCTTCGCCACTGGCGAAGGAATGCCCCAGGCAGTGGCCCATGCCGATCTGATGCATCAACTGGGCGTTGATCTTGCGCGGCCAGTCCTTGCCGCCGGAGGCATACGCCAGGCCCAGGAGGTAGAGGTTCGTGCGGTTGTCGCCGGGGTCGCGGACCTTGCGGGCGGCTAGGAACGACTGCAGGGCGACCGCGCCGCAGAACGCCATGACCTGGCTGGGGTATGGGGCCGTGGCCAGACTGTGGTCCATCAACTCGCCGATGAAGCCCGGGATGCGCAGCAGTTCCACCGGCACTGGACCTGGATCATCGACTCGCGGAGCCGGCGGATCGGCCGCCGGGGTTGCCTGGGCGATGATCCCGGAGATGTCCACACCGTCGGCGATGGGCACATCCTGTCCGAAGCCAAGGATGCGAAGGGCACTGGCTGCGGCCGTGTAGTCGCCACGGTGCTCCAAGAGTGTGTAGACACCGAAGGGGCTGTAGGCCTTTCCTGGTTCAAACGGGTTGGCGTTGGCGCTGAAGACGTAGAAGACGCGGTCCTTGAGCGTTGCCGACCAGCCATTGGTCTTGCCCGGTCGACGCCAGTACTCGTTCTCACCAGGCTTCGCGAGCACCCAGCCGGCATTGACCAGGATGGCCCGGACATCCCCGCGAATATTGAAATCATCGCCAGGTCGGCCGGCGTTGTCCGCTCCATAGGCGGCCTGTGGAGTTGACAGCGGCGATGTCTGAACCACATCGGCGCTGTGAGAAGCACAATCGCCAGGGTGCGGATTGTCCGCCGCACAATGGCCTTGTGAGAAGGACAGCGGGCCTGTGGACGTCACAGGAACGGTATGAGAAGAACAATCGCCGCCGGTGGCGATGTCTGTCGCACAAGTGGCCTGTGGAGTTGACAGCGTCGGGCCGTTCACCACAGGCGGCAGGTATTCGTTCAGATCCCAGGCAGCCTGGAGGAGAACGTCGCGCTCTTCCTCGGTCAGCACGGGCGGGTTGGCCAGATCGCCCTGGATCACCTCGTAACCCGCCGTCGGGGCGCACAGGAACAGCCCGCCCTCGCCGCGGGTCTCGATCAGGGTGACGACCTTGTCGCCGACCTTGCGCTGCGCCAGCTTCAGATTGCCCGACACGAGTGTCTGGCAGCGATAGAAGGCGTGCCGGCCGTCCGACTGTGTGCGGGACAGGACCAGGCGTTCCAGCAGACCCGGGGCCGCTGTGCGAACCTTCGCGCACCACCGGTCGAACAACTCGCCCCTGGCGTCGAAGTCCAGAATCTCTGCGTTGCCGGAGGCCTGTCCGCAGAGAATGCAGAGGGCGTCGGGACTGTTGGCCAGCCAGGCGGACAATTCCGACCCGGTGGGCCGTGTCTTCTGATACTGCTTCCAGCGGCCCACAGAGGGGCGCTTCTGGGCCCGCCGGGCCGGCAGGACGCACAGCCCGGCGTCCAGGTACGCCATCGCGGAGTTCATGATGTCGAGGGATTCAGCCAAGGTTGTCCTCAGAACGGGATCTCGTCGTCCGGCGCGATCGCCTCGGGTTTAGGCGACGAGCGATCCCACTCGCCGTCGTCGATGGTTGGCATGCCGTCGGGTCCCAGCGGCCCGTTGGGCTCGAACGGCGGGTATTCATCCGCGCCGTCGCCGGCGAACTGGCTGCGGTCCAGGAGTGGTGGTTTGGGGCCGAGTTGGTGCCCGACGATCCGGTCGTACTTCTCGCCGGCGACCGCCCGGACGGTGATCTCCAGCGTCTGGGCAACGCCGCCGGCGAGGCAAACTGCCACGGCCTCCTCGACCGTCGCCGGGAATGGCTCGCAGGAACGTTCCTTCCACCACACCTCCGCCTTTGCCCTGGCGTAGCCAGTGTGCTGGAAACACACCCACTCGCTGCGGAAGTCGTTGAAGCCCACGCGGTAGTCCACGCGCATGGTCGGCGGATGGCCCTCGGGCGCTCCACGCTTGACGTGGATGTTGTAGAAGACCTCCTCGACCGGGTACTGCGTCTCGGTGACCTCTCCGGAAAGCACGCCCGCCGTCGTGGCCTCGCGCTCGTGCTTCTCGCGCTGGGGTGGCGGGAACTCATATCCACACTCGGGGCAGACGGAATAGGCGGCATGGATCACCGCCTGGCACTCTGGGCACTCCTTGGCCGGCGCTTCACCACCGCCGTTGGCGCGATCCTTGACCTGGAGCGCGTCGACCGGGCCATGGCGGAGGATGTTGCCGCCGAAGTCCAGGACCAGGCAGTTGTCCTTGAACCGATGCAGCCGGAAGCCACGGCCGACCATCTGGTAGTAGAGCCCCGGCGAGTTGGTCGGCCGCAACAGCGCCACGCAGTCGATGTTGGGCGCGTCAAAGCCCGTGGTCAGTACGTTCACGTTGACCAGGTACTTCAGTTGCCCGTCGCGGAACCGCCGCAATGTATCGGCCCGCTCGAAGGGCAATGTCTCGCCACAGACGAATCCACACTCGAGGCCAGACTCGCGCAACACCCGCTGGACATGCTGGGCGTGCTGCACGCCCGCGGCGAAGATCAGCACGCTGTGGCGGTCCTGCGTGTACTCGGCGATCTCCCGGCAGGCCGAACGCACCAGCGAGTCGTCGTCCATCAGGGCCTCGACCTCACCAGCGACGTACTCGCCGCCGCGCACGTGCAGGGCCGACGTGTCCACCTTTCGCCGGCCCGCCTTGGTCTTCAATGGGCACAGGTAGCCCTGGACGATCAATTCGCGGACGCCGACCTCGTAGCAGACGCAATTGAGCAGGTTCTCCGGCCCGCAGATTAGCCCCGTGGTCATGCGGT
Organism: Phycisphaerae bacterium; assembly: GCA_041946855.1. Lineage (GTDB taxonomy): Bacteria > Planctomycetota > Phycisphaerae > SM23-33 > SM23-33 > JBHGBE01. Next base: position 1,877 of record JBHGBE010000151.1, on the reverse strand, counting down.
ACGGCGTGGCGGTCAGGCCGACCAGCCGCACACGCGGGTTGACCTTCTGGGCGTCGGCCAGGAAGGTGCGGTACATGCCTTCACCGTCGGGCGGCAGCATGTGAGCTTCGTCCAGAAGGATCAGATCAAAGGCATCCAGTTCCGCCGCCCGCTTGTAGACCGACTGGATGCCCGCCACGATGATCGGGTGCTCGGTGTCCCGGCTCCGCAGGCCCGCCGAGTAGACGCCGATCCGCATCCAGAGGTCCGGGGCCATCGTGTGGAGCTTCTCGACGGCCTGCTCGAGCAGTTCCTTCACGTGGGCCAGGATCAGCACGCGGCCGTTCCACTGCTCAACAGCATCGCGGCAGATGCTGGCCATCACGGGGGTCTTGCCCCCGGCCGTCGGGATGACCACGCATGGGTGATCATCCCGGCGGCGCAGGTGGTCATAGACGGCGCTGACCGCCTCGGCCTGGTAAGGCCGCAACGTAATCGCCGAGGATGGGGCGACGCCTGCCGTCATACGTCGACCTCGGACTCCGGCAGGTGCAGACCGTCCTTGCGGATGTCGTAGCATTCGTCGCAGAGCCAGACCATCTCGATCTCGTCCAGGTGAAGCAACAGGTACGGGTCGGGTCCGTGCCTGCACTCCCGGTCCTGCTTGCAGAACTGGCATTTTCTCAGCCGCGCCTCAAGGCAGCGCCGTGAGTTCGTGTTGGTTTGCATCATTCGTCCCCCGCGACCATGGCCGCCGTCCGGGCGTAGCCGGCGATGTCCACGAGGTTGTCGCGCTTGTGCCGGTTGGATTGACGGGCCAGCTTTACCGCGATCATGCACAGCGGCACGTCCATCGCCGTGATGACGGCACCGTCGCTGAGCTTGGCCGCCAGGATGACGTTCCAGAGCATCGCCGTGCGGGCGAAGTCGTCAGAGGGGTGTCCGTAGTCCTGGTGGCGCTCGCCGCCGGTGATGCGCTTGGCCTCGTCCAGGACAGATTCCGCCGCCGGGGCCTTTTCGGCCGGCACCGCCAGCATGACCGCCGCCGCGGGCGCGTCGGCCAGCGGCTGGAGCGTCTCGGCGTCCAGCAGCTCCATGCCCATCTCGCGGGCAAGCAGGTATTCGACCCTCGCGCCACGCGAATCGCGCCACATGGGCAGCATGGCGATGGCGTTGCACGTGGCCATCAGGCCCACGTCCACCCGCATGTACGCCTCGCGTGGAAGGTCCGTCCGACCCTCGAAGTTTTCGGCCGGGTTGACGACATCCCATCCGGCCTTACGCAGCCGGTCGGCGGCGGCGTGGAAGGCGAAGAAGTTGTGGGACGGCATGCCCGTCATCGGCCCGGAAATGTAGATTCGCTTTGATGCCATGTTGTTCACCACGTCACGACGGCCGTCAGGACGGCGGCCGCCAGCCAGTAGATCACCCTGCGCCAGTCGCCGGTCGGCACGTAGCCGATGGCGGCGCACACGCTCAGCAGGATCAGCAGTGTGGGAAAGAGCCTCTGCACGTCAGTTCATCTCCGCCCCGCAGAGCGGGCAGCGCCCCAGCGGCAGATCCAGCACCTCGACGACCAGCCGGCCACCGGCAGTCACCTCGCGCCTGCGTGTCAGCAGCAGGTCGATCTGGCTGTCGTCCTCGTAGATGCCCGCGTGCTGCATCGCGTCCAGAGCGGGCTTTTGGAGGTTGTCCAGGTCGCGGATGCGCCGGTCGGGCGGAAAGGCGTCCATGCACAGGGCAATCCGTCCGCCCGCCGGCGGCTTGCGAGGCCCGCCGCCGCCCAGGAGGGCACAGACGTTCTTGCGGAACGTCCGGCCCTCCCGGCTGATCAGCGTTCGGTAGCCCACGTGCCGGTAGTAGCGGTTGATGCTCGGCGGATATGGCAGGTCGAGCAT
>JBHGBE010000150.1:0-7844 GCA_041946855.1 Phycisphaerae bacterium | reverse complement strand
AGACCTGAAGCTGACCGTGTAGAGGTACCAGTTGTGCCTAAGCCCCTCCGGCTCCACGGCCGGAGGGGCTTTTCCGTCGGGCCAAGGGAGGAGAACCGGCGACAATAGGCAAAATGGAGGACAAACGACCATAAAGCCCGTAATTTTAACAAGTTAGCTGCACGAGCGGCGGAGAGCAGACTGCCAGGGATTGGCCATCCGCATCCGGGCGGATCCCCGTTGTAACCATCTTCAATATAATATGTTATAGCCTGATCGGTCACGCGCCTTCACCGATGTTCGCCAGGTGCCCTCAAACCGCCCAAAACAGCCCTGAAAACGGCATAATGCCTGTTTTTTGTTGCATAGCCTCAATGAATATCTACACTTATTGCAATGGCCCATCTTACGGCATCCTCCTGGCGAGGGGCCGGAGACCGCGACAATGGCGACAGTCACATACGACGACCGGAGCTTCCTGCTGGACGGCAAGCGTATCTGGCTGGTCAGCGGGTCGGTGCATTACTTCCGCACGCCGGCGCCGCTGTGGCGCGACCGGCTGCTGAAGGCCAAGCGATCCGGGCTGAACTGCATCGACACGTACATCGCGTGGAACTTCCACGAGATGCAGGAGGGCAGGTGGGACTTCTCCGGCGAGAGGGACATCTCGGCGTTTGTCCGCCAGGCGGGCGAGCTGGGGCTGTACGTCATCCTCCGCCCGGGGCCTTACATCTGCGCCGAGTGGGACTTCGGCGGGCTGCCGGCGTGGCTGACGACCAAGCCGGGCATCGCCTACCGCACGTCCAACGCCGCTTATACCCACTATTACGACAAGTACTTCCGGCAGGTCCTTCCGCGTCTGGCCGAGCAGCAGGTGACGCGCGGCGGCAACATCGTCCTCATCCAGAATGAGAACGAGTACTTTATGACCACCATGCCGGATCGGCTGAACTACCTGGAGTTCATCAGCCAGCTCTTCCGGCGGGCGGGCTTCGAGGTGCCGATAGTCAACTGCAACGTCTTTTCGGACCCGCCGGTGCCCGATACGGTCGAGTGCGCCAACTTCTGGTCGCACGGCGTCGCTCAGCTCAAGCGCCTGCGGCTGCGCCAACCCAACGCACCGCTGATGGTTACGGAGTTCTGGCCCGGCTGGTTCGACTGGTGGGGCCACGAGCACAACACGCGCGACGCGCGCGAGACGGCCAGGAGGGTGCTGGAGGCGCTGGGCTGCGGCTCGCAGTTCAACTACTACATGTGGCACGGCGGCACGAACTTCGCCTTCTGGGGCAGCCGTCTGACCAGCGGCAGCGCCACCTGGCAGACCACGAGCTACGACTACGACGCCCCGCTTGCCGAGGGCGGAGGCCTGACGCGGAAGTACTACCTCACCAAGCTGGTCAACATGCTGGCCAACTACATGGGGCCGTACATCTCGTCGTGCGCGATGGCCGATGTCGGCGTCAGCGGGCACGACTGCCCCGGCGTGCTCAACATCAGCGGCCCCAACGGCAGGTGGGCGGTCGTCACCAACAATGGGCGCGACGAGATCAAGACCGCGACGGTCTCCCTGCCACAGGGGCAGTTGGTGACCGTCTCGCTGGAGCTTCTGGGCGCGACGGCCGTGCCCGTGGGCCTCAAGCTCCCGATGGACAAGACGCTTGAGTGGGCCAACGTCATGCCGCTGGGCGTCTTCCACGACAGGACGCTGGTGTTCCACGCCCCGCCGCTCTGGGAGGCGAACATTCGCATCAGCGGCAAGGACTACAAGGCGGCCGTGCCGCAGGAAGATGAGCCGCTGGTCCTGCCGGCCGAGGAGCTACAGATCGTCCTTGTCAACAGCGAACTGGCGATGCGGACGTGGTTCGCCAACGACGCGCTGGTCTTCGGGCCGACGTTCGTGGGCGAGAGCGTCGAGCACCTGACGCACTCGCCCTCCGGCAATGATTACTTCCTGATGGAGGCCGACGGGAAGCTCCAGCGCAAGAAGCAGGCCAAGGCCCACGCCGCCGCCCGCCACGCCGCGCCGCACCTGGCGGCGTGGAAGCTGCTGAAGGTCTGCACTGAGCCCGTCGATTCCCCGCAGGGCAAGGCGGGCGGACCCTCGGACAAGGACAGGCGCTCCGCCTGGCAGAAGATCGACCGTCCCAAGGACGTCGATTCGCTCGGCCTGCACTACGGCTACGTGTGGTACCGCGCCGAGGTCCACAGCCCCAAGGCGGCCAGGCGGCGGCTGTTCCTGCCCGAATGCGCCGACCGCGCCACGTTGTTCCTCAACGGCGATTTCCTGGGCGTCTTCGGCGGCGGGGCGGGCTCGTCGCGCGAGCCGATTGCCGCGGGCTTCTCGCGCGGCGCGAACGTGCTGACCGCGCTGCTGGACAACATGGGCCGGTTCAACTTCGGCCCGTACATCGGAGAGGTCAAGGGCCTGGGCCACGTCTACGACGCCAGGGCGATCCAGCCGCCCAGGATGAAGCTCAAGCTCCTGGAAGGCTTCGCGCGGCGGATCGTCCCGCGCAGGCTGGTCCACATGATCGAGGAGCTTGAGCGGCTGCCGGTCTGGACGGCGCAGTTCGACGTCTCGATGTCGCGGGTCGCGCCGGTCCACATCACCTGGCGCGGCGTGCCGCATCACGCGGCCATCCTGTGCAACGAGCACGTGGCGGGCTTCTTCCCGCTCGTCGGCGAAGGGTTCGGCGACGTGACGCTCGGCTCGGAGCTGCACAAGGGCCGCAACCGCCTTGAAATCCTGCTCTGGGGCGACGTGGCGCCGGCCGTGCTGAAGAACATAATCTTCTACTCGCTAGACGAGAACATCACGGCCGACGCGTCGTGGAGCGTCTGCCCCTGGACGCTGCCGCCGGCCGACGCCGTGCCGCCAAGCCGCCGGCACCCCAATCACCCGGCCTGGTTCGCCAGCCGCTTCAGGAGGCCCGACTCGCCCGAGCCGCTCTTCCTCAAGCTCACCGGCGGGGCGAGCAAGGGGCAGATATACCTCAACGGGCGCAACATCGGGCGGTTCTGGACCATCGGCCCGCAGGAGCATTACTACCTGCCCTCGTGCTGGCTGGCGGATGAGAACGACCTGCTGCTGTTCGACGAGACGGGCGCCGGCCCGCTGCACTCATCGCTTGAAATCCGCCCGGGCGGACCGTATCGTTGAAAGCAGAATGCAGGATGTGAAATGACGAATGCGGAATGTACGAGGCGGGCGGCGCCTTCGAAACCAGGCTGAAGGATGTCGAGCGGCGCAACGGCCAGTTCCTGCTGAAATCGCTGAACGTAAAATATAAGCCTATCATTGTCCCGGTCGGGAAGATGCGAAGGGTCATGAAGATCGCCGCTCATATCCCAAAGGTTATCCGGCGATCCCAAAGGTCGCGGGGAGGTTGACATGGACTGGGCGATCAACAAGACGCGGATGGTCGGGCTGGCCGGGCTGATCGTGTGCATCATTGGACTGGGATTGACCATCGCGCTGGCATTTGGTTCCCGCGGGGCCCGGCCAGGCACCGCAGTGCAGGCAATGCCTGATGAAGAGGGCCTGCTCATCTGGGCCCCCGGATGCAAACAGGCATCATGGCCACTGCCCAAGAATGGCCGGTTGGCGGATGCCATCCGGGGCAAGGAGAGATCATTTACGGTTGTGATCGCCAACAGAAATGGGGAGGTCTATAAGACCTACGGTTCCCCTGGGATCCTGGGCTACCTTGAAACGGAGGAACACTTGGAGGTCATCGTGTTCTTCCAGCCCATCAGTGACTTTGACATCAAGCGCGCCCGCGAATTCGACCCGAATGCTACCCCGGCCGAACGCAAGCTAGCCGACGGCATCGCCAAACGATTGGAGCAGGAGAAGGCAGTGTGTTACGCATCGCACGCCCTCCTTGTACAGGGACCCGTAGGTAATCCCGTCAAAACAGAGCGCCTGGACCCGGTGCGCGTCGATGTACACGTAAACGGCGCCGAAATTGACCTTTACGCCCGTCGCGTGGGCAACTGAGATTCTCTATCACCTTGCCATTCTTTCTCTTCACGTTGACGCCACCTCAGGTGACGCCGGCCCAGGAGGGGCCGCCTGAGCTACAAATCCGCACCATAGAACCCGGGCAGCACGTGGTTGGTCCGGAAGGCCTACCCGTCCATTGGCCACGGCGTTACGTGCCAATCATCGGTCATCTTGCGGCCGGCGATGCCCTGAGCGTCGGCACAGAATACGCCGAGCAGACGCCGCCTGGATGGCCGGATGCGTTCGTGGAGTTCAAGGATCCACCGCCAGAAGCATTCGCTGTCCGCGTGAAGGGCTACTCCATGCTGCCACGGTTCGAGGATCGGGATATCGTCATAGTCGACCCCACGCGCTCCCCGGCGGAGGGACTGGCCTGCGTGATCTAGAAGTCAGAAAGCCCTGGGCGGCGTTCCACTTCTACATTTTTCATTCATCATTTTACATTCTACATTCTCTTCGCCTTCCACCCTCGCCCGCGCCAAGTCCGTTAGTCGCCGTCTCTAGAAGCGCGCGCCGAACGAGAAGCCCCAGCCCAGGTGTCCCCAGCGGTGGTACGGCCGGTAGTGACGGTACACGTACACCGGCCGGACGATCGGCCGGACGTACACGTACGCCGGGGGCGGATAGTACACCACCTCCGGGGCCGGCGCGGCGACGACTACCGGCGCGGCGACCACGACCGGCGCGGAGTAGTAGCCGACATAAGGTCTGGCCACGATTACCCTCGTGCGGGCCATCGCGTCGGCGTTGGCGGCGAAGAGCACCACAAGCCCCGCGGCTATCAGTCCAAGCGTCCATCGGTTCGCCAGCATCCTTGTCATGTTCCGTCTCCTTCCTGCTGGTAGCATGTCATTGCGTTTCGCGTTCCGCACAGAAATGACAGACAGGCGGCGCGGGCGGCGGTTAGGCGCGGGCGCGGATTTTCCGCCTCGCCGCGCGGCCTAAGCGCAGGCGGCAAGAATCCTTGTGCATAATTTACTTGTTCGCAAGAACTTGGTGTCCTACTATGGATGTCAGAAGAAACGCCTCGCGGCTTTTCTTCGCGTCGCGGCGGGCTTGGAAACCGCACAACGGGAATCTCGCTGAAAGGGATGTTTCATGCACACGGTGACGAAGAAAGAGCTCGTTGACCGGATTTCGGAGCAGTCCAAGGAGCGAAGGTCGGTGGTCAAGAAGATCGTGCAGTCCTTCCTCGACGAGGTCATCAACGAGCTGGTCCGCGGCAGCAGGCTGGAGTTCCGCGACTTCGGCGTCTTCGAGACGAGGATGCGGGCGGCCCGCACCGCGCAGAACCCCAAGACCCTCCAGAAGGTCCACGTCTCGCCCAAGCGGACGGTCAAGTTCAAGGTCGGGCGGCTGATGAAGCAGAAGCTCCAGGCGACCAAGGTCTAGCCGCGCCTCGCATCCGCCTCCGTCCCCCGCGGCGCCGGACAAGTCTGTTGCCGCCACGAACACCGGCCGGTATCGGCAATATTCAATAGTCGATATTCAACTCTCAATGTTCAAGTCAAGACAGAGGGTCGGGGAACCTGTGTTGGCTCTTGCACTTGAGCATTGAACATTGATTGTTGAATATCGATTATTGTCTTGTTTGCCCCAGGCGCCCCAACTGAGCCGGGACACTCCGCTTGACTTGGCGCCATGCCGATCCTCATGCGACGGACGGCTTGTAGTACCTCACGGGCAGGAGCTCGTCTATCGCCCCGCAGTCGGCCGCAAGGCAGAAGAACTCCTCCATGCCCTCGCGCTGGGCCTCGCCGAAGTCGTACTGGAGGTGGCTGGTCAGGTACTGCGAGGCCAGGTCCGCGGGCCAGTCCCTTGGCACGGCGTAGTCGCGGACGATGCGCTCCATGTCCCGCGTTCCGCGCAAGCGCGCCGCCGTGAGGATGCGATACAGGTCATGGCAGTCCGCCGGGTCCGACGCGGCCCATACGGCGAAGACGAACGGCAGCCCGGTCATTTCGTGCCACATCGCCCCCAGGTCGATCTGCCAGTCGTAGCCAATCGGCGGGGCGGTCACGACCTTGTCGCCAACCAGCAGGACCGCCTCCGGCTCGTCGCCCCCGGCGTCCTCCGGCTCGTACGGCATGATGTCCAGCCGCGCGTTGTGGCAGTGAGACCAGAGCACCTGCGCCAGCACGACGGCCGTGTGGGCCTGCCCGTCCGTCCACAGCGCCGACATCCGCGCGGGGCGGACGCGCGAGAAGATGCGGGCGGTCAGCGTCCGGCTGGCCGATGCGACGCACCCGGCCGGCACGACCGTCAGCCCGCTGACAAGCTGTAGGTCGACCGCCGGCACCAGGGCCGCGTCAACCTGGCAGCACAGGAGCATGTCGGCCAGCGACGGCGGCGTGACGACCTGGAACTTCACCCCCGGCAGGCGGTCCAGCCCCTCGATGAGCGGACGGGCGAAAAGGTACTCAGGCGCCGCGATCCGGCGCTTCGGCGGCGCCGATTTGGCCGAACTGCCGGGCGAGGGCAGGATGCCCTCGCGACGCGCGGGCCGGAGGCCCACGCCACTTCACGGAAACCGAAATGCATCCGCCTGGTCGCAAGTCTGGAGATGGGAGGACAGGAGGAAGGGAGGAAGCGAGGATGGGAGCAAGCCAGGAGGACTGGAAGGGAGGAGGGGAGGGCTGGAGGAGCGGACGAGGGGAGGTAGTTCCCCCCGCGCGCCGATCGTTCCTCCCGTCATCCTTTCCTCCCGACTTCCAGTCTCAATCCCTGTTGCTCAAGGCAACGAGTTTCTCCAGCGCCGCCGCGGCCGCGCCCGAGTCGATGGCTCGCTGCGCGATTGCGACGCCCTCGGCGATCCCGGCGGCGCGCCCCGCGACGGCGATGGCCGCGCCCGCGTTGAGCACGACGATGTCGCGGGCCGGGCCGCCCTTGCCGGCGAGGACCTGCCTTATGACGGCCGCGGATGACTGCGCCGAATCGACCAGCAGATCATCCAGCCGCGCCTGCGGAATGCCGAAATCGCCGCACTCGACTGTTCGCGTCACGACACGGCCGTCGGCCAGCTCGGAGATCGTCGTCGCCGCGGCCGTCGAGAGTTCATCCAGCCCGTCGGCCGAGTGGACGACCATCGCGCGGATGCTGCCAAGCGCGCGGAGCACCTCGGCGATCCTCGCCGTGAGCTTCCCGTCGAACACGCCCATGAGCTGCCGCCTCGCGCCGGCCGGGTTGGTCAGCGGGCCAAGAAGGTTGAAGATCGTCCGCACGCCCAGCGCCTTGCGGACGGGCGCGGCGTGCTTCATGGCCGGATGGCAGCGGACCGCGAAGCAGAAGCACACGCCCGCCTCCTTGAGGCATCGTGCGACGGCCGCAGCGTCGGCGTCGATGTTGACGCCCAGCGCCGCCAGCACATCCGCCGAGCCGCTTGGTCGCGTCGAGGTGCGGTTGCCGTGCTTGGCAACCTTGACGCCCGCGCCGGCGGCCACCATCGCGGCGGCCGTCGAGATGTTGAACGTCCGCAGGCCCGTTCCGCCCGTGCCGCACGTGTCGATCACCTCGTCCGCTCCGCACTCGATCCGCGCGGCCCGCTCGCGCATGGCCAGCGCCGCCCCGGCGATCTCGGCGGCCGTCTCGCCCTTGGCCGCCAGCGCGACCAGGAGGCCCGCCACCTGCGCCTCGGCCCACGCGCCGTCCATGATCTGCGAAAAGGCCCAGTGGGTCTGGTCGCGGGAGAGGTCCCTGCCGGACATCGCCGCCTTGAGAAGTGCGCTGTAGCTCGTGTCTGCCATCGTGGTTGTGCCTCGATTCTACCATCGCGCGCTTAGAGGGACTAGGGACTTGCGATTAGCGACTAGGCCCTGAACAAGCGTGATTTTCCGAGGCGTGGCGCAAAAAAGGCTCGAAA